>JBBRQM010000043.1:0-30026 GCA_038226395.1 Pyrinomonadales bacterium | reverse complement strand
TAACGCCGCGCTTTGACGCTTCGATAAACTCAACGAGCATATCAACTTCCTTACAGTCGGTGATTTCCTCGCGGATTTTTTCGACGGCTTGGGTGGTATTCAGTTTAGCGGCGAGCAAGAGGTGAAAGGCATGACCCAGCTTTTTGATCGTCTCGCGGTTATAGCCACGCCGCCGCATCCCAACGCTGTTGAGGCCGAAGCATTTGGCGTGATTGCCTTGAGATATGGCAAACGGCAGGGCGTCCTTTACTAGGATCGAGCCGCCGCCGATAAACGATTCGTAACCAATCCGGCAAAATTGATGAACACCGGCAAAAGCCCCGACGCTTGAGCGGTCGCCGATCTCGACGTGCCCGCCCAGTGTGGCCGCATTTGCCATAATGATCTCGTTGCCGAGCAGGCAGTCGTGAGCGACGTGTGTCTGGACCATCAGTAGATTATCATCCCCGATCTTTGTCAGCCCGCCGCCGCCCGTGGTGCCGCGATGGATGGTCACAAATTCGCGGATATCATTACGTTTCCCGATTTCGACAGCGGTCGGTTCGCCGGCGTATTTGACAGACTGCGGAGCGAGCCCAATTGAGACAAACGGGGCGATCCTGGTTTCGTCGCCGATCGAGGTGCGGCCGTTAACCGAGACATGCGATTCCATCCGGACGCCGTTTCCGACAACGACCTCGTCACCGACCGTGCAAAACGGGCCGATATGACAATCGTCGCCCACTAGCGCATTTTGACCGATTATTGCGGTTTCGTGGATAAATGAGGCCATTGTCGAGGTTTATGAGACGTTGTTATCCTCATGAGAGGGCAAAGTGGACGGAGTTGCAGATACCGGATTTCGATAAATCAAAAAAACGAACGTAATCATAACAAACAGCGGCAGAACGCCCACTAACGCGCCAGCGGCGATCGAAGTGAGAAAGCCGATAACGCCGAGCTTTGCTTTGCCCTTTATACGACCATAAATTAACGGGACGAGACCAAGCACAAGGCCGATGCCGATCCCAATGAGCGTGAGAATAATCATCGCATCTCGTGTGTTTAGTCTGATGGGCTCATCCATAAAATTACTCCTTCGGACGGTCGGCGATAACACACAAAATCTCGGTCTCGGCGGTTATCTTGCCGTCAACCGTGGCGATGCCGCGCATTTTTTGCATTTTGCTGCCAAAACGCAATGCAATAACCTCCAGTTGCAGTGTGTCGCCGGGCACAACGGGCCGTCGAAACTTGCAGTTGTCGATTCCCGTAAAGAAAGGGATCTTGTTTTCCCGATCTTCAAATTCACGAAGCGCCAAAATAGCACCGACCTGCGCCAGCGCCTCGATCTGCAAAACCCCCGGCATAACCGGTGCCCCGGGAAAGTGGCCGGCAAAGAAAGGCTCATTGATCGTCACCTGTTTGATGCCGACAGCCCGCACGCGCGGCTCAAGCTCGATGATCCGGTCAACAAACAAAAAAGGAAACCGGTGCGGCAGTATTTCCTGAATTTGGATTGAATCAAGAGTGGCCATAATTGTCACCGAATACACAAGATATAAGCCAAAAGCCGGCAAAATGCAATTTCGCCGGCCACTGACGCACTTATTATTATCAAGGCCCTAAAGTCTATTTCGGAACGGCTGTCGTCGCCGTGGGCGCCGGACGGAGATTATAGAATGTCACAAATTCTTTTGTAATATCTGCCGAACGGTCAAATGCGACAATAGCATTTATATTGTCATTTGCCAGAGCAGCCAAATCGAGTATGGCAATATATCCCTTCGTTTTTGCCCATTCCTGCAATGCCTTAAAAATATCCGACTGGATCGGGCCGAGAACTTCGGCGCTGCGTTTTTGTACCTTTGAGTCGAATTGCTTTTTCTTATATTCAAAATCCAGCTGCAGCTTTTGGATCTCGTCCTGTTTTGCCGCTAAGGCTGCCTGACCAACGGGAACTGCCGGATTCTTGGTCATGTTTTCGTATTCGTCGTTGAGTGTTTTCCCTTTATTCTGGATACCGATCAATTCATTTCTAGACGTAGCCATTTCAGAATCAAGAGCCTTTAGCGCGGTGATATAACGCTTGATGCCCTCTTTTTCGTCCTGAAATGCCGCGGTATCGATCCATCCAATTTTGCCGGCCCCGGGTTGAGCTCCGGTCTGGGCAAATGCCGAAACTGCAAAAACAGCCGTAAATATAAAGCCGACGGCAAGTAAACTGATTCTTTTCATTATGTTGTAAAACTCCTTATTATGGCGGAAAGGCCGTTTCGCCTCTCTTAGCTATGTATCACTTTGAAACCTAATTTGCGAAAACTGTTGCTTACCGTTTCAAAAAAAGAAAAGCAATAGTAATTAAAAGAAAAAACAAAGTCAATTATCCGGGGTCTAAAACGTGCGGCCGACAGTAAATTTAATGCCGCTGCGTTTACCCGGCAAAAATATCCCCGGCAATTCCTGTGTAAATCCGAGCTTTGCGTTCGGATTGTAAAAATAATAGATCCGGAACGGCACGTTTACGATCGGAACCTGCACGCGAAGCTCGATGCCGACACTTGCCTTGTAGTTACTAAACTTGCCAAATGCCGAATTGTCGACCTTCAAAAGCGAATTCTGCTGCGCGTCTCCGCGCAAGTAAAATTGCTGAACCTGCGGCGAAAGACTCGTTGGGCAGCCAAAGCGGTTGCCGCGACAGAATTCGTTAATAAAATCTGTCTTGGTCAATACCCGGCCGCGATAGTATAAAACGCTGCCAAAGCTGCTTTCAAGAACAGGCGTATTGATCAGACCCAGAGCACTCAAACGCCCCGCGCCGAGAAACGTATCGTCGGGCAGAAATTCGCTGTTTATCGCCTGCGTGCCGGTTTTGCGCAGATTGAAAACCGAGCCGACATCGCCGAAAACGGCCAGAGTAGCTGGCCCGAAAATCGGAATCCTGTATTCGACATTGGCGAGCACCTCGGAATCACCGCCGATAAAACGGAAATTACGGCTAAACAAAGCAGGATTTGCCCCGCTTGCTCCGGTCAATTGCCCAATTGTCAAAATCTCGGCAGTCGTGCGGCTGTCAAGACCCGTAGTCGTATTCGCCGTGCCCGCCGCATTTGTTGCAAGCGCAACATTGCGGCTCGTGATATATGTGTCAAATGGGGCGACAGGGCCTATAGAGCGTGAGTCATATCCGCGAATATCGTTTTCACTGCCGAGGAAAAAACGCTCATACGCCGGAATTCCACCAATAAATCCAATAGAATTTGCGTTGCGGATCTTGTCAGTTATCGAATAGGATCCAGTCGTAGCCGCCAGGATGCGAAACGCCAGCACCTCGGGTGATTTGGATCGTTTTTTGCGGATCGGTATAAAATCCGAAAAGGATACATTGGGCGAATATGTCCTCACATCACCGCCGAGACCGGCCAGACCGAGCGAGACCGACAGCTGCTTGCCCCGCAACGTATCAATGCCATTGGCCGCCGGCTGACGCGTGTCGTAAACAAATGTCGCCGTGATCCTGCTTGTAAGAATATTCGGCTGCCGGTAGATCACCGGGATCCGCGCTGCCGGATCAGCCGAAGCATTGATCGCCGGGTCCTTGATGTTTGTCGCCGAGATCTGATAGGTCAACCCGACACGCGAAAACTGTGTAAACTTGCGCTTTTTGAAGTAAATCTCTGACAGCGGTGCCGTTGCAAATATGTTTGCCCCGTAGGTCCTCTGCGTAAAGAGATTGCTCGAATTGGTCGCGATCGCCCCGAGAGGATTAAAAAGATCTGACAATACCTGGGCGTTTTGCGTTAGAAAGGTGCCCTCGCCAAAGAACTGATATTTGCTTGCAAAAACCGAGAAGCCGACAGACACCGGACGGTTGTGGTAATAAGGCTGCTGATATGTGAACTGAAGATTCTGCTGGCGGTTTCCCGCTCCAACGTTTATCGAGAGGATCTCGCCCTTGCCCGCGAGATTATTGGTCGAATACTCAAGCCCGAAGAATGTGCCGCCGATGCCCGACACGCCACCGTTGAAAGATATTTGCTGACGGCCTTTTTCCTTGACCTTGACGGTCAGATCGACATCGCCTTTTTCCTCATCGGTGCGGATCTCGACATCCTTATCCTTGTCGATGGGATCGAAATACTGCGTCTGATTTAGCCTTACTACCGAAATTTCGAGAGATTGCTGATTGTATGTATCGCCCTCGTTCAACAGGAATTCGCGCCGCATAACCTTATCGCGGGTAAATGTATTGCCGCTGAATTCGAGACGGCGCAGCGTGAATTGCTTGCCCTCGTCGATGGTGATCGTAATATCGACGACACCTTCGTTGGGGTTGGCCGGATTATCCTTAAATTCCGGGTTTGGCTCTGCATTATACTGAACAAACCCCTGCGAGCCATATATCTTTTTAAGATCCTCGTAGATGGCATCCTGGAGGCGTTTGCCATCGACTATCTCGCCTTTTTTGAGGCCGATATATCCGAGGATTTGCTGTTCGGAAAAAATCGAATTTCCCTCGACCTTTAGCTCACCTACGCGGTAAACCTTGCCCTCGGTGACAGGGACGATGATCTTGAGCGTGTCGTCCATCGAGGTAATCAGGGGTATCGGAAAATTATCAATGATCGGAAGAGGCCCGGTGCGTTTGTAGCCGAGACCGACAACCTCAGGGTCGCCTAAGCGGGCCTGAAAGTAGCCTTTTGACCACATATACTGACGGACATTTTTTTGCAGGTCGTATTCGAGCTTGCGTAAGTCTAGGATGTCCATCCCCTTGAATCGAGAGATGAGACCAGTCTCTTTTGTCAAAAGCATCGCATTGCGCAGCTCGCGGCTCTTGAAATGAGAGTTTCCCTGAAACTCAATATCGACGATACGCGAACGATTGCCCTGATCGACGTTAAAGATAAGCGCTATCGACGTAGCCGAGACCTCATCTTCCTTGACCTCAACCTTTGCGTTGGGATAGCCCTTGGCTGCCAGCATCTCACGCAGGATACGCGATGCGTTGCGTGCCTTTACCGGATCGTAAATGGATTCTTTTGAGATGCCGACGCGCTTTTCGCGAAACTCTTTCAGGATGTCCGATTCCTGGATTGCATTTGTCCCCTTGAATTGCAGATCGCGGATGATGGGGAATTCGTGCACCTCAAAGATAACGTTGACGCCGCCGCGAACTCCTGGCTCGGTAAATACACGAGTCGCGGTTTTCTCAAAAAAATTCAGCGACAGCAGCTCTTTGAGGTCGCGCTCAAGCGCTGCCGGATCATAGACGTCGCCGGCCCGCGTTTTTATGTAATAAAGGAGGTCTTCCTCATGGAGACGCCGGTTACCCTGAATATGGACACTCTCAACGATTTGCTGTTGGGTTGCGGCGCCATCGTTGCGGAAAGCGCTCTTTGCGGTACCGGCAAAGATGGGAAATGCCAAAAAAACAGACATCAATACTACATATCCGAGTGCGCGTGCATTAAACATAAAGAGCGAAAGTTCCTTTTAAGTGCAAAGTAAAAAGCTCCAGTGAAGCTTTTGGTTTGCCGCAGCTTTGTTATGAAGCAATAGAATAAACAGAATAAACTAACAAAAACGGCAATTCAACGCTGGAGATTTAACTTGGCACTTTGATTCTGCCGCACAGCCGCAGGTTGCCCCTCCAAGTATCTATCCGTCAAACTTACAAATTATACAGGGAAAGTGTCAGAACCGCGAACGCAAGCGAACGGGTTTTGCTCATTCTTGTTCCGTTCCACCGGCGGTGGAACACATGGAACAAGGTGGAACAGACCCGGCGCGAGGCGAAACCTTGACCGGCAGCGACCGGATCCGATAATTTGCATTCTACATCTCAGTTTGGCATTCCCGGTTCCGACAAATCAACCCTCGTTCACGAGGCTTTTCTTGTATAGCCACGTCCATTAGGGCTCGGAACGGTGGCCGATAGATTTTGAGAGGGCATTTATGGCACATAAGTTGTGCCAGTGTTGCGGTAGGCCCGTAACCGTAACGTCCCTTTTTGTTTTGGTTTAAGCCATTAAATAAGCCAGTTGAAACGGGCTGGGGATGATTGAGTGAACCAATGCCGCCTCGAAGACCGGAAACGACGGCTGTGCCGCTCGATGTGCGGCGGGGTTCTGGCGTCATAAGACTGTTGCGTCAGTCCCGCAACTGCCTCTCCCGGTTCTGACAGAGAGAGCTTTTTAGAGCCAGATTATCTCGATCTCTTTTTCGAGCTGCTTGAATTCCTGGTCGCCTGTGATGAGGGCGGAAGAAACCCCGTCGCTATCGCTCCCTGTTCTGACAGTTAAGGCGGCGGCAAAGCAGTCGGCGTAGGAGATGCCTCCCATTGTTTTGTAACCAGCGGCGATCTGGGTCGTGGGCCAGTCAACATCAATGAATTCGATACCGAGACTCCGCACCAAGTCGATAGCGCCGTCGGCTGCGTAAATGCCGCCCCGTTGGGCAATGGTGTACCAGACCTCGCCAGCATTGACCACGGACATGAGGAGCTCATCGCCACGGTCATGGGCCTCAGCGATGATCTCAATGATTCGTTTGACAGGTGGCTCGCCTTGCAAATAGGCCATCACAGGCCAGGAATCGAATACGATGTTTCGCCGCGTCGTCATTTGGTTTTTTTGCTTTTGATCCCGATATTGTCGAATTTGCGGTCTTCGCGCTCTCTATCGAGTTTCCGCTCACGGAGGAGATCTTCTAAAAGCGGCAGCCCGCGAAACTTACCAGCCATGCTTTTTATATATTCACGCGTGATAGGCGTAAGAATGATCTGCGCATTGTCTTCGTCGAGTTCGACCTGAATGCGTGTGCCGGTCTTGATGCCGAGCTTGCGGCGAACCGATGCAGGTATTACGACCTGTCCTTTTGTTGTAGCTGTTGTTTCCATATTTACCAACGATACAAAAAATAGCACACACAAGATAAGTAAGTCAAAAAAATAATATCTTACATTTTTAACTTGGCACAGAAAACCATCTGCTTAAGCAGATGTTTATGACTTTAAGCTTTTTGGGTGAGTTCCTTTTCAGCTTTACGGGCGCGGATTTCGCGGAAGGCGAGGCGGTCGGCGGCAGCATAGACCTCGACGGTGCTCTCGTCGGATACGTCGCCCTGGATGAGGGCTTCGGAAAGCTCGTCCTCGACGTATTTTTGCAAGGCTCGTTTTAGTGGGCGGGCGCCGTATTTGCGACTCGCGCAGGTTTTGTCGATCAGCCATTTGCGCGCCGTCTCGGTCAGGACGATCTTGAGATCGCGGCTGGCGACCAGCTTGTTGAGTTTTGCGATCTGCAGATCGACGATGCGGTAGAGATCCTCATCCAGGAGCTCGTCAAAGATGATGATCTCGTCGAGACGATTGACGAACTCGGGTGCAAAGGTCTGTTTGACCTTTTGCATGACCTCATCCTCCATATGTTCGCGTGAGGAGTCGGCATTTGACTGAAAGCCAAGCGAGGCGCGTTTTTGGATGACGCGGGCGCCGAGGTTTGAGGTCATGATAAAAATCGCGTGTTTGCAATCGACCGTCAGGCCGTGCGAATCGGTCAAAACGCCATCCTCAAAAACCTGCAATAAAACATTGAACAGATCGGGATGCGCCTTTTCGATCTCATCGAATAAAACAACGGCGTATGGCGAACGGCGGAGCTTTTCAGTTAGCTGGCCGCCTTCCTCGTGGCCGACGTATCCCGGAGGCGAGCCGATGAATTTTGAGACGGAGTGTTTCTCCATAAATTCGCTCATGTCAAAGCGAATGAGGGCACTTTCCGAGCCAAAAAGATACTCGGCGATCGAGCGTGCGACCTCGGTTTTGCCGACGCCGGTCGGGCCGAGGAAGAGGAACGATCCGACGGGGCGACCCGGATTTTTGAGCCCGGCACGCGAACGACGGACGGCACGCGCGAGGGCCGAGATGGCCGGACGCTGCGAGACTATCCGCTCGTGCAGAGCCGTCTCGATGGTCAATAATTTTTCGGCTTCTTTTTGTTTGATGGACGTGACGGGGACGCCCGTCCAGCGTGCGATTACCTCGTCAACATCGTCCTTAGTGACTTCGACGGCAAAGAAAGAATCTTCGAGCGAGCGCAGCTCGTATGAGATCAACTGGTCCTCGTTGGCCGCGGCGCGTTTCCAATTTTCGACGGTCTCTTTCCACGACGGCTCGCCGCGGTTTTCGTGCTGGTAACGCAGCTTGGCACGGGCACCGGCCTCGTCAAGCACATCGATGGCTTTGTCAGGTAAAAAACGGTCGGCGATGTAGCGTGTCGATTGAGTGACGGCGGCGGCAAGGGCCTCTTTTGAATAACGGAGCTGATGAAACGCCTCGTAGCGTTCGACGATGCCCTCGATGATCTCAAGAGCCTCAGCCTCGGTCGGCGGCTCGATCTTGACACTCTGAAAACGGCGCTCCAGCGCACGGTCGCGTTCGATGGTCTTGCGGTATTCGCCGGGCGTCGTCGCGCCGATGCATTGAATGTCGCCGCGCGAAAGAGCGGGCTTGAGGATGTTGGCAGCGTCGAGCGTGCCCTCGGCTGAACCGGCACCGACGAGCGTATGCAGTTCGTCGATAAAGACAATATTCTCATCGCTCTCTTTTAGCTCGGCCATTATCTTTTTTAAACGCTCTTCAAACTGGCCGCGGTATTTTGTCCCGGCGACGATCAGCGACAGGTCGAGCGAGAGGATGCGTTTGTTTTCGAGAAAGCTGGGGACGTTTTTATCGACTATGCGTTGAGCAAGACCCTCGACAATCGCGGTTTTGCCAACGCCGGATTCGCCGATCAGGACGGGGTTGTTTTTGGTGCGGCGGCAGAGAATCTCGACGATTCGCTCCATCTCATTGTCGCGCCCGACGAGCGGGTCAAGCCGGCCCTCGGACGCCTCGGCGGTTAAGTCGCGTGTAAATTCGGCGAGACCCGGCGTTTTTGAATTTTCTTTGGCTCCCGCACCGAGCACGCCTGGAATGCCGCTCTGTCGCGACATCTCGTCACGAACGTCGCTGAGCCGCAGCCCATAGCCAAAAAGTATCTCGGCGGCAACCGATTTTTCTTCGCGGACGATGCCGAGCAGCAGATGCTCGGGGCCGATGTGCCGATTTCTTAGCTGGCGGCTCTCATCATTGGCGTAAAACAGGATCTGTTTGGTGGCGGCGGAAAGATGAAGTTCGGACGACTGCGGGATGCGTTCGCGGACGACGATCCTTTCCACGATGTCGCGGCGGATCGTATCGACGGTGATCGCATGGCGGAACGGGAAAAATTTTGCCGAGAGCGTCTTGTCCTCACGCATCAGGCCGAGCAAAATATGCTCGGGCGCGATGACCTGCGAACCGTATTGGAGTGCTTCGTATCGGGCGAAAAAGATCACCCGCCGGGACCTCTCCGTATAGCGTTCAAACATAGGATTTAATAACCGGCCTAGCGCTAATGAAAATCATTATAGCTAAAATGCGGCGGACAAGCGCCAAATTTTTTAAGTTTCAGTTCTTACGAGCTTGCGTAAATATAGACGCAAAGGCGCCGCAAATCCAGCAAATAAAGTAAGATAAGCGGATTTTTTTGCAAAAAAATAAAAGAAGGCCGCGAGCGTAACTGAACGGGCGTTCCAACTTGGGGGGCACTGGCAGGGGGAAAGACGGGGGAAAGTTGTTCAGCGTTCTGTCGGGCACCTTCGGCGATATTGCTGCCGCGTCCCGTGCATGATCTTATTCATTCACACACCTGTTTGGAGTTTTCAAAAATGGATTTGGTTGCCTCAACGCCATTTTTGAGTGACTCAAAAACGTTTCTAAACCGCTCAAAAACTCACTTTCCGCCAGTATTCATGGGGTTTATAGCAATTTCACCCACCTGACCTCAGTTGTTCTGCATGATGAGTCAGCTTCAATCAGCGATTACCCTTCCGATCCGATTCGGAAATGAAGGATTGTCCGGGTAAGTGCCTTTTCGCTCGCCCAATAATAAGGCGGTGAAAACGACCGGCGCGGAATTCTATTGGCCGGTCGAAACACTGTTTTTCCTATTTCGCGGGCGGCAGTAATAACCTGACCCGTTACGACGAAACTTCTGGTGCAAAATGGAGTGCGTTGACCTGTATGGGTGCGTTGCGGAAGACAGATGATTAAATTGCCATTTGGTCGAACAGCTGATACTGCAGCTCGAATAAAATTGCAGTACGTTTCCGCCAAATTAAGAAAATTCTCGTTTGTATTTATCCCATACGGGGGATCGCATATTAGTAAATCACAAGAATTCGGCCTAAGAGTTGTGCCGTCCCGGGTCAGAATCTCATTACTTAGCAAGCCTATCAAATCACTTCGGTTTCCAGAGTCGGGATGGTCGAAAGCGGGCACCGTAATTGGTGAATACTTATCTTGACAAAGGAGAAAGTTTGGACTGTTTCCATTGCTGTCGGCAATAAGAGGTTTTTTACGGAGTTCGACCAAAGCAACTGACTGGTCAATGAGTTCTCGCAAAGACTCGGCGAACGCTTGCTCGAAACTGCGGGCGCCTCGATGTAGCGCTGCTGCATGCCTAATTTGCGCGCGGAGGCAGACGTAGATCAACAAACGGGTCAGGAATCGTGATCCCCGTAGCTGTGCTAGCTGTGCTGGCTTAAATTCGAATTCTTGAATATCGCCGTTTTCGTTCTTGAGCAGGTTATCTCGAAAACTCTTAGCTGCATCGTAATCCGGCCCCACATTCGTGTCAGCAAATAAATTGAACTGCGTGCTGGACGCCGTTTGGCCAGACGTAATCCGGTGGTTTACTATGTCAAGCACCACATGCATTTGCTCGACCAAGATTTGTAATTCATCTAGTTCCAACAAAAAGAACTCAAGGTTGTCCGCCACCAATTGTTGGCAGACGGGCTCAAGATCGGAACATTCAACAGGGGAGGTTAGTCCGATGCGCTTCGCCTCAAACCATGTGGTACCCGTTCCCCCGAAGGGGTCGACAATCATCCACTTTTCTGAAAACGGACGGCAAGCGTTAATAAGAGCAGCCGTCAAAGAATGGGGCATAGTTGTGTGTGACTTCCATGCAGGTTTGTTTTCGTCGAAGTGGAAAAATGGGCTTCCTGCTTTCACAATCTGCTCATAGCAAATGTAATATCTGGAGCCATCTAATGGTTTTGTGAGTTCGGTTGGCGAAATGCTACAGTCAAGAATAAGAAAAAAGGTTCTTTTCGGCGTTCTCTCGAAGATGTGGGTCTTCTTGTGTGGCCCCGGCGGGGGAATCTGAATCTTACCGGCAAATTGTTCTCTGAGTTCATCTACCAAGAACGGTATCGACATGTTTTCAAACGTCATTTTGTCGACGAGCATCTTTACGTCATCAATGCCGTTTTTGTTCTCACCTAATACCCGGTCGCTATCATCACTGAAATCTTCCTTGGCGTAAATAACAAACGGAATGGGCCATTCATCACTTAGTTCATTGAGACGTCGATTTAGGTTTCCGTGTAAATGCCTGAACTCAGCCTTTTCGACATTTCGAACATAGAGGGATCTGCCTGCAGAGTGCACGTAACCAGATTCGGCGCACACCACGTTCAAGTCCACATCAAGTCCCGGCGGCAGAAAAACCGCCGCAGAACCGTAGAACATGTCAACCACGACTGCTGATCGAAACAAACCAATGTACTTTTCAGCAAAAGAGTGAAGTTGTTTCTTAAATGCTCCTCGAGACTTTGATTCCGTGGCCAGGTACTCGACAGTTTCAGATACAAAAGTCCGAAGCTCATCAGTGGAGTAGAACATCAGTTGATCCGATGAACGTCCCGTGTGTGGGTTGCGTATTGCGTGGGTCTGCAGAAGAGCGAAAAGCTCCACAAACTGCATGTTGGTCACACTCAGATTTTTTTTAAAAAGAAAGAAGTAGTCCCTACCATGGCGGCGAAACCAATCTTCAAAAAAATCACTCCAGATCAGCTTCTTCTTCTTTGTGCAACTATCAAGGCAGTCAGTGAGAATCTCAATATCGTTCATACAGGTATTCTTAAGGCCGTGTCACTAATAAGTTTGTAGGGAAATGACTTTTCAATTGTTTCGCAAATGTAGAAACTTCTGAAACAAAAAAAAGCCTCGCCCGTTGTCGGACGAAGCCTCTCAAATTAACAACAACTAAACTACGGTTGCCGCAAGTTTGGGGATCTTGCGCCCTTTGCTCGGGTCGGTAATATAGTAACTCCACATTGCGGGAAGGTCGAATGTCGAAATGCAGGAAAAAAGACAGCTAGTTCGCCATTGACGAGCGGGTGTCGATATCGGGGATCTCGTCCTGGGCGATCTCGCGGACGATGGCCTGATCGCGCTTTGTCATGCCGCTGATGATCTCGCCCGCCGGAGCAAGCTCAACACGGGATGTCAGGACGCGGGAAATGCGTTTTGGCAATAGCTTAGGCGCGATATTTGCGATTGAATCTACCAGCGCGATGATGTCGCCGCCGCCGGTCCAATGCTGGCGGACGACCGATTCGTCAGTGCGGTTTATTAGCCTTAAAAGCACCAACGCAACCACATAAAGATCATCGACCTGGCCTATGAATGGAAGAAAATCAGGGATGAGATCGATCGGCGAGATTACATAGACGATCGCGCCGGCAAAAAGGGCTTTTTCGGCTAGCGGCACACGCGAGTCTTTGAGCAGGCGCCCCAAGAGCAGCACCATGTTTGGCAAAAACATCAAAAAGCTCCGCATGCGGCCCTTTAGCTCGGATTTTTCACGCCGTTTCAGTTTGGTTTTTGGCTCTTTCATTAAATATATTTACTACTTTTTCAAAGTTTAAAGAATAGCCGATATTTGAGCAAGTTTGGCGTTCATTAGTTGTATGGTAAATTCAAAGGTCAAACGTATGATTTTGCAAAAAATCCGCGAGCGAGCCGCCGCCGATCCACAACATATTATTTTGCCCGAGGGCGAAGATATCCGCACCGTCCAGGCCGCCGCGATCTGCGCCGGAGACAAAATAGCCAGAATCACGCTCATTGGCAACGAAGAAAAAGTGCGCTTATTGGCAACAGAGGCCGGTGCAACTCTAAACGGCGTCGAGATACTCGACCACCGCAAATCGCCTGATTTTGGCAAAATGGCGACGCTTTATCACCAGATGCGTCATGCAAAAGGCGTGACGCTCGAGGAAGCCGAACTAACCGTAAAAGACCCTCTGTATTTTGGCAATTTGCTGGTTCGTGAGGCCAAGGCCGACGGCTCGGTCGCCGGTGCGACGAATACGACAGCTCATACAGTCGCCGCCGCTCTCAGGTGCATCGGCGTGAGACAAGGCATGAAAACAGTCTCGTCGTTTTTCCTGATGGTCGTGCCGGATAAAAATTTTGGTGAGAAAGGAGCGATGATCTATGCCGATTGCGGCGTCGTGATCGATCCAGACGCCGGCGAGCTTGCCGAGATTGCCATCGCTTCCGCCGATTCGTGCCGTACATTGCTACAGGTCGAGCCGCGTGTTGCGATGCTGTCGTTCTCGACAAAAGGAAGCGCCACGCATCAACTTATAGAAAAGGTTGTCGAAGCGACAAAAACCGTCCGTGCCCGTATGCCAGACCTCGACATCGACGGCGAACTCCAGGCCGATGCCGCGCTCGTTAAATCCGTCGGCGATTCGAAAGCTCCCGGCTCACCTGTCGCCGGACGCGCAAATGTGCTCATTTTCCCAGATCTCAACGCCGGAAACATCGCCTACAAACTCACCGAACGCCTCACCGGTGGCACCGCAATCGGCCCTATCCTCCAAGGCCTCGACCGCCCCTGCAACGACCTCTCCCGCGGCTGCAAGGCCGAAGACATCGTCGACGCTGTCGCAATTACGGCCGTGCAGTCGCAGGCGCGAAAGCAGGGTTTTGAATAATTGCAGCTTACTGTTTACTGATTCACCAGCCGCATGCGGCCGTCTGGCAGTTTTATCGCGTAGGCGTTTTGCTCCAGTGTGAGTGGTCGCGATTCTTTTTGTGTGAGCTTTGCCGCCTGTGAAAGGTTTACACGCTGGACGGTGCGGGCGTAGCTGCCGTCTGAGATAGAAGAATATCTGGCCGAGATGCGGCGGACATACTCGCGTGTCTCGGTAAATGGAGGTATCTGGTTGCCAAATCTCATCACGGCACCTTCGCCGGCGTTATAGCCGGCAAGCGCAAGATTTACATCGCCCCCAAACATATCCAGCAAAAGGCGCATGTATTTGACGCCGCCCTCGATATTCTGTTTTGGATCGTAAATGTTGGTGACGCCCATTCGCCGCGCTGTCGCTGGCATGAGCTGCATCAGGCCGCTCGCGCCCTTATTCGATGTCGCATGCAGCTTGAAACTCGATTCCTGATGCATCTGCGAATAAATGAGCAACGGATCAACGCCATACCGCCGACTCGAATCGACGATATACGAATCGTACAAAGCATTCCCGGTCGTAAAGCCCTTCATGCCCGAGCTTGCTGCCATCGAAACCTTTGTATATTCGGCGCGCGGTGTCTCGCGATCCGTGAGGCCCTCGGTCACGCTCATTTGCGATTGACGCGTTTGACGTGTTTGAGCTGTCTTCTGAACGAGCCGGTTAGCCGTCACATTTTTGGCCGAAACTTTTTTCGACTTGGTGCTTTTTAACTTGGCCCCAACCGGGATAAACTCCGTTCGGTAAACTTGTACGCCATTTGCAATGTCAAAATTTTCGAGAATACGCGGACGATCCTGAGCCATGGCGGGAACCACTGTAAGGACTAAGAGGGTCAAGATGAGGTGTGATTTTTTCATTTGTCGGTAGGTAGGCGAACGGGTATCTACGCGATAAGAAAAGCCGTTTCCGGCCTCGCTTATCGCTACTTAATACAAATGCGCAAGAGGAAATGGTTTCCACAAAATACAAAATTATTTAACAATGTTGAGCGTTAGTGGTTAGTGGTCAGTGGTAAGCGGCAGTGGTATTCTAGTTCTAACGACTGACTACTGACAATGCTCTATGTCTCGCAAATTCTAAACCGGCCCATTTTTGACGCCCGCAATGAAAAGATCGCGGTCATCAATGATGTGCTTGTGAATTACGGTGAAGAGGAGCATCCACCCGTGATCGGCCTCGTCGCGCGCTACCGGCGGCGCAACTTTTTTATGCCGAGCCGCGATTTTACGGATCTGGGCACTCACGGGGCAACTATGACCTCGACGATCCTTGATCTGACGCCTTTTATACGACGCGAGGGCGAGGTTTTGTTGGGCAAAGATGTGCTTGATAACCAATTGATCGACGTTGATGGCAAGCGCGTGGTTCGCGTCAATGATGTCCAGCTTATCGACACCGGTGACATCTGGCGCGTATCCGGAGCGGACGTTAGCCTACAGGGATTTGTCCGGCGCCTTATGCCAAAGGGCTTTATCGGCAGCGCACGCACTGTTGAGGTGATCGATTGGGCCGATGTCGGCTATCTCGCCACCGACACCGCGACCGTCACCGTCCAGCTCAAATCGTCCAAGGACAAACTCTCGCGTCTTCATCCGGTCGAGATCGCCCAACTCGCCGAATCTCTCTCGCCGATCCACCGTACCGAGGTCGTTGAGAGCCTCGATGACGAGATTGCCGCCGACACTCTGGAGGAAATGTCCACCGAGACTCAGGCCCAAATTCTGGAGGATCTCGATCAGGAGAGGGCCGCCGACATCCTCGAAGAAATGTCACCAGATGACGCCGTCGATGTGCTCGACGAAATGGACGACGAAAAGGCGCAGGAGCTTTTTGACCTGATGGAGCCGGACGAAAAGGCAGACGTGGCCGAGTTGATGCATTTTGACCCCGACACCGCCGGTGGATTGATGACAACCGAATTTCTTGTTTTTCCAAAGGACCTGACAGTGGGTGAAACGATCAAAGGCTTACGCCAAATGGCCGAGACGCCAAATATGATCTATTACCTCTATGTCGTCGAGGAAAAAGATTCGTGGAAGATTTGCGGTTTAATATCTTTGCGCTCGTTGATACTCGCCGATCCGTCGTTCAAGCTAGCCGATGTAATGCGAAGTGAATTTCGCTTCGCCCATCCGTCCGAATCCGCCGAGAATGTCGCCCAGACCATCTCCGAATACAACCTCCTCGCCCTGCCCGTCATCGACGACGAAGGCGACATCGCCGGCATCGTCACCGTCGATGACGCGATGGAAATATTGCTGCCTAAGAATCTACAAAGAAGGCTGCCTCGGCTTTTCGGTTAGCTCCCGCATGAACAGCCGCCGGGAATCTGGAACCGGAGCGGTAATAGAGCTTTAGCAATACTGTCAAACCTTATTTCCGTTGAGATCCCGATTGAGCATTGTTACATCCAGACGAATACTGTTACTTGACGGACTGCGGACGATATCCATCGGATTGGTCATCTCAGCGTGTCGTCGTAATAATCCCGCCTGCATTCAGGGCATCGTTTCATTGATCGTTCTCCGAAGTTGAACGCGTTCTGCCACTGGTCGATACTAACCGATCATTTTGCGAGTGGTACCAGGCCCGACTTTAGAATTTTTCGATCTCGAGTCATAAGCCGTATCCGTTCGACGACGCTAGTGGCCGCGATTATCTCGTCGGCCGGATCGGCCGCGAAGTCGAGCTCGATACTTTTCTGCGCTATTTCGGTCGTGATCGGGAATATTGTGAGTTGTCTAAGCGCACGGCGAAATGCCGCGCTGTCCATATCGAGCACCAATCGCTTGAGCTGAATGAGTTTCGCCAACTCCCACAGCACAATGTCCGACACGGCCAACTTTTCGTTTGTTACCAGCAACTGTTCCCGCGCAGTCAATTCGCCGGCCAGAGCGGCGACGAGGATATGCGTATCAAGATTCAGCATTCCATTTAACTCCCGTAGAGAAAATGTCGCCGGTCACCTTGATTGAGTCTTTCATTGAACCGATCATGCCCGCATTATTAGCCGGTCCAAAAGGGATCACTTTGGCAACAGGCTTGCCCCGCTTCTCAATCACAATCCCGTCTGCCTCCAGCTCATCGAAAATCTTAAGACACGTGGCCTTGAACTCGCTGGCACTGATCGTTTTCGTTTTGTTTTTCATAATTTCTCAAGCTTACCATATGACTAGTCCGATGACCAGTTAAAACACAACCTCGGTGAAGGTCATGAAGCGGCGTGTCATCGTTATAATCCTGCTTGCTTGAGAGGGCATCGCTTCATCTACTTTACCTTGCCCGGGCCCCAAAGAGCTCGGCCGGGAAATTTACCCGAGTGCTCGCCGCCGCGCAAAACCGGGATGCCGTTGACAAAAACATCGCGAACGCCGACCGCGAACTGATGCGGCCGCTCAAAAGTCGCTTTGTCGGCGATCGTCGCCGGGTCAAAGACAACCAGGTCGGCGAAATAGCCCGGCTTCAAAAAACCACGCCGGTCGAGACCGAGATTTGTCGCGGGTAGTCCCGAAAGGCGGCGAACGGCTTCCTGCAATGAAATGACCTTTTCATCGCGGACGTATTTTCCGAGCAGACGGACAAAATTGCCGTATGCACGCGGGTGCGGGTTAGATTTTAGAAAAGCCCCCTCGGGCGCCTCGGATTCGGCGTCCGAGCCGAATGATACCCACGGGTATTTGATCTGTTTTTTGATGTTGTCCTCGCTCATCAGAAAATAGATGGTTCCAACGCGTGACTGATCCTCGAGGATGAGATCGAGGATAGTGTTTTCGGGATCGGTGCCGCGCATTTTAGCGACCTCGGCCAGCGTTTTTCCGGTTAGCGGCTTTAGCTTCTCGTTCTTAAACCCGACAAGCAGCACCTTATCCGCCGAACCGGCGGCGAGATAAAGATTTTCCCATTTGTCGGTCGGGGTGCGAATTTCAGCCAGTATTCTTTTTCGCGTTTCGGGGTCCTGGATGCGTTTAAAAAGTGCCGGATAGCCGCCGTCCTCGGCCCACGGCGGCAGCGATGCGTCGAGGCCGGTTGCTCCCGCCGGATATGTGTACATATCGGCTGTGATCTTTTGCCCGCTTTTACGCGCCGCTTCGACCATCGCCAGCACCTTTTCCATTTTTGGCCAATTGTCGCGGCCAGCGGCCTTGAGATGATAGATCTCGGCCTGAATTTTGGCCTCACGCGATATTTTCAACAGCTCATCGACCGCCTCGATTAGTTGATTCCCCTCGCTCCGCATGTGCGAAATGTATTTGCCCTTATACCGGGCGGCGATCTTGCACATCTCGATCAGCTCATCGGTTTTTGCGTAAAACGCCGGCGGATAGATCAGCGACGAGCCGATGCCGAGGGCGCCGTGCTCCATCTCGTTTTGGACGAGGTCGCGCATTTGCTGCATCTGTGCTGTCGTCGGTGGTTTGTCCTCCTCGCCGATCACATATTCGCGGATCGTCGTCGCGCCGATGAACGAGGCGACATTTTGCGAAACGCCCTTATCCTGTAGATATTGAAGGTATTCGGCGAGCGTCGTCCATTTTATGTCGTATTTGAGGTCGCCCTGCTGCTCTTTTGTCTGCTTTTTCAATCGGTCGTTAAGCGGCCCCATCGACCAGCCCTCGCCGAAGATTTGGGTCGTCACGCCCTGTTTCAGCTCGCCAAGCGAGCGCGGATCGACAATCAGAGATTCGGTCGACCAAGAGAGCATATTGATAAATCCGGGTGCGACCGCCATGCCTCGCGCGTCGACCACCATTGCCCCCTTTGCCTTGCTCAGGTCGCCGATCTTAGTCACCACATCGCCCTTGATCCCGACATCTGCCTTATACGGCAGGTTTCCCGTGCCGTCATAGACAATGCCGCCCCGGATTATCACGTCAAAGGTCTCGACACCGTCCTGTCCTCCGGCAAGTGCCAAGCAGACTCCGGCAAAAATTAAAACGCACAAACAAATTATTTTCTTCATATATTTTGTCCTATTGTTTTGGTTCTTTCTTTAGCGACGCCCCACCGACATTGATCGATAAGACATCGGCGGAGAATGCGCTTACTTCAAATTTAACGAGTTCCGGATCCCACCAGCGTTTGCTCCAGGTCGCCTGAAACGAATCGAATTGCCACGAGTCGAGATCGGCACTCAGATTCTTGCTAATAAACAGCTTTAATTTGCCGTTAACAAGCTGAACATCCATCGAGCCGTAAAACGGGTCGGAATATTTGCCGGCATAGGCTGTAAGCGGCAGGCTCGGCTGTGTATTCATTACCCGTTTTGCCTTTATTAGGTCAATCTGTTTTGCAGAGTTTGTCTTAATTCCATCGTAAAGTGTTTTAAACTCCGTGCTCCAATCACGCGAATTGTCGTCAAATCCGAACAGGTCAAATACCTTATACATCAAAGCGTGACGCATCTCGGCGTGATCGAGATTTCCAAAGATATAGACACCCAGCTTTTTATCGGGGATCAAACCAATGATCGCCGTTCGCCCGTCGAGACTGCCCGTATGAAAATTGACCATCTCGCCGCGGTAATCGTGCTGAAACCACCCAAAACCATAGGTCATCCAATGCGGTTTGGTCAGCTTGATCGTCGGATAAAACTCGGGACCGGGCACGATCACCTGCGGTTTTAACATTTCGTTATAGGTCGCCTCCCTTAAAAGCTGCTTGCCGTTCACCGTCGTATTCCCGAGCATGAAACTGACCCATTTCGCTATGTCATCGGAAGTTGACCAGACGGCGCCGGCCGGGGCGATCGGGTCGGCCACGTCTTCCGGGATCGCGGTGATATTTCCCTTGATCTCAAAATGGGCGGCCGAACGATTTGGGTAATTACGCGAATATTCATAGTTTGGAAACGTGTTTTTCATGCCCAGAGGAGTGAAAATCCGTTCGGAAACAAATCGCTCCCACGACATTCCACTCGCTTTTTCGATGACCTTGCCGGCGACAAGATACATTATGTTTTGATAGATAAATCCGCCACGGAGCGAATATGCCTGTCTGGCATATTGCATTCGCGTGACGACCTCGGCCGATGTTATTTCCGGCGTCCATGCCCAGAGAAAATCGGCATTTCCAACGCCCGTGTTATGCGTAAGCAAATCGCGCACCCTGAGTTCATTAGTTACATAAGGGTCGCCAACACGGAAATCGGGTAGATATTTCAGCACCTTGTCATCCCAATTCACCTTTCCTTCGTCAACGAGCATTCCCAACGCAACGGCGGTCATCGCCTTAGTGGTGGACATACAGCCAAAGAGCGTCTCGGTATCGACCTTTGCATCTTTGCCAAGCTCTCTGACGCCATAGCCTTGGACAGAATGACCTTGCCATCCTGCACGACGACGATCGACATGCCGGGCACGTTCCAGGTTTTTCGTGCCTCATCAACATATTTATCCAACACCTCAATTTTGCTTTGGCCAAACACAAACGCCGCCGCCAGCAATGCAACGAGAGCTGCAAATATTATCTTTTTCATATATTTAATTCCTGGTTTTTTTTGATATTCCGTGAATTTTGGAAATTATAGCATTAGATATTAGTAATCTGGCGGAAATTGACCTTTCATAGTCTGTCTGCCATAAAAGAAGGGATTTATGTTCAATCCGCAGGAGATTGCTTGGAAGGCGCAACCCAACCAAGGCCGCAAATTTCCGCAGGACGGAGGATAGTAGTTAATGAAAGGCGCTCAAAGAAACCGAGCGCTCCGCTGACCTCGGCCGCATTAACATGGAAAATGTGGGCGGTTAATGAATAGCCGCCCGATAAATATATTACTGAGGTTCGCTGGTTAACTTTCGCCGGCTTCCTAGTCTTCAAGTCCGTACATTTCCATTCTCTCTTCACGAGGACTCTCGGATGTTACTACCCCCTCGGCAGGTATCTTTCCCTCAGGCATCGCCCACGCGAGCATCAAGCCGCCCGGTACAGCGATTACCCTAAGCGCTCGATGGGGCGGCGGATCAAGTTTATTCAGAATGTGGTTTATTGCTTCGGTTGCTTCCTGTAGTCTGTGCGGATGAAAGTCCCGCTTCTTATTTTTATGCGGCGAGTGGAATTTAGCTTCGTAGCATTTGCCGCCTGAATCGGGGCAGCTCAACATATAAACAGGCGTTCCCTCCTCCAAGTATGGATCAAATTCCGGCGTTGCATGACCAATATATAATGCCTGCGAACATCCTTCGTCACCACACATTGGTGGTGGTTCATTGTCTAGTTCAACATCCATTTTATCATTCTCCTTAAGTGTTAATCTAAAGATCGCGAGTGACTGCAAAAACTCTTAGCTCGCCTGTGCCCCTTGTAACTTACTACTTGAAATTTCTAATCATCACCGCATCGGAGGTCTCGGTGCCGCGCGAGAAAGCTATATTCTTCCCATTTCTGGAAATATCAAAAGTGTATATTCTGTCCGGGCCGGACGGGATAAACATCCTGGCCGGACCGCCATCAATTGGCTGGCTATATAAGTCAAATCCACTTTTGGTATCAACATATATAAATGATTTACTGTCATTTGCCCAGCGGAACATGTGGGATTCCGCCACCTCCGGAAGATCGAGCAGCTTGAGCGGTTGACCGCCGTCAATCGGGAACAATCCGATCTTTTTCGTCCCATCGCTCATATAATATTTACAGGCAAATATCTTTCCATCAGGAGATACTATCGGCCGCGAGGCGCCTAAGCCGGTCAATCTCGTTGGTTCGCCGCCATTGAGTGGAACCTTCCAAATTGATACTTGTCGATTCTCGTCCAGGTAATGATAGAGTGCCCATCGCCCATCGGGGGTGAACGTGGGCTGGCCCTCAATCCCCGGCGTGTCGGTCAACTGAACCGGATTTTGCCCATCAATCCCCATCCGCCAGAGATTGACATTTCCCCCCCGGTCAGAGACAAAAATCACGTATCGTCCATCAGGTGATGCGACCTGATGAAAATTCGATCCTACATTAAATGTGAGCTGGCGGTTTGTCCCATCTGAGGGATCGACGAGCCAAATATCCTCTGTAGCCGGGACACGTGCCGTATAGAGGATCTTGCCGGCTGGTGTCCACGAAATTCCAGATAATCCTTCTTCGCGGCCGATTTCGGCGGTGATTTTTCGCGAGTTGGCAGGTGCCGACTCTTCAGCAGCCCATATGTTGATTAACTTGTTTTCCTGTATAGTAACAAGCGTCTTGCCGTCATCCTGGACGCTTAATCCGGTGTAATTAGCAAGATCATTTGTGATTCGCGAGACACCTCCAGAAGAGAGTGTCACAATCCAAATCTGAGAATAAAGCGTGTCGCTGTCACGGGCACTGAGCAAGATGCCGTCGGGCACCAATGAAATGCCGTTGATCGAGAGCCAACTGCGTCCTGTTGTATCCACCTTAGCTCCATCGAGAATAGAAATCGAAATGAGATGGAACCGGCTATCGGCGGCCGAATAAGCTGCGGTTAAGATCGAGTTGCCATCGGACGACCACAATGGAAAATTATAGGCGTCGCTTCCCGTCGCGGATGAGAGCGTTCTGCTATTGCTGCCGTCAGCACCGGCAATAATTATCTCTCGACCATCACGAACAAAGGTGATCTGCGAGCCATCGGCTGAAACAGAGACAGGTCCGTAAGCATTTTCAATAATTTTGCGCGGCGTGCCGCCCAGCGTAGCTACGCTATAGACGCTTGAATGCTCGTTGTTCAGGGACCCGGTGAAATAAACATAGTTTCCATCGTTGGAAAAAACAGCTCCCGAATAACTCGTATTACTGGGAGGCACAATTTGTGCGGTTCCATCGCTGATTGTTTGCCGGACGAACAGTGCCTGTTTGCCGCCGTCGTTGACGACGTAGGCAACGTATCTTCCATCCTTTGAAATCGCCGCGATACCGCCTTCGGCGTTGCCGGACGAGGTCAGACGGGTAAATCGCATCGACTGAAACGCCGACGCACCGCCTGTTCGCTGAATGAGATTCTTTGTCCAGACGCCGCCTGCAATGAATGCCGCCGCAATTACGACGATGATAATGATCGCCGCCAGCGGATGGAGCCTGAATTGGGTAACCAGGCTCTCGCGGATCGACCTGGTGGTTAATCGCAGTGGATCAGTCGCAAGTGCGGGAGTGGCAGCATCACCGGTTGATCCGGGTAGAGATCCCTCATCTGTCGCATGCAACCTGCCGCTATCCGTGTGCAGCTTTGCATCCAGTTCGCGGCGAAGGTCTTTGAGATCAATAAGTAAATCCTTTATATGTTGATATCTCTCTTCGCGGTCTTTTCGAAGGGCTTTGTTCACGATACGCTCAAGAGCCTTGGGAGCTTCAGGCGCATGCACGGAGATCTCCGCCGGATTTGATTTTAGAATTGCCGCGATGACGTCGCTGGTCGTATCTCCGACAAATGGGCGCCGGCCCGTAAGCATCTCATATATCACAACGCCGAGGCTCCAGATATCGGATCTGGCGTCAATATTCCTGCCGCGCGCCTGTTCAGGCGACATATATGAAACCGTTCCAAGGATGATGCCTGGATCGGTGGCCACCATTTTTTTTGTTTCTGCCTCGACATCGACCGATCGTCGCCCATTTTCTGTCAGCTTGGCGAGGCCAAAATCCAGGACTTTGACGTAACCGTCTTCCCGGATCATCACGTTTTCAGGTTTGACGTCGCGATGGACTATCCCTGCCGTGTGGGCCGCAGTTAAGGCCTCGGCAATCTGAACGGCAATATTCAAAATCTCCGACAGAGCAAGTGAATTGCTGTCGAGTTTATCGTGCAGAGTCGTGCCTTCGATATATTCGCTTGCAATGTAACGCGAGCCTTCGGATTCGCCGATCTCGTAGATCGTTATAATGTTTGGATGATTTAACGCCGAGGCCGAGCGTGCCTCAAGAATAAATCGCTCAAGAGCGTCTTTATTTTGCCGGCTGAATTTTTTTCGGAGGACCTTTATAGCGACTTTGCGTTCCAACTGCTGATCCTTTGCCAGATAGACATCGCCCATGCCACCGCCGCCAATAAGGGAAAGCACCTTGTATCGCAAAAAATTTTCGCCGACAGTAAGCACGTTTTTTTCGGAATTTGGGGAATTATAGCACTTATTGAAAAAAAATTGATGCTTTTCACTAAGTTCAGGCGTCTAATGGTTTTAGAACAAATTTCGTCAAAACGAAACACACACTGTTTTAACAACGTAAGAACGCAATAAAGCTTATGCCAGCGGTGTGGAAATTGGTAAAATGACGGGAATTATAATTATCTATATCTAGAGGAAAAACTATATGAAAAAAACAGTATTTTTATTTACAGCGTTTTTTGCTTTTGTATTGGCGGCAAACGCGCAGGGCGTCAGCGTCGGCGGCACGGTTGACAATTTTTCGCTGGCCGATACTAGCGGCAAAACTCAGACGCTCAGCGATATGAAGGGCAAAAACGGCGCGGTACTTATATTTGTATCGTCGGAGTGTCCGGTCGTTCGCGGCTACAACGAGCGGATGAATCAGATCGCGGCGGATTACAAGGCTAAAGGCGTCACCGTCATCGGCATCAACGCAAACCACACCGAAACGCTCGATCAGGTCAAATCGCACGCCGAGGCAAATTACAAATTCCCGGTCTTGATCGATAAGGGCAATGTTTTGGCCGACAAACTCGGCGCCACCGTGACGCCCGAGGCCTATTACATCGACGCCCAAAATGTGCTCGTCTATCATGGAGCGATCGACAACGACCGGTCGGGCCGAAATGTGACCATTCAATATCTGCGGACGGCTTTTGACGCGTCGCTGTCGGGTAAAAAGGTCGAGCGGAAATCCGCAAATGCATTTGGCTGCTCGATCAAAAAGGTCGGCATGTAGGCCAAAGTTGTAATTATGTTTAGATCAATCGAGTTTTTGGCGAAGACGGCTTTGTGCGCTTGTTTAAGCGTTATGTTAGGCGCGGCTGTCTTCGCGCAGGTGAAAACTACCGCAAAGGGCACTATCGCTCAAACTATCAACGGGCCGAAGGTCACTCAGATTGACATCGCGGCTCTCAAAAAGCTGATAAAACCGAATGGCAAGCCGTTGCTCGTCAACTTTTGGGCGACATGGTGCGACCCTTGCCGCGAGGAATTTCCCGATCTGGTTAAAGCCAATGCGGCGTATCGCGGCAAGGTTGATTTCATCACGATCTCGCTCGATGACCTCGTGGACAAAGATACTACCGTGCCAAAATTTCTCACCGAAATGAAGGCCGAAATGCCGACGTATCTGCTCATCACGCCCGACGAGGATGCGGCGATGAAAGCCGTCACCCCCGAGTGGGCCGGCAATCTGCCGATGACGATCCTTTTCGCTGCCGATGGCAGCACCGCCTATCTGAGAAAAGGAAAGATAAGAGCCGACGCGCTAAATCCCGAGATCGATAAACTGCTCTCGCCATCGAAACCGGCAAATTAAATCCAAAAAAAACCAGAAACCATCCAACTTCGCAATCCGAAAGCGTTTGCGATAGAATCGGTCATTGCAGACAGATCCTCATCATTTTTCAGATCGGAGAATAAATTAATGAACAAGCATAAGCTTGCCGTATTTTTCATCCTCGCGGCGTTAGCCGTCTCATTTTTTCCGTCCGCCATCGTTGCTCAAAATACTTCGATAGTTCCTGATCCGCCCATTGGCAAAGGCGTCGTCGTTTTGAAAGCCGCCCGTCTGATCGACGGCACTGGCAAACCCGCGATCAAAAACGGTTTAGTGGTCGTGACCGACAATATCATCACCGCCGTAGGCTCGGCCGGTCAGGTTCAGATACCGTCTGGGGCAAAGGTTATCGATCTCGGCGACGCGACGCTGATGCCGGGATTTATTGACGCTCACACACATGTCATCGGTCGGATACTCGGCGACCCGGCCGGCACGACGGCGGTCGTAAAGGATTACGATTCCTTCGCGGCGATCCTCGGCACGCGAAACGCCAACAACATTCTTCTCGCGGGCTTTACTACGATCCGCAATGTCGGAGCGCCGAATTTTGACGATATGGCTCTGCGAAAGGCGATCAACGAGGGTTGGGTTCCCGGCCCACGGATGATGGCCGCGGGTCACGCCATCGGCATAACAGGCGGGCATTGCGATGAGAACGGCTTTAAACCGGGCTTGATCAAGAGCGACATTACGCAGGGAATCGCCAACGGCCCCGAGGAGGTCCGCGCGGCCGTCCGCTACATGGTCAAAGGCGGTGCCGATGTCATCAAAACCTGTGCGACCGGCGGCGTTTTGAGCGAGGGCGATGCTGTCGGGGCGACACAGTACACCTATGAGGAAATGAAAGCCCTAATTGATGAGGCGCATAAACTAGACCGCAAAGTCGCCGCCCACGCCCACGGCATCGAGGGCATAAAGATCGCCATTCGTGCCGGCGTAAATTCGATCGAGCACGGCTCATTTATGGATGATGAGGCCGCAAAAATGATGGCCGAGCGCGGCACATATCTCGTCCCGACGCTGATGGCCGGCGAACAGGTCGAAAAATTGGCCAAAACCGGCGTACTAAAAGGCCTGATCGCCGAAAAAGCCTTTGCCGCCGCCACCGCGATGCGAAATGGCATCCGCATAGCTAAGAAATATAATGTCAAGATCGCGCTCGGCACAGATTCATCAGTTATCCCCCATGGCACCAACGGGCATGAGTTTACCCTGATGGTTGAGTGGGGCGGTTTAACGCCAATGGAATCCATCGTCGCCGGAACAATGGGTGGTGCCAATCTGCTGGGTTGGGATAAACACATAGGCTCGCTCGAGGTTGGAAAATGGGCCGACATCACCGCCGTTCCGGGCGATCCGCTCGCCGACATTCACAAAATGGAATCAACCGTTTTCGTCATGAAAAACGGCGTAATCTATAAACAATAAACGACAAGATTTTTTGCCCGCAAAACACGCGAAAAGACGCTAAAAAGAGATTCTATTTTTTTTCGTATGTTTCGCGTGTTTCGCGGGCAAAATTAATTCTTACGCCCTTACACAAAGAGTTTATCCGTCTCGGTTTGATAAACATTTCCGAAACGCATAAACTCTTTTGTTTATTTCAAGTGATTTTTTTCGCTCTATATAAACAATGACCAATATCACTCCCGAAATCGTCGAACAGCACGGCCTGACCCTCGGCGAATATGACAAAATCAGGGAACTGATGGGCCGCGAACCCAATTTTACCGAGCTTGGCGTTTTTAGCGTGATGTGGTCGGAGCATTGCTCGTATAAATCGTCTCGTGTACATCTTAAACGCCTGCCGACGAGCGGGCCGCGGGTAATCGTGCCGCCCGGCGAAAATGCCGGTGTTGTCGATATCGGCGATGACTGGTGCGTCGCATTTAAGGTCGAATCACACAATCATCCCAGCTTTATCGAGCCTTTTCAGGGAGCCGCGACAGGCGTCGGCGGCATCCTGCGGGATGTTTTTACAATGGGTGCAAGGCCAATAGCGGCGATGAACAGCCTGCGTTTTGGCCCACTTTCACCGCAGAGACGTAGAGACGCGGAGACATCGGGACACGGGGAATCAGGATCAGAGGTGATAGCGACCGGTTACATTGAATCCAAAATCCAAAATCCAAAATCCAAAATCGATACCTGCAATCGAAACAAGTCAATATTAAAGGGCTGCGTCGAAGGCATCGGCCATTATGGTAACTGTTTTGGCGTGCCGACTGTCGGCGGAGAGGTCGTCTTTGACGAATCCTACAGCCTAAATCCGCTGGTCAACGCGTTTGCTCTCGGCATCGTCCGCAAGGATCAGATCTTTTTCGGAAAAGCATCCGGCATCGGCAATCCCGTGCTTTACGCCGGTGCAAAAACTGGCCGCGATGGCATCCACGGCGCAACTATGGCGTCAGCCGAGTTTGACGACGAGGCCCTCGAAAAACGTCCGACCGTCCAGGTTGGCGATCCTTTCCTCGAAAAACTCCTGCTCGAAGCCTGTCTCGAAGCCATGCGCAGCGGCGCCATCGAAGGCATTCAGGACATGGGCGCCGCCGGTTTGACCTCGTCGTCGGTCGAGATGGCCGCCCGTGCCGGCACTGGCCTTGAGATCGACCTGACGCTTGTTCCTCAGCGTGAAACCGGCATGACGGCATACGAGATGCTGCTTTCGGAATCACAGGAGCGGATGCTCATCGTCGCCCGCCAGGGACGCGAAAAACAGGTCGTCGAGATTTTTAACAAATGGGATCTCGACGCCGTCGTCATCGGCAAGGTCGTAGAAGGCGACCGGCTGAAGATTATCCACAACGGCAAACTCGAAGCCGACCTTCCCGTCTTTTCGCTCACCGACGAAGCCCCGAAATATAAAAGACCTATGCGACGCGTAGACGCAGAGACGCTGAGACACGGAGAAGTAACGTTTGATGCTATCTCCGCGTCCCCGCGTCCCGTCATCTCAGCGTCAAAAGCGTTGAAAACGCTTCTTGCCTCGCCCAACATATGCTCCAAACACTGGGTTTACGAGCAGTATGACACGATGGTGCGGACAAATACGGCCGTTTTGCCCGGTGCTGACGCAGCCGTCGTTCGGATCAAGGAAACCCGCCGTGCAATCGCGATGTGCCTCGACGGGAGCGGCAAATTCACGGCCATCAACCCTCGCGAGGGAGCCCGCCTTGCCGTCGCCGAGGCCGCGCGAAACGTCGCCTGCGTCGGTGCTAAACCAATTGCTGTTACGAATTGCCTCAATTTCGCCTCACCCGAGCGACCCGAAGTAATGTGGAGCTTTTCCCAGGTGATCGACGGCATTACCGAAGGATGCGAGGCGTTTGAAACGCCGGTCGTTTCGGGCAACGTATCGTTTTACAACGAGACCGATGGCCGAGGCATCTTGCCGACGCCCGTAATCGGAATGGTTGGGCTGATCGAAGACACGCGAAAGATCATCACGCACGGTTTTAAGAAAGAAGGCGATCTGATCGCGGTTTTGGGCGAAACACGAGACGATCTCGCCGCAAGCGAATACGCCCAGATCATCCTCGGCCTGACAACCGATGAGTTGATCGCCGCCGGGTTGCTTCCCCGCGTCGATCTTGCACAGGAAAAGCTGGTCCAGCAAACCCTGCTCTACCTCGCCGAAGAAATGCTTATAAAATCAGCCCACGATTGCTCGGACGGCGGCCTCGCGGTCACCATCGCGGAATGCTGCTTTTCATCGCTCGGACGCAGCGCAATCGGAGCAGAGATAAAGCTGACCAATAATGATCTCCCGCCCGAATCGCTGCTCTTTGGCGAAACGCCCTCGCGGATCGTGATCAGCTTCGCCCCTGAAAACCTCTCTCGGATAAAAACGCTCGCCGGCAGTTGCCCGTTTGAAGTGATCGGAACAGTCACAGGCACCAGGCTGAAAATAGAGCTAAATGATTCGGAGAAGATTTCGGCCACAGTTGCCGATCTCGAATTGCATTGGAAAAACGCCTTGGGAGACAAACTCGAAACCTCTGGGAATAACTGATAATTGTGAGTCAATGGCCGCATTAGACAAATTTTTGAGTGGGGTCAACCGCGAGATTGACGAGGCGCTGGACGCTCTGGCTCCCCGTGAGGATACTCCGCCCGTGAAGCTGCATCAGGCGATACGCTGGAGCCTTTTTGCGGGCGGAAAGCGTCTCCGGCCTGCGATATTGTTTGCGTCGGGACAGACATTTGGGGCCACAATGAAGAGCCTTTCGCGCTCTGCTGCGGCCATCGAAATGATCCACACATATTCGCTGATTCACGACGACCTGCCGGCGATGGACGACGACGATCTGCGTCGCGGTAAGGCGACGTGTCATAAGCAATTTGGCGAAGCAACGGCCATTCTTGCCGGTGATGTGTTGCAAACGCTTGCATTTAAGGCGATCGCGGAAGATGAAAGTCTGTCGGCAGAAATCCGCATAAAGCTGATCGCGATGATCGCTGATGCAGCAGGAACTCCGCGAGGGATGGTCTCTGGCCAGCAACTTGACCTTGACGCCGAGGGCCGGGAGCTCACCGTCGATGAGCTTGAACAAATTCATCGTCAAAAAACCGGAGCGTTAATAGCGGCGGCGGCGGCGGCCGGTGCTATTATTGGCGGCGCGACGGCCGGCCAACTCGGCGCTATTGCCGAATATGCCTCAAATCTTGGGCTGCTTTTTCAAATAACCGAC
>JBBRQM010000042.1:0-30576 GCA_038226395.1 Pyrinomonadales bacterium | reverse complement strand
CACAAGCTTATCGGTCGATGTCCCAAACTGAAATGCACGGTTACCGCCGTCAAAACTTCTCAAATACCACCAATCTCCACTCCCGGGACGAAAGATCGATATATCCGTCTTGCCGTCATTGTCAAAATCAAATGGCGCCTTTGCCGCAGGCACTGAGGTTTTCGATGTTGTATAAATGTAATCGCCCGATGTCGTGCCATCACTATTGGCGGCATTCCCGGCGGCGTAAAAACCGACCGTGCCAATGCGTTGGGAGGGAGCCGTCCAGATGACGTTCCATGTTTTTGAGCCGAAAACAACAGGCGCAGTGCCACTGACCGTGTGTTCGATATACTGGCGAGTATTGCCGAGAACGATGCCGTTGATCGTCTGTACCTGAGCGGGATTTGTAAATGGGAAGCTAAATGTGCCAGCCTGATGTCCCTGACTATCAACCGCCGTCATTTGAAATCCATAAATAACGGCGTCGCTCTTGGCAGTAGTGACGGTAAGAGCGATTTGCTGGCTTGGCATCCACGTCGCGGGGAGGCCGGTAATCTGGACGCTGCCGGTTCCGCTGTTTACGGGAAATGAGGTGTGGCAAGCCGTGCAATTATCCTCACCCGGAGCATTAGTGTGCGAGGGCGACGGCCCCGATGCCGAAGCCTCCGCCTTCTGCCATTGGAAATATGATCTTCCGAAGCCAAAACATCCGACAAGCACGGCAATAACGACTACAGCAAGCTTTAAAGTCAAAGAGCCTGTATAATTGATCTTCATGGCTGATGAATGGACTGGCTTGTTGAAATTCACACCGTATTTGACGAACAGGCGAGAGAGAAAGTCTGCTAAATGCGCCTACTTTAAAAATATGTCGCAGGTCGCAGGAAAGTCAACAAAATAATGCCGCGCGATTTACCTGCAAAATGTCTATATTCGATGTATTAAAAATGGCCGCCGGATATGCTCCGGCGGCGCTGGATTAACTTTTTTGGAAAAGACTCGTTATCTGAGTTTTTACCATGTTTTTACGGCACGACGCGAGTGAATACAGACGGAATCGGGGTATCGGTAGATACGCCAAACGGGGTTGTAAAGAATCCTGCCGATGACCGCTGTATAAACCATGTGCCATTGCGATAGACAGCGATATCGTCCGTACCGTCGCCGTCATAATCACCCGGAACGGGTATGTCGCCCGCTTGCCCAAACTTAATAAAGTTGACCAATCCGGTCTTGCTGCTAATGATATACCACGTGCCGTTTGACGGCCTGAATACGGCAATATCGGTATTGCCGTCACCGTCATAATCTCCCGGAACAATTATGTCGCCGCTAACGCCAAACGGAATAGCGTCGAAATTCTGCGACGGAATACCGCTCGATCTTGCGAGATAAAACGTGTTGTTACCAGCACCAGTACCGGGGCGATAGACCACCAGATTTGACTTGCTGACGCCGCCGTTAGATATCGGAATATCTCCGTTTTGGCCAAATTGCTGGACCTGATTTCCGACGCCGCTGCTGTAGATTATATACCATGTGCCGTTGGACGGGCGGAACACGGCATAATCCGTGATCCCGTCGCCATCGAAATCGCCTACCACAGGTTTATCGCCGGGAACCCCCCACGAAACTCCCGTGAACGTAAACGTCTTGCTGTTTAACACATAGTAATCCGGGTTAGCCTCGTTCAGATCCGGGCGGAAGACCGCAATATCCGTCTTGCCGTCATTATCATAATCTCCCGGCACAAGAGTATCGGTGCCGCCGGCCGCTCCCCAATGAATAACATTGAATCCGGCAGTCGAACGATTCAGATACCAATTGCCCTCGCTGTTGCGATAAACCGAGATATCCGACTGCACATCGCCGTCAAAATCAAACCTTGCTTTCCTGGTCGAAAGCCTGACCTCATACATGCCGCGTCCGTGTGTGGCGATGCGCAGGATGCGGGCCGAGGGTTGGATTTCCATGCCAAAAACCGCCACCACCGGCAATCCGGTGCCGAATGGAGCCCAAGTAGCTCCGCCGTCGGTGGAATTATAAACGCCTATATCGGTTCCGGCAAAAAGATTGTTGCCATTGGCCGGATCGACTGCAAAGGCATTGACGGGGACATCCGGGAGACTGGTATTGATGGCTGTGACTACCGGCACAGTGTTAAGATTGGTGATCTTCCAGACATGCGACTGCGCAGCGGACGTGCCGCCGAAATAGCCGCCGAGGGCGATATACGCCGTGTTTTTATTGGTGGGATCAAATTTGGCGCGACCGACGTATTTGGCTGGAATCCCCGTCAGTTGAGTCATCGGATTTGCCCCGGTTGTTGTGTAAAATATCGTGCCATCGACGCGTCCAAACATTCGATAGTTGTCATCCTGCGGAGACACCGCGATAGTGCTGACTGCCGATGTTGTCCGTTGGCTCACAGCCGGCATTGTCTGGCCCTTATCGGCTGATCGATAGACGGCTCCGGCCCCGTAATAAACGGTACTGGGATTGCCCGGACCCATCTCCATCGGAGCATAAAACAACACCGAATCGCTGAGCACGATGCCGTTGAAGGTGTCTGAGCTGTCACAATTTGGCGTTGGGTCGACAGCGCCGCCGTAGATGCCCTTGAAAGCCCAATTTCCATCGGACGCACAAGCCGAGCTAAGGATGCGTCCAAAGCCGAGCAAGTTGTTTGTCTGATTAAAATAGGTGTGATAAAGCGTGATATTAGTGGTGTCTGTGGCATTACGGTCAATCAACGCATAGCCGCCGTCCCCAAAATCAATGCGATTCCACACGCCAAACGAATTGCGCATATTCGTGCCGTTATCCTGCGTACCGCCCATCGCCCACGTTGGATCTGTAGGATGTATGGCGAGCCCGCTGAACTGCACCGAATTTATCCCGGTGTTATTCAGGCTGGTCCAAGTGGTGCCGGCATTGGTGCTCTTAAAGATGCCGCCATCGTCTCCGTGATAGATGATGTTGTTATTGGCGGGATCGATCTTGATAAAGTGGGTATCGGCATGTATTCCTGAACTGGATTCTACGAATGTGGTGCCGCCATCGATTGATTTTGCAAACAAGCGCGCGGGCGACGATCCTACATTGCCTCCAAGAACTAGGGTGTCATCGGTCGTAAGCGTAGTTGCTCCTGGACGGACGTCGAATCCGATGTTGTAAAAGCATTGACCGCCGCAGAAACCACCTCCGCCGGTTAGAGCTGTCGACCAAGTGACTCCGCCGTCAATAGATCGTCGGATCTGGCCGTTGCTGCCTTCCCCCGTGGCCACATAAATCGTCGTATTGGCAGCATCCCTATAACCGGCAAATTCGCCTCTGGCTCCCGATGTGGTGGTAGTCAACACTTGCGTAAAGGTCGGTGTAGCGGTCTGTGCATTGGTTGATCGATAAATGCCGCCATCGCCCGCGGATGTGGCTCCATTTATCCAAACAGTCAATATATTCGGATCGGATGGATCAAAAAACATGCTGTTTACATTGCGGTTGCCGGTGTTGGGAGTATCGAAACCGGAGGCGGCAGTGGTAACGGCAAGCTTTTGCGCCGCTACGCTTGCCGGAGCAGACGTGGCGTTTGTCAGGCGGACAAGTCCGCGCATGCCTAGCGGAGGAATCGTGCCGCCAAATGGCGTATCACCGCCGATGCCGATCACGCCGCCGGCGATGCCGACATAGACGATCGAGGGATCGGTCGGATGCACCAGAATGCTGGAGATGCTCCGCCCTTGGAATACCGGGACACTTTGGGGATTGCCCGATCCGTCGTTGTAATTTCGGACGGGATTGATCGGGCCGACCAGTGTGGCCGTGGTGGGGGCATTGTCTATGCGATACAACCCGACGCCATCGTAGCTGTCTGCTGATCCATTGGCCTCTCCCATGCCGACAAACAATTTGGTTGGATCCGAGGGAGCGAGAGCCAACGCGCCAATAGCGGAGCTGGCAGCACCGTCAAAGATCTGGACCCAGGTTGTCCCGGCGTCCAGCGAGCGATAAACGCCGCCCTGTGCAGTGCCGAGATAAAGCCTGTTTGTATTTGTCGGATCGATCACGAGAGATGTCGCCCGACCACTGACAGCCAATGACCCTGTTACCTGGCCGTTTGGAATTGGATTTGGCCCAATCGGGGTCCAGAGCGGCAGAAATGCCGCCGATGGGCTCAGCGCACCCAATAGGCTATTTGATTTTGCAGCATCTTTTCTAACGCGGTCTTTCTGTTTTTCCATCATGCTGATCGCTCGTGGACGAGCGGTCGGATCAAAGGGTTTGCCTTCTTCCTTGCCTCGCAATAATGCAGTATATTCGTCCCTGAGCATGATATACTCGGCCTCGTCGATCTCTGCGCCCTTTGTTCCGGGCGGGCGATCCGGATCCACCGAAAAATATTCGACGATTTGCGCGCCGACTTTGCGAATCGATCCCCAGCCGATCACAAGACCGCCCAATAATGCCAACATAGCTCCCAGAATGATCAGTTTTTTCATATTTACTCCTTTGAAAATCAATTTTTTTGTTCGGGAATTGAGATGCCCGAATATAGTCATTAAACCGGCACGACTAAGCTTCTCCACATAATCACTTAAATTGCAGAAAACTTATTGTATCGGCATTCCCTCTGGATTGCAGGTCATTTCGATCACGGTATACCTCTTCTTTAAACTCGCGATCTCCTGCCTCTGTCGATCCAGTATCTCAAGGTAACCAGCCGGCGGATTGCCCCAGCACCCCTGGAGATGATAAAAGCGAATTTGCCGACCCCGGTGGTCTATCAATTTCCCCCGCGAGCATCTGGCCCGCATTTTTTTTAATGTCTGTTTGACTGTTATTTTCTCGGAGTTTGATTGACCCGTTTTATGGGTTACCGTTTTGACGGCAACAACGTCGTCCTCGTTAACTCCTGATTCGAGACATTTATATGTCTGTGCCATGCAGGGAGCTCCTAATAAAACGATGAAGAATAGTAGATAAATAAACTTCAAGTGAGAATGCACCCCTCGCTAAACATATTAACGCCCGGTTAGGAAAATACTGCTGCGACCCTTTATCTATTCAGATGCAGCAGAAACCAAATTTGATTGACTAATGTTTTAGAAACCTCTATATATTTATCACAGATTGATAAGGATTGACAAGGAAATTTCGGTCGAAATTGAAATTATCCGTAAATTGCTCTTGTTAGCTGAGATCGATGACCCGAAGCGAAGCATCGGATTCCCGGGCGGCGTCCAGAACCTTTTGCACATATAGTCCATCCGCGAATACGGCGGCATGTTTGATAGTAGTTTCCCCGTCGGCGATTGCCCTGACGATGTGCGGTGCAAAGGCCATGAAACCACGAGAAAACCCCGTGTCGGGAACGCCGTCGATGGGCGTTCCGAGATCGACAGTGATCTCGTCCCATGTCTTTTCCTCTAAATTGGCCGTATAAACATTGCCGCGAGGCCCGACGCGGATTGCTCCGTGCTCGCCGTAAAACTCGATGCGGTTGGCATATTTTGGACCTTCGGTCATCGAAACTGAAACCAGGCAGGTCGCGTCCGTCGTCAGTTCGCCGTCGGCAAAACGCAAAAGCATATTTGCCTCGTCGTCGCTGGTAACGGGTCGCATTTCGCCCGCTCCATCGCGACGCTGCTTGACAGCGGTGTTTAATTGGCAGAAAACGCTTGAAATCTCCGTACCCAGAAACCATCTGAACGAATCTATGACGTGCGAATTTATCGCACCCAGCGCGCCGCCACCCTGAATTACGTCCGACCACCAGTTCCACGGAATGTCGGGATCGCCGCGATGCGGAGCCTGAAAAATATACTTGGCATGATGCACTTTGCCGATTGCCCCGTCGCGGAGCATTTTGTATGCGAGTTGCCGGCCCGGTTGAAAGCGCAGTTCGTGATCAATCAGCTCTAAGACTGGTTTACCGGCGGCAGCCGACGTCATTTCTTCGGCCTCGACAGCGTTCATCGCCATAGGCTTTTCGCAGAGGATATGTTTGCCTTGCTCGATGGCAAACAGCGCCATTTCGCGATGCAGAATGGGTGGGGTTGTAATGCAGACTAAACGAACGTCCGGGTGCGAAACCGTCTCGCGCCAATCGGTGGTAAAATGCGAAGCTCCGCATTCGTCAGCTGTCGCCCGTGCGTTCTCGATACTGCCGCTCGCCACCGAAGCTATATAGGCCCCGTCACACGCCAAAAACGCTGGGATTTGTACCCGTCGCGCAAATCCCGTCCCGATAATTCCGATGCCAACTTTAGTTTTCACAATAATATTTTCCATAATCCAGGGCAAAAAAACAAAAAAGCGCAAGGATCGCTCCCTACGCTTTTCATTTCACCAGCATCAAGGTCAATTTTTAATCAACGCCCAGCTCGAAACTCGCGGTTCTACCCTTTGCCGATCGATTGCCGTTGCGCAGGAAAGTTTCGTAGATTTCTTTATCGGTTCCCTCCAATCTAAGTATATGAGCACCGACCAGAAATCGTTCGGTCGATAGATGCATTCCGACCTTTTCGTATCTGCGGCCCATTACCCGCAGATATACCTTGCCGGTCGGCAGGTCTATCTCGATATTTAAAGGGCGCTCGTGGCCGACGAGGTATTTTTCTTTCACGCGAATCGATGGAACCAGAAATCCGATCCCGGTGCGGCTAATATCGACAGTCTCGCCCAGTATGCAGGCGGCTATCGCCCGTTCCCGGGAAAGATCAGTATTCATCTCCGGATCAAACCATACTTTTACAGGTGCTTTGTAATGCCTGCGGGACGAGACCATCCGCTCGGACAAAGAGCGATTAAATTTGGTTATCAGCTCACGGATCATCTGGTTGGGTCTGAAAAAAAACTACAGAGTTTTAATGTATAAACTTATTTTTGAAAAAAATCAACTATAGTTGCACGTTATTTAACATTATTTTCATTTACGGATCGGTTGGCCGTCGTTGTCCTTACTTGTGACATGCGAAATGCCCTTTCCATCAAGTTGCAAAATAAACGAAAGTTTGCCTGTTTTGCCGTAAACTGCGGGCGTCGCGGTCGCGAAATACTGTTTGCTGCCCGCGAGCAAATTTACCGCATAATTGTATCCCGTCGAGTCGCTCGTTTTCACATCGTCCGGGAGCAACCCATCGGCTATCAGGGTATTCATATCGGTGCAGATGCCGCCGTTTTGCAGGCTGTGTGCAAGCTCGGCTTTTGAGATGCGTTCGAGCATCTTGCGGGCCTCGTCTTCGTGTGTCACGATTCGCAGGTTATAAAAGTAATTTTTGCCCTCGGCACTGATCTTTTTCTCGGCCGTGTCATCCGCAGAGAGTATTACCCAAACGCCGTTTTCACGTCGAAGTTTGATTTTTTGAATTTCTTTTTTGTCGCCATCCTCGTTTGGCAGATTTGCAGTGACCGTCGCTTCGTCGCCCGATACTATTTCACCGTTGATTTCTATTTCAGATGGCACTTGTCCGGCGATGGTTTCAAAATCGATCGAAAATTCCTTAAGCTCATTATCCGTCAACCCCTCAATTGCCGGCCGCAGATTAGTGAGAAATATCGCTTCGCGAAACTTTTTCTCGCGGAGCAGTTTGTAAAATACGCGGACGGTATCAGCCGGGCCATTCTGATCGATTTGTATTGTTGCTCCTTTTGAGGCGTTTGATGCAGTTGCGGTTTCAGTTGAATTTGACAGAGAAGAGGTGTTGGCGACGGTTTTCGGTTGGGCAACCGAACAGGCGCCAGAAAAGATTAATAAAATCAAGATCAAAAGTGACCAGATCAGATCTCGTTTGCCTAAAGCAGACATAATTCTCATTTTAAGAGGCGTAAAAATCAAATATAAAACGGTGTGGAAAGAACGAGAAAACCAAAAAAAGCGACACGCTAAATTTTATTATACCGCGCCGCCTGCAAAAATGTAAAACAAAATTTTACTAACCTTTAATTATTCAGCCGCGACTTTTTTCCAGCAAGCCATACTTCGCGGCCAACCATATAAAGAATTACGGCCAAAACAACAAACGGCAGCAGGCCGAGGATATCCGAATAGTTGCCGTTGAAAAGTGGATTGCCTTCTTTTGCCCATTTTTCCATATAATCCTGAACAGATTTGAGGGCCGGCACAACGGCGAACAGCGCGATCAAAATTCCGGCAATTGCCCCGCCGGCGATATAGCCGGAGGCGAGCAAAACGCCGTTTGACTTGTCGGTTTCGGCAATTACTTGTTCCTCCGTAAGATTTTGCGCAGCCAGCTTGCGGCGAAGATACTTATCAACAAGATACCGGACAAAACCACCGATAAAGATCGGCGTCGAAGTCGAGATTGGCAAGTAAATACCGACGGCAAATGCCAGCGCCGGAACGCCCGAAACTTCGAGCACAACTGCCATCATCGCTCCGAGAATGACCAATCCCCAAGGCAAATTTTGCCCTAGCACACCCTTGATAATATAGCTCATCAGCGTGGCCTTTGGCGCATTAAAGCGTTCGAGATCGCGGCCTTCGTCGTCTTTCTTAAGGATTCCATTGATGCCCGGATCGACAAAATAGACCGGCTTGCCCGATGGATCTACTAAATATTTGCCAACCTGACCGGCAGTTGTATCCGTGTTTTGCCAGACGTGATAGATCGTGCTGTCCGTTTCGGCAAACTTACCGCCCGCTTTTTCGGTTTTGACCTGACCATTTTCGTGAAAAAACTGCGATTCAGTAATAACGGCTTTTGACTCAACCGACGCCGGGTCAATTTTTTGATAATAAGTCCGCGAACTATTCAAAAATATCAGGAGTGAGCCGAGAACCAGTGCCGACGCGAGGGCTCCGACCAAAATAGCAACTTGCTGACGCCACGGCGTACTGCCAACCCAAAATCCGGTTTTCAGGTCCTGCGAAGTCGTCCCGCCGTTTGACGCGGCGATACATACGATGCCGCCGATTGACAATGCCGTCACAAAATACGGATCGGCGGCGGTCCAGCCTAAAGCCAGAAAAACGAGACAAGTGATCAAGAGCGTCGCCACCGTCATCCCCGAGATCGGGTTTGACGACGAGCCAACCTCACCGGTCAGACGCGAAGAAACCGTTACAAACAGGAATCCGAGAACAATTATCAGGATCGCCCCAAAAAACGATACAAACGGGCGTGCAAAAACGCTCAGGCCCAACTGCGGGGCGAGCATGATGGCGGCGATCAAGGCGATAACACCTACCACAACCCACTTTATCGAAATGTCCTGATCGGTCCGTGGAAGGGCCGAACCATCCTCGTTGGTGCCGCCGCCGCGCAGATCGGAGAGTCCAGCCTTGAGACCGTGCCAAATAGTCGGCAAACTGCGGGCCAGCGAGATCATGCCAGCCATCGCCACCGCACCCGCGCCGATGTAGAGGATGTAAGCGCTTCGCACATCGCCGGGATCCATATCGGCAATGGTCTTTGACAGCTCTGGTGCGACCGGCGTCGTCATCCCGCCGCCAAAGAACTTGATCGCGGGGATCAGGACAAGGTAGGACAATATACCGCCGCCCATCATCAGACCGGCGATCTTAGGGCCGATGATATAGCCTACACCGAGCAATGTCGGATCGTTGTCAGAGTTGATCGAGCCGCCGTTAAAGCCTCTTTTTGTAAAGTCAATTCCCGGTGAGCCCTTCCAAAAGGAGAAGACGTTCATCAGGGAATTAAAAGCAAAACCGATGATAAAGCCGATCGAGATGATCTTGCCGCCCTGCAAAGCGGCATCGTCGCTGCCCTCGATGTGGCTCTCGATCGACGCGTCACGGGATTCCTTGGACGCTCCGGCTTTTAGAACCTCGGCACATGCCGTCCCTTCGGGGTATTTCAGAAAACCGTGCTGTTCCTTTATGAGCGCGCGCCGAAGCGGGATCATCATCAAAATTCCGAGCAGTCCACCCATCACGGCCACAAGCATCACCCGCGTAATCTCAAGATCAAACCCGAGGATCATGATCGCCGGCATTGTCACGCCGAGACCAAACGCGATCGATTCGCCTGCCGACCCGGCCGTCTGCATCACGTTTGCCTCGAGGATCGTGGCGTCATCGGCGTTAGAGACGGCATACATCAGGAAGAGCGCAATTGCCCCGGCCGCCAACGCGCTCCAAATCACCGCAACGCCAAACGACCAAAGGACCCAAAAAGCAACAAGTCCGATCAGAAGCCCAAGGGCCATCAGCCCGTACTTAACAGGCTGCGGAAATACCTTGACCTTCGACAAAATGCGAAACAGCGTGATCGCGATGACCGCCACCGGGATCGACGCCGACACGGTCAAACCGGTCTTGAGCACCAGATATAGCGACGAAGCGCCAAATACAATGCCGAGCAACGTGCCGATTAGCAAAGGGAACGGCGTCAGTTCGCGCAAGCGCGCCGCGTCCGGGATATACGGTCGGAAATTTTCGAGAAAGGGATTCTTCATCCTGTATTGTCTCCTCTAGCTGGATATGTCAGTAGTCCTTGAGTTAAGCAAGAACGTAATCTTTTGGGGAAAGCTGTGACTGCCGATAATTTACATCGCATTGGCCAAACAAGCAAGTTATTCGAGAAAAAAGATACCTGGTCTTTATTATTCTTCTTTGCAAATCCATTCTTTTTCTTTCCTGCTAATTGTCTTAAGATTGAATTTCAAATTTGAAATTTCAAATCTGAAAATGGCCGATGCATATATCAAAGATCGAGCTTGAGAATATCAAGTCACACATCTCCTCAACCTACGAATTCTCACGCGGGACGACCGCGATCACCGGCGAGAACGGAGCGGGCAAGACCACGATCATCGAGGCGATTGCGTGGGTGCTCTTTGATCTGCTCGAATACAAGAAGGAAGATTTTATCCGGCGTGGGGCAAAGAAAGGAGCGGTTCGCATTACGTTTGAGAGCGGCCTGGACGAACGTGAATATGTTGTTTATCGCGACAGCGGCGCCGGCTATCACGTCATCGATCCCCGGTTACAGACACGCATTGCGGACAAAAAAGAAGAGGTTTTTCGTTTTCTATGGCAGCATCTCGGCCTCGAGCCGGGCACTGACCTCAAATCGATTTTCCGCCAGGCCATCGGCGTCCCACAGGGCACATTTACAGCGATCTTTTTAGAGGGAACGACCGATAGAAAAGTCGCATTTGACCGGCTGCTGAAAGTCGAAGAATATCGCCAAGCCGCGGAAAAACTGCGAGACACTTCGCGCTTTCTCGATCAAAGCGCCGCAGGAATACGCGAGAGCATTGCGAGAGCGGAAGGTGAACTTTCACGCTCGGAAATAGTGGTGGCCGAGCACAAAACTTTAAAAGAACATGTCAATGAGATAACAGGCCAAATCGAAAAATTCTCCGCCGAATTAGCCGACAGAAAATCGAGAGTGAAACTGCTTGATGAACTGGTAAAGCAGCTAACGGACCTCAGATCAACTCTCGAAAGTACCCGTTCAGATAAGGAAAAAGTAGAAATTATTGTTCAGCAAGCCGAGGCGGCTCTAGCTCGCGCGGCCGAAGCAACAATTAAGATCGCTGACAATCGTTCGAGTCACGAACAGCATCTAGCCGCTCTCGGCAAACTCGCAGAACTCGAACGCGAACGCAGCCACCGCGATCAGCTAAACTCGGAACTCGCAAAAACCGACGCCGCTATCGTGAATGTCAAAGCTGAACATCGCAGGCACGAACAGGAACTAAAAGACATTGCTGCTGCTCGCCGGGAGATCAAAGATCTCATCCCAAAAGCAGACCAGCAAGATCGAATCGAGAAGGAAATCGAAGAACTTCGCAATAATGTCGCACGGGCCAGAAATGCAAAGGAGAGAGTCGATAGCATAACTAATGAGTTGGGCAGGCTCCGTGATAAGTATGCTGAAAATAAGAAACATTTGACAGAGGCAGAGAAAAAATCTACCGCCGGAAGCAAATTGATCGAACTGGAAAAAACCAATCTGACATTAGTCAACAGTTTGGCTCAACTACGCGCCGATTTTGAGCTAGACGAAAAGTTTAAGAGTAAAATTCGCGACGGTTTTTGCCCTCTAGTCTCGGCAAAATGCTTAAATATGAGCGAGGGCGTTACGCTTGAAGATTTTATATCGAATCAGTCATCGGATATTAAAACCAAAATTGCCGATCTTGAAAAACGACACGAATCGGTCGTCAACGATTTACAAATTGCCCGCAAAGCGCAGCAGTATTACACGGCTCTCGAAAGCTATAAAAATCTCAAAGAACAGCAAGAGGCAGAAGGAAAAGAACTGAATGAGAAAAAGGAGTTTCTCGCGTCGCAGCATCAGGAGCTTGCCACGTTTGAAAAGCAAATATCCGAAGCCGTTGCCCGGCTTAAGTCGTTGGCCGATCCTGCGGCCCGCATACGCGTCCTTGAGAAAAGCTTGATCCGCGAGCCTGAGATAAGAGCAGGTTTGACGAATGTTGAGAGCAATCTCGAACGGCTTGAAAGCGAACGCAAGCTGCTCATCGAACAACTGGACGAATTCAAAGGCTTTGACAAACACTGGTCGCAATTGACGGCTGAACGCAACGCAACGACCGAGGCACATCGTAATTTTCTGGCACATGAAACCGAAGCTTCGATGCTTGAGACGCGTAAAAACGAACTACAGACGACAAACGACAGGATCGCCGACGTCAGTTCCGACATGGAAAAAGCTCAGGCCGCATTTGCATCTGCGGGTGACGGGTACGACATTGAGCGACATAAGATTGAACGAAGCGAACTCCTGAACGCAGAGCGTCGCTTTGCCGAGACTCAAGCGACGTTCAATGCGGCGAAAAGGCGTGAGGATCAGCTTGCCGAAGAGTTAAACCGGTTTGCAGAGATCAGAAAATCCCTGCAAGGCGAATTTAATGAAAAAGAGCGGCTTGAAAAGGTCGCTGAGGCGACTGCCTTCATTCGTGATACGCTCAAGGAGGCCGCTCCGCGTGTCGCCCGCAATTACGTCTATCACGTCTCGCTTGAGGCAAATCAGATGTTTCGCGAGATCACAGGTAACGCCGAGCGGACGCTGAAATGGGGCGAGGATTACGCGATAATGCTTGAGGAAGATGGTTACGATCGGCCATTTGCTACTCTTTCAGGCGGGGAGCAAATGGCGGCGGCATTGTCTGTCCGGCTTGCATTGTTAAAGCAATTGACCGACATTCGCATCGCGTTTTTTGACGAGCCGACGACAAATATGGACGCCGAACGCCGCGAAAATCTCGCGCAGCAGATCAGCCGGATCACGCATTTCGACCAGCTTTTTGTCATCTCGCATGACGAGACGTTTGATAGTTATGTCGATAATGTAATTACGATCGGCTAATTGCGGCAGGCAGGCGGGAGGTCTGCGCTGATGCAATCTTATTACTTATGAAAAAAGTCACGATAGTCTGCGATGGATCGAGCCTCGGCAACGGCAGGGGAATAACGCGTGCCGCGGCGGTTGCAGTGCTTGGCTTTAAAGGCTATTGGAAAGCCGTCGGCGAATATCTCGGAAATGCGACCAATCAGCAGGCCGAGATCGCAGCTGCAGCCGTCGGGCTTGAGAATTTAAAAGAGCCGTGCACGATCACGCTGATGTCGGATTCGCGATATGTCGTCGAGACGATGGGCGGCACATGGAAACGCAAAACCAATCACGAATGGTGGAAACGGCTCGACGATGCGTCCAGAAAGCATCAGATAACATGGAAATGGGTCAAGGGCCACGACGGGCATACAGTTCAGGAAGTCGCCGATTCGATGGCACGAAAATTGGCTGAGCTTGGCTATGTTGACGAGGCAATGTTGGACGAAGCGAGTACCGGGATAGGTGTTTTAGAGATTAATTAGCCGCAAAAAGGCACAAAAGACGCAAAATTAGAATTAAATAATGCGGATCAATCTAATTAAAATAATTATTTCTGCTTTTGCGCTTTTGGCGTTTTTTTGCGGCAATTCTGTTTTTGCTCAGCGGAGCGATCTTGGCTGGGCGTGGCAAAACCCTCTGCCACAGGGCAATCCGCTCTATTCAATCCACTTTGCAAATGACAAGGAAACCGGATTTGCGGTCGGCTCCGACGGCACGATCCTGGGTACAGACGACGGCGGATTTCATTGGCAAAAAATGCCCTCACCGGTTGACGCGACCTTTTCAGGCGTGTTTGTCCGCGATGTTGATAACGCGGTCATCGTAGGCTCACGCGGAATCATACTTTCAACCGCCAACGGCGGCAAAAATTGGAAACAAGTGGCTGTCGATACACGCGACCATTTTTACAGCGTCACGTTTGCCGGCGAAGGGCTGAATACCGGCTGGATAAGCGGAACCTATGGCCGGATCCTGAAAACCACGGATGGCGGCCTATCCTGGAAAATGCAAAATAGCGGGACGACCGATCATTTGTTAAAGACATCGGCCTTTGATGCGCTTCATGCCATCGCGGTCGGCGTTAACGGCGTCATGCTTTCAACATCTGACGGCGGTGAAACATGGACGTCGAGCACTCCGTGCGGTTCGGGAATCGTATCCGCGGCAGCATACCTGACGCCGACTACGATCGTGGCTGCCGGGTTTGGCGGTTGTGTCGTAACAAGCCGCGATTCCGGAGCAACCTGGGCAAAAGTCAACATTTTCAGCCGGGCCGATCTACTTTCCGTTTCGTTTTCTAACGAAAAAAATGGATCGATGACGGATGCAAACGGCATCGTCTGGTTGACAGGTGACGGCGGAACGACATGGCTGCCGTTTAATGTTCGTACCAACCCAAAGCTCGTCGCCGTTCATTTTGCCGATAAATTTACTGGCTGGGCGGTCGGCGAAAACGGCCTGATCCTCCGTACCGACGATGGCGGCTATAGCTGGCAGCGTCTGAGCGAGGGCGGGCGTGAGGATGTCAACGACCTTATATTTCTCGATGACGAGATTGGCGTCGCCGTCGGCTCACATGGCCGGATTTGGCTAACCAATGACGCTGGCCGCCAGTGGATACCGGTTTTTTCTAATACACATTCAAACCTTAATGCGGTCCTTTTTATTGACGGGCAACGAGGCTGGGCAGTTGGCGATAACGGCACCGTGCTGAGGACGATCAACGGCGGCGCAAGTTGGGGTAAAGGCATCTCGAATGTGACGGATGATCTCCTCGGAGTATCCTTTTTGACCGAGAAGATAGGTTTTGCCGTCGGGGCAAACGGGATTATACTGCACACAACAACAGGTGGCGCATATTGGGAGCAGATCAGCTCAGGCACCAAGTTTTGGCTCGAAGACGTCAAGTTTATCGACGGCAAACGCGGCGTCGCGGTTGGCGACAAAGGCGTCATTTTGAAAACCGGCGACGGCGGTGCGACCTGGGAAAAGATCAAAACAAACGTCCGCGAAAACTTGTATGCCGTCAGCTTTTACGACGAGACAAATGGTTTTGCCGTGGGATCCGGCGGCATTATTTTGCATAGCGCGGACGGCGGAGCGACTTGGCAGGATCAAGAGGCCGCATCGCAAAATAGCCTCTTTGCCGTCCAGGCATTTGGGCCACAGCAAGCCATTGCTGTGGGCGAGATGGGAATTGTCCTTATAACCGAAGACGGCGGAAAAAAATGGGCGGTTCAGCCAAACATTACTGGTAAGGTGCTGCAAACGGTCATTTTTCGTGGCGGTGACCTCGTCTGGGTCGGCGGCCGCGGCGGGACTATACTAAAAAGAACCGCTCCACTCGCGCCAAAAGATCTGCCGACGCCCAAAAATCCGCCGGTGCTAAAAACAGGCCCAAGAGTCAAGCCAAAGGCGCGCGTCCCGCTGATTGTTATTACAGACGATGGCGATATTCCGCCCGCCTTGCAGCCTGTAAAACCATCAGCTAACCCAAAGAAACCTAATTGACGCGGATCATCACAGAGAGCCATTCGCCCGCCATCTCAAATTTAAAATCTGAAATTTGAAATTCTTGCAATGCTTCGACAATGCATGCTTCTTGTTCTGTCAAGATGCCGGACAGCAGCAAAACGGAACTGGTTTTTGCCAGCAAAAGCCCCAAGATAGGCATAATTACATCAATCGTCAGATTTGCACAGACGAAATCGAAAACGTGCGTCGTATCGTCAATCGAGCCGTGAAAAAACTCGATTAAATCGGCAACACCGTTCGCGATCGCATTCTCGCCCGCAATCTTTACCGAATCGGCGTCAGTGTCGCACGCCAAAATTTTGACTTTTAAATTTTGCCTTTTGCCTTGGGTTTTCGCCGCCGCAATAGCCAGAATCCCGGTCCCTGTCCCGACATCAAGAAACGTTTGGTTAGCGTCATATCTTTCACCTATTGCTTTAAGGCACAATTGCGTCGTTTCGTGTGTGCCGGTGCCAAAAGCCATGTTTGGCTCGATGCGGATGACGATCTTGTCCGTTTCATCGACGCTTTCCCAAGGCGGGGCAATGACAAACTTGCCGACCTCGGTCGGCTTCCAGTGCTTTTTCCACTCGGCTAGCCAATCGGTTTCCTCGACGCGGCGGCTTTCGATGCTTTTTATCGCATCGGATGAAATGGAATGGATTCGCAGCGATTCGCCAACGGCCAGCCGAACTTCGGCGTCATCGGGCAACACCTCAAAATATCCCGTCACCCACAGCGGCTCACCCGCCGCCTTTCGCAAACCGTCGATCTCGGTGCCGAGAGAGCCAAGCTCGTTAAACGCAAATTCGATCGACTGAGTGGCATTTGCAGCAATACAAATGTCAATCGCAAACCAAACCTTTTGACCGTTGTTCATTCAGTGCTCAACTTTACCAATTCGCGCTTCATTTCGCCCGCGGTTGCAAAACGCATTCCGGGATATGGTGCCAAACAACGCTCAAAGAATTTTGCAAAAAGGTCATTAGAATCAAAGTTGGGAGAAATCGTCATTGATTGCAGAAGTTCCAGATACGTGCTGCCCGCAAATGGTCTTTCACCATATAAACATTCATAAATTATCACGCCGGCCGAAAATAGATCGCTCCGTTCGTCCGTCTTTTCACCGTGCAATTGTTCGGGCGGCATGTAGCCCAAAGTTCCCATGATAGTTCCCGGAACTGTTACGCTGTTTGCAAATTCACTTTCGTTAAGACGCGCTAAACCGAAATCGAGTATGCACAAACGCACTGTTCCATCTTGCTGTTGCGTCACAAAAATGTTGTCGGGTTTCAGATCGCGGTGAATTATCCCGGCATTGTGAGCCGCTTCGATGCCATCGAGCACCTGTCCGAGCCATCCGACGACGGTTTCAGTATCTAATTTTCGTTCGCGATGCAAGACTCGGGCTAAGGTTTCGCCATGCACACGTTCCATCACTAAAAAAGCTCCTTCGGTTGAAAGAGTTCCATAGTCAAAAACCGTGACAATATTGCGATGATTTAATTTTCCGGCGCTTTGAGCTTCGCGTTCGAAACGGCGTTGAGCCTCCCGATTTCCAAATAACGTACCGCTCAATATCTTTAACGCCACCTTACGATTAATTCGCAGATCCGTCGCTTCATAAACCGCACCCATGCCGCCTCTTCCGAGCAGCTTTTCAAAACGATAACGGTTCTCGATCGTCCGTTCGACAGGCAAACTGAAAGTCAACTCAACGCCGTCGTCTGCGCAAAATCCCATCTTCCGGTCATAACACAGGCCGCAGCGTGGACATTCTTTCAAGAGATTTATATTGCCTTCGTCAAATCTCGAGAGCACCTCGTTTTTTATCCTTTGATCGCTGCGCATGCGGTCTTTCAAGTTTATATTTTCGTGTACCAGCGCTATCTGATTTGCCAAAGTTTCGAGGAGCTCTTTGTCACGGCCGGTGTATTTAATTTCAGACATTTTTTCGCCGAGCGAGAAAAATCCGGCCAGTTTCCCGTCCGAGCCGTGCATCGGAACAAGCAGACTGGCCTCGATCTGTTTGAGCCACGCTGTCTCGCGTGGAGGTAATTCATCGGTCTCATGCGATGGAAAATCTATTGCCGCATTTTGGTGCTGCATAAAACGCAAAAGTGGTGAATCTGCGGCAAGCCTCATTTTTCCGGAATTTTCGTCAGTAGAATAACCAACGGAAAAATCGCTATTGCGTTGGTCTTCATAGAAAAAATGAATACACGAAGGATGCATGGCCGCCTGGATCTGACTGCTGACCAGCCGCGAGAGTTTCATCATTGAATCGGATTCTTTGACGTTTTCGATAAGTCCGCGTATCAGCCGTTCCTGATCGTATTGCTCGCGGAAAAATCGACGGTCTATCCATTCGCTAAAACGAAAACGTGATAATAAAGCAAAACCGACGGCAAGTGCCGTTAATATGTAAAACGCTAATGAATTTTGAAAAACAAGCTCGCTTAAAGTCCGATTGGGATTTACGACGATATTCCAGACAATTCCCGATACCGGCAGCAGAACCAATAATCGCAATCCATTCTTAGCAAAAAGGTATTGAAGACCGCGCCGTATAATAAACGAGATCGGAATGACGCGATGCTTGATTACAGCATAGGCAAAAATCGGAGGGGCAAAAACGATTAATGAATTCCCCGCAAAATCCCTCCAGCCTTGAGATGGAAAAAGTTGAAAATCCAAAATACGCTCTATTGGAGGGAGAATAAAATCCGTCATTAAAAAAGGAGCAACTGCAAAAGGGATGCCGGCCATGAGGACACGCATTCGACGCCGGCCCTGCTCGTCCGTCTCACGATAATTCAGAAACAACACAACCAAATCCGCCACTAAATATGGCGAATAAAAGAAATCGCCGAGAAAAAGAATCTGCCAATCATAAAAAATGTCGAATGCGGTTAATCCGTTCCATGAAAGTTGCTGCGCTATTTCAGTAGGCAAGACATAAAGCAAAAACGGAAGATATATCAATATTTGAATCCGCGGAAACCGCCGCACAATAAACGAAGGATGGGGGAAAAGCAACAAAAAATGCAGCAAAAAAGGTGCACTCAAAAGGCTCAGAAAATAGCCGATCTGCCATGCCAAAACGACAGGAACAGGTGCCTCTGCGTAAGAAATAAAGTAAAGCGGCGACGTTGAAGCCGCGATTAAAGAGAATGTTACTGCGACCAATATCGTTAATTTGTTGTGCGGCTTAAACAAAAAAAGAAAAAGACCGGCCAGGAAAAATGCGGCAGGGGTGATTATTCCATTTTCGATCGTATTTAAGGTCGATTCGAGAGACAACGATTTGGCGGTCTGGATGATTTCAAAATGTTCGCCATTGCGTTTTAGCTGTAAAGCATAGGTCTGGTTCGCATCAAACTGCCTGATCAATCGACGTACTTTGTATCTGGCATCGACCGGCTGTCCATTAACACTCAATACTTCGTCGCCGATTTGTAAATCACCAATGAATTCGGGATTAACCCCAAAGACGGTTTGCTTGCCATTACTCCAGCCTGCTTGCCACCCTACACTGCTTTTTTGGGAAAGAAGATTGTAATTGTTTACAACAAGCCAGGCCGCCGTGAAAACAAAAAGCAAACAAATGAGAATAAATCGCAAACGGCTCGGTCTTAGATCGTTTTCGTCGTGTTCTGTTTTTGGCAACATTTCAGTTTCCGGAAGATCATCACCAGTGGTCATAGCCTCGGTCGGCCCGGTGTCGGGAACGTCCTGAATTGTGGTCTGGTTTTCCGTGTAGAGTTGTCCGTCAGACGCAATCGTTGACTTGTCTTTTTCGTCGTTTAGTGAGGGAAACTCTTCCGTGCTTTTTGTAGGAAGGGGCAATGTCGCGTCATCGTCCGAGATTTGCTTTTCGCTTTCGGGAGAATTTTTATTCGGTTTATCTTTTTCGGCAGACATTTTACATTTGTAATGCAACAGCCTTTATTTGTCGCAGCGTTTCATAAATTTACTCTCTAATCCCGATGTCGTCCAGATCGCGTTCTCGGTTACGCCAGTCATCGACGACCTTTACAAATAATTTTAAGAAGATATGCTTGCCGAGCAGCTTCTCGATGTCAATGCGTGCTTTTGTGCCGATATCCTTGATCCGCGCACCCTGTTTGCCGATGATGATGCGTTTTTGAGATGATTTTTCGACATAGATCGCGCAGAAAATACGCGTCAATCCGGGTTCCGTCTCGTCAAAAAGCTCGGTTACGACGGCGGTCACATAAGGTATCTCTTCGCCGGTCGTGGCTAGGATCTTTTCGCGAACCATCTCGGCCGCTATCCGGCGCATCGGTTGATCGGTCAGCTCGTCCGCCGCGAAAATCGGGTCACCAACTGGCAAATGTTTGACTATCGACCCGAGCAGATCGTCGATCGCATCCCCTTTTAATCCTGAAACCGGTAAGATTTCGGCAAATTCAAACTCTTTTGAATAAGTTTCGATCAGCGGCAGTAGAGCACCTTTTTCGTGTAGCTTGTCTATCTTGTTAAGGACGAGTATCGCCGATTTTTCTGCCTGTTTTACGAGATCAAGTACAAAGCGGTCGCCATTGCCGGTCGAAACGCTAGCGTCCCGCATCAGCACCAGCAGATCGACCGAGAGGATCGCATCATGGACGGCGGACATCATTCGCCGGTTTAGCAAATGGCCGGGCTTGTGGACGCCCGGGGTGTCAACAAAGACGATCTGGCCGTCGTCACGGTTAACAATGCCCTGAATGCGGTGTCGCGTCGTCTGTGGCTTATTAGAAACAGCCGCAATCTTTTCGCCGACAAGCCGGTTTAGCAATGTTGATTTTCCGGCATTTGGCCGGCCGATGAGAGCGACATATCCGCTTCGAAAATTCACTGATGACATTAGTGAGACGTTATCAAACTTTTAGGTAAATGTAGAATTCAGAACTTGTCTTCATTAGGAAAACGACGCTTCGGTTTTGCGTCACTTTTCGTTTATACTCTTAAAACCGTAGAGCGTAATTAATTGATAGGAGAAACGAATGATCGTACCGAAACGAATTGTTTATAGTCTTGCACTGATTTTTCTGCTATCCAATGCCTTTTGGGCGCAAAAGCCGGTTAAGACCACTGAAGTTGTTGCACCTGCGTCGTATCGTCCGCCGGTGATCGAAAACTCGGCGGAGCTTCAAACCATACTGAACACTGCGGTTGGGACGACCGTAAGCGATTTTCAATCAAAGGGATTCAAGATGGATCAGATCGCTGCGACCTTGATCGATCTTCGCGATCCAAACCACCTCAAATGGGCAAATCTTCGCGGTAGCGAGCGTATCTATCCGGCGAGCGTGGTCAAGATGTTTTACATGACAGCGCTTGAAAGGCAATTAGAGGATGGCAAAATCAAAATGACCCCTGAATTGCAACGCGGACTGCGCGACATGATTGTCGTCTCGTCAAACGAAGCGACGCAGTATATCCTCGACGTCCTAACCGGCACGTCAAGCGGCGCCGAGCTGCCTGACAAGCAGTTTGAAGCGTGGCAGTATAAACGCAACCGCGTCAATCGCTATTTTGCATCGATGGGCTATACAAACATCAACGTCAACCAAAAAACGTTCTGCGAGGACGCCTATGGCATCGAGCAGCAATCGCGGCACTATAAGGGACAGAACCGCAATATGCTCAACACAAATGCGACCGCGAGGCTGCTCACGGAGATCGTCCTTGGCCTTATAGCGACACCCGAACGCACCAAAATAATGATGGACCTGATAAAACGCGATCCGTTTGCGGCGACAACCGATCCTGACGATCAGGGCCATGGCTTTAGCGGCAAAGCGCTCGTTGACCGAAAGATGACGGACGCTAGGCTGTGGTCAAAGGCCGGTTGGACGAGCACCGCCCGCCACGACGCGGCCTACATCGAGACCGCCGACGGCCTCAAATGCGTCCTCGTCATTTTTACCGAAAACCACGCGAACGAAAACGCCGTGATCCCGACGATCGCCGGAAAAGTGATCGATAGTCTAAGAAAATAAAATAAGGAGACAGGAAATGAAAAAATTAGTATTGTTTGCGATATTGTCAGCTTTTGTATTGCTTGTGTCGATCGATGCTTCGGCTCAGACAAAGCAGCGAGTCAGATTTGCACCCGGAACCCACTCAGTCACCGTCCGGGGAACAGTGCGCGGGTTTGTTTATCGTGATTATATTGTCGGAGCACGGGAAGGACAAACTATTGCGTTGGATGTGACCGCGACCGGCAGCCCAAGTGTTTTCACCGTCTTTTTGCCAAACGGCGACACCATGGAAGGCTCGGCCGAGATGGATGGTTTCACGGGGGAACTGCCAAATAAAGGTAATTATGTCATTCGCGTCCAGATGTTGCGTTCGGCGGCCCGCCGGAGAGGTTCGGTTTCAAATTACAAATTAAGCATTTCAATAAGATAATTTAGGGTTATATGAAAAAACCAAGCAGTCGATTAGTGGTTGTGATGGCCGTGTTTGCGGCATTTTATGTCAATGCGGTGGCGCAGGGTTCATACAAGAAGCCGCCAAAGGAAATAATGGACGTGCTGAATGCGCTGGCGATCCCGACGACCTCCGTTTCACCGTCGCATGACAAGATCGCGATGTTAGTACCCTTGCGCTATCCACCGATCTCGGAATTAGCCCAGCCGATGCTCCGGATCGCCGGTCTGCGCATCAATCAGAACACCAACGGCCTGCATCGGCAGACGTATTCTGTGAGCCTCACGCTCAAGAACGTATCGGATGGCAAAGAAACCGCCGTTGCATTCCCAGCCGGTGCCAAATTGATCACGCCCGAATGGTCGCCTGACGGCAAATATCTCGCGGTGGGTAATATTACTCCGACGGGTATCGAGCTTTGGATAGTCGACGCCTCCTCGGGCAAAGCCCGGAAAATAAAAGACATTTACGTCAATACTGCTTTCGGGAGTTTTTCATGGGAAGATTCAAGCACGATATTGGCAACGATAGTTCCGGCGAAACGCGGACCTACTCCGCCGTATCAAAATCTCACCCCAACCGAGCCCAATATACAGGAGACTGCTGGTCGAACGGGCGCCGTCCAAACGTACGAGGATTTGCTCAAGAGTCCAAATGACGAGCGTTTATTTGAGTATTACTGCACGTCTCAGATCGCGCTCGTCGAAATGAGTGGAAAAATTCGTACCGTGGGTGATCCGGCGATCTACGATACAGTGGATTTTTCACCGGACGGAAAATATATTCGTGTTTCTCGGATCCGGCGGCCATATTCGTATCAATTTCCCTACAATCATTTTCCCAAAACACTGGAAGTTTGGGATATGAACGGCAAACTTATACGCTCGATCGCGAATTTGCCGCTTCAGGATAATCTTCCGGTGCAAGGCGTTCCGACCGGCCCGCGAAGCTCCGGCTGGATACCAACCGAACCCGCGACACTGATATGGGCCGAGGCACTGGACGGCGGCGACCCGCGAAAAAAGGTCACTCCGCGTGACAAGCTGGTGACGCTTGCTGCCCCTTTTTCTGGCGAACCGCGCGAGCTTTTGAAAACGGAACAGCGTTTTGAAAGGCGTCAATTTGGCGAAAAGGACGGACTGATGCTGTTTTTCGACAATAACCGCGATACGCGGCATCGCCGCATTTTTATGACGGATTATAGAAATCCGGCCGTTGTAAAAATGATCTCGGACCTTAATGTTAATGACCGTTACAACGAATTCGGCCAGCCGGTTACAAAACAGCTTTCTAATGGGAGCAATGTTATACGACAAAACGGTGACGAGATCTTTTTGACAGGTAATGGGGCATCCCCTGACGGGGACAGGCCGTTTTTGCGGCGGTTCAATTTGAAGACCGGCCAGCTAACTCAAGAGATCTTCCGCGCGAGTAAAGATAGTAAAGATAGTTATGAAAGCTTTGTCGCTTTGGTGAAAGACGACGGGACACAATTTATTACTCGAAAAGAATCTGCTTCGGAACCGCCGAATCTTTACTCAGGATTCGCTTGCACACCCGGCATACTTGAATGTCTCACACTCTTGCCAAAGAAATTGACAAATTTCACCGACCCCACGCCGCAGCTTCGCGGCATCACAAAGCAGCTCGTCAAATATAAACGCGCCGACGGCGTCGATCTTTCGTTCACGCTTTATTTGCCTCCGGGTTATAAGCAGGGAACGCGTCTGCCGGCGGTCGTGTGGGCATATCCACTCGAATTTACCGATAATTCAACTGCTGGACAGGTTTCGGGTTCGACAAATAGGTTTACCCAGATCGGCGGTTATTCGCACTTGTTTTTCCTGCTGGAGGGTTACGCAGTACTCGACAACACGACAATGCCGATCGTCGGCGATCCGCTGACGGTCAATGACACATTCGTCAAACAGATCGTCGATTCGGCCAGGGCCGCGATCGATAAAGGCGTCGAAATGGGCGTCGTTGACCGCGACCGCGTCGGCGTCGGCGGTCACAGTTACGGGGCCTTTATGACGGCAAATCTGCTCGCTCACTCTAATTTTTTCCGTGCCGGAATTGCCCGCAGCGGTGCTTATAACCGGACACTCACGCCGTTTGGCTTCCAGTCCGAACGCCGCAATTTCTGGGAGGCGCCGCAATTGTATGAAAATGTCTCGCCCTTCTTTTACGCCGACAAGATCAAGGACCCACTCCTGATGATCCACGGCGAGGCCGACGACAATACAGGTACGTTTCCGATCCAGTCCGAACGGCTTTTCGCTGCCATGAGCGGGCTCGGCGGGACGGCACGGCTCGTCATGCTGCCGCTCGAAGCCCACGGCTACCGGGCAAAAGAGACGACCGAACACGTGCTTTACGAGATGATCAACTGGTTCGACAAATACGTGAAAAACGCAAAACCCCGTCGTCAGTAGCCAGCACGTGAGTAAGGGCGTGGTTTTTCTGCTTCTGTCTAAAATAGTCTAAGCAACCACCTGCTTACTCTGATTATTCGGATAAGCATTACTGCACGTCATTGACTTCGATCGTCGGGGTGGTGTTGCGGAATTCGAGCGAGGGGTTGTTGGCAAAGACGTTTGCGCCGCCCGCGAGAAATTCTTCGGCGGTTTCGCAGTCGATTGGACGCGAGAACAGATAGCCCTGGCCCAAAGTGCAGCCAAGCGAGCGGAGTTTTTCGAGCTGCGACGCGGTTTCGATACCCTCGGCGACGACCTCGATGTTGAGATTTTCGCCAAGCATCAGGATGGTCTTGACGATGGCTCCGCTCTTTTCGTCTTCGTCCATAATGTTGATGAACGACCGGTCGATCTTTAGACGCTCGAACGGGAAACGCTGTAGATAGCTGAGGCTGGAGTAACCCGTGCCAAAATCGTCGGTCGAGAGATTAACGCCGAGTTGGTCCAGCTCAGACAAAACTTTCAACGATTTTTCGTGGTGCTCCATTACGGTGCTTTCCGTAACTTCGAGCTTTAGCTGGGTGGCGTCGAGGCCGGTGTCGAATAAAACATCCCTGACCTGCGCGGTCAGCGTCGGGTGCATCAACTGCTTGGCCGACAAATTAACACTGATCGCCAGCGGCAGATTAAACCTACGCTGCCATTCGGCGATCTGACGGCAGGATTCTTCGAGGATCCATTTGCCGATGGGGATTATAAGGCCGGTTTCCTCGGCGACGCCGACAAATTCATTTGGCCCGACAAGGCCGTGCACCGGATGCCTCCACCGTATCAGTGCCTCAAATTCATTGACGTGTCCGCTTCTGAGTTCGACGATAGGCTGGTAGAGCACCTCGAACTGGTTGCGTTCGACGGCATGGCGGAGATCGGTCTCGACTTGGAGCAGATTCATGTTGCGGACGTGCATATCCCGGTCGAATATCTCGTATCTGGCCTTACCGCTCTCTTTCGCACGATACATTGCGGCGTCGGCGTCACGCAGAAAGTCCTCGGCCGTTCGCATGACGGGACCTGAGACGATGATCCCGATGCTGGCGGTCGTAAAGACTTCGTAATTGTCGATCTGGAATGGCTCGGAGATCTTTGTTTGCAGACGTTCGGCGACGCCGACGACCTCTGAAAGCTCGCCGCTGCGATTGAGCAAAATCGTAAATTCGTCGCCGCCAAGCCGTGCGACCACATCGCCGGGACGGACGCATGCCGTCAGACGCTCGGCGATCGCGATCAATAATTTGTCGCCAACTGCGTGGCCGAGACTGTCGTTGATGACCTTAAAGCGGTCGAGATCGAGAAAGAGGACGGCAAATTTTGCATAACTGTTGCCATCGGCCCGCTCGACCGCCTGACGCAGGTGGTTCATGAACTGGACTCGGTTTGGCAGGTCGGTCAGCGTGTCGTGCAGGGCATAATATCGCAGCTTCTCTTCCGCCAGATTTCGCTCGGTAATGTCGCGGCCGATGCCCTGGACGCCGACCGGCAAACCGTTGGAGACGATAATACGAGTGCTGAGCTCAAGCGTCACGCGATGGCCGTCTTTTGCGATGATCTCTAGCTCGTAAGTCGTTGGACGCTCGTCCTCAATTTTTCGCACGGTCATCGTTTTAGCGGCCTCGATGAACTCGGGTGCGACGACCTCGCTGAGATTCATCTTTAGGGCCTCGTCGCGTGTGTATCCCGTGATTATCTCGCCAGCCCGGTTGAGCGATGTGAAATTGCCATTGAGGTCATGCGTGTAGATCAGATCGTTGGCATTTTCAAAGAGGTCTTTGTACCGTTCCTCGCTCTTTCGGCTCATTTCTTCAGCCAGTTTTCGTTCGGTCACATCACGGGCGATGCCCTGAATGGCGATTGGAGCGCCGTCTTTTGTAATTACACCGCTGTTTACTTCGAGGGTGACGCGACCGCCGTCTTTTTTTATGCAATCGACCTCATAAACTGTTTGTGTCGCGGTGCCGTCGAGCTTGTTGGCGAGATTTTGTTTTACGACCTCGATATGTTCGGGTGCTGTGATCTCGGTCATATTCAGCGACAGAGCTTCGTCGTGGGTGTAGCCGAGGACCCGTTCGGCGACCTCATTGATCGAAATATAGTTGCCATCGAGATCGTGGACGTAAATTATGTCTTTGGCGTTTTCAAAAAGCTGGCGGTATCTTTCTTCACTTTCTTCCAGTGCATCGCTGGCAATTTTTTGCTCCGTAACATCGAAAATGACGCCTTGCCAGCAAAGCGGTTTGCCATCTCTGTCCTTTATAAAGCAGCTCCGGTCGCGCACCCAGATCACGCTGCCGTTACGGCACACGACGCGGTATTCAAAATCGATGCTCTCACCTTTGGACATCGCCTCGCGGGTCGCGCCAAGCACATTATCACTATCGTCTGGGTGAATCACGCGATCCCAGATGTCGGATTGTGTGAGCCAGTCCTGTAGCGGGTAGCCAAACTTTTCGAATGTCGGGCTGATATAGATCGGCGAATGTGGCGGCACCGGCGTGACCGCGTAGAACATCACCGGCAGATTCTCGATAAACCTGCGAAATGTGCCATCGTCAGCATCGGTGTTTTTTGATGATGTGACCGTCTGAGGTTCGTCCCGGCCAAGCTCTGAAGCTCGTTTGGCCGGATACATGTCTATATTTTTTTGCGGTCTTTTTGCCATAAAACGGCAGTATGCAAAGATTGAAAATGGAAACTTGTCGTCCGAGCAGCGACGGAACGCGGTTAAAGTGGAATTGTTCTAAACAATAGGGTTAATGTGAATAGTATCCGGGAATCGGTGGCGCCGGCGTAACACGGATCGGGAAATCCGCTTTTTGTCCCTATTTATATTAACATTGTTTGCCCTAGCCTGACTATCTTTTTTTCGGCATGATCTCGGGCATTTTATGCCCAAAATTCCAGGACGTTTCGCGATTTGCCGGAAACGAGATAAACTACTCGAAAAATCCGTCCGTAAACGCAAAAAATATGAAAAAAATCATCGCTTTATTTCTACTGCTTTCATTCACCGTCGCGATAACCGCCCAAACGATGCCAGCGGGCGCCGATCCGAAGCTATGGGCGCGTGCTCTGCGAATTCACCATGCCGCTATCGTCGTCGATGGACACAATGACATCCCAAGCCCCATGACAGACGACGATTTCGATCTGGCGACGCCGAGCGTAGGTCTGATCCACAAGACGGACGGGACGCCGTATCATTCCGATCTCGCAAGATTCAAAGCGAGTGGTTTGACGGGTGAGTTTTTCTCGATCTATGTCGGCGGCGATACATGGAAGGCCGGGCGGGCAATGCCCAGAGCAATCGATATGATCGACGCCACATACGCGCAGGCCGAGCGCCATCCACAGCAGCTGACGATGTGCATGACCGCTGCCGAGATCCGGCAGGCGAAACGCAGCGGCAAAATGTGCGTGCTGATGGGGATCGAAGGCGGCTACGCGATCGAGAATTCGCTTCGCGCTCTTCGCGAATTCTACCGCCTCGGCGTCCGATATATGACGCTGACGCATAACGTGACGCACGACTGGGCCGACGCTCACCGCGATACGCCGAAAAACAACGGATTGTCGGATTTTGGCAAAGAAGTCGTCCGCGAAATGAACCGCTTGGGGATGTTCATCGACATTTCGCATGTATCTGAAAAGGTGATGAACGATGTTCTCGATGTATCGACCGCTCCGGTCATAGCGTCGCATTCGTCGGCACGGGCTCTCAACGATCACACGCGAAATATCTCCGACGCGGTACTCAAACGCGTCATGAAAAACGGCGGCGTGATAATGGTCAATTTTTATCCGTCTTTTCTCGATGCCCGCACAAACAAAGAGGAAAACGAACGCGATGCACGCATAAAACCGCAGATGGATGCCCTGAAGGAAAAGTTCAAGGATGATAAGCAGGGCTTTAATGATGCGGCTCAAAAGCTGCGCGACACTAATCCATTCTACGTCTGCGACTACACGCGGATCGTCGATCATATCGACCACATCAAGCAGGTTGCCGGGATCGATCATGTCGGCATCGGCTCGGATTTTGACGGGGTGCCGTTCCTGCCGGTCGGTATGCATGGAGCCGAAGATCTCGTTCTGGTCACTTACGAAATGCTGCGGCGTGGATATACCGAAGCTGAGATCAAAAAGGTTTTAGGTGAGAACCTTCTCCGCGCGATGTCGCAGATGGAAAAAGTTGCGGGCAATCGTCAGATCAGCGGGCAGGGAAGTTTTCAGAGGATCAAATAAAATCGTGTTTTCGATTGACTAGCTAAATAATTAGGGCGTATATTTCCTCCCTAAACCGGGTAAATGTTTATGAGACTTTCAAAAGGTTGGTATGTAGGCGTTTATGCTACGTGGATTCCGGCAGGTATTGTCAGCGCTATTCTAACAGCCATTATCCAGCAGAATCAGGGGTCGCAGTCGGTTTTTTTCGTGATCCCTGAACGTGGTCAACATAATTTTTGGGACGACCGCCGCCGTGTGTTTTTGGGTTGGGGCCGTCCTCTGGGTGTTGCTGTTCTATAAAGCCTGGCAGGCGATACAGGACGGCTATGCTCGCACCACGCCGGGCAAGGCGGTAGGGTTTTTGTTCATACCATTCTATCTAGCTTGATCTGCAATGCCGTCAATGCCCTGCCGGAAAAAAGTCCGGAAACCGGATATTCTACCGCTATGCAGAATACGTGACATCACTCGGCGGATTGCAGTTCGGTCAATAGTGTTTTGTGCTGCCCGTGGCTAGGACCGTCTTCCACGATCAGCGGACAGGGAAGTTTGAAGAGAATCAACTAACATTCGCCTTGACTTGTCGTATCAATCGAGGTATAAATACACGCGTAACTCCAAGTATTTCAGATAATTAAAGATCGAGGAAGCGATTGTCTTTTGATGCGGCAATTGCTCGACGTTCTTGCTAGATGAGCATCTATCTTTGAGGAGAAAATATATGAAAAGGATAATTTTGTTGATAACGACGCTGATCGCGGCATCGTTCATATTCACGTCGTGCGGAGCTCCGGCGGCCAACAATGCTAATGCCGGAAACAAACCGGCAAATGCGGCAAACACGGCTACCGCACCTGCCGGTGACAAAGGGGCGGTCGAGGCCGAAATCAAGAAAATGATGGACGAATTTGCAGTTGCACTTAATAAGGGCGATGCGGATGCGCTTGGCAAAATGTATGCCGACGATTACACTCTGATCGACCAAAACGGCGTTGTTCAGACAAAGGCTGCCCGTATCGAAGCAGTCAAGTCGGGCAAGATGAAAATGGAAGGCATGAAGTTTGAGGATCTAAAGATCAAGACTAATCCGACGGGCGATGGCGCCGTTATTACCGGTCATGTGACAGGCAAAACGACGATGGATGGCAAGTCCGAGGACAGAAATTCGATGGTCACATGGGTGATGGGCAAGATGAAGGACAAAGGTTGGCAGTTTGTCAACGCGCAGATAACCGACATCAAAGGCGGACCAACAAAAGCTGACGAGAAAAAACCAGATACAGTACCGGCGAATAAATAATTGGAAGTTGAAATATGTCAAAGGGGGGGGGAATTTCTCCCTCATTATTTCGCGCTTTGAAATCTAATTTTTCCGGGCGTTTGAATTGAAAGGAGGAGACTATGAAAACATTATTGACGATATTTGTGGTAATAATTGCCACGACACTTATGGCTGTTGCACAATGCGGCGACGCCGATAAAAAGGCGCTCGAGGCCTTTGACAGGGCATGGGGCTCTGCTGGTGAAACAGGTGACAAAGCGGCTCTGATGAATATCTACGCCGATGATTATGTCGGGTTCCCGGCAAT
>JBBRQM010000041.1:0-31262 GCA_038226395.1 Pyrinomonadales bacterium | reverse complement strand
TATCCGTTCTCGATATTGGCTGCGGCCTGGGCCGGCTGGCGGTAAAACTTGCAACTAATAATCGCCGGGTAACCGACGTGGATCTCTCGCCGGAAATGATCGCGCGGGCTCAAAAAGAAAGTCCGGGTTCTGGACACATGACATTTCTTTGTGGTGACTTTCTTGAACGTGACTTTACCGCTCAACAGTTTGATTGTGTAATATCGGCAGCCGTATTACATCACATGAAGGAAGACGTGGCCATAGCTCGAATGATCGAGCTTCTCCGGCCCGGCGGGCGGCTCGTGATCCACGATATTCGGTCTGACGACGGGCCCGGCGAGTGGCTAAGATCAAATTTTGCTTTCGCTCAGGTCGCCGCTTTGCGTTTAATACAAACTGGAAGGTTACGGAGCCACCCAGCCGTGCGCAAAGCCTGGGACCGGCATTGCGCCGACGAAACGTACCTAACGCAACGACAGGCGAAAACCCTTGCGGCCCGTCTTCTCCCGGGTGCCCGGCTTTTTTATCACTGGCTATGGAGCTATACAATTGTCTGGGATAAACCCGTTTCTGATCTTTGAGAATCACGCCGGCGTCAAATCCTCTCCAACTTGACAATTTGTGCCTAATTAGTAGAATTATCACTTGCCATGCGGGAGTAGCTCAGTGGTAGAGCGCGACCTTGCCAAGGTCGAAGTCGCGAGTTCAAATCTCGTCTCCCGCTCCAGTCTTTACTGAGTCGGCAGTTCGCAGAAGGCAGTTGGCAGTGAAATTCTTGACTGCCTTCTACCGACAGCCAACTGCCTACTTTCAGTTTCGGCGGCGTAGCCAAGTGGTAAGGCAGAGGTCTGCAAAACCTTTATTCATCGGTTCGATTCCGATCGCCGCCTCCAATTTCAAGAAATCTGCCCGCGAATTACACGAATAGACGCGAATCTAAGAATAAGCTTCTTCAATTCGCGTTGAATGGCGTTATTCGCGGGCAAATTCTTACCTTAATGAGTCGTTTATCTTAGCTAGCATTTCCGAACCAGGGCATAACTCTGCTTTCGTCAATGAATTGAGCGGCTTTTCGCTTGTTTGGAGCATCTGGTGAAGGTCGCCCGTTTCGGGGACCATATACAACAAACCTGTCAGTATCTCGCCTTTCAGCTTTGAATTCAGAACCGCGTTCATTGCTGAGCTTCTGTCGAGCGGGTCCCAATCTTTGTCGAGTTTTCTCAGACTGATTGTCGAGCCGTCGTGCATCTTTAGATTCTCAACACTTCCCTCTTTGTAATCGGCCTTGATCTCGCGTGCAGTTGGCACAAAATCCATCATCGCGGTCGTTTCCATGTGCTCACGGACGTAATCGTATGATTTGGTCGAGCCGGGGTTGTTATTGAATGTGACGCACGGCGAGATGACGTTGATAAACGCAAAGCCCGGATGGCTCATCGCGGCCTTTATCAGCGGGATAAGCTGAGCCTTGTCACCCGAAAAACTCTGAGCAACAAACGTCGCCCCAAGCTCGATGGCGAGGCTGGCGAGGTCTATGGACTCAAACAGGTTGACGGAGCCGTGCTTATTCTTCGAACCGTGGTCAGCGGTCGCCGAATCCTGGCCTTTGGTCAGCCCGTAGCAGCCGTTATTCATCACGAGATAGACCATATTCAGGTTTCGCCGGATGACATGAACAAACTGTCCCATCCCGATCGAAGCCGTGTCACCGTCACCCGAAACGCCGAAATAGATCAGATCGCGATTCGCCAGATTCGCCCCCGTAGCCACCGAAGGCATCCGCCCATGCACCGAATTAAACCCGTGCGAATTCGACAGGAAATATGCCGGAGTCTTCGATGAACACCCGATGCCCGACAGCTTCGCCACTCGATGCGGCTCAATATTCAGCTCAAAACAAGCCTGCGCGATGGCGGCGCTGATGCCGTCGTGTCCGCACCCGGCACAAAGCGTCGAAAGCGAGCCTTCGTAATAATCAACCGTGTAGCCAAGGTCGTTCTTGGGCAATCCGGGATGTCGAAATGTTGGTCGAACGTATGTCATAAAATAAAATTATACTTCTGTCTGAACCAGGTTCATAAGTACGTGGTGTCCTCGAAGATCAGCAATAGTGCACCAAACATTCTGCACACCGGTGAGAGGAACCGGTGGATCTTCAGTTACTTGTTGAACCAGTCGTTCCCTTGTCCTAATTCCAAGACCCTGGATTTCCGACACTTCTAATTTTTTAGCCGCTTTTACCATTGCAGCCTTCGGAGACGGAGCGGAAACCTGTGATATATAAGTTCCGCCGATATAGTCCATTATAAGAGTGTAATGAGGCATCCTCTGTCGTCTACAAATTCCCTTTGATCTGCTTCAATATCTCATACGCCGTGATCGGCGTTCCGTCGTAATTCAGAATAGACACGAGCTTGTGCGGATCGATGCCAAGCTCGATCATCATCAGGCTCTTGAACTGTGCATCGCGGTTTTGTTCGATGACGAAGATTCGTTCGTGAGTGTTTACGAATTCGATGAACGATTTGCCGAACGGAAATCCCCGCACACGCATTGCGTCTAGATGGATGTTCTCTTCTGCGAGCATGTCGAGTGCTTCTTCCGCGGCAAAGGTTGAGGTGCCGAAAAAGATCACTCCGTCGCTTGAAGCGAGAGAACCACTGCCTTCGGCCACCCCTCCTTCGTAAGGAGGGGAGCTTTTCTCCGCGTCTCCGCGTCCCCGCGTCTCCGTGTCGAAGAAAACCGGCTGTGGCACCATCTCCTTTGCCGTGTTCCATTTCCGCAAAAGCTTGTCCATATTTCGCCGGTAGGTGTCGCCGTCCTCGGTATAGACGGCGTATTCGTCCCGCGACGAGCCGCGTGTAACAAACGCTCCTCGGGTCGGATGCGTTCCCGGGATCGTACGGTATGGAATGCCGTCGTCATCAATGTCGAGATAGCGGCCGAATTTGCCGCGAAACTGTTCGAGCGGCTGGCCGGCGGTTTCGTCGCTTCCGTCACCGCCGGGAAGGTCAGGAGAGCCGTCCATTTGGCTGTTTCCGTTGCCGTTAACTTCCGCCATCACCGCTTTGACTCCGGCGATGCGATCGAGCTGTTCGGCGGTCAGGACTTTGCCGCGGTTGTAAGCGCGCGAATCGTCCCACATGAGTGGCTCGGTCACGTGGTCGTTCATGCCGAGGTCGAGGTCGGTCATCATTATGACGGGCGTTTGCAGGCCTTCGGCGAGGTCAAAGGCTTCGGCGGTCATTTCGAAACATTCTTTTGGGCTCGACGGAAAGAGCAGCGGGTGCTTTGTGTCGCCGTGCGATGCGTAGGCGGCGAGCAAAATGTCGGACTGCTGCGTTCTCGTCGGCATTCCGGTCGAGGGGCCGGTTCGCTGGACATCGATCAGCACCGTCGGCACCTCGGCAAAATATCCGAGACCGAGGAATTCGTTCATTAAGCTTACGCCCGGGCCACTGGTCGAGGTGAAGGCGCGTGCACCGTTCCAGCTTGCTCCCATGACCATCCCGATCGCGGCAAGCTCGTCCTCGGCCTGGACGATGGCGTAGTTATTTTTACCCGTAACCGGATCGACGCGGAATTTTTTAGCGAATTTGCCAAACGCCTCGACGACCGATGTGGAAGGCGTGATCGGGTACCACGCGGCGACCGTCGCACCCGCATAGACTGCTCCCAGCCCACACGCCGAGTTGCCATCGATCAATATCTTGTCTTTTAGGATGTCACGCCGCTCGACGCGGATATCGAGCGGGCATTCGAAATTCTCTTTGACGTATTTAACGCCGATGTTCAGTGCTTTGATATTAGGTTCGATCAGCTTTTCCTTACCCTTAAACTGCTCGCTGATCAAGCCTTCGAGCACCGGAAACTCAATATCGAGCAAAGCCGACAGAGCGCCGATATAGACGATATTCTTGAAAAGCTGCCGCTGACGTGCGTCGGTAAACTCGGCGTTGCAGAGGTCCATCAGCGGGATGCCGATGTTGGTGACCTCGTCGCGGTCATAACTCGGCGGGAGTGGTTTTGAGCTGTCGTAAAGAAAATATCCGCCACTGTGCACGTCCGCGTAATCCTGTTTCATCGACTGCGGATTGACCGACACCATCAGATCGATCCCTTCGCGGCGGCCGAGATAGCCCTTTTGCGAAACTCGTACCTCGTACCATGTCGGCAGGCCCTGTATGTTCGACGGAAAAATGTTCTTCGGCGTCACCGGCACGCCCATCCGAAACACGGCCTTGGTAAACAGCGCATTCGCCGACGCCGAACCGGTGCCGTTCACATTCGCAAAGCGAACTACAAAGTCGTTGATCTTCATTTGAAATAGCTATCGGTCAAGTCCGAAATCTGGATCGCGTCGGTCGTGTTTGACGACCAGAACTTTCACATAGGCCTCGTCCACAACTTGATAAAGAATGTGATATGGAAACCGACGAAAATTGATTCGGCGAATATCCTCTCGGACGACTGGATATGATTGGGGACGAAAGCCCACGATCTGCCGACAACGTTTGAATTCATTATAGAATTCGGTCGCGATTTGACTTCCGCCTGCTTGGAGATAGTACTCCATTGCGGACTCGATGTCCGAAAAGACCCTGCTAACTAATCTGACACGCATTGAGGAAACCGTTTCCGTATCATCTCATCCAACTGTTCCACGGAGATCGACATCTCAGGGTTTTCGTCCATTTCCTTACTTCGCCGTATCGCCTCTTCGATCCCGTCATCGTCGTCATCAATGAACGGCCCCGGAAGCGAGCGGAGCAACTTCGCGATCAATTCACCACGCTCCTTAGCCGGAAGACTAAGGGCGAGTTCTTCTGCTTCTGCAATAACTGACATATTCAAAACCTCCTGAAGATCATTATACCACCGCACTTCGCAGGATCTTTTCCACCGCTTGGTGAGGCACTCATAGGACTTCGTGAGCGGGTGATACGGCTTCGTATCGAACTCTTTGCCCTTCGCGAGGGACTTTTAGTGCTTCGTGAGCGGGTCATAGTGCTTCGTATCGAACTCTTTGGCCTTCGTGAGGGGCTTTTAGTACTTCGTGAGTAATTCTGAAGGAGTTCTGGCAAGTCGATTACGTTATTTACTCACTAACATGCCTGATTTGATTAGCGGCGCGGTCACCCAATCAAAAGCGATCTTTGGATATCGCTCATAATAACCGGGGCGAGATTGCCTCTCACATATTTCATATTCCCATGCGGAAACTTCATTGTCTGCGGCAATCAGTAACCTAACGTGATTGCTGTAAACATTTAGTCGTTCTAGAAGCTCCGCGTCCGTCTCCACATACACTTCAATGTCTGAAGCTGATTCGTGAGCAATATAGTTTCTCGCTTCACGACCCTTTTCTAATATCTCCAACTCCTCCTCACGGAAACCTAACGCTGGGTGCTTCATACGCCAAACCATCTTACCAAGGTGATGCCTGCACATCGAAGTAAACAAATCGCGAACAACATCCGAATCCCCTAATTTATCTCCTTCAAGGAGATCGACCTCACTTACTGAAAGAACGTATCTGCAGGCACGTTCGAAGTGCTGAGCGATCGTTAACGCCCTTGCTACGCTATGAAGGTAGTCGTAATGAGAGCTTTGTATGTCAGCAAAATCTATCCAAGTCATCTAGGCTTTTGTGATCTGGACGAGATTGCCGCTCCCACTTGGCCCGTACTTCACCTCGCCGGCTTTGGTGACGTTGTACCAGAATTTTTGCATATCCCAGGCGGCGGTGGGGCAGCGTTCGGCGCAGAGGCCGCAGTGGAGGCAGACGTCCTCGTCCTTGACCATGATGCGTTTTGTCTGAGGCAGGGCTTCGGAAACGTAGAGGTCCTGCGTCAGGTTGAGCGCGGGCACCTTTGTCATCTGGCGCAAGGCGGGCTCGTCGGCGTTTGCCGTAAACGTGATGCAGCTTGTCGGGCAGATATCGACGCAGGCGTCGCACTCGATGCATTTCGGGGCGGTGAAAACCGTCTCGACATCGCAATTGAGGCACCGTTGGGCCTCTGCATAGCCCGCGAGCGGGTCAAAGCCTTTCTCTACCTCCTGTTTGCGGTCCTTTAGCGTGATCGATTTATCGGTTTGTGGTACGACGTAACGCTGATCGTCCTCGACCTCGCTGTCGTAAGCCCATTCGTGGATGCCCATCTTTTGCGAAACAAGATTGACCATCGGGTGAAGTCGCTCGGTCAGAAGATTCTTTTTGTTGCAAAGCAGGTCGATCGAGACGGCGGCCTGATGGCCGTGTGCGACGGCGGTGATGACGTTCTCGGGGCCGAACGCCGCGTCGCCGCCAAAGAAAACCTTCGGATTGGTGGATTGGAACGTCGTTTTATCGACGACGGGCATTTCCCATTTGTCGAAATCGACACCGATATTCCGCTCGATCCAGGGGAAGCTGTTTTCCTGTCCGACGGCGATCAAAACATCGTCCGCCGGGAAAAATACGTCCGGTTCGCCGGTCGGGATGAGACTGCGTTTGCCGTTTTCGTCGTATTTGGCCTCGACTTTCTGGAACATCATTCCCGTGAGACGGAACCCAGTCGCTACCGCTCCCGGTTCTGACAGGTCAGCCGACTCGCCGACCTTCTCGACGACAAACGATTTCGGCACGTGGTTGTCGATGATCGGGATGTCTTCGTGCTGGGCGTCCTCTTTTTCCCACGGGCTGGCCTTCATTGAGGCAAAGGGCGAGCGGACGATGACCTTTACATCCGTGCCGCCGAGACGCCGTGCCGTGCGGCAGCAGTCCATCGCGGTGTTTCCGCCGCCGAGCACGATCACCGTCTTGCCGATCTTGTCCGTATGCTCAAACGCCACGCTGCCGAGCCACTCGATGCCGATAAAGATATTCTCCGAGCCTTCCTGACGCCCCGGCAGATCAGGCAGATCGCGTCCACGCGGTGCTCCCGTTCCCACAAATACGGCGTCGTAATCCTTTTCGAGAATACCCTTGAGTGAATCGACGTAATGATTAAAATGCGTGTGGATGCCCAGATCGAGGATGTAATCGACCTCTTCCTCAAGCACAGTTTCGGGCAGGCGAAACGCCGGTATCTGCGAACGCATAAAGCCACCGCCCTTTTTCTGCTCGTCATACAAATGCAACTCATATCCAAGCGGTGCCAGATCTCTCGCAACGGTCAACGAAGCAGGCCCAGCGCCGAGAAGCGCGACCTTTTTGCCGTTAGGCTTAAACGGCCCCTGCGGCATCAGGTGTTTTACATCATCCTTATTGTCGGCCGCGACGCGTTTAAGACGGCAGATCGCCACCGGCTCCTGTTCGAGGCGCCCGCGACGACACGCCGGTTCGCACGGCCGGTCACAGGTGCGACCCAAAATGCCAGGAAACACGTTCGAATCCCAGTTGATCATATACGCCTCGGTATATTTTCCCTCGGCGATCAGGCGGATATATTCCGGCACCGGCGTATGCGCGGGGCAGGCATACTGGCAATCCACTACTTTGTGAAAATACTCGGGATCTTTTACGTCAGTAGGTTCCAATTTGGTTAGTTCCTTATTTTGCAGAGGTGGCTACAATAGAAAATGATAAAGGAAGTTGGGAATCTTTGCCAGAAAAAGAATTGGAAATGCACCGATTGAGTTGTGTATTTGATTTATTTATTTCCTGACAAGGTATAAACTTAGCTCTAAATGGCGACACGAGACATTATTGTGATAGGGGCGTCGGCGGGGGGGCTTGAGGTTCTCAAGCGACTCGCGGCTGATTTCCCGTCCGATCTTCAGGCGTCGGTCTTTATTGTCTGGCATATGTCACCGGACAGTCGCGGTATGCTTTCATCGATGCTTGAGCGTGCAGGGCCGCTTCCCGCTGTCGAGGCTCACAATAATATGCCGATCAAACCGGGTCACATATATGTCGCGGCACCCGATCATCATCTGCTTGTCGAAGCGGGCCGGATGCTGGTAACACGCGGGCCAAAGGAAAATTTTTCGCGCCCATCGATCGATCCGCTTTTTCGCTCGGCGGCGCTGGACTATGGGCCGCGCGTGATTGGTGTCATCCTGACGGGCCGGCTGGATGACGGAACGGCCGGACTGCTGACGATAAAAAATCATGGCGGCGTGGCCGTCGTTCAGGATCCGGCGGATGCGGAGGTGCCTTCGATGCCGGAGAGTGCAATGCGCAATGTGGAGGTCGATCACGTTGTACCTATCGCCGAAATGGCGGAGCTGCTCACACGCCTTTCGAACGAAAAAATACCGGATACCTCGGAGGTTGTCATGCGGGACAAAACTCAAAATGAAAAAACACGAATAGAGGTGCAAATTGCGGCGGATAAGAGCGCATTTGACATGGGTGTGATGAAGCTCGGCGTGCCGTCTCCATACACATGCCCCGATTGCCACGGCGTACTGCTGGCGATCGCGGATGGCAAGATCAAACGTTACCGGTGCCACACCGGTCATGCGTTTACGTCGGACAGCCTGATCGCGGGCGTTACCGAAAAGATCGAGGAGAGCTTATGGAGCGCAATTCGCGGGATCGAGGAAAGCGTGATGCTGCTAAACCACATCGGCGATCATTTTGCCGGAATGGATCAGTCGGATCTTGCCGTCGTGTATTTCAAAAAGGCAAATGAAGCAAAGTTGCGAGTAAAACCGCTGCGCGAGGCGCTGCTCTCGCACGAAATATTGAGCAAAGGCGTCATCGCAGACGAAGCGAAAAAGTAAAGTAAGGGATCGGCAAAGGTGTGACCAAGCCGGACGAAGGTTTTCACCGCGTTAGCGGTGGTTTGAATGTAGCCGTGGGTTTCAACCCACGATATCCGCGCAGTCCGGATTTTGTCGCGTCAGCGACAATTGAAATTATTGACGTTTTTCGGTCGTCGCTGACGCGACGAGATAGCATGTAAAACCGGCACCGTGGGTTGAAACTCACGGCTACATTCATTACATCGCAACGCGATGAGGCGAATTTATGAAGCACTCAACACCAAAAAAAACCGCTCCCGTTAATGGCTCGGCCAAAAAATCACCTTTGCCGGGCAATGCTGTCGAAAATGGCCATGATAAATTAACGGTCGTCGGCATCGGCGCCTCGGCGGGCGGCATTGACGCTCTCAAGCAATTTTTTACGAAGACTCCCGCCGACAGCGGGATGGCGTTTGTCGTCATTATGCATCTTTCCGAAGAGCATGAATCCAGCCTCGCCCTTATTCTACAGGTAAGCACCAAAATGCCGGTCACGCAGGTGATTGAGATGGAGAGGGTCGAGCCTAATCATGTGTATGTCATCCCGCCGGGCAAGGGGCTGGCATTGCTTGAGGGGCATATAAAGCTGACCGAGCCGACGCATGTCCGCGGTCAGCGTGTGCCGATAGACATGTTTTTTCGCACTTTGGCCGATGCTTATGGCAAGAATGGCATCGCCGTCGTGCTTTCGGGCACGGGCAGCGACGGCTCGCTCGGGCTTGGGCGGATAAAGGAAAACGGCGGCTTCGCCATCGTCCAGGACCCCGCGGAGGCCGAGTATGACGGGATGCCGCAGAGCGCTATCAATACGGGTTGCGTAGATCTGATCCTTCCGGTGGCCGAGATTCCGGGCCGCCTCACCCGTTTGGGGAAAAATGGCATAGAGATTATAGCTCCAAGTGAAAAGGTCGTCAGCGTGAGCGCCGTAAAGGGGAAAGTTCCCGACCCGCTCCAGGAGATTCTGGCGATCGTCCGCGTCCGCACGGGTCACGATTTTTCTAATTACAAACATGCCACCGTTTTGCGCCGCATTGCCCGCCGCCTGCAGCTTCATGAGATCAAGGACATGACCGGGTATCTTGCTTATGTCCGCAAAAACCTGGATGAGGCCAACGCTCTGCAGCGCGATCTGCTTATTACGGTCACCAATTTTTTTCGCGACAAAGATGCGTGGGAGGTGCTCGAGCGCGAGATCGTGCCAAAGCTTTTCGCGGGTAAAATTTCCACCGATACTGTTCGCGTCTGGAGCGTCGGCTGCGCGACCGGCGACGAGGCCTACAGCCTGGCGATCCTGCTCGACGAATATGCCCAGCGGACAACTAATGCGCCAAAAATTCAGGTTTTTGCCAGCGACATAAACGAGGAGGCGGTGACCAAGGCGCGCGAGTGTTTTTACGACGAGACGATCGTCGGCGACGTCTCGCCTGATCGTCTGCGGCGTTATTTTGTAAACGAGGGCTACAGCTACCGCGTACGCAAGGAGATTCGCGGGACAGTGCTGTTTTCTCCTCACAATATCCTTCGCGATCCGCCGTTTTCCAAGCTCGATCTGATAACATGCCGCAATCTGCTCATCTATTTCAGCCGCGAAACGCAGGATAAGGTGTTCGAGATCTTTAATTTTGCACTCAAACGTGACGGATTTTTATTTCTCGGAGCTTCGGAATCGGCCGAGAGCTCGACCGATCTGTTTGCAGTGGAAAATAAAAAATACCGGATATACAAGGCAAAGCCCATCTCTCATTTCCAGCCGCTGCCGGCGATGCCCGAATCCGGCAGGTGGAGCATCCGCCTCCCGCATCTACCCATCGAGCGAGCCGATCCGACGACGGCCTCATACGGCGATATGCACATGCAGATGGTCGAGCAGTTTGCACCCCCGTCGGTGCTGGTCGATGATAGTTACGAGATCGTCCACATCAGCGAGCACGCCGGGCGTTTCCTGCGCGTAGCAGGCGGCGAGCCGTCGCGCAACTTGTTAAAGCTGGTCAAGCCCGAGCTAAAGCTCGATTTGCAAAGCGCCCTTTTTGAGGCAAAAAAAGACGGCTTCATCGGCAAATCGCGTAATGTCAGAATCAAGTCAGAACCACCTGCGATAGCCGGTGGTTCTGACACAGAGACCTTCGTCAACATTACCGTTCGGCTTATCCGGTCTTCGAGCGCCGATGGGTTTTATCTTGTTATTTTTGACGAATCGAAATCCATCGCCGCGCCGGATAAAAAAGGCCAGCAGCCGCAGACAATTTCCGGGCGGGATGCGATGGACAGCGTCGTCAATCAGCTTGAGAAAGAGCTTCAGATTAATCGCGAACGTCTTCGAGCAACCGACGAGCAAAACGAAACTTCGCAGGAGGAGCTAAAGGCCTCGAACGAGGAGCTGCAGGCGATAAACGAGGAGCTGCGATCCGCATCGGAGGAGCTCGAGACAAGCAAAGAGGAACTGCAGTCGCTCAATGAGGAGCTGACGACGCTCAATCACGAGCTTAAGGACAAGGTCGATGAAACGCTTAGCGTAAATTCGGATCTAAAAAATATTATTCAATCGACCGACATCGGCACCATCTTTCTCGACCGTGCTTTGAAATTAAAACGCTACACGCCGCTCGTCACCGATCTTTTCAATATTATTCCATCCGACATCGGTCGCCCGCTCGATCATCTTACGCATAAGCTCGATTTCGACCATCTGACCGACGATGCCGCTAATGTGCTAAAAACTCTGCATATGCAGGAGCGTGAGGTGCGTGGCGGCGGTGATGACAGCCGCTATCTTGTGCGGCTTGCTCCGTACCGCACGATCGACGACAAGATCGACGGCGTCGTACTGTCGTTTCAGGACATCACCGATCTTAAACGCGCCAGCGATCTCGCGAATATTTCCGAAGATCGATACCGCACTTTGTTCAGCTCAATAGACGAAGGCTTTTGCGTTATAGAGAAAGTCGAAACCAAGCCGGGTGAACCACTGGATTTCCGCTATATCGAAGCCAACCCTGCTTTCGCCTTGCAAAGCGGTGTGGATGACGTTGTCGGGAAAACCATTAGCCAGATGTTTCCCGATGAGCCCGATGAATGGTATCTGACCTATGAAGCCATTGTCAGAACCGGCAAGCCATTAAGATTTGAGCGCAGCCTCGCTAGTCACGGGCGTGTGCTGGAGCTTTACGCTTTTAGGGTCCTGGACGAAACAAAGCGCCGGGTAGGCGTCATTTTCAAGGACATAACGGCACGCAAACTGGCCGAGGAAGCCAGCGCCAGACTCGCCGCCATTGTGCAATCCTCGGACGACGCCATCATCAGCAAAGATCTCGACGGCGTCATCACCAGTTGGAACGCGGGAGCAACAAGGCTCTTTGGCTATACGGCGCGGGAGGCGATAGGCCAGTCAGTTACCATGCTCATCCCCGCCGAGCGTCTTAACGAAGAGGTTGACATTCTAAGGCACATCCGTAGGGGAGAGCGGATTGAACATTACGATACAATACGCCTTCGCAAAGACGGCTCTTTGGTTGACGTCTCTCTGACGATTTCCCCAATAAGGGACAGTCAGGGCAATATTATTGGAGCGTCGAAAATCGCCCGCGACATCACCGAGCGTAAAGATGCCGAGGAAAACTTGCGCCGGTCAGAGGAGAATTTTCGCACTCTCGCCGATTCAATGTCGCAACTTGCCTGGATGACCGACGCCGAGGGCTGGATCTTCTGGTATAACGAGCGATGGTTTGAATACACGGGCTCGACGCTCGAAGAAATGCAGGGCTGGGGCTGGCAAAAGGTTCATCATCCTTCAACGGTTAAGAAAGTCACCAAAAAATTTAAGCGGCATATCGCTTCGGGTGAACCGTGGGAAGATACTTTTCTGCTTCGCGGGAATAACGGCGAATATCGCTGGTTTCTGTCACGGGCGGTGCCGGTTCGGAATGACGAGGGCAAGATCATCCGATGGTTTGGCACAAATACCGATATTGACGAGGTTCGACGTGCCGAGGACATTCTTCGACTTTCGCGTGAGGAACTGGAAATGCGCGTCGATCTGCGCACCGCCGAATTGGCCGACGCCAACGCATCGCTAAAGGCTCAGGTTGCCGAGCGGCAAAAGTCTCAGGAAGAGCGCATTATGCTGCTCAAAAAAGTGTTGACCACCCAGGAAGACGAGCGGCGACGCATCGCCCGCGACATGCACGACCATTTTGGCCAGCAACTCACCGCTCTGCGCCTGCAATTGGAGCTGCTCGAAAATATGTGCGTAGAAGACGCTATGTGTGAAAAAGTTGGCGAAACAAAAGAGATAGCCAAACAGCTCGATTCCGATGTCAGCTTTCTCGTTTGGGAGCTCAGGCCGACGGCTCTTGACGATCTAGGCTTAAAAGATGCGCTTGCCCATTATATCGAGAAATGGACGGCGCAGTTTGAGATACCAGCCGAGTTGCACGCCCGCGATTTTGACGGCACGCAGCTTTCAGACGAAGCGCAAACCTGCCTCTACCGCATCGCTCAGGAGGCTCTCAATAATACTTATAAATACGCCGAGGCCAAGCAGGCCAGCGTTCTGCTTGAGCACAAAAACGGCAAAGTCGCAATGATAATCGAGGATAATGGAATCGGCTTTGACACTGCTAAAAAAACAAACCGCCGAAAAGGCCTCGGTCTAATCGGCATGCACGAGCGCGCCGCCCTCGTCGGCGGCACAGTCGAAATCGAATCCAAACCCGGCCACGGCACAACAATTTTTGTCAGAATACCTCTCAAGCAAGAACCTGCCGGGGGGGGGGGGGGGGGGGAATTACAAAGTTAGCTTAGTAAAGGGCCCCCCCCGGGAAAAAAGTGGGCGAGAAACCATGACGCTCACGATATTCGTGTATAATCCGTTCCATGCGAAACACACTAACTGTGTCCCTACTTCTGCTGTTTCTCCTCACATTCAGCACAAACGGCCAGAGGCCGCCAAAGTATCCGTGGCACATGATCGATATCTACTGGACCGCCGCAGCTTCGACGGCGAGCTTTAATGAGGTCAGTGTCGATTTTCGGATCGTCGGCGAGGTGCCGAATACGGTTGACCTGTATATTGCTCCGGTGGGTATCGCGAACATCGGCGGGACGGAGTGGTACGGCGGGATACAAACCCACGCCGGCGGCTGGCCGACAAAGACGGATCACAATATCGAGCCGATCGATCGCGGAGGCATCTTTTCACGTTGGTCGGCGGATAAAAAGAAGATACCCCTCGATTTCGCCGAGGGGCCGCCCGGAGTTCATTACGAATCAGCCGATTACGAAGACAACTTCGTCAGTGTGCGTAACAAGGTCGATTGGCACGCCGGTTCCTACAGCTACATCGTCCGCCGGGCACGCAGCCATCCGTCCGATGTGTCGTTCGTCTGGTTTACGGCGTATATCCGCAATAACGCGACGGGTGTGGAGACCGAGATCGGTTCGCTGCGGTTCAACGGGCCAAAATACGATCTCTATCCCACGATCGCGGCCTTTGTCGAGGTCTATGGATCGACCTCCATTATCCCCCAAGTCACCGTCGCATTCTCAGAGCCGCGCGTGAATGGCGTTTACCGTCCCGGAACCAATGCGAACGCGATCTATGACGGAAACGGCACGACCGGAAAGCCCCGCTACGCCACATCCGCCAAGTTGGGCCGCGAGATAATCGTTACACTCCGGCCTCGCGGGCTCGCGGACAACAAAACGGAAGAGACCTATAAGTAACCGGCATTAGATCCGCTATCTAAGTTAGTCATGATCCGTCTTTTTACATGGTTTGGCCGACGCTTTGTCAGCCAGCCGTTGAGCTGTCAGATTTTGGCCTTTGCCCGGTTTGACGATGTCGATCACGCAGGCGCGTGTGTTGGTGATCTTGGAAACTATCAGATAGGAAGTCCCGGGTTTTTCGTCGCCTTGGTCGGAAACTTTCAGCCGGACGATCAATGCGACCGGTCGCTTCCCTTTGATTCGCCATTCGGCGGTTTCGCCAAGCTCGGAAAAGTTACCGAAATAGTTCCACAGATCCAGACCGATAACTTTATTCGTTGGCAGAACGACTCCGATCGAGTTTCGCTCGTCATCCAAATAAACCTCCAGTTTGTATCCGGCGACGCCCGGGCATCTGCCTGTATAATTACCCGCCATCCCTTTATTGACATAAGTGGTTTTGCATTTTGCTGCCACCAGGGTCGTGTAGGTACTTTTGTTTTGGGCAAGAGTCAGGCCCGAAAAAACAAAGAGTATCGAGAGAATCAGCAACATTGTTTTAAACATAAATTGTCTCCAAAGTTTTGACGATAATAAGTCTCTTTGCCGCGATACGCAAGATAAGACAGCAACACCTCGCGGCTTTTCGTTGGGTATCTGATGACAAAGCCTGCGGAAATACTGTCTGCAATATTCAAAGGTGAGATTTCGCCCATCTTCCCTTTTATTCGCAAACAAATTATTATGATTCGGGCGGCATTTGTCGCTTTGTTACCTCTGAAAAATACTCATGCAGATAATACTTTTAGCTTCGCTTGAGACGGTTCTCGGAATACCCGAATGGGTTGGTTATATTTTTGCGTTCGTGCTGGGGGCGTGCATTGGCAGCTTTTTGAATGTCGTCATCTACCGCGTGCCAAACGAGATGTCGCTCATGACCGGTTCGGCGTGTCCAAACTGCAAGACGGCGATCAGGTTTTATCACAATGTCCCGATATTTGGCTGGCTGATGCTCGGCGGTAAATGCAGCAATTGTAAAGAGCCGATCGCATGGCGTTATCCGGCCGTCGAACTGCTGTTGGCTCTCGTTTTCTGTCTTGTCTATTGGCAGATAGGTTTTACGCCATATCTACCGGTCGCTCTGGCATTTGTTTCGGCGATACTCGCGCTTGTTTTTATCGACGCCGGGCATATGATCCTGCCAAATGTGATTACATATCCGATTTTTGTAGTCGCCCTCATCGTGCGGATCGTTTATCCGGTCGCGTTTGCCGGCACTAATTACTTTTCGGATACGACTTATGCACCGATAGTTTCTCTGCACGATTACCCGTCTTGGGCCATTTCGTTGGCTGGTGCGTTATTTGGCGCGTTGATCGGCGGCGGCGTATTGTGGGCAGTCGGTGCGATATGGAAGCTGCTTCGCGGCGTCGATGCCATGGGTTTGGGCGATGTGAAGCTGCTCTTCGGCGTGGGAGCGTTGCTCGGCTGGCGGCTGACGATACTGACGATATTTGTCGGAGCTTTTACGGGAGCTCTGGCGGGAATTGTAATGCTTGCGCGGCAAAAGGACAAGAATTTCCAGACACAGATCCCTTTTGGCATATTTCTCGGCATAGGCTCGATTGTGGCTATGCTTTTTGGCGAACGGATGATCGCATGGTATCTGGATAGGTTTATGTAGCGGCGGATGTTACGCCCAATGAAGATATGTTCTTACTTCGTGCGTGCTTCTGCATTCAAGCGGTCTTCTGCATTTGGACACATTCGTCGGAGCAAAAGAAAATATCGCCGATCTTTCTCGCCTTGTTTTGCGGCACCCAGACGCCGCATTTTGAACAATTGACGAGCGGTATGCTTTTCTCGGGGTCGCGGGCAAGATTTCCCGATCGTTGGCCGATATTTGCTTTCGCGTCCCTTAACATGCGGGCGACGCCGATCATCCCGACAATCTGCTTGCGGTAACGCAAAGCCGTCAGGCCAAAGAGGATAGCGGCAACAAGGAGTATAAAGATCGCGTCTCTCATTTATTTTGCGCCGCCTTTGGCTGCGGCAACCTGTGAGTTCAAGTCAGATATCGCCGGATTAACCGCATTGATCGTCTTTAATTGATTCAAAGCCTTTTCCGCATCCGCCGGTTTGTTCTGTTTTACATAAACCTGAACAAGGAATTGCAGCGACCGCTCGTGTTTGGAATTTGCACGCGAAACTCGCTGTAGCTCAGACGCCGCCTTGTCATAATCCGGCGGCTTTTGAAAGAAATACGTGAGTCCCATGTCAGTGCGGACATCCGGATCATCCGGTTTTTGAGCAAGTGCCTTGTTGTATAGGTTGCGTGCCGTCTCGAAACTCGCCGCGTCGTCTTTGTCATAACCCACATCGAAATGTGCATTACCGAGATTGACGAGGATGTCGACATCCTTGTCATCGATAGAGTTTGCACGCGTCAATATGCGGATCGCGTCGGTTAACAACGCCCTATTTTGTTTCATCGAGCTGTATCGGTAAAGAGCGATGCCGAGGTCTTTTTGAAACGATAAATTGGTGGGGTTTTTATCGGCCTCGGCAATTTTGCCGCGTATCTCGTCATCACTGAGCGTGGCGTCGTCTCCGCTTTTCGGTTCGGTGGTATTACTCGATTTCGACTGCTGGGTCTGTGCCCGAAGCGCGTTGATTTCGGACCGGTTAAGCGTGTTAGCAAGCAAAAAGCCGCCGATGATACCGGCAAGGGCGGCGATAATAACTAAAAGAAGAGTATTCTTATGCATCGGATTGATGGTAACAGACTATCGGAGCACAAAAAAAGCGTTACCGGCGTGAAAACCGGCAACGCATATTTAAATCTTTAAAATAAACGCTATTTTTTCTTGCCTTCGGGAGCAATATACGGCAGGTCCTCGGCACGTCTGCGAATAGGCGGATCGGTGGCTCGGCGGCGCGGGACAATGGCATTGCCACGGCGATCAACGCTGCCGACGGGCAAACCTTTGCCGTGCACAGCCTCGATAAGGATGCGTGTGATCTCTTGCGAGAGTGTGCGATGCTCGCCCGCAGCACGCCGCCGAAGCGATTCTTTTAGCTCATTTGGGACATACGCACCGATAAATACACCTTTCCTGTTTGCCATAAAAAGTATTGTCTCCTGTCGATATTTAAAAAAAACACTTTTTTACCGAGAAGTGAAGCGCGTCTATAAGCCGAATCTTGTCTCCCGCTTTCACGGGCGGCGATCATTCATCTAGGCCATGCGTTACCATATGGCTCAAGCGGCCTACCCGGAAACGCCGCCGAATTGCTTCGGACACCCGAGCGGGCAGCTCAGTTCTCGTTTCCCTATTTGGCCTTGCACCGCGAGGAGTTTACCTGGCCGCGACTGTTACCAGCCGCGCCGGTGAGCTCTTACCTCACCGTTTCACCCATTACCCTTTCGGGCTGGTATATTTTCTGTTGCACTTGTCGTCACCCTTTTTCAAAGGCGCCCGGATGTTATCCGGCTCGCTGCCCTGTGGTGTTCGGACTTTCCTCTTTTGCTTTCACAAAAGCGACCGCCCGACGCGCTTCACTAGCAAGGCTCGAAAAGTATAACAAAAAATGTTGAACAATCAAAAGAGCTGTTACGGCGAACTTAATTTCCGATCTCGATCACATCGCCCGGCGCGAGTGACGGATCCGCTTCCCTGCCCTTTTTTATGGCTCTCAGATCATGTTCGATGATCGAGAAGACACCTTGTTCGTTCTTGCGGCGAATAACCGCCTTTTTCGGATCGCCTTTTGTGCCGCCCGATGCAATCACAGCTTGATAAAGCGTCAGGCTGAAGGTGAACTGTTTCTGTCCGGCGGAGGCTACTTCGCCGGCGATATAGTAAAAACCAGTGTTCGACCCTGCGGAGCGTGCATTATCCGAAGTGAATTCAACAATATTGCCCGGATAGATCAGGATATTGTCGGTATTTGCGTCATGCAGATCATAAGTCTCGACCTTTGATAATTGCACGCGTGTCACAATTACTTTTGTCGCTTGCGACCCTACGCCCGCCTCGGCGCGGATCACAAACAGCGGGATCGCCTCACGCTGGAGGCTTTTTTCACCGGGCTGATCTACCATGCCGGTAACCGTGATCTTATGGCTGGCATATTCGCGAACTTTAACCTCGATCTGCGGATTGGGAAACAGAGTGATGCCTGATGCAAGAATATTTTCAATACCGCCGATTGTTTGGTCGACCACAACAACATTCTCGCCGGCCAGCGGAAAATCTATCGTGCCGTCGCTGCGCACGGTAAAATAACCACCTGCCTGCGCGGAATTCTTAATATTTACGAGGATAACGTCGCCGATGCCGACTTTGTAGGTTTCCGTCGGGAGATTCGGTTGTGGTTCTGCAATTTTTGCAATCTTAAATGTTGGTTGAGCGACAGTCGGCCGTTGCTCGGACGCGGATTTACTTATATTTGCAGCAATATTCAATGCTTCTACATGTTTTGTTGCAGAAGGCAGAGAGGCTTGTGAATCTTGTTTGCTCCCCGCGTTTGGGCTGGGTGAGTAAGGGTTATTTTTTCCGCGATTTTCTTTCGTTTGGCTGTGGGCTGCGCCAAACAGCGCGGTACAGATAAGAAAAGCTGCCAGCAGCGATTGTTTCATAATGGGCACTCGACATTTAAGATTTAGGAACATTGTCATTATTCTGGAATGGACTGGACGGACAATTTTCACGCGCCCGAGAGGCACAGTTAAGTAAATATACAAAACCGCGTGGATTCTATTTTTTTAGGGATTTCTACCGGTGTTTTGAGTCTAAAAGCCCGGTCGGAAAAAGGCCGCTCCAATGTTGAAGGTAGTATTCGCGAAGTGCATTTTCTATATGGTCGGCGGTTTCAAGTGTTCGTATTTTATCGACAATGTCGATCGTTTTCTGAATAGTGATCCCTGACACAAGATGCCGTATTTGCCGGACAGCATTAACATGTACGCTTAATTCGCGGGCACCCAAACCGAGAAGAAGCGGCACATAGAAAGGCGAGCCGGCCATTTCACCGCAAACAGAGACGGTGATGCCAGCATCTTTACAGGCAGCTAAAACGTCCCCGATCGCGCGAATTACTGCCGGATGAAGCGTTTGATACCATTCGGCAACTGCATCGTTATCACGGTCAACGGCAAGCAGATATTGGACGAGATCGTTTGTTCCCAAACACAAAAAATCGGCCTGTCCAGCGATCTCACGCACCGTAAAAACAGCGGATGGAACCTCGATCATGGCGCCAATTCCGGGATCGCCAACCGAAATCCCGGCATTTACTAAAAGTTCGCGTTCCTCTTTGATTATGTCCTTTGATCGAACGATCTCGGCAACTCCGGTGATCATCGGCAAAACAATGTCGATCTTATGACTGGCGGCCGCGCGAAGTATCGCTCGGATCTGGGTGCGAAAATGGGCAGAATCGGACAAGCTCAGACGTATCGCTCGAAGCCCAAGCGACGGATTTCGCTCGGTCGATCGATTACCGCCGGCAAGATCGAGTCCGATGTCAAATGTGCGAATCCTGACCCCCGCGTCACCGGCGATCCCTGCAATTTTCCTATACGCAGCAAATTGCTCATCCTCGGTTGGGATGACGCCGGGCAGCGTTATCAATGACTCGGACCGGTAAAGGCCGATGCCTCTCGCGCCGAGTTTTTCGGCCATATTATAAGCATCAGGAAGATCAATATTTGCACGGATCACGATCTCTGTGCCGTCTCGCGTTAGGGTTCCCTTATTTGATCCTTCCGGTAGAAAGACGGCAAGTCCATTATCAGCGATAACCGCACGAAAACTCGCGATCGTTTCGTGATTTGGATTTACAATGACTTGTCCATTGATGCCGTCGACAATAACGAGATCGCGCTGGAGAAGAACTTGTTCGAGATCGTGAATGCCGGTAACCATGGGCAAAGCAAATTCACGAGCCAGTATCGAAGCGTGCGACGTCCATCCGCCGCGCTCTGTGATCACCGCAGCAGGTTTGGATTTTGCGAGCTCCATTATCGCGGACGGTCGCAATTCGTGAACGACAATTACAGCATCGGGTTCCGTCAGATGAACAGCGGGCCGCGAACCATTCAACGAAGTCAACAGCCTGTCAGCAACATCCTCGATGTCAAGATATTTTTCGCGGAAATGATCGCCTGGGACAGATCCCTGTTGTTTTAGGTATCGATTTGAAACCGTTTTTATCGCCCATTCCGCATTAACCGCAATGTCCTGAATAACGGTCTCGATCTTTTCGATAAATGAAGATTCCTCGATGATCAATAAATGGACGCCGAAAATGTCTGAAATGGATCGATGTTTGTCTGGATCTCTGTTGGCCGCCAATTCGCTAAGTTGACGGATCGATTCTGCAACAGCTTGGCGCAGACGACTAATCTCGGCATCGATTTGAGAGGGTTCCAGGTCGATTCTAAAGAATTGTCGTTTTTCACCATCCAAAAAGGCGATCCGCCCGATCCCGATTCCGCGTGAAACGGCGATAGCCGCAAGATGCCTTTCGGCACTGTTAACAGCCTGATCAATGGAATGCGCAGCTTGTTTCAAAATCGGTATCTCGGACAGATCAAATAACTACTCCCTGAGATTTTTCAAGTATCAGATCGCAGGCTTGCCCTGCGTTATCCGCAAAATCCAGAAATGCAACATCGGCATCGCTGACAACAAGCGACCGCTGCCATGCCTCCACAACGGGCTTCCAGCATCCGCCGACCAAAACGAGTGGACGCTTTCCGATCACGCCAGTTGTCAGCTTGTTCCAGACAAGTGAGATTTCGGTGACAGTGCCCATGCCGCCGCGCATTGCGACAAAGCCGACAGATCGGGTGATCAGATTTTGCAGCCGGTCGTAGAAATGATCGGTCGCAACTTTATCAGTCAGATAACGGTTAGGCTCGTGCTTGAATTGATTCATAACAATGCCCAGTACACGCCCGCCTTTTTCACGAGCTCCGCGCGAGGCGGCCTCCATTATGCCGAGATAACCTCCCGTGCAAATCGTAAAACCTGCTTCAGCGAGCCGCCCCCCGAGTTCCCTTGCTTCCGCGTATTCGGGAGCGTCCTCGCCGCATTTCGAGCCGCCGAATATTGTGATTATTTTGCCGCTGGAATTATCGATCACGTTTTAGCCATCCTTTAGCTGAGGTTAACGCATTTGAAATGAGTATTATATATCTACTGCGCTTTACCGGCAATCGCCTACGCCGATCCAGCCGCTTCTTCGGGTGTAAGGTTTCCCGAATCGCGTATAGCCTTTGCCGTGTCGGTAAACAGCAAAATCACGCTCCCGACGATAAAAAAGAAAATAAGAGCCAAAATTGCAGGACGATATGAATTTGTAAGCTGAGCAACCAGCCCGAAAACCAGCGGGCCGAGCCACGACGTTCCCCGCTCCGAAATTGCATAAATCCCGAAAAACGCCGATTCGCGACCGGCCGGGATCATCTGCGAGAACAAGGATCGCGACAGAGCCTGAGAGCCGCCCAAAACAAATCCGATCGCCCCGCTCATAACATACGCATCAGTCAAGCTGTGAAGAAAAGCGTAGCCATAAATTACGATGGCTGACCAAATGGCAAGCGATACCAGAATAGCGGTTTTTGTATTAGTAAAATGGGCTATTCGTTCGAATGCGAGAGAGCCCAGGGCAGCAACTATTTGTGCGATGAGAAAAGCGATGAACAAGTTAGAATCCTGGAGTTTGGACCCATCTGCATTCACGACTTCCGAAGAGAGGAAGACAGCAGACATGACAATCACCGTCTGGATGCCGTCATTATAAAGCAGATAAGCGATGAGAAAACGGAAGGTGTGTTTTAGCTTGAAAAGTTCGCGAAATGTTTCTTTTAGCTCGTAAAGTCCGGTGACGATGTAGTGTTTGTCTTCGGGGGCCGCGCGTTCCGGTTTTCTTGTTTTAAGCAGCAAGAATGTGAAACCCGCGAATCCGCCCCACCAGATGCCGGCGGCCAGAAAGCAAATTCGCACGGCCATCCCGGTCGAGATGCCGAACGAACCGGAATATGTTAAGAATATTAGGCCGCACACGAGCGTAATAAAACCGCCGAAATAACCCGAGGCAAAACTCCAACTGGACAGTTTGTCCCGGCGGTCGTCGGTTGTGATGTCGGTGAGGTACGAGTTGAAAAAAACGATAGCCGCGCCGGCGCTCAGGTTTGAAATAATAAACAGCGATGCGGCCAGGAAGTAATGATCGCCGCCGGCAAAAAACATCAGGGCACACGAGATGGCGCCGAGATAGGTGAAAAACGCCAAAAATGTCTTCTTTAGATGGGTGTAATCGGCGATCGATCCCAAAACCGGCAAAAAGAATATCTGCAAAAATACCGAGAGCCCGACGGAATATGAAAAGAGGGATTTTGAAGTGACCAGATCGTAACCGCCAAGCGAAATAACCGCCCCGTTCTCGCCGACCGCATCAGTTATGAGCGACGTGATATATTTACCGACAAGCACGCCCACGACCAGAGTAAAAAACGCGTGGTTTGCCCAGTCATACATCACCCAGCCAAACATCTCGCGCGGGTTGTTTTTTTCTGGGGTCATATCTTTCATCTATTTTTTCCTGTCTGCGACATTATTGACGAGGAGAGGGTTTCAAGCAAGGAGAGTATTCAGTATTTTAGCGCCCAAATGCCTAGCAGAAAGGTCAAAATTATTGACATGCGGTGGAAAAGACTGTAAATTTCGAGTAGTGGGTCAGCTTGAATAAAGAGATCAAATTTTGCTTTGTGAGTTTTGTGTCCTCTCTTAGTGGCCTTTGTGATTTACGGTCTTTTTTTATCACAAATAACACAAAGCAAAGACACAAAGAGCGCTGAGGAAAAACCAGGAGGCACGCTCATTCGCCCGACTTGTCGGGATTCCGCCCATAGTCCCGGAGGCACAGAAGTACAATGTATCGAAACGGCATCGGCGAAATCACACACAGGTTGGTTTATTCGGCTGTCGTTTTCAGCCTGGCGGTTGTCGCGCTGTGGTTTGCGGCGATAAATAAAACGGCTGCGAGCCCCGAATGGAATTCTGCTCCTGCGAAACTTGACTTATCCGCCCCTGCGACAGTATTTCAGGCAAATCCCGGCACGCTTGGTGCAATTCCTGACGGTGGTATCGTCACTGAGTGCGGCTCGGACGGCACGCCTCTTGATGTGACGTTTACCGTTTCGGGCGTGACCGGCCCGCTCACAAACGTTGAGGTCGGTATGACTCTTAATCCCGAGCATACTTACCGGGGCGATCTCGGAGCAGTTTTAATCGCTCCAAACGGCACTTCTTTCACATTGTTCAAATATATCGGGTCGACGGTTGACGCTGGTTGCGGCTCGTCTAATCACTTTGCCGGCCCATATAATCTTAAAGATTCAGCTACCGGAATAAATATCTGGACGGATTTTTCCCCTTTGGATACGTCAACGACTCCTGCGGGCGATTATCGGACAACTGCGTCGGGTGGTGCGGGACAGACGAATCCCGCACCGGTGACGAATTTGACTGCGGCTTTTAGCGGCCTGACAACTGCTCAGATCAACGGCACATGGAAGCTGCGAATGACCGACGGCGGCCTCGGTGATACGGGAACGATGTCGGCGGCAACGCTTACATTGACTGCCGGATCGTCGCTTCCAAAACAGCATATTGTCGATTTTGATGGTGACGGCAAGACGGACGTTTGCGTTGTTCGAAACGTAGGAGGCTCCTCGGGAGGTGGCCCGATTGGTCAGATCGGCTGGTTTTACAATACAAATCCATCTGTTGCACAGACGCTCTGGTTTAACTGGGGTCTCGTGGGTGACCACTTTATTTCCGGGGATTTTGACGGCGATGGCAAATCCGATATTGCGGTATGGCGGGAACAATCGGATAACAATGGAATATTTTATATCCTGAACAGCAATGGCTTTACGCTGCGCCAGGAATTATTTGGCAAAAAAAATGACGATCCGACGGTAGTTGCAGATTATGACGGTGACGGCAAGACCGATATAGCTGTATATCGCCCCGGTGCGACATCGGCTGATCAGAGCAAATGGCTCTACCGGACCAGCCAGAATGGACCGATCATATCCGTTGTGTGGGGAGTGGGAGGCGATAAGCCGGTGCCTGGGGATTTCAACGGTGACGGAAAAGCGGATTTTGTCGTTGCCCGCGCTGAGAGCGGTCAAAATCGATACTGGCAATTGCTAACGAGTGGGCTGAGTTATATAACCGATAGCACGGTCGTTTTTGGCATGACCAGTGATTCTCAAGTGCCGGGCGATTATAACGGCGATCTCAAGACGGATATTGCCGTAACCAGAAATGTCGGCACCGTAAAAATGTGGTACATCAGATATAGCGGAACCGGGATGCTTTTTCAGCAGCCTTTTGGCACGTTATCTGATTATTCGGTGCAGGGTGACTACGACGGCGATGGCAAAACAGATATTGCCATTTATCGCACCAGCACAACGCCCGGTGCTTCGGCGTTTTGGTATCAGGGATCCACAGGCGTCGTGGGGAGCATTCCCTTTGGCTCAAGCGGCGACTATCCGGTGGCTAATTTCAATACGCATTAGGATGTATTGGATGAGATCGTGATCTAATAGGCCGGAATCAGCTTTCGGCCTATTTTTTATTTGCTGGTGATAAAGTTTAGTGATGAAATGATATGCTGACAGAAACGGCTCTGCCTTTCATTCTTTACTATTCACGATTCACTATTTACTATTCACGTTTATGAAGGCAATGATATTAGCCGCCGGTTTTGGTACTCGGCTGTTTCCACTCACCATCGACCGCACAAAGCCGGCTATCCCGTTTCTTGGGAAGCCGCTGGTCGGCTATGTGGCCGAATATGTCGCGAAGTTTGGCATTACGGATGTGGTTGTAAATCTACACCATCAGCCGCAGTCGGTGATCGACGCGCTTGGTGATGGCCGGGATTTCGGCGTAAAGATCGATTACACGATCGAACAACCGGCAATATTGGGAACCTCAGGCGCGCTTTTGTATGCCCGCAAATATCTTGAGAACGATACCTTTGTCATAGTCAACGGCAAGATCATCACCGACATCGATATTTCCGCAGCCATCAAAACCCATCGGCAAAGCGGCGCGATAGCAACGATGGTTTTGAAGGCCAATCACAAGCGCGAGAAATTTACGGTCGTCGAAACCGGGGACGGTTTTATCGATTATTTTGGCCCGCATGCGACGCCGGTGACCGAGGTAGAGCTGCGGGATGTCGAACATGACATCGTAACGCCACTGATGTTTACCGGTATTCATATACTTGAACCCGAGATTCTCGATCTAATTCCGAAAGGCGTCTATTCCGACACGGTCACGGACATCTATATTCCCTTTCTCAAGAGCGGCGGAAAGATAGCGGCACACGTTTCAGAAGGAGAGTGGTTCGAGCTATCGACGATTCCCCGTTATTTAGACATTTCATTGGCGATGATGCACGGCTCGGATGTGCATTTTGGCCGAAATTGCACATTGTCAGGTGCGGCAAGCCTGAAAGATACCGTCATATGGGACAATGTAACTATAGGCGACGGTGCGAGCCTCTATCGCACAATTGTCGCCGACGGGGTGACGATCGAGCCGGGCGAAACCTTTGAAAACGCCGCTATAGTCCGTGCGGATATGGTTCGTAATTGCAAAGAGATCCCTCAAAAAGCCTTGAAAGGATATATACAGGGCGACAATTATATCGTGCCGCTGAACTGACCAATGCAGAAACGTGAGGGTGAACGAGCGTGCTCATCAACACCGGAACCTGCACGCTCGTTCACACTCGCGTCTCCGCCCTTTGATTCATATCTTATGTCAGACCACATTAAAAAACTGCAAAAATTTCTAAATGCTCGAGGCCAATCGACGAATGTAGAATCACTCACTGCCGATGCCTCGACCCGCGAATATTTCCGTATCCGGTGGCACGGCGAGAGCGCGGTCGCGTGCGTTTATCCTGAGGCATTTATTGCTGCTGAACCAACCTATCTCGATGTAACAAGCTTGTTTTTGGCCGCCGGATTGCCGGTGGCTGCTATTCTCGATGTCGACGGCGATCTGGGTGTAATTATCCAGGAGGATCTCGGAGATCGGATACTTCGCAATGTAATGAGCGAAGCAGATAGTGAAACGGCGGCGTCTCTGCTCGATGAGGCGATTAGATTGATCCCGCGAATTCAGGCTGCAACAGGCAAGGCTTATGAAATGAACTCGGTAGCCTCGCGGTTAAAATTTGACACCGAAAAACTACTGTGGGAATTAAATTTTTTCAAAACCCATTACTTTGCAACATTTTTGAAACGCCCCTTATCCGTGGACGATGACGCACGTCTAAGCGACGAATTTGCCGACCTCGCAAGCGAACTCGATTCAATGGCGTCGGTTTTATGTCACCGTGACTTTCATGCATTTAATCTAATGATCGATCCACGCGGCAAAATGAGGATCATCGACCATCAGGACGCTCGTATCGGCTCTCCTGCATATGACCTGGTCTCATTGCTGCTGGACCGGGTAACCGAGATACCAACCGCCGATTGGATCGCCGAAAAATGGGATCTCCTTTTTGACGAACGTGAGAAACTCGGTCTTGCCAAAATCGACGAGGCCGAGTTTGCCTATGAGTTTTTATTACAGACCATCCAGCGATGCCTAAAAGCCGCCGGGACATTTTCCTACCAGTCAGAAACACGTGGAAAGACATATTTTGTCCCGTTTATAAAACCGATGCTGCAAATCGCTGTCCGTGCTGCCGAGAGCCTCGAGCGGTTTCCCGCGATACAGGAAATACTTAACCGCGACATCATCTGATCAAACCCGCAGATGATCGCCGCGCCAACTCTGGATCGCGAGTTTGATGTCTTTGGGGCTGGCAAACTCCCCATTTAGAGTTCTTTCGACTAAACCGGGTAATTCTTCATCCGACGCAAAACGCAACGCGATGATTTGTCCAACAGCTAAATTTTCCGATTTTCCGGCAAGATCGCTCCCAAGCAGCCTGTGGTATCTAAGCCTTTCCTCAAGGCGAATAACCCGATCCTGAACTTTTAAAGCCATTAGACGGGCGACGAGGGCTATCAGGATAAAAACCACACACAATACGACCCAAATGCCGCGATCCCAACTCGGTTCCTGATAGAGCCTTACAGCTTGATATATCAAGTTCAAAAGCAATAGTGGAATGACCACAAAATGAAACAGCGGAAAATATCGAGTGTGATTTGCGTAAGTTTGTTGCTCGGCCATTTTTAGTTTCTCCTTTCTAGAGTTTTGTCTGCGCCATTGCCTCAGTCGGTTTACCAGTAAAATCCTCACCGGGGTTAACGAATAAATTCTGCTCAAATCGGTACTGCTTATCATAAAGCTGTTTGTAGCGTCCGTCTAGCGCGATCAGCTCGTCGTGGCTGCCGCGTTCGAGTATCTCACCGGCCTCGACGACGAGGATCTGGTCGGCGCTGCGGATGGTCGAAAGCCTGTGAGCGATAACAAACGTCGTGCGGCCTTTGCGCAGATTATTGAGGCCCTCTTGTATCAACGCTTCGGACTCGCTGTCGAGGCTCGATGTCGCCTCGTCTAGGATCAGAATTCGCGGATCGGCAAGCAAAGCCCGTGCGATCGCGATCCGTTGGCGTTGGCCGCCGGAGAGCTTTACGCCGCGTTCGCCGACGATGGTGTCGTAACCGTTTGGAAACTTCTCGATGAATTCATCGGCGTTGGCGATCTTGCAGGTTTCTTTGATCTTTTCGAGATTTGCCTCAGGGTTTGAAAACCGGATATTGTCGAGGATCGTGCCGTCAAAGAGAAAATTATCCTGCAAAACTACGCCCAGATGCCGGCGATAATCACGCAGCTTAACAGACTGTAATTCTTTGCCGTCGATCTTGATAATCCCCGCCGTGGGTTGAATAAAATTGAGCACTAAACTCAGAATTGTTGATTTTCCCGACCCGGATGAGCCAACAAGCGCCGTGGTTGCACCGGCCACCGAATGAAAACTAACGCCTTTGAGTACCGGCACGCCTTCGTCATACTCAAAATGCACATCTTCAAAATCTATCGTACCGTCTATGCTTGGCAACGCCTCTTTGCCGTCATCGGCTTCGTCCTCGGTCGTCATTGCCATCAACTCACGAATACGGTCTAGACCGGCGAGGGCCTCGGTGATCTGCGTTCCTATCGAGGTCAGCTCAATTACCGGCATCGCAAGCAGAAATGTAAACGAAATATAAAGCAGAAAGTCGCCAAGCGTCATCGTGCCGCCCTGGACGGCGTTGCCGCCGATGACGATCATTACGACCGCGATGGCGCCGATAATGACGGACGAGAAGGACGAGATCGCCGATACGCCGGTCACTGTTTTTGCGACATTTCGAAACAGTTTGTGAGCGCCACGGGCAAAAGATAATTCCTCGCGTTTCTCGGCCGTATAGGCTTTGACGATGCGGATGCCGCCCAGGCTTTCGCCAAGACGGCCAGTGACCTCGGCGTTGATAATGCTGCGTTCGCGAAAGACGGGCCGCAGCACCTTAAACGCATACATTAACGCCCCGCCGAATATCAGCAGCACGACCAGCGTCGCGGTCGTCAATTGCCAGTTAACATAAAACAAAACGCCGATTGCAATGGTCGCCGTGACGAGGCTGCCAAGTATCTGGCCGAGACCGGTGCCGACCAGATTGCGGATGCCCTCGGCGTCATTCATGATGCGCGAGATCAACACTCCGCTTTGTGTCGAGTCAAAATACGAGATCGGCAGCCGCTCGATATGAGCCTGGACATTTTTGCGCATCTCAGTGATCGCACGCTGGGCAGCAACGCCTAGGATCTGAGAGAGTGCAAAACCGGTGACGCCCTGAACCAAAGTCGAAATACCGATCGCGAGGGCGATCCATTTAAGTAGCTCATATCTATGCCCGACGAAAACCTCGTCGCCGATATATTTCATCGACGCCGGCAGGACCATTCCGGAGAGTCGCGAAACGAGCATCAGCACGCTGCCAAACAACAGCCGCCAACGCGCGCCCCAAATTATCTTTTTCGCCTCGGCCCAGGCGCTCGAGTAATTAACCTTCTTTTTTTTCTTTTCTTCGTCTGCCATATTGGTTTGTATTTCCAAGTCTGATAATTGTCGCTAGATAAGTCAAACAAACGCCCGCCTTGTTTTGCCGCCGTCGTAATTTCCTTTAGAATCTAACTTGAGATGGAGGCGGAAACGCGAGTTTCAACGAGCGTGCCGATTAAACAGATGCAACTCATTTACAGTCGCGTTTCTGCCCTTGACTATGAAGCAAACATATATAAACCAACTAAAAGAACACATAGGCAGCGAGGTCACGCTCAAGGGCTGGCTTTATAACAAGCGTTCGAGCGGCAAGCTCGTGTTTTTGCAGCTTCGTGACGGCACGGGCATTGTGCAGTGCGTCGTGTTCAAGCCCAATGACGAGGCAATGTACGACCTGGCCGACTCGCTCGGACAGGAAAGCTCGATCATTGTTACCGGGACGGTCAAAGAGGACACGCGTTCGTCGCTCGGCGTGGAACTTGAAGTGACCGGCATCGAGGTCCTGCAGAACGTCCACGATTATCCGATCACGCCTAAGGAACACGGCACAGAGTTTCTGATGGACAACCGCCATTTGTGGATCCGCTCGAAAAAACAGCACGCCGTGTTAAAGACCCGTCACACGGTGATCAAAGCCGTGCGGGATTTTTTTGATAACAACGGCTTTACGCTCGCGGACACGCCGATCTTTACGCCGGCGGCTTGCGAAGGCACAACGACGCTGTTTGAGGTTGATTATTTTGGTGACGACAAAGCCTATCTGACGCAATCCGGCCAGCTTTATAACGAGGCGACGGCCGCGGCGTTCGGCAAATCGTACGCTTTCGGGCCGACGTTTCGTGCGGAGAAATCCAAGACCCGCCGTCACCTGACCGAGTTCTGGATGGTCGAGCCTGAGGTCGCATACGCGAGTTACGAAGACATGATGGACCTTGGCGAGGCGATGATCCTAAAGGTTGTAGAGCGTGTCCTGACCGACCGTCAGGAAGAGCTAAAAACGCTCGAACGCGACACCACGATTCTCGAAGCCATCAATTCCCCGTTCCCGCGTCTGCATTACGACGATGCGGTCAAGATGCTGCAGGATGGTTTTGCGAAGGGAGACCTCGAAAGCAATTTTGAATGGGGCGGCGATTTTGGTGCACCGGACGAGACATACCTTTCGACGCAGCACGGCAAGCCGGTATTCGTTCATCATTTCCCTGCCGCGATCAAAGGGTTTTACTTCGAGGTGGACAAAAACGACCCCAAATATGCCCTCGGCATCGATCTGCTCGCCCCCGAAGGCTACGGCGAGATCATCGGCGGCGGCGAACGCGCGGCAAACCTCGATTACCTCATCGAGCAGCTTAAACACCACGGCCTTGACCAGGCGACCTTCGAATGGTACCTCGACCTCCGCCGCTACGGCAGCGTTCCCCACGCCGGCTTCGGCATGGGCATCGAACGCTGCACCGCCTGGATGGCCGGCATCGAACACGTCCGCGAAACAATTCCGTTTCCGAGGATGCTTTATACGTTGAGGCCATAGCAATATGTCCTTCGGATTTTTCGGGGCTTAGCTCTATGAAAGTTGCTGCCTATCAGGCTCCGTTATTTGCGACAGGCTCTTTGGAAATTATCGGATTGATTCGCGAACAGATAGGCCTGTGTGAGTCGCTCGGTGTAAAGATCTTGTGCTGTCCAGAGGGAGTGATAGGTGGTTTGGCAGATTATGCCGTTCAACCTTGCGGTTT
>JBBRQM010000040.1:0-31818 GCA_038226395.1 Pyrinomonadales bacterium | reverse complement strand
GTAATCACGGGATTTCAAAACGCGTTGAGGTTCAGCACCAAGAGCCTCGGCCAAACCAGACGGCGCCTCCCACTCAACCGCAGGACGCGCCGGAAAATCGAGTACAAACCGGTCGCCTTCCCGCGTCACCCGCAGCTCGCCGCTCTTAGATTGAAAACTTATTTGCGGTTCGCTGTACCCAAGCTGGTTGTACAAAACATACGCCGACGCGACCGTGGCGTGCCCGCACAGGTCCATCTCGACTGTGGGCGTGAACCATCTCAGGTGGAATCCGTCACCGGTCTTTACAAAAAATGCAGTCTCGGCCAAGTTATTCTCTGCCGCGATATTGAGCATCGTCTGATCCGGCAGCCACGACTCCAATGGAACGACCGCCGCCGGATTGCCGGCAAACGTCCTATTAGTAAATGCATCAACTTGAAAAATTTGCAGGCTCATTTATTTCTTAATTGTGATCAGCACCAAACCGCCGATACACAACAAAACTCCTATAATTTTCTCTATCGACAGAGTCTCTCGAAACGCGAGAATGCCGACAGGAACCAGCAATACCGCACCGCAAACGGTCACCGAGAGCGGTAAAATATTAACATTCCATCCTGCTCGATAAGCGAGCATAAAACCTATCTCGATGGCCGCCGCCCCGAGACCGATACCCAGCGCCGACCAGACAACCGTTTTTATCATCGGCAGTAGCTCCGCGTCCTGCCTGGGAATCAAAAAATATCCGCCGATACATGCCAAAATCCCTATTGAATAAGCCATTATCACGACGATAAACGGGTTCGCGTTTTGGTCCGTCGATTTCTGCGAGACCTGATAAACGATCATCCCCAAAACTATCAATATTGGCGGAAAAAAGTAGTTCATTCCTTAACAAAACGCTATCGCCTGTATCTCGATCTGCGTTCCAAAATGCAGATCCTTGACCGGCACGATCGCCCTCGCCGGCCGGTGATCGCCCATCACGCGGGCGTAAGTTTCATTGACCTTGCCCCAAAGCTCGATGTCTGAAATATATATCGTAAATTGTAAAACACGGCTGAGATCGCTCTCCGCCGCTTGCAAAACCGCCTCGACATTCCTGAGCGCAAGCTCCGTCTGTGTCTCAATGTCACCCGCAAACGGCTCGCGTGTCACGAGGTCCATCGGCAACTGGCCGGATACATAAACAATTCCATGGTGTTCGATCCCAGGCGAATAGTGGCCTTTTGGTATTGATTGGTTTGTCGGTTGAATGGTTCGCATAGTATCAAACATCGAATTTTATCGATTCGAATATCAGTTCTATCTCCTTGTCGGCTGCATTAAAGTCCTTTTCTGGATAAATCACAGTAATTAGCGCATCCGATTTCCCCCGTTTGATCGTATAAAGCTCAGCTAGATAAAATACTTCAGGCGCCAAATCGATTGAGTACCTTAGTCGAATCCCAGTAATTTTCTGTTCGGATCTCTCCCGCGTCGAAGAAGTACTTTCAAAACCAACCACGCTTCCTATCTTCAGATTTTTTCTAAAACCGTCCTGGTAAAGTTGAACGTTATCTGATAAATCGTGGTACGAACCACTCGGAGCTAGTGCAATTTTGAAATGAGTGTAATGGCGATCTACTATTTCGATTTCGCGTATCTCTTTGTCACCAACTGAATCCTTCTTAATTTCCCAGTCATTCGGAAACGCGAAATTCACCCCGTCCTTTTCGTAGTCTTGGCTTACAATGTTGGCTTTTTGTTCTTTGGTGGTGGCCATACGTTCCAACCGCCTACAAGAAGATCCAATCAAAAGTGATCCAATTATTGCGAGAGCGAAAAGTCTTATCATCACCCAACACTTCCCTCCAATTTCAAACCCAACAGCTTTGTCGCCTCAACCGCGTATTCCATCGGCAGCTCGCGAAAGACCTCTTTGCAAAATCCATTGATTATCAGCGAAACGGCGTCTTCCTGTGAGATGCCGCGTTGCTGCAGATAAAAAAGCTGGTCCTCACTTATCTTCGACGTCGTCGCCTCGTGCTCGACTTTGGCGGTGTTATTCATCACCTCGATGTACGGAAAGGTATTCGCCTCAGACTTGCCGCCGATGAGCATTGAGTCGCATTGTGTATAATTACGCGCTCCCTCGGCTTTTGGCATTATCTTAACCAGGCCGCGATAGCTGTTGTTTGATTTTCCGGCCGAGATGCCTTTTGAAATGATCGTCGATTTTGTATTTTTACCGAGATGGATCATCTTCGTCCCGGTGTCGGCGATCTGGGCATTGTTGGTGAGCGCGACCGAGTAAAACTCGCCGATCGAATTGTCGCCCTGCAAGATAACGCTCGGATATTTCCACGTGATAGCCGACCCTGTCTCGACCTGCGTCCACGAAATTTTAGACCTGACGCCGCGGCACGCACCGCGCTTTGTCACAAAGTTATAAATGCCGCCTTTACCCGTCTCGTCGCCGGCGTACCAATTCTGGACGGTCGAATATTTAATCTCGGCGTCGTCGAGAGCGACAAGTTCGACGACCGCCGCGTGCAGCTGATTTGTATCAAACTGCGGTGCCGTGCAGCCTTCGTTGTAGGCGACGTACCCACCTTCCTCGGCGACGATCAGCGTCCGCTCAAACTGGCCCGCTTCCTGCGTGTTGATGCGGAAATAGGTGGAAAGCTCCATCGGGCAGCGAACGCCTTTTGGGATAAAAACGAATGAGCCGTCCGAGAATACCGCCGAATTCAGAGCGGCATAGTAATTGTCATTTACCGGGACGACCGAGCCGAGATATTTCTGGATCTTGTCAGGATAAAGCTCGACCGCCTCAGTGAACGAGCAAAAAATAACGCCCGCCTCGAGCAGCTTTTTCTTATACGTCGTCGCCACCGAAACCGAGTCAAATACTGCATCGACCGCCACATTCGCAAGCATTTTCTGCTCGGTGATCGGTATGCCGAGTTTCTCGAACGTCTTGATCAGCTCAGGATCAACCTCGTCGAGACTGGTTTTTTTGGCTTTCTCTTTTGGCGCCGAATAGTACGAGATATTCTGAAAATCGATACGCGGATAATCAAAATTTGCCCAATAATCAGGCTCGGTCATCTTCAGCCATTGACGGTAAGCCTTTAGCCGAAACTCGAGCATCCATTCCGGCTCGTTCTTTTTCGAAGAGATCAGCCGCACCGTGTCCTCCGACAATCCACGGGCGATAGTCTCAGTCTCGATGTCGGTAACAAAGCCGTATTTATACTCGCGATTTGTAAGTAATTCTGCTGCTGTTGACATATAAGTTCGCTCTCTGTGTCAGTAGCCCTTACGTACGTGCGGGCTATTGACACTACTACTGCCTACTAAATTGCGGCTCGATGGTGCGGTGAATTCCCTGTATTTTGTGAAACATCGCATCGACCGAGCTTTCCGTGCCGACAAGTTGCGCGAGCGTGATCTGCGATAATGCGTTTTCGACGATCTCGTGCAGCCCGACGATGACCGGGCGGATGCCGCAGTCACCGTTATGCACGCACGAATCGAGAACGCCGGTATAGCTCTCGCAATGTTTGGTCAGCACGTCCTGATCCAAAACGCGGATGATTTCGCTGAGGCGAATGTCGCCCGCCGGGCGCGCCAAAAAATAGCCGCCCTTGGTGCCGCGTGTCGAGTGGACAAAACCTGCCTTGTTCAAAAGCCACATCAGCTTGCCCGCGTTCGCCGTCGAGATGCCCTCGCGCTCGGCGATCTGCGGTAGCGTCAACGTTTCGCCAATACTAAGATTGGCAAGCTGCACCAGGCATCGCAGGCCGTATTCCTCTTGTGCCGAAATTTTCATGAAAGTTCTCTAAGATAAATGATTTTAGTTACCCCCGTAATCAAAATAATCTCAAATCGTTACTTTTTTGTCAAGATTGAAAAGACCCGCCTGCGAATTACGCTAATGTACGCAAATAAAACAAAGGGATAGCTCTTATTCGCTTAATTCGTGTTATTCGCGGGCAAACTTCTTTCTTATCTTGACCGCCCGTTCGATCAGATCGACATTCTCCAATATCTTGAGCCGTAGGTCTTTGTCGAGATTTGGGTTGTCGGCGAGGAATTTGTTGACTATGGCGAGCGCCGTCTCAGACCGTTGGCCGCCGATAAAGGCACCGAGCCAACCGTTGACAAAGAATATCTTTCGGCTGCGTTTGAGATTTGGCAGCTCGGCCAAGGCGCGTGTCAGATATGGCTGTGTCAGGTCGGCGTGCCTGATCGAGTTAAAAGGCACCATCGCCGCTTCGATCCAGCTCTCGCTGATGTCTTTGTTTGTCAGAAAATCGTTCCAATATTTCGCCTTGTTCCCGGCAGTTCCAAAAGCAGCATGCGCGGCATAGGCGTAGCGTTTTGCGTCGTCGCCGGTTTCGGTTTTGATCAGATCGTCGAGCAGCTTTGGCGCGTCAGGATCGCCGAGGATAATCAGGCGGGTGACGATGTCAAAGCGGTCTTTGGTTCTCAGGGGAATCGAGGCGGAAACGCGGGCCGCTGGGAGTGTGTCCTTAGCTTGAGCACTGGTCATGTTGGCACGCTCGTTCACACTCGCGTTTCCGCCCTGACGCAGCATTTCTTTGAGCACCGTCCGGCTTTTTTCCGTCGTTGCATTCGCAACAAACGAGCGATAAAACGTTATCCGCTGGCCGGGTGTCTCGGCGTGCTGCAGGCGGTCGATGAGGCGGGCTTCGAGACGAGTGCGCAGGTCACCCTGGGTAGAGACGCGAGTGTTAACGAGCGTGCCGTTTCGCGTGGATGCACGCTCGTTAACACTCGCGTTTCCGCCCGATGCCGGATCGTTTATGTAGTAGTTCATCGCGGTCGAGACGCGGGCGAGGAGCGTCTGGACCGTGCCCTCATCCGGCTCTGTGGCTAAATTCTTAACCACCAGCTCAACATAATCCTTTGGATCAAGCTCGGCCTCGCGGACGCTGTCCCAGAGGCTGCCCCACATCATTGTGCGGAGAAAATCGTCCTTTTCGTTCTGGATGTTCTTTAGAACGTAATCGCGGCTCGTGTCGTCGAGCAGAAAGATGCCGTAGCCGTAGTCTTGGTAGTTAGGGAATATGAATTTTGAGAGTCCTGTATCGCTGATATCAACACACACAGTGTTCTTACCGGCTAAAATCCAGTCGACTGGTGTGCGAATTGGCCGATTAGGAATCGAAGGCGTCAAGACAACATCAATTGGATGTAAATATCTCTCCCAATGATCTTTGACTAAATATTCCGAGCCAGTATCAACGACGACTTTTACCGTCATCCCCCACGAATCTTCTTGATTAAGTGTTCCCGTTTGTGTAAGACAACCTCCACTGTTCCATACCTCTGCGTGAATGAGTGGCACGCCTTTCTGCATAATCCACCGACTAGCCCATTCCTGTAACTTCTCGCCTTTCACGATTTCGAATTCATTTACTAAATCCTCCCACCCGGCATTCCCAAACTCATGCTTCTTCAAAAACGCGCGGACGGCGGTTTGGAATTTGTCTTCGCCGAGGTAGAACTCGGCTTGGCGCAGGAATGAAGGCGCCTTTCGGTAGACGATATTGCCGTAGGCGGATTTTGCGGCGGAGAGATTGGCGATGGGCTGGTAGATGGGTGTTGTGCCGCTGGTCGAGTCGGTAGCGTAGGCGGCCTGTTTGTTGCGTTCGTAAAAGACCTTCCATGCGTTGGCGTCGGGCATTACTTTTTCGAGCGTCTTGTAGGCCATGAACTCGGCAAAGCCCTCCTTGAGCCACAGGTCGTCAAACCAAACCATCGTCACGGTGTCCCCAAACCACTGATGCGCCGTCTCGTGAAAGATCAGCGTCGCCCGCGAGATATAGTCGCCCTTGGTCGGCTCGCTCGGGAATATAACGGACGATTCGCGCAGGAACGTCGCCCCCGCATGCTCCATCCCGCCAAACGGGAACTCCGGTATCAAAACCAGATCGTATTTCGGCCACGGGAATTTGTAGTCAAAGTAGGTCTCGAGATACTTGATCGCCTCCCGCGTGAGCCGGAATGTCTCCGCCGCATGCTGTTGGAACTTGCCGGCTTGGGACTTGCGGACGTAGATCGTAGTCGCCAAGTTGTCAGGGCTTTGCTGTTTGAATACTTTCAATTGTTCCGCCGTCATCAGCTCGCTGAAGGGTTTGGCGTTTTTATAGGCTTCCCGCAACTCAGCCTTGACCGCCTTTGATGAGGACGCCGACACTTTCTCCCACGGCCCGGCCGCGAAGGCGAAGACGTAGGTGCTGATGGGTTTGGTTTCGGAGAAGGTGTCCAGATTTGTGTCCCGCGAGTTTTCAGGGTGGAAAAAGTCTTCGAGATGAGAGGTTTTACCGTCCGCGAGTGGCGTATTGCACACAACTCGCCAATCTCCGGGGTACCTAACCAGCAATGAAAACCTCGCCTTTAGATCTGGCTGGTCGAAGACGGGGAAGGCGGTGCTGGCGTCGCTTGGGACAAAGAGCGAGTAGATGTATTCCGAACCGTCCTCTTTGTCGATGTACCGCGTGATCGCCGAGCCCGAGGTCAGGATCGGCGAAGTGAAGTCGAGCTTGATGACATTCTCGCCCACGACAACGCCGTCGCGAAAGATGAGGTGCTCGTTAAAGTCAGAACCGCCTGCGTCAGGGGGCGGCCAGTTCGTAGAAATAGAGACCGGCTTACCGTTTAGCGAGACATTAGAGATCGTCGAATCCTTTTCATGGCCGATGAGCCTACGCCAATCCAGTATGATCGGCGTTGAATCAAGACCACCATGCTGGCCGCCCGCTGACGCAGGCGGTTCTGACACGTTGACGCGTATCTCGATCGTCCCCTTCAGCACGGGCGACATTTTTTCGAGCGTCAGGTTGAGCTTGTATCGCACATCGCTGTAATGCGCCGCCCGCCAGATGGCCAGCGAGTGCGAAACGCCCGGCTCGATGGCCGGAACCTGCGAAAACGCCGTTAACGCAAACAAAAAGATAAAGATCAGTAGCCGCATACCTGTATATTACACCACATATAGTGTTGAACGATTTATACTATACTGTTCCACGCTGTTCCATGTGTACCACCGTTCCAGGAACGGAACAAAAAAACTGCCCCATCTGCCCCGGCGCGGGGCAAGCATACATAAAATAACTGAGGCGGCAAACCTTGCTAAAGGTTGCCGCCCGTGTCAATAGCCCGCGTGTAAACAAGGGCTCAAGTTCAATTATCTTACGTGCCGGCTGCTGACGCCTTACATCGCGAAGTTAAAACTAACAAACCCGGTTGCCTTGACCGGCTGGCCGTCGCGGACGAAGGGGCGAAACTTCCATTTGCGGATTGCATCCTTGGCGGCTCCCTGCAGCAGAGCTGGGCCGCTGGCCTTTTGCACCTCGTCGACGTCGCCCGCTTCGTTTACCGTCACCTCGACTTTTACGACGCCGCCTGCTCTGACGTTTCGTGCGGCTGGCGGATAGATCGGCGACGGCTGTTTGGTGGCATATCCAATGAGCGAACCGACATCTAGCGGCGAATCGCTCTTGGCATGCTCATTGACAGTCGCGTTTCCACCCGTTTCGGTTTTTGCACGCTCCTTTATAGTCGCGTTTCCGCCCTTTTCGGTCTTTGGCTCATCCTTTACTACAGGCGGTGCGGATGGGATGTAAACGGGTTTGTCATTTTTGGCGACCGCCGTATCCGACGGCCCGTTATTAGGCTGCAGTACCTCGCGCTCACGCGTCACGACGGGCGTGTTGTCGACCGTTGGGGTATTATCGACCGGCTTGTACAAGGGTTTTTCCGCGGGTTTGTTGCCCGCGGCAACAAGATCGGTATTTTGTGTGGTTGTTTGCGTCTCGTCGACAGCGCTCAGCACCGTGCTGCGCGAATTTGCCATCTTTTCACGGGTGTCGGCGACCTCGTCGTGCCACTTTCGGCCGTCGTATTCGTCACGCGCCAACATGCTGCGCGAATTGCTGGCCTCCTCGAGCAGTGCCATCGAATCCGCCGATTTTTTCTTATCGTTGCCGATCTCTTTTGACTGGGTGATGACCATCTCGAGCGTCTCGCGCATTTTTTCGAGATCGTTGGTTGCCTCGATCGGCAATGTCCGGTCGCTGACGCTCAGGCCGAGGGCGCGATAGCGCTCGACGCGGCTGCGGGCGCCCTTGACGACCTGACCGGCGACGGCCATATACCAGGCGGATGAATTCGCCTTCGACGTTTTTTGTTGATTGTAAAACTGGGTGAGGAAATCCTGAGCCCGCTTGTAATCACCCTGTTCGAGATAGCTGTTCATCAGCAGGACGTTGACGACGCCAAGCACGACCGCGTCGCCGCTTTCCTTGCGAATGTTATCAAGCTCGTAGATCGCTGCGTTGTAATTGCGAACGGCGATAAAGGCCTTTGCCTTTGAGATACGCCCACGCATAACGTCGCCGGAGGTCGGCGCCGTTTGCGGCGTGGTTTGCACCGGCGGCTGCGGATTTTGGGCGACCGTCTGCGCGCAAGTGAGACCTATAAAACTAACTAAAACCAACAGAAACCCTAAAGCTGAGAAAGCGTAAAACCTTCTGACATTTAACGGCATTTCAGTCCTCCTATTTCGACTTAAATTCTCCGTAAAGGTCAAGCGAAATACCTCATCTAAGGCTCACTCTATAAAGACCCGTCCAATTATCAATCACGATTAAAAAAACAACCAATATGAGCTTTATTGCCCAAGCCTCCAGTTCAATTCCTTAAACTCTTGATGATTTTTTCGCGATACGCGGTTGCATCTTTCTTTATAACATTTTCACTTAATGTAAGCAAACGCCGGTCGAGCATGACGACGCGGCCATTGATAATGACCGTGCGGACATCGTTAGCCTTGGTCGAGTAAACGAGCGATGAATAGATATTAAAAGAGGGTATTTGATTGAGATCATCGAGATCGACAATGTCAATATCGGCACGTTTGCCGGCCTCAAGCGAACCGGTGATTTCGTCGAGGTGCAACGCACGGGCGCCGCGAATCGTCGCCATCTCAAACGCCTGTTCGGCGGGCAGCGTTTTTGGGTCATTAGAGATCAGCTTGTGCAATTTGGCGGCCGTGTCCATCTCTTCCCACATGTTGAGATCGTTGTTTGACGCGGCGCCATCTGTGCCGAGGCCGACGGCGACATCTTTCGCCAGCATCGCCGGAACCGGCGCAACGCCCGACGCGAGCTTCATATTCGACTGAGGATTATGCGCCGAGCCGACGCCGAAGCGTTTCATCACGTCGATCTCTTCTTCTGTGATCCAGACGGTGTGGGCGGCGATTACACGGTTTGAGAGAAAACCAATCTTGGCCAGATAATCCATGGGCGTCGAGCCGTATTGTTTGAGAATATCGTCGCGTTCTTTTTTGGTCTCGGCGACATGGATAACGACGGCTGCATTGAGCTTATCGGAAAGGGCGCGGATCGCTTTTAGATGCTCGGTCGAGACAGTATATGGCGCATGAGGTGCCATCGCGGGGACGATCAGCGGATCGCCCGTCCATTTTTTTAAAAACTTTTCAGAGTAGGCCATCGCCTCGGCGTTGGTTTTGTTATCGGCGACAGGGAAGTCAATTATCGTTTCGCCAAGCACGCCGCGAACGCCCGCGCGTTTTGTCTCATCGGCAACGGCGTCCTCAAAATAATACATGTCGCAGTAGGTCGTCGTCCCGCCACGAATCATCTCGGCGAGCGCGAGGCGCGTTCCGGCACGCACAAAGGCTTCGTTTACATTCTTGGCTTCGGCGGGAAATATGAATTTTGTCAGCCAATCCTGCAAATCGAGGTCGTCCGAAATGCCGCGAAACAGCGACATTGCGGCATGCGTGTGTGTATTAATAAGGCCGGGAATGATGACCTTGCCGGCGGCGTTTATGACGCGTTTTGGAGTGACCTGTTTTGCGACGTCAACGCGTTTGCCGATCATGAATATCGCGCCATCGAATATCGCTATGGCGCCATCCTCAATGACCTCATGCTTGGCGTTCATGGTGACGATGGTGCCGCCTGAGATAAGGAGATCGACCGGGGTCTTGCCAAACCGGTTTACGAGCGGTTTGCGCGGCGGAATGTAACGATTGGAATCGAGAGGCGAAATCTGGCCGAATCCGCTGATAATAAAGGAAAAAACAAGAAGAAAGGTGAAGGAAACTTTGCGCTTATCCATAGCTGAGGTTACACCGAAGTCAGGACTGGTATCAAGTCCTATGGATCCGTTCTAAATACTCGACGTCAGTCTGATCCTTTAGTCTACCGACGGCCCGCTTGTTCGCCATTAAATCGTCGTAAGCGATGATGTCTATTTTTAACCCCTCATCATCAATCACAACGCGACGCGAATATGCTTCTTCAAAGTCAACGCCCAAACAATAATTCAAGATGTCAACGGCCATAGGCTCGGCCCCCATCACGACTAAACTATCCTTCTTCGTAAATAAATCGGTCGTCAACTCACCGGCACCGAACCCGAAGTCCTCCAAGGCAAGAACAATTTTTTGCGCGTTTTCCTCGTCATCCGCAATGAAAAAGTCGATGTCGTTGGTTGAACGTGAGTGGCCATGGTGACCAACCGCATATCCACCAACCAGAAGATATCTAACGCCCTTCTCGTTTAACAACTCTAAAAATTCTCTGAAGTCTTTCGGTAGCCCGAGTCCCATAGTTCTGCCTCCGAAGCCGTTCTATATTCTGAAACCTCTCCTCAACTGAGGCGTTTCGCCAGTATTCGATCTCGTCCGAGTCATCAAACCCGGAAAAAGCCTTTATTTTGGTTCGATCCAACCGAAGTTCGGGAATGTCTTTTTGTTCGCTCATTTTAAAAACCGCATGTATCATCATATTTTACAATGATTTAGCCGTAAACGCAATTTTTCTGGCGATGCATACAACAGCCCGTATCCCGGGCTAATCTTGACAGAACTCCCGAATATTCTATACTCGCAGATATGCCTGCATCGAATTTCAGATTACGCGGATTTCGTCGTTTGGCTGATGCCGTCGTCGACTCGCTCGGAAAGCTTGAGCTTGAAGCGATGACCGCAGTTCGCAGGATGCGTGAAACAAACGTGCGGCAGGTATGCACTGCGCTCGGCGATTCTTACGCATACACGACCATTATGACGACGCTTGACCGGCTCTATAAAAAAGGCTTGCTCGAGCGGCGAAAGATCGGGCGGGCTTTTTATTATTCGCCAAAGTATTCATACGAAGAAATGGAACGCGGCATGGCCGCCGACGTTATCGAAAGTTTGTTCGATAACAGCGCGGGACGCGTCGGGCCTGTCCTGGCGTGCTTAGTTGAAGCAGTGAGCGATCGCGACCGCCTGTTGCTCGACGAGCTCGAGCGTCTCGTCCGCGAAAAAAGATGTGAGCTTGAGGCGCGAAAATAATTAACGCTGTATTTTTTACTCGGAATTTGCTTGATCTTCGCCATTCTCCTCACGCTGAATTTTTGCGCCTCGCTCACGGCCTCAGGCGCGTGGCATTTTATTTCAAAACCGGCCCGTCACCTTTCATCGCGTAAGCAGGAACAGATTATCTTTGCTCTGCGAGCATTTCCGGTCGGAGCCGCGCTCATTTTCGTCTTAGCTTTCCTGCTTCCGGGTTATGTTTTATACGAACCGCCTTCGTCGGGCGAAATTGTAAGCATAAAATTGGCCTTGATCTCGCTGGTCTCGATCATAGGAATCGGGATCGCCTGTTTTCGTGTTTTCCGAACGTGGCGGGCAACAAGGCGATTAATCACAAACTGGCTAAAACATTCCAATCAGATCGTCGTTGACGGCGTAAACATCCCTGTTTATTGCATTCATCATCCTTTTCCAGTGATTGCCGTCGTCGGCATGATCCGGCCGCGGATGTTTGTCGCATCGCAAATTTTTGAATCGCTCTCCGAGGATGAGTTTCGTGCGGCGATTGCTCATGAATACGGCCATTTGACGGCACATGACAATTTCAAGAGGGCGTTTCTTCGCGTTTGCCGCGATATGCTGATATTTCCTTTGGGGCGTGATCTTGACCGGGCCTGGGCCGAAAATACCGAATCTGCGGCCGATGAATATGCCGCAAGCATAGGCGGCAAATCGATGGCTCTTGACCTCGCCGAAACACTGATAAAAATTGCCCGAATCGCCCCGGAGAATACGAGTCCCGGAATGCCTCTGGGATCATTCCTTATTGAGGGCCAAAGCGGAGATCTGAAACGACGCATCCGGCGGCTCCTCGAACTTTCGGATAAAAAGAATGATTTGGGAAATGTTCCGCGAAAGGGTTTTAAATATTCAATATGGCTTTATGCCAGTCTGGTTTTTTCTGCCATATTGCTCCTAGCCTCAAACAAGAGCCTGCTCCTGGCCATCCACAACATTTCGGAAAATGTCGTCGCGATGCTGCAATAATTCACTAACGTAATTGGAAACAAATACTAGCCACCGATGGCAGATAATTGATTTTACTTCAAAAACTTCGTATCAAACGCTCTTGGGAGCAGGTCTTTCATCTGGACGGTTTCTGTCTTGCCCTTGAGATTAGTGAGAACTACAGGGATGTCGCCTCCGAATTCCCAGATTATTTGTCTGCAGACGCCGCAAGGGGGCGTTAGATCTTCGGTGTCGGCAACGACCGCGATTTTCACGATCTTTCGCTTGCCCTGTGAGATGGCGTTCCAAATGGCAACCCGCTCGGCGCAGACAGTCAGGCCGTAGCTCGCCGATTCGACATTGCTCCCAACAATTATCTCGCCGTCATTGGTTTCGAGAGCCGCCCCGACCTTAAATTCCGAAAATGGCGCGTAGGCGTTTTCACGGACCCGCGTCGCTGCATCAATCAGTTGTTTATTATCCATTTTCTTCAATCTACGTCTATCCGGGTTAATCTGCGGCCAATTCTTTTCTCAGTTTCTCACGCACAAGGCCGCAGAGGAATTCTACGCTGACGCCGGTCTGCGCCCCTTCGGGGATGATGATATCGGCGTGCCGTTTCGACGGCTCGACAAATTCGTGATGCATCGGTCTCACCGTCCGGTAATATTGCCCGATCACCGATTCAACCGTGCGTCCGCGCTCGGATATATCACGCTGCAAACGACGAATAAAGCGGATATCGTCCGGCGTATCGACAAAGACCCGCACATCCAGCAGATCGAGAATGCGCGGCTCGGCAAATATCAAAATGCCCTCAACGATAACCACTGGGCGAGGCTCGATGATCTCGATCTTGTCACTGCGTGTGTGTGTCTTAAAATCATACAGCGGCATCTCGGCCGAAAGGCCCTGCTTCAGCCGCAAAATATGATTGACGAGCATATCGCTGTCGAGCGAATCCGGGTGGTCGAAATTCGCCTGATGACGCTCGTCAAGCGGCATGTCTGAGAGGTTTCGGTAATACGAGTCCTGCTCGACAAGCACGACATTCCCGGCGCCGACCGTCTCGACGATCGCCCTCGCAATGGTCGTCTTTCCCGAACCTGTTCCTCCGCATATGCCGATAAACATAAATATATTTTAACCGCAGAGACGCCGAGACGCAGAGAAAAGCAGAATTTTTATTTTCCGCGTCTCTCATGTCTCTACGGTTCAATTAATTTTTACAACAATTCGCCGTAAGAGTTCTTTGAACACTTCCGCCACTCGCGCGCCTGTTTCCATCACTTCCTCGTGGTTGATCGGTTCGTCGCTCATGCCGGCCGCGAGATTTGTAATGCACGAGATGCCCAGAATACGCATTCCCTGATGCCTTGCTGCAATGGCCTCAGGCACGGTTGACATGCCGACCGCATCCGCCCCAACCTGCCGATACATACGGATCTCGGATGGAGTCTCGTATGTCGGTCCCGAGAGGGCGCAATAAATGCCGCGATGCAGAAAATCGGTCAGCGTCTCGTCCGCACCTTTTTCAAAACGCTCATGAGCTATAGCGCCAGCTTCCTCCATCGCAATATGCTCAAAATCCCGATCGTAAACCTCGCTCATATCGGGAAAACGCGGCCCAAATCGGTCGTCATTGGGCCCGCGCAGAGGATTGACGCCGATGCAGTTGAGGTGATCGGTGATTAGCATCAAACTGCCCGGCTGCATGTCGGAATTGAGGCTGCCCGCGGCGTTCGTCAGGATCAGATTCTTAATGCCCATAACGCCAAACGCGCGCGCTGGCAACATAACCTGCTCCATGTCGTAGCCTTCGTAATAGTGGAAACGCCCTTGCTGAACGGCAACCACGACACTCTCGATCTCTCCCAAAACGAGTTGTCCAGCATGTCCCTCGACAGTCGAACGCGCAAAACCCGGGATCTCTTCATAAGGTATTTTGACGGCATTCGTCAGCTCATCTGCAAACGCGCCAAGCCCGCTGCCAAGAACTATAGCCGTTTTGATCTCGCCCGAGTATTTTGATCTGATAAATGCAGCCGCCTCAGCAGCCTTTTCGTAAGACATAAGGGTCTTAATAGATTACAGAAATAACTCTTACTTAGGCAACTTCGATAACAAATCTGCAATCAAATGACTTGACAAATGATACTATGGGCGGTATCATTTTTTTGATGAAAAAATCTAAAGATGATTCATCGTTTGACAATCGAATCACTGAATTGGAGGAGAGGGGAAATAACACAAAGTTTTCTCGGCTTCTTTCAATTTGTGAGGAAATGTTTGGTGCTTATCGTGTCAATGGCAGTCATCATATTTTCAAGATGCCTTGGCAGGGTGATCCTCGAATCAACCTGCAAAAGGTTGGAAATATGGCGAAGCCTTATCAGGTACGACAAGTTATCAGATGTCTAAGGAAAAAAAGAACTTAGGATGATTGTCACAATCGAGTAGTTCAAAATTATTTGGAATACTCGAGCAGGCTGGTGAGCGAGTTGAGGGCTTGCTAACCTTTCAAAAGAATTAAATATCATGAACTTTGAACAATATTTATATAGTGTTGGCTGGTCTGAGGAAGACGAAGCATTTATCGCGCGTGTCGCAGAGTTTCCCTCTTTGGCAGCTCATGGCGATACTCAGGAAGATGCACTCAGTGAGATCAAAGACGTTGTGAAATTTGTTCTTTCCGACCTAAAAGAAAATAAAGAACCGGTTCCGGAACCTCTTGGAAAACGATCTTTTAGCGGTAGGCTTGTGCTTAGAATGCCCGAGTATTTGCATCGCAAACTCGCGCTTGAGGCTTCGCAACAGGGTGTTTCACTAAACCAACTTCTCAATCTCAAACTCGAAGCTAGCCGCTAGACGAGGTTTAATTCTCTTTTCTGTAAGGTATGCCCAGTGCCTTTGGCGCACGCGAAAGCCCAATAAAGCCCGCCAGCACGATGATCGTCAGGACGTATGGGATCATTTGGATAAACTGAACGGGTATATCCTCGCCCGACGGTAGCTTTACTACGCCCTGGATCTGTATCGTCAGAGCCTCGGTAAATCCGAAAAACAAACAAGCAAGCAAGACGGGAACCGGACGCCATTTTGCGAGAATTAAAGCTGCTAGGGCAATAAAGCCGCGCCCGGCGGTCATATTGCGGGTGAACAAAGACGATTGGCCGATTGACAAATACGCGCCGCCCGCCGCCGCCAAAACACCAGAGATCACAACAGCAATATACCGCAGACGGATCACATTGACGCCTGCCGCATCTGCGGCCTCGGGGTTTTCACCGGCCGCCCTCAGCCGCAATCCAAACGGCGTTTTATACATCACATACCAACAAACCGGAACAAGAATAAAAGCAAGTATCGAGGCAAATGAAAGGTGATTATTAAAATAGTTTGGGAGTTGGTTGAGCTTGTCGATCTGCGGCGTCGAGCCGGTCGAATCGTAAACCGCCCCGCTGATCAATTCCGGCAGCCCAAACATCAAAAAATTGATTGCCATGCCGGCGACTACCTGATCGGCCTCAAACTTGATGCAGGCAATTGCATAGACAAACGCCAGAGCACCACCCGCGACCGCACCCAGAAACAAGCCGAGATATGGATTTCCGGTCTGATATGTCGCCACGGCGGCGGTAAATGCGCCGGCCAGCATCAGGCCCTCAAGGGCAATGTTGATTACGCCGGAACGCTCCGAAAACAAACCACCGAGCGCGGCCATGATGAGCGGCGTCGCCAAACGAATGGCGGAAAAGAGCAGTGCAAATGTCAGAAGTTCGCCCATGATTTTATTTCCTTGAGAATTTCTGAAAACAAGCTACAAACATAATAATTATCGCCTGCAACACAAGTCCGAGGTCCTTAGAAACTTTTACGGTAAATGCATCGACAAAAATCTCGCCTCTCAGCAGCACGCCAAAGAAAATCGCCGCAATAAACACCCCGAGCGGATGATTTCTTCCTAACAGCGCCACCGCAATGCCATAAAAACCCCATTCGGCCGAAAAGCCGTCGTAATAATTATGCCGCGTCCCCAAAACCTCGCCTATCGCAACCATTCCGGCCAAAGAGCCTGAGAATGTCATGGCGATAATGATCTGTTTTTTTGGCGAGATCCCGCCATACTCGGCCGCCGCAGGATTTTGGCCGACGGCCCGCAGCTCATAGCCCCATTTTGTTTTCCATAAAAATATGTAAACGAGCACGCACATCAAAATGGCAAGCAAAAATGAAACGTTTAGCGGGACGTCTTTTGGTATGAACGGCAAAAACTGATTTAACTGTGGAATGTGAGCCGCGTCGCCGATATTTGCGCTCTGGAGGATCGGATCGCCGGGAATTTTAAAATAATATTGCGTAAAGTAGCTGACCAAAGCGATAGCAATGAAGTTGAGCATGATCGTATTGATCACCTCGTGCGAGCCAAATTTGGCCTTCAGAATGCCAGGTATCGCACCCCAGATGCCGCCGACCACGACCGCCGTTAATATGCACATTGGAACCAGCACATACCACGGCAGGCTCATCCACGACCAATTTTCTTCCTTGCCGAAGATGTTAACGACCGTGCCGCCAAATTTTATCCCGACCCACGCCGTCGAAAATGCAGCGACATACAACTGCCCCTCGGCACCAATATTCAAAAGCCCGCAGCGAAAAGCTAGAGCTACCGCCAGCCCGGTAAATATTAGCGGCGTCGCGTAGTGCAGCGTCCAGCCGATGTCTTTGATCGAGCCAAACGAATTACCGATCAATAGACTAAAAGCATCAAATGGATTGTCGCCGATCAATAAAATAATTATCCCGCCGATGACAAATGCGGCGAAAACGGCAACTAGCGGCCATAGAACTTCACGAAGAATTTTCATTTTCTACTCGCTCGCATAGTTCGTGGTTCGCTATGCGAAGCCTTTTCGATACTTCAGCTTTCAAGAAAGATTCGTCAATAAATATAACCGACTAAGGAGAAAGTGTCACCTGAAAAGATCAGAATTCCATAAAATATGCACAATAAATAGTAATTATAGTATTTGACAATGAGAGACTCATATTTTATTATGCTAATAGACTAAGTATGGGGTCATTCTAATATATCGAGTGACTTATACACAGAGGAACTGAATTAAGAGGATAGACAGGATGAACAAGATATCGAACGCGGGTCATAACGATTCTCCTCTTTTATCTTGTATATCCTGTGCATATTGTTTTGAATTTTCTCGGCGTCTCTGCGGTAAAATAGAATTATGAGATTTGACAGATTTACGATCCGCGGTCAGGAAGCTGTTCAGGAAGCGATCACCGTCGCCGAAAAAAACGAGAATCAGCAGGTTGAGCCCGAGCATCTGCTCGCGGTCATGCTTGAGCAAAAAGAAGGCGTCGTAAAGCCTATTTTGGGCAAGATCGGAGCCAATGCAGCTGCTATCATAACCGAGGTTCAGGCGGCGATAGCCAAATTTCCAAAGGTCAGCGGCGGGCAGCAATATTTTAGCTCGCGGACAAACACGATCTTTCAGGAGGCCCAAAAAGAGGCCGAAAAGATGCAGGATGAATATATGTCCACCGAGCATCTTCTGCTGGCGATTGCCGACGAAAAAGAAGGCGACTCGGGGCGCATTTTGCGTTCGAACGGCATCACAAAGGATGACCTCGAAAAGGTAATAACCGACATGCGCGGCGGTTCGCGGATTACGGATCAAAACGCTGAAGAAAATTTTCAGGCGCTTGATAAATATGCCCAGGACCTTACCGAACGTGCCCGCAAAGGCAAGCTCGATCCGGTGATCGGCCGCGATGACGAGATCCGCCGGACGATACAAATTCTTTCGCGGCGAACGAAAAACAATCCTGTACTGATCGGCGAACCCGGCGTCGGCAAGACGGCGATTGTCGAGGGTCTGGCGCAACGGATCGTGTCGGGCGACGTGCCGGAAACCTTAAAAAACAAGCGGCTCGTGTCCCTCGATCTCGGCGCGATGCTCGCGGGTGCAAAATACCGGGGCGAGTTTGAGGATCGTCTCAAGGCTGTGCTAAACGAGGTCGAAAAGGCCGAGGGGCAGATAATTCTGTTTATCGACGAGCTGCATACACTCGTCGGAGCCGGTGCGTCTGAGGGTGCCATCGACGCGTCAAATATGCTCAAACCGGCGCTAGCCCGCGGGACGCTTCGAGCCGTCGGCGCAACGACGCTTGCCGAATATCAGAAATATATCGAGAAAGACAAGGCATTGGAGCGCCGGTTCCAACAGGTTTATGTAGGTGAGCCAAATGTTGAGGACACGATCGCAATCCTTCGCGGATTAAAAGAGCGCTATGAGGTTCATCACGGCGTCCGCATCAAGGACGCGGCCATCGTCGCCGCCGCTACTCTGTCAAATCGCTATATCACCGACCGTTTCTTGCCGGACAAGGCGATTGATCTTATTGACGAGGCCGCGTCGCGTATTCGTATCGAGATCGACTCGCTGCCTCAGGAGATCGATGTTTTGCAACGCGAGACTTTGCAGCTTGAGATCGAGAAGCAGGCACTTTCGCGTGAAACGGACAAAAAGAGCAAGGAACGGCTCGAAACTATCGAAAAACGCATCGCCGATCTAAATGAAAAATCGTCCGCGATGAAGGCCAAGTGGCAATCTGAAAAAGACGAGATCGAAAAGATGCGCACCGCCAAAGAGCAGCTCGAACAGGCCAAGCTTGAACTCGAACAGGCCCGTCAGGCGGGTGATCTGAACAAGGCTGCCGAATTGCAATATGGCCGGATACCCGAGGTCGAAAAGCTGCTTGAATCCGAGCAGGCGAGGCTCGCCGACCTGCAAAAAGACGGTGTTTTCCTCAAGGAAGAGGTCGATGAAGAGGATGTCGCCGAGATAGTCGCAAAATGGACGGGTGTGCCTGTCTCAAAGATGCTTGAGGGCGAGATGCAAAAGCTCGTCAATATGGAATCGGGATTGCGAAAACGCGTTATCGGCCAGGACGAGGCCCTCGAAGCCGTTGCAAATGCAGTCCGCCGTGCCCGTGCCGGTTTGCAGGACCCAAATCGGCCCGTCGGCTCGTTCATCTTTCTCGGACCGACCGGCGTCGGTAAAACGGAGACGGCACGAGCTCTGGCCGAATTCTTGTTTGACGACGAAAAGGCAATGATCCGGCTCGATATGTCAGAGTATATGGAAAAGCATGCCGTCGCACGCATGATCGGCGCTCCGCCGGGATATATCGGTTACGAGGAAGGCGGTCAATTGACCGAGGCAGTCCGGCGGCGTCCGTATTCGGTCGTGCTATTCGATGAGATCGAAAAGGCGCATCCGGACGTTTTTAACGTTCTGCTGCAAATACTCGACGACGGGCGTTTGACCGATTCTAAGGGGCGCGTGGTCGATTTTAAGAACACGGTTTTGATAATGACCTCAAATCTTGGCTCGCGCGAGATCAGTGCGGCAGCCGAAAATCCGCTTGCCGATAGAAACATCAAAAACGATGTCTTACAAGTACTTCGCGATCATTTCAAGCCCGAGTTTCTCAACCGCATCGACGACATCGTCGTCTTTGAGCAACTCAGCAAAACCGATATCGCTAAGATCATTGACGTTCAGCTCGAAAAATTGCGGAAGAATCTCGAGGAGCGTGGCATTCGCATAGAGCTTGACGATTCGGCCCGCGGGTTGCTCGTGCAAGAGGGCTACGATCCGGTTTACGGAGCGCGGCCGCTAAAACGCGCGATTCAGTCGCTGATCCAAAATCCGCTCGCCGTCAGCCTTTTAAAAGGCGAAATCGCAACCAGCCAAACCGTCCGGGTCTTGGCCGAGAACGGCGGGATGAAATTTATTCCTGTGAAAACCGGTGCAGAAGCCCGCGCGTGAGGCGCGGGCGTAACGAGCAAGTTGGGATGGTATTATCTACTAAGATTTGAGAGTTACGCCCTTACTAACGTGCGGGCTTCTGCATTAAGATGTTTAAGAGAAAGAAAATGAACAAGAAGAAGACCGAAATTGACGAATTTGATGAAATGGACGACGTGACGATACCATTCACCGATAAACGTCGATTTAATACGGATGGCGAGCGTATTGCGGACGAAAAACCGCCCGAGCCGGTCAAATCGCCGCGTGAGATCGTGCTTGAGGCCGAGTTAAAAGCCGAGACCGAGCGGCGTGCGGCGGCCGAATCAAAGCTGGTAGGCGTCCAGGCAAAATTCGAAGAGGCTAAGGCAAACCTCGAAAAAGAGACCGCCGATATGCGCGCCCGGCTGATGAAATCGCTCGAGGATCGTGGCAAACAGGCGCAGTTTAATTTTCTGACAACCCTTTTGCCGGTGCTTGATAATCTGAATTTAGCGGTCGCCGCGAGCGAGACTGACCCCTCGGTCGAACACCTGCGCGCCGGCGTGATCGGCACGGCCCGCTCGTTTGAGCGTGCATTGATCGATGTCGGCGTCGAGCCGATTGTTTCGGTCGGGATAGATTTTGACCCTCAGCTTCACGAGGCGGTCGATATGATCGCGACCGGTGCCGAAAATGACGGCAAAATCATTGCCGAGCACGCCCGCGGCTACAGATTTGGTAATAAACTGCTCCGCCCGGCCCGCGTTCAGGTGGGCAAGGCAATGGCAGATTCGGCCGGTGAATGATTTTTGAACGGATTTTGATGCCGTCGATAAAAAATCTTTCAGGCATTCGCGGCAAAGTGTTATGATGAAGTTTAGGCAAAGACTCTCACGAAACCCGCATCCTACGCGTGGTGTTTTATACAAAGTATTATGGCAGATATAGACGCGTACAAAGACAAATTTAGCGAGAGTGGGCAGCGTATTTTGGAAACCGCCTTGGGCGAATCCAGGAAACGCGATCAAAATTATGTCTCGATCGAGCATATTTTGCACGCTATCGCATTTGAAGAGGACGACCTATTTTCGTCAACGATGCGCGATCTCGCCGTTGACCCGCGTTCGGTAAAATTACTGATCGAAAAGCGGATGGAAGACGGCCGCCAGCACAGCGGCAAAGGATTTCGCATCGCACCGGAAACGACCGAGCTTTTCAAACGCGCGATGGATCGCGCACGTTCGCAAGGCCGCCGCGTGATCGACGGCAGCGATATTTTTTACGTTCTTTCAAATGACGAACGCAGTGTGCTAAACGACGTCTTGCAAAATCTGGGAGTGCCGTCCGATGAGGTTGCAACGACCGCCCGCACACGCATTCGCAAGCGTGAAAAGGAAGAGGAGCGCACGCGCCAAAAATACGAGTTGCCCTCGTTCCTCCGTCATTTTGGCGTGTCCTTAAACAAACTCGCCCGTCAGGACAAGATCCCGCCGACGATCGGCCGCGAGACCGAGATCCAGCAGATGATCGAGATCCTCTCGCACCGAGAGCGGTCAAATTCACCGATGCTCGTTGGCGAGCCCGGCGTCGGCAAAACTGCCGTGGTCGAGGGCCTCGCGCGCCTGATCGAGCTCGAGCCTGAGAAAGTGCCTTTGAGATTGCGCGATTCGCATATTGTCCAACTGCAAATGGGCGGGCTCGTCGCGGGAACGATGCTTCGCGGCATGTTTGAGGAGCGAATCAAGGGCATCATCGACGAGGTAAAAGAAAAGGATCATATCATTCTCTTTATCGACGAGGCCCATACGATCATCGGTGCCGGTGCGGCGATGGGAACGACGAGTGACGCGGCGAATATGTTCAAATCGTCCCTGGCACGCGGCGAACTCCGCATCATCGGCGCGACGACGATCACCGAATACAAAGAGTATATCAGCGACGACGAGGCCCTCGCCCGACGTTTTCGTCTGGTCAAGGTTGACGAGCCTACCATCGACGAGACAAAAGAGATTCTGCTGGGTGTCCGTCCCCGTCTGGAGAAAAACTACTCGGTCACAATCTCGGACGAGGCGATCAACATGGCGCTCGAAATGTCGCCAAAATACATACGCAATCTCCACCTGCCTGACAAGGCAATCGGCTGGCTCGACACGGCTTCGGTCAAGGTCGAGATCAATGAGCCGCTCGAGATGATCGTCCGGCCCGAGCACATAATCGACGTCATTTCGCAGGAATCGCATATTCCCAGGGATATGATCTATCGCGACACGTCGGACAGGTTTTCGACCATGGAAGCCGATCTGGGCAAACGCGTTATAGGCCAGCTAGACGCGGTTCGGGCCGTGGCCGAACGCCTGCGGCTCAACAAAGGCCCGCTTAAGGAAAATCATTATGCGCCGGATGGCGTCCTTCTCTTCCTCGGCCCGACCGGCGTCGGCAAGACCGAGCTTGCCAAAGCAGTTGCCGAATTTATGTTTGGCGACGAGGGCAAGATGGTCCGCATCGACATGAGCGAATACGGCGACGGCACGATCGGCATTGAAAAGCTGATCGGCATGCCGCGCGGCATCGTCGGATCGGAACGCGGCGGTTTGCTCACCGAGCAGCTTCGTGACACCCCTTACACCGTGCTTCTGCTCGACGAGGTCGAAAAGGCTTCGCCGTATCTGATGAACATCTTCCTCCAGGCCTTTGACGAAGGCTGGATCACGGACGGACGCGGCAAAAAGGTCTATCTCTCGGACGCCATAGTCATAATGACGTCCAATCTCGGCTCGGACAATTTCAAAAAATATGAGTCGCCACTCGGTTTTGCCAACAACTCCAACGGCGATATGAAACAGATCCGCAGCGATGTCATGAAGGCCGCCGAGACGCGGTTTACGCCGGAGTTTCGCAACCGCATCGACGAGATCATCATCTTTGCACCGCTAACGATGGCTGAGGTTCGCGAGATAGCCAAACTTTACCTCGCCAAGATCCAGAAAAATATGGAGCGGCAGGGCAAGGTCGTCGAGATCACCGAGGCGGCCCTCGATCTGTTGACCGAGAAAGGTTTTAGCCAGACCTACGGCGCCCGCTTCCTCAAACGCCACATCGATCAAAAGGTAAAATTGCCAATCACAAACGAATGGAAAGCCGCGATCAAGTTCACGGTTGACGCCGTCGACGGCGAAATCAAGGTCAGGACCGGAGAAGTTTTAAGCCTCAACTAAACGCAAGGCATAACTTTCTGCATCAAAGGCTTTGGTGATAACATTTCATCGAAGCCTTTTTTATGAAGAAATTCTCTATCGTTCTTACTTTGATACTTTGCTTCGCCACAGCAGCATTCGGCCAGGACGTTAAACTTAAGATACTTGAGCAACCGAAACCTGAGCTGCCTCAAAATTACATGACGCTGGATGTCCAGGGAACCGTCATGCTACGCGTGCAGTTTCTCGATTTTGGAGAGGTCGGGGAAATTACTGTAGTTAAGGATCTTCCTTTCGGTCTAACAGAAAAAGCGATTGCAGCGGCAAGAAAGATCAAATTCGAGCCGGAGAAGAAAGATGGCAAACCCGTAACGGTCGTAAAGGAATTCCAATACATTTACAGTTGGAATGGCGGATGGCGATTTCCCGCAGACAACATAGAGGCGGTTCCGGGGCCGACGGGCGAAAGCGGAAAGGCCGAGTCGATCATCGCAAAAGCCATCCAAAATCTTGGCGGTGATCGCTACCTGCAGGTCAGGTCGCAGGTCGGGCACGGCAAGTTTAGCGCGATCAAGGAGAATGTCATCGTCTCGTTTCAGAGCTTTACCGACGTGATCGTTTTTCCCGACGACGAGCGCACCGAGTTCAAGGGCAGCGGCTCGCGCACGGTTCAGACAAATACGGGCAGCTCGGGCTGGGTCTTTGACGGCGACCAGGATCTGATCAAGACCCAGAACGCGACACAGGTGGCCAATTTCAAACAGGGGCTGCGAACGAGCCTCGACAATCTGCTTCGCGGATATTGGCGCGGCGATGCCGAGCTAACCTACGTTGGTAAGCGGCAGGCATCATTAGGCAAACGCAATGATGTTGTCCGGCTTACTTACAAAGACGGTTTTATCGTCGAATTTGAGTTTGCCGTCGAGGACGGCGTGCCGCAGAAAGCGGTTTACAAACAAACAAACGGCGAGGGCGAAGATGTCAAGGAAGAGGATCGTTACGCCCAGTTCATCGATGTCAACGGCGTAAAAGCCGCATTTATCGTCGATCGCTTTAGCAACGGCAAACCCTCGTCGCGGATCAATTACGAGTCCATCGAATTTAACCGCTCGATCCCCGATTCCGTCTTTGCCAAACCCGCCAATCCCAAAGACGCAAAGAAAGACATTAGGTTCTAAAGTCAGCGGTTTGCCGCCTCGCCGAGCGGTGAATCTCTGATTCACCGTCAGCCTTCCCCAATACTCCTGTGAGGCTACGCCTCGCGACCGCGGCAGAGCCGCAGAATAATTTGGTATCTTGCGGAAAAGCATAGCTTTTCCGCTCGGCGAGGCGTAAAAAACGCAAGGTATCACTCGATCTCCCGTCCGATCCTTCTTCCCCGGGAAACGCGAACGGTTTGGGTCAGGTCGAGTATCATTATGCCGTTGTGGTTGATCTCAGGCTTGACGAATGCCTCCGTACCGGCAACCGCTATGCGGTTTTCGCGAACAAATTGTTTTGCGGGTATGTAATAAGCGCCAAATTCCTTTTCGATCAGCGGCACTACGCTGTTGGCACTCGGGTCGGCAGGCTCGACTGCGATCTTGTTAAGCAGCGGCTCGAAATATAGCAGCACGGCGCGAGGACGGCCAAGATCTATGTGTGCCTGGCGTCCAACATGGATCTGCCCATTATTATTAATAGTTATGTGATGCCGGTTAAAGCCCCGTTCTTTTTTAATTCCCTTAAATTTGACCCAATTTCCTCTTAACGACATAAGACATTTTATTTATGTTTCATAGATAGCATATTGTTGCGTCAATGTCAAACCAGAGATCTATGGGTTTGCCGTACCGTCGTCACGCCCAGAGTCGATCGTCTTTTCGCTGTAAGGAACTTTTATTTTTTTTTCAAACACATCTCTTTTTGGCACGCGTTATGGCACGATGTTTGAAGCAACGTCTATTTGAGTCGTAATGGCCCAAAAATTGGCTAAAACGCGATCAAAAACTGCCCTAAAATATAAAAAAAGGCGGCCATTTGACCGCCGAATCCCATTTTTTCGCATAAATTCGCGTTTTTCCGCATAAATCCCAAATCTCCCGCGCCAAACGCCCTGTGTCAATCGCAGAACCGCCGCCTGACCTCGATCCTTTTTCTCTACCTAATAGGTGAGGAGCAGACGATCGTGAACAACCTCAGATTCCAAAGTCTTTCCGTCCATTTGGAAGCGTTTCAGCATTGAGCGTCCGCAATTAACCATTACTTCTCTCTTGAATAATCCATCTGGAATCCGAAAATCACAAAGGAAATCTCCAGACTTCTTTGATCCGTCAATACTCAAAGCCACATACACGCCTTTCACTTTCGCCTGTCGAATCATTTCGAATAGCTGAATTAGATCAAAGGTTTGAGCTCCGTAGAGAATTGTTTGTGAGAAAGAATATGGCGGATCGCAATAGATCAAATCACCTGCTTTTGCGGAGTCAATCGCAATTCCATAATCGAGATGCTCAAACTTAGCTCCGGCAGTTCGAAAGTTCCAGATATCTACTCTTTCGGCAAACGAGCTGGGAGAGACTGGATCATGAGGCCCACAAGGTGTGGACATTTGGCCGTCGAATTGTCGAAATCTAACGACTCCTCCGTAACACGAACGGCTCAAAAATAATAAATCTGCTCCATTCGGATTAGCGTTATAACTGGCTAGGATTTGTGAATAAACGATAACCTTGTCACCTGCATTCATCTTTTCCCATCGTTCTTCATACCAAGCCTTTAACAGTTCAGGGTCGGTTTGAAGGGTTTGCCAAATTTCTATTAGTGGTTCAAACGCATCCGAACCAATCGCATGTTTCGGAAATAATGTTCCAAGCACTGCGCCACTTCCGAGAAATGGTTCACGGTAAACATTAAAACTCCGTGGAAAGTACGAAATGATTTCATGAGCGAAGCGCTGTTTATTTCCGATCCACTTAAGCAATTGAGTCCGAAAAGGCTTTGCATGAACAATCGCGGTATCGAATAGAAGTGCTTGTTGCGGTCGCATAGTTTACGATTCTATCAATGAATACAGAATATCCGAGTTTGGGATATTTTGCAACTATCTATAACGTCAATTAAGTGCCTAAATTTACTGGATCGAGAGAGCAAAAATTTCTTCAGGATCTTCTTCGCCAACTCCGTATCGAAGCGGGGTTGACGCAAATTGATCTGGCGCGAAGTCTCGGCGAACCTCAATCGTATATTAGCAAATATGAAAGTGGCGAGCGCCGCCTTGATTTTCTTGAAGTGCGGCACCTTTGTGCAAAGCTCGGAGTTTCCGTTTCTGATTTCACGAAGAGATTGGAGGCCTTAATAAATGGAAGCTAATCCAATCTTCTTAAATCAACCCAAATACTTTTGGGCAAATGTTAGATGTCTAAGTGAACAGGTTGGCTACACTCAGCGACTTACAAAACAAATTAAGATTCCCTCAATTGCCGAAATTAAACGAGGAATGAATAAACTCGGTCTCTCATGGGGTCATATCGTCGATGATGCCGGGACGCTTACGGAGTTCGGACAAATCCTAATATATTATTTTGAGTATCGGGCGAACCAGCTTAACCGATTCGTAAGTAATAATTTGATGGGTGTGAACGAAGCTCGGGAAATATTTGAGAACTTTCGGCGAGAGTTGACGCCAAAATGCAAACTCCCAATGAATAAACAAAAGGGAGACAAAAGAGCTCACGCATTTTTTACCGGAATCATAAACATGCTGATTGAGGCGAACTGTAATGGTCTCGACTGCAATTATGATCCCAGTAAGCTAACTTCCGTTACTCGCGATGGTGTTCCCGTGCGAACCCTAGCAAGGCGAGTTGATGGAGCGTTTCCTACGATTATAAACCCAATTGCTGTTTGGGAAATTAAGGAATATTACTATACGACAACATTTGGAAGCAGAGTTGCTGATGGAGTTTATGAAACTTTGTTAGATGGGATGGAATTAGAGGAATTGCGGGAGCATGAAAATATTGATGTAAAGCATTATTTGATGATCGACGATCACAATACTTGGTGGAACATGGGTCGATCCTATCTTTGTCGGATGATAGATATGCTCCACATGGGTTATGTCGATGAAGTCTTGTTTGGTCGAGAAGTCATCGAACGATTGCCGGTAATTGTGCGGGAGTGGGTAGCCATTGAAAACGGAAGACGTAACATGCCGCTCATATTAGTCTCGTAAAATAAAAATATAAATCAAAAAGGCTTCGCTCGTCGCGAAGCCTTTTCTTATTAATAAATCACGCCTTGCTTAAACAAACGCGAAGTCGAACTGGGCGACGTGGGTCGAGCGGTCGGCGTTGATGTCGATGTTGCCGACGTAGGCCTCGATCTCGTCTAGCACCTCGCGCTCGGTGCTGCGGAGGGCCTTGGAAACGTCGGGGTGGACGCGAAGCGTCGTGTGGTGAACGTCACCCACGTTCTTCGACAGCCGCCGGGCCTCAGCCAGTATCTCGTAGCAGACGGTCGATGGCGACTTGACCCAACCGGCCCCCTCGCAATAATCGCACGGGGCGCACATTGTCCGCTCGAGCGACTGTTTGACGCGTTTGCGGGTCATAATTATCAGACCAAAATCGTTAAACGAGAGCACCTTGTTTGGCGAACGGTCGCTGGCGAGAGCTTCCTGCAAAGCCTGCGAAACCTTATGCCGGTTGCGGCGGTCCTCCATGTCGATCAGATCGAGGACGATGATGCCGCCGAGATCGCGCAGGCGAATTTGCCGTGCGATCTCATCGACCGCCTCCATATTCGTGCGGGTGATAGTGTCCTCAAGACGGGCGTTGCCCTTGCCGACAAATTTGCCGGTGTTGACGTCGACCGCGACCAGCGCCTCGGTCTGATTGATGACCAGATAGCCGCCCGATTTGAGCCAGACACGCGGTTTGAGAGCTTTGTCGATCTCTTCCTGCACGCCGTAATAATCGAGGATCGGCTCATCGCGGGTGTAGAGTTTGATGCGGTTTACCGAACGGGCCTGAATAAGATTGATAAACTCGACCGTGCGACGATATTCCTCTTCGCTATCGACACGGATCGCCGTGAAATCATCCGATAGCTGATCGCGGAGTATCCGCTGGACCAGATCGAGGTCCTGGTGGACCATCGCCGGCGATTTTTTCTTCTCGGAATTCTTTTTTGAGTCCGCCCATATGCGGGCCAGATATTTAGCGTCGTTTCTCAAATCTTCTTCCGAAATGCCGATGCCTGCCGTGCGAACGATAAACCCGCCGGACGGAATTTCCTTGTCCTGGCGGATGCGTTGGATCAGCGTACGCAGGCGGCCGCGCTCGCTTGACGACTCGATCTTTCGCGATACGCCGAGATGCTCGATCGTCGGCATATAGACGAGATAGCGGCCCGGCAAAGCGATATGCGAAGTGATCCGCGCCCCCTTCTTGGCGATGGGCTCTTTGGCAATTTGAACCAGAATTTCCTGGCCTTCCTTTAGCAGGTCGGAGATAGTCGGTTGCGGAGAACGGCCACCGCGATCATTGCGGTCACGTCGGCCGTCGCCTGACGGACGGTCACGATTGGGCCGGTCACTTGATGTGCGATCACCTGACTGGCTATCACGATTAGGGCGATCATCTACAGGGCGATCTCCACTTGGGCGATCACCGGTTGGACGATCGTTGCGGCCGCGGCCTCCGCGCTTTCCACGGTTTTCGTTGCCTCGGCTGTCACGATCTCTGTTATCGCGTTCGCGAGGACGCTCGTCGGCAGATCGTTCGGCATTCTCTTTCGGCTCGGCTTGCGATTCGGCTTCGCGTTCGGCTGACTCGATTTCGACCGGAGCTTCGACTAATTCGACTGATTCATCGGTAGTGAAATCGTTCGACTCCTGATTTTCGCCACCGTCCTCGCCGCCCTCAGTTTTTGGCTTACCGCCACGGCGACGGCCTCGGCCGCCACGCCTGACAGCCATCTCGGCGTTACCGTCCGATTCCTTATGGCTGGCCTGAGTGTCTTCAGATTCGCCGTCACTGGCCGCCTTTTTGGCCTTGGGTTTTGCGAATTTACCCTTTGAAACCGTTCGTTTCGCGGGTTTTCTCGACTTTGCCGGAGTACTTTCTACAGACTCATCAGATTTGGCTTTTGATTTGCCGCGACCCTTGGCCGGGGTGGAAATATCTTCGTCCTCGTCCGCTATGCGCTCAAATCCACTTGAATCACCGCCGACCTCAGCAAGCAGCGAACCGACCTCAGCGCCGGATGTGCTCTCCATATCAAACTCGACGGCACGGACGCGATCAACGATGGCCTCTTGTACATAGGCATCCTTGAACATATCGCCTGTGTCGCCATCATCGCTGTCGCTGATGCGTTCAAAGCCCGAATTGTCATACTCGATCTCGAAAACTGGTGCGGGCTCGATCTCGGGCTGCGGCTCTTCGGTGCGGCCTCGTCCACCGCGACCGCGGCCACGCTTGCCGCGATCTTGTTTTTGTTCGACCTGGGAATCATCTTTTGTTGACGATTCCTCGGCGCCGGATTCCGTTTCGGAGAGCGGCTCGGCGATTTCCTGAACGGCCTCCATCTGTTTTTCACGCTCGATGCGCGAACGAGCGATCTGGTCGTCGGCCTCGCGTTTTGCCTCCTCGGGCGAGGCCTTCTTGCTCTTTTCCATGACGATGCGTTCGATCTCTTCCTCTTCGTCAAAGAAGTCCGAGACATACAAAAACGCATCGCGCTCAAGCCCGATATCCACAAACGCCGACTGCATTCCGGGCAAAACGCGCATAACGCGGCCCTTATAAACATTACCGACCACGCCTGCGTTTTCCTCGCCGCGCTCGATATAAAATTCCGTAACCTTTCCGTTTTCGAGTATCGCGATCTTTTTTTCCCGACCGTTAACACTCACTATCATTTCTTTTGACATACAAATATCCTTATTAATCTTCAAATTTCAGTTGCTGCCCTTACGATTTTGAAGACGAAGAGTTGGTCAGATATGCGGATTTATTGTAGACTAAGATCTATCGCTCGAGGATGAGCGTCGCGCGCGTTCTGGTTTTATAGCTTGAGTTTGAGACTAATCCCAATCCGGCAAGTATTGAATTAAAGTTCACGCAGGAATCTCGTTTACGGAAAAGCATCTCGCTTTTCCCTTCGGGGAGCACCAAATTCCCTAACGGTAATCGTGCTCAGACCCGCCTAATCTCGATGAATTTAAGACCGTCGGTCTATCAACAATCCTCTGACGTCTGCTCTCTTCGTCGCGATAACAAGATCGCGAATGGGCAAACCAAGGTCAGTATAAACCAAAAGCTGACGTTAGTAAACATAAATCTGCTAATACGTATTGTTGGCTCGTGTCCTAATAGTGACGCCTCTAAGCATTTTTGTCCCAAAAACGCGTCCCCTAGGCATAACTTTTGCCCCCAATCCGCCCCAAAAGCGCGTCCCAAAGCATAAAAAAAGCGACGAAATGACCTAATTATCGGACGCAATCGCGTGCCCAGGGACGCATCTTTGGCGCGCAATTTTCCGCCACGCCGATCCGTGCCTATGGCGATGGCGGCGGCAATGCCAGCATCCGCCACGATCCGTGCTGTTTGACACGGCAGAAATAATGCTTGACACGGATGCAACTTTGTGCTATAAATAAAACATAATCGATAAAACAATATGAGCATGGAAAGAGAGTGGGAAAAATTTAAAGGTGGGCCGACCGTCGCCAAACAAAATCGGCTGCATGTGACGATGGATAGGAAAGGCGTTATTTTTATGAATGGAAACATGCACCGCGTATTGGGCAAGCCGGCAGCGGTCGCCCTCTACTATAACCGGGAAAAAGACATGATCGCCGTCGAGCCAGCCAACCCGCGGCTCGAGCAAAACTTTCCCGTGAGACAAAAAGCGAGCGGTTGGGTGATTTGCGCCAGCCCGTTCTGCCGCCATTTCGGGATCAGGCTCTCGGCCACCGAGAACTTTGTCCGGCCCGACCTCGATAAGGCAGGGGTCTTCTTGCTCTCGCTCGGCGACACCGTCACCGTCGCGCGCACCCGCCCCCACAACCGTCTAGAGTCCGCTTAGCAACAGTCTGATCGCAACTACCCGTCCAAACGCTTTTCCACCCGCCGCCAAGCCCGTCCAGGTGCACAAACGTTCCATTGTTCCACATTCTCGCCGTTAATATTTCATCTTCGGTATCGCCACTCTCACGACCGTCTTTGCCCGAACCAGAACCGTATCAGCGATGGACAATGAAAGGAATGCTTGATTTGAACCATGAGTTGAAGGTCGCAGAAGAGTTTTGGGACTTTTTAGGCGGAAAAGGCGCTTACGAAGATCTTTTGGATTGCTTTGAAAGGGCAGGTATTGAATTGCGCCCTGAGGTTGATAAGCATTTCGCGAAGTTTAAGAACTGACAAATTGCTTGCATATCGCACTGCAAAGAACCAAGATATAATCTTCACCTGTCGCT
>JBBRQM010000039.1:0-31850 GCA_038226395.1 Pyrinomonadales bacterium | reverse complement strand
GTATGTTGCACAATATATCATTTGTGCAACATTATTGCAATGTTGATTTTTCACCGGAGACAAAAAAATGCACGAAACACACAATGAACAACACAAAACACAAAATGAACAAGGCGTTATGGATCTGCGGGATATGTGGATGGTCGAGTGGTCTGAGAAACAAGGCTGGTTTCACGTCGGCAACATTGACGAAATGATCGGCAAGAATATTCGGACCTATATTGACGGCCAGACGACCGACTATGTCATCGTCGGCTCGTCAGACGAAAGCGTCTGCCACTCCTCCTCAGGCAGGAGGAGAGCTAGAAAGCCTGGCTGCTGACGCGGCGGAAGTCGATGCCATTGCGGTAAGCGAATCCGGTGATACAGTCAATTTGAGTGACGAGGTTCGCTCTAGCCGCAGCGAGTATCTCAGCGAGGCCAGCGGTACGCTCTGATGCGGGTCGTGCGCTCGCCTGCATGGTCAACTGTCCCATTTTTTCGCTCCAGGACGCGTTTTGGGACAATTTTTTGACCGTCAGGGACGCATTTTTTGGCTGGTTTTCGCCTTTAGCATACAAACTTAAGTTTTGAACGCTCAGCGACTCTCAATGTAAACCTAAACTTACGCCACGATTTCTTGACACTTCCCCTGCAAACACTTAATATTTATAGTTTCGACAATTGTCGCCGAAGTGTCTTTATATGTTTGAATCGTTATCCGACAAACTCAAGAAATCGCTAAAGAATCTGCGTGGGCAAGGGCGTTTGACGCCTGAGCATGTGGATGCGGCTTTGCGTGAGATCCGGATGGCGCTGCTTGAGGCGGATGTTAATTATAAAGTCGCTAAAGATTTTGTCGATGCTGTCCGCGTAAAGGCTGAGGGACAAGAGGTTTGGCAGGATCTGAAGCCTCACGAGCAGGTCGTAAAGATCGTCTATGACGAGCTTGCGGAACTGATGGGCGGCACGTCGTCGCGGCTTGTGTTTACCAAGCAAACGCCAAACGTCGTGATGATGGTCGGTTTGCAGGGGTCGGGCAAGACAACTTCGACCGGTAAGATCGCCCGCTGGCTAACAGACAATCAGGAACGCAAGCCTTTGCTTGTTTCGGTCGACGTCTATCGTCCGGCGGCCCGCGAGCAGCTAAAGGTTGTCGCAAACGCGGTTAATGCAGTCGTTTACGAGGCAAAAGGATCCAACGATCCGATGACGATCGTTCGCGGTGCCGTCAAATACGCAACGGAATTCGGCTTTGACACACTAATGATCGACACGGCCGGGCGTCTGCATATTGACGACGACCTGATGGTCGAGCTCGAAAAGATCAAGGCCGAAACGAAACCGGTCGAAGTTTTGTTTGTGGCAGATGCGATGACCGGACAGGATGCGGTTCGCTCGGCCGAGGTTTTTCACGAGCGGGTTGGCATCACCGGCGTCGTCCTGACCAAGATGGACGGCGATGCACGTGGCGGTGCGGCCCTTTCGATCAAACAAGTCATCGGCCAGCCGGTGAAATTTGTCGGCGTCGGCGAAAAATACGACGCGATCGAGCCTTTTTATCCCGAACGCATCGCTCAGAGAATTCTCGGGATGGGCGATGTTTTGTCGCTGATCGAGGAAGTTCAGGGTAAGATCGACGAAAAGGACGCGCAAGAGCAGTTGCGCAAAATGACGAGCAATCAGTTTACGCTCGAAGATTTTCGCAACCAGCTTGGACAATTCAAAAAACTCGGCTCGATGTCAAAATTGATGAAGATGCTACCCGAGCAGATGACCGGCGGTATGCAGATAACGGATGAGCAATCGGCCGTCGTTGATCACCAGATGAAGCGGACCGAGGCGATTATCGATTCGATGACTCGGCAGGAGCGCAATGCATATAAGATGATCGACGCCAGCCGCAAAACGCGGATCGCAAATGGCTCAGGCTCGACGATCGCCGAGGTAAATCAACTGCTTCGGCAATACGAGCAGATGAAAAAAATGATGGCCAAGATGAGCAGCGGCGGCATGTTTGGCGGTTTGGGACGTAAAATGATGGGCGGTCTCGCCGGTGGATTAGGCAATATGCTCGGCGGCGGCGATATGGGACTCACAGGAGATAACGGAGATGGACACGAATCGTTATCGCATAGAATTAAGAAAAAAAAAAGGCACAAGAAGAAAAGATAGTGAATCGGAAATAGTGAATCGTGAATAGAAAAAAACCGATTTACGATTTACCATTCACGAATCACGGAGAAATTATGTTAGGAATCAGTTTAATGAGAATGGGCGCGAAGGGTAAACCCTTCTATCGTCTTGTGGTTAAAGAACGACGCAGCAAGCGTGACGGCAAGTATCTTGAAAACGTCGGTACATACAATCCGATGCTTGATCCGGCTGAGGTGACGCTGAATCATGAGCGCATCCAGTATTGGATCGGCGTCGGCGCGCAGCCGACCGAGACGGTTAAGAGCCTTATTAAAAATAACCCGGTTCAGACCGAAGAAGAACGTGCGGCGGCATTAGAGGTGCGGGCGGAGAAGAAAGCCGCCTCAGAAGCCGCCCGAGTCGAAGCCATCAAAGCCGAAGCCGCAAAGCGGAAAGAGGAGAGATTAGAGGCTGAAAAAATAAAGGCCGAGGCCGCTGCTCCTGAGGCGGCGGTTGAAGCAAACGCTGCTCCGGCTGAATCGATCGAAGTTGAAACGCCGGTTGAGGCTGAAGCTACCGCTCCCGAAGTCGTAGAGGCTGATGCTCCTCAGGCAGAAACGACCGAAGCGGAGGCTCCTGAGGCTGAGGTTGTAGAAGAAACACCTGAAGCCAAAGCCGCCGAATAGTTTTTCGATCTTGTTTATGAAAGAAGCTGTAGAAAAGATAGTCAAATCGCTGGTTGGCGAGCCGGACGCGGTCGAGGTGACCGAGAATACAGATGGCAAGAATGTCCGTATTGAGGTTCGCGTCGCTGATACCGACATGGGCCGCGTGATCGGCCGCGAGGGCCGTACCGTCAAGGCCATTCGAAGTATTCTTTTTGTCGCCGGACAGAAGCATAATCGGCGTTTTCAGCTTGATCTGGTCGAAGATTAGTTCGGCGAGTTGGCAGAGTTTGCCGAGTTTGCCGAGTTCGGAAGCCGAATGGATGAACTCGTTGCGATTGCGAATATTGTACGGACGCGTGGGTTGAAGGGCGAGGTTGTCGCCGAGATATTGACAGATTTTCCAGAGCGTTTCGAATTGCTCGATAAGGTGACGGCGGTTCGCGAGACCGGCGAACGGCTGGAATTGAAAATTGAAAATTTTTGGTTTCAGAATGGCCGTGTCATTCTCAAATTTGCCAACTACGACTCGATTGAGAGCGGCGAAACGTTGAGAAATGTTGAGATTTGCGTGCCTGAATCCGAAGCGGTCGATCTCGAGACGGACGAGTATTTCGATTGGCAATTAGCCGGTTGCAATGTTGAAACTATCGAAGGGTTGCAGATTGGCGAGGTTCGTGAGTTGATGCGCACAGGCGGGACCGAGTTACTGGTCGTCGCGGGCAAAACAAAAGAGTATCTGATACCTTTTGCCGAGGCGATTTGTGTCGAGGTTGATATTGGGAACAAGTTGATAAAGATTGATCCGCCCGAAGGTCTATTGGAATTTTAGCCGGGAACGCAGGCGCCCTCGCCTGCAAAGCGTCTGTCTTAGACGCTGACGAACGTGATGATGACGCGAGTTGAGAAAAATGAGATGTCATCACGCCGGACGAACCGGCGTTGCAGCCGAGGGCGGCTGCGCTCCTGGGGATGAAGATCGACGTTTTAACAATTTTCCCCGAGTTTTTTGGGCAGGTCTTTGATTTTGGTATTATTCGTAGGGCAAAACTCGCCGGAATTGTGGAAATCAATGTCCACGACCTTCGCGAGTACGTCCTGGACAGGCACAAGATGGTCGATGACCGGCCATTTGGTGGTGGAGACGGAATGGTTTTAAAACCCGAACCGATATTCGCCGCGATTGAAAATTTGATAGGTACGAGTGACCGCGATGCTTATCCCGCAGGGACACGCGTTGTGCTGCTCTCGCCGCAGGGAAAGCCGCTCAAACAGGCAACGGCTCAGTTTTTTGCCAATAAGGCTAAACATGTCATCTTGATCTGCGGCCGATACGAGGGTGTTGACGAGCGTGTTAACGAGGCTCTTGTCACCGATGAGATATCGATCGGTGATTACGTGCTCTCAGGCGGCGAACCGGCGGCAGTCGTGATCGTGGACAGCATTGTCAGGCTTTTGCCGAACGCTTTGGGAAGCGACACGTCGGCTGAGAATGACTCATTCTCGGACGGAATGCTCGATTGCCCACATTACACACGTCCGGCGGAATTTAGAGGGATGGCTGTCCCCGAAGTTTTATTAAACGGCAATCATGCCGAGATCGATAGATGGCGGCGCAAAAAGGCGCTAGAGAAAACAAAACTGAATCGTAAAGATTTACTGGGAGATGATTGTTAATTGTTAATTGGAGTATTGTTAATTGGAATTATTTTGCCTCCCTGCTACCAATTAACAATGAGCAATTTACAATCAACAATTGACAATTGAAATGAATAGATTGGATTTTATCGAAAAGACACAAATAAAAGAAAATACACCTGCTTTCCAGCCGGGCGATACGCTTCGCGTGCATGTCCGCATTAAGGAAGGCAATAAGGAACGTTTGCAAGCGTTTGAAGGAATATGCATTGCACGCAAGCACGGCGGTGCGCGCGAGACGGTCACGGTTCGCAAGGTAAGCTTTGGCGTCGGCGTCGAACGTATCTTTCCGCTTCACGCGACGGTGATTGACCACATCGACGTTATTCGACGAGGTAAGGTTCGCCGTGCAAAGCTCTATTACCTGCGCGATCTGCGCGGCAAAGCAGCCCGCATTAAGGAACTCGACACACGGGCGAAAGGCAAGCAGGCGAGCTAAAAGCGACTGGAGTGACGCTGAGAATGGGCGACGCGGAGATTATCGATTCGTTTCAAACAGACGCATCGAATCTCCGTGTTCCTTTGTTTCCGGATCTGAAAATTGCAACGATCGGGCTTGTTTTTGAGCAGCAGGCGTGGAGTCAGGGGTATAGATATGTCGCCGGCGTCGATGAGGTCGGTCGTGGGTGTCTGGCGGGGCCGGTTGTCGCAGGTGCATGTATCCTCGACCCGCAAAAACCGCTTCCAAAAGGCCTAAATGATTCAAAAAAACTCACCGCAGATAAACGCGAAGAGATCGCTGCCCAGCTAAAGCAGGATTGCATTGCTTTCGCCACGGGGCAGGTCGAGGCCGACGAGATTGACCGCATCAACATCCTCGAAGCCACAAAAAAAGCGATGCTTATCGCGATAAATGAGCTAAAACCCGCCGCAGATTTTCTACTAATTGACGCTCTCTACTTAAAACAATCGCCGTTAACTCAAAAGTCTATAATCAAAGGCGATTCAATCTCGGCGTCGATAGCCGCCGCCTCGATCCTCGCCAAAACTTATCGCGACGAACTTATGACAGCCTATGACGTCAAATACCCGCAATATGGCTTTGCCGGTCACAAAGGCTATGGCGCTGTGTCGCATTTCGAAGCCATCCGAACGCATGGCCCATGCATTCTCCACAGACTTTCGTTTCGCGGCGTGATTTGAATGCGAATAATTACAATCGCTCTCACACTTTTAATTGCCAGTCCATAACGGATTGACAGGCGCTCCGGCTAGGAGTATAAATGCCTCACCAATCCCGCATCATTTTAAAAAAATTTAGGGAGATATCTTATGCGACAAATTCAATTTTTTGCGGTAATAACATTTGTTTTTTTGTTTGTGGCTTTCGCAATGGGGCAGGCCTCGCGAACGTGTGTGTCAGGCGTCGGGGACGACGCCAATCCTTGCAGCCGTACGGCGCCGTGTAAAACTTTTGCCGGTTCCATTTCCAAAACCGCTGTCGGCGGCGAGATCAACTGCCTCGATCCGGGTGGTTTTGGGTCGGTCACTATTACAAAATCCATTACCATAGATTGCAAAGGCACGATCGGCAGTATTATTGCGGCGCAGGTGTTCGGAATCAATATTAACGGCGCCGGAGCAAATGTTCGACTTCGAGGCCTAAATATAAATGGGATCGGCAGCGGAACTAGTGGGATCAGGGTCACAGCCGCCGCCAGAGTAAACATCGAAGACGTCGTGATCGACGGTTTTACTCTCAGCGGGATCTTAGTCGAGAATGTGGGCGACGTAAAGGTCGTCGTAAGCCACAGCTTGATCAGAAACAATAACGGTGCCGGTATCACTGGTCTGCCAACGGGAACGTCGGACATCGTGGTTTCCAACTCTCTTTTGGCCGAAAACGTGACTGGTATTCTGGCAGGTGCTAATGCGACGTTTAGGATCTCGGGCAACACTATCACGTTCAATGGGACTGGTTTGTCGGCACAGCAGGGCAAGATCATCTCGCTTAAGAATAATTTAATCGACAGTAACGGCACAAACGGAGCTCCGACTTCGACAGTCACTTTACAGTAGGCCATCGCTTTATTAGCGAGCCGCATCGAAGACGATAAAGGAGATCTTATTGTGAATAATGAGAACAATTTAGCCGGACGCCCTGGCTCTCTGCAAACGATCGCCCTCGGTGGCCTCGCGATCGGCGTGCTCGATTTTTTTGACGCGAGTACGTTTTTCCCGTTATACTACGGGATAACTTTTCAGAGTGTCTGGTGGGGACCCGCGTCAGGCCTGCTGGGTCGGGAAGCGGCGAGGGCAGGCGGGTGGAACACGGCGTTGCTCGGCATCTTTCTACATTTTATGACGGCCATTTGCATTGCGACCGTCTATTACCTCGTCAGTCGATACCTTGCGGATATTAAGCGTCCCTTCATATTTGGCTTGCTTTACGGCGCCGTCGCAAATCTCGTAATGCAGAATGTCGTTATACCTTTGTCGGCCATTGGCCCGCGCACGACGTTGGAGCCATTCGGATCGGTGCTCAACAGTTTCATCGGCCACGCGCTTCTTGTCGGGCTTCCTGTCGCGCTCATCGCAGCGTGGTCGGCAAAACGAAATCAGTTAAGTAGCTAGAATCCGATCCACTCGGTCGGTTGTTTGTGGTGTGAGATCGAGATCGTGGTTTCGACTTTGAATAGGGGGGCACGCATCTGGAGCGCGGTTTCTGCCATCAGACGGGCGAGGTGCGGGTTGTTGGAGCGTTGGGACAGATGTGCGAGGACAATGTATCTCGCAGAGCCGTCAAAATCATTCTGCAGCCAATCGGAGAGGTCCTCGTTTGAAAGATGGCCTGTCCGTGACATAATTCGCTGCTTTAATTCCCATGAATAAACGGAACAAGCGCGGAGCATGTCGCGGCTGTGGTTAGATTCGATAACGATTGCGTCACAGCCCCTGAGCTTTTCTTTGATAAGCTCACTGATATGGCCAAAATCCATCAGCGTCGCGATCCGAATCCCGTCTTTGCGGGCAACAAATCCAAAATTATCCGCCGCGTCGTGCGGCACACAAAACGGCTCAAAATCTATGTCGCCGATGCGAAATTCCCTGCTTGATTTGATCTCGACGGTTTTGTTACTCAAAGCCGTCTGCCGTTTTGAAGATTCACTGTCGCCATTCTCGCCCCCGGCACGAGTGTCGAAATACGCGTCCAATGTCGAGCGCGAAATAAATACCGGACAGCCAAGCGATGCCATCAAGACGCGCAATCCACCCGCGTGATCGCTGTGCTCGTGAGTTATCAGGACGCCGTCGAGATCTTTGTAGTTAACGCCGACCTCGGCCAAACGCCGAATAATCTCACGGGCGCTTAAGCCCGCATCAATGAGGACGTTCGTCCTTTCGCTGGAGATTAGTACCGCGTTGCCGGTCGAGCCGCTGCCTAAAACGGTGAATTTCATTCATCTCCCTGATACTTTGAACGCAAAGCTCGGGCCATCACGCGTGTTATTATTGCATTTGGCACAAGACTTGAAAAAATCGAGACGACATAATTTGTCCAACCCGAGACGATCTTCGTGCGCCCGCTTTTTACGGCGCTCATGGCCGTTTCGACCACTTCTTCGGCGCTTTGCTGGCCTTTGACCTGCATCAGACGATCCATATTTGCCGCGGCGTGAAAATTGGTTTTTGTCGAGCCGGGGCACAAAGCGAGAATTTCAATGCCAAACGGCCGGTTTTCCTCGGCGATCGCCTCTGAAAACGATGAAACAAAGGCCTTTGTCGCTGCGTAGGTCGCCATAAAAGGGATCGGCTGAAAGCCGGCGGCGGACGAAACGTTTATGATCGTGCCTCTTTTTCTGAGACGCATCCCGTGTAAATATCGATGCGTGAGAGCGACAAGCGCTCGGATATTGAGTTCGCTCATCCGCAGTTCATGATTGAGATCGAGCTTTGAAAAATCGCCATACGAGCCAAAACCGGCATTATTTATCAGCCAATCGACCTCGAAACCGTGCCGCTCGGTCTCCTCAAATAGCCTGCTGTCAGCATCGTCTTGGGTCAGATCGAGGACGACATAGTGAGCCGTGATCTTGTGCTCGAGCATCAGTTCGTCACATAGTTCGTGCAGTTTATTCTCATTACGGGCAACGAGGACAAGATCGTGTTTTTCCGCAGCCAGCCGCCGGGCAAACGCCTCGCCGATCCCGCTCGATGCTCCTGTTATGAGAGTTACATTCATAGCTCGTCGTCAGTTTTGAAAAAGGAGAAATAAATTGACGCGACACTTGCAAAAATAATAGTAACAGTTCCTGCCAATCTAATAATGCCCGCGACAGCCTTTGTCGAATTTAGCAGCCCCATCGCCGTCAACAGATAGTTCCAATCGTGAAAGCTGCCCTCAGTTCCGGTAAAACCGCTTGTCAGCACAAGCTGCATCACGAGGGCGTCAGAGGCGTAAACCCACACATTCAAAATGCTCTGGCCGACCCACAGCGAGACGATTGCCGCCGAATAATAACTCTTTTGCCAAATAAAATACCCAACAAAAACGACAGGAAAAATCACCTGAAACAGCGATCCGCCTGCGATCATCATAAATTCGCCGAAAATACGAAACAGCAAATGCCCGGTCTCGTGGATCGGCAGATCGACATTGTCCAAAAAGCTGCCCATCATCGGATTCCAGGCAATCGAAAGGAAATAGACAATCAGCAGAATGGCGAAAATGAGTTTTGGCAGATTTGGCTTCATCGGGAATGCAAAAATTGATCACGCGTGATCGCATAAAATACGCAGTCAACGCCATAATGTGGTTCGGTTTTTTCGTACTTCATTCCGCATTTTTCCATTATCCGCCATGAGCCGGTGTTATCGGGGTGGGCGACTGCGACGATCCGCTCCAAACCGCATGTCTCGAAGCCGTATTTTAGCCAGCCGACAGCACATTCGTAGCCGAAGCCCTGCCGCCAAAACGCTTCGGACAAATTATAGCCCACCTCGATCTCTCCCGTGTCCTCGAGCGGTTGCAAACCGCTGGTCCCGATCAACTCTCCCGTCTTTTTCAACGCCATAATACACATTCCAAAACCAAATTTTTCGTAACATTCGAGGTAAAACGGCAGCCGTGCGGTCAACGCTTCGGCATTTTGCATCCGCGTGCCGCCGAGATAACGGTTGACCGGTTCTGGAGTGCGCATTTCGATCAGCCACGGCAGATCGTCGGGCGTCAGTTTTCTAAAGAAAAGCCCTTCTGTTTCGAGCATTTATGTTACGGCGAGAGCCTTGAGATTTTCCATTCATTTCCATCCAGCGTGTAACAGATCCGGTCGTGCAGACGGTTTACTCTGCCCTGCCAAAACTCAAACTTGTTGGGCGTAACGCGAAAACCGCCCCAAAACGGCGGGCACGGTATTTCTTGTCCCGCAAACTTTTTTCTGATCTCGGCGACGCGCAGATCAATTTCCTGCCGATTTGGCAATACACTACTTTGTTTCGACGCCCACGCACCAATCCGGCTCTCGAATGGTCGGGTAGCAAAATAGCCTTGCGATTCCTCAACGGAAGTTTTTTCCGTGGTGCCGCGGATGATAATCTGCCGCTCCAGATCGGACCAGTAGAAACTAAGTGCAGCATTGGGATTCGCAGTTAATTCCTGGCCTTTTTTGCTTTCGTAATTTGTAAAAAAGACAAATCCTCTTGCGTCATAGCCTTTCAGCAAAACGACCCGGGCGGATGGACGCCCGGCCGTATCAGCCGTCGATAGCGTCATCGCTGTCGGGTCGATTACATCCGACGCCACAGCCTCGTCCATCCAGATCGCAAACTGCGCCAATGGATCGCGTTTGACTGTCGATCTGGAAAGTTCCTTTAGCGAATAATCCCTTCGCATGGCTGCTAATGAGGTTTTATCCATCAGAATCAGATCAAATGCACTAGAAGGCCGTCCTTTAGCTTGGGCTCAAACCAGGTCGATTTTGGCGGCATGATCTCACCCTTATCCGAGACGGAAAACAGGTCGTCCATGGTCGTCGGAAACATCGAAAACGCCAGTTTTGCAGTCCCTTCATCGACCACTCTTTCAAGTTCATCAGTGCCGCGTTTGCCACCGACAAAGCCTATTCTCTTATCCGTACGGGCATCCTTGATTCCCAATAACGGTTCGAGAACGAATCGCTGCAATACGCTTACATCGAGCCGCTCGATCGGATCGGGCTCGCATAAATCGCGCGCGTTAAATAAGAGCTTATACCATTTGCCGCTAACATACATGCAAAATTCACCGTGTTTCTGCGGCCGTTTTTCATCCGATTCGATGACGACAAAATTCTCGCCAAGCCTCTTGAAGAATTCCTCTTCCGAAAGGCCGTTGAGATCTTTTATGACGCGGTTATAGGCCAGGATCTGTAGGTCCTCGGCAGGAAACATCCCGGCGACAACAAAATTATAATCTTCCTTCCCGGTGGGGTCTGGATCGCGTTCGCGGAGGGCGTTGCGGGCGAGCAATGCGCTCTCGGCCCGGTGATGGCCGTCAGCGATATAAAGGGCGGGAACGTCGGCAAAAGCATCGACCCATGCCCCGGTCCCAGTGATCCGCCACACCTTTTGCCGAATGCCGTCAGGACATTCGAAGCTGTAAATCGGCTCGCCCTCGACCACATTTGCGATCAGGTTGCGAATTTCGCCGGTAGTGCGAAAAGCCAGGAAAATCAGCCCCGTCTGTGCCTCGACAGCCAAAAGATGTCCGGTGCGGTCTTCGACCTTATCTGGGCGAACGTTTTCGTGTTTTTTTATCAGGCCCGATTCATATTCATCGAGCGAGCAACAGGCAACGATGCCGGTTTGCGAATGATTGTCCGAGGCGAGTTGATAGATGTAAATTGCCTCGTCCAGGTCAACCGCATAAATCTTTTGGTTGATAAACCACTCGAGATTTTGCCTGGCACGCGCAAAAACTTCGGCAATCGGAGATTCACTGTCAGCCGGAAACTCCGCCTCCGCTCGCGTTACACGCAGAAAACTAAGCGGATTGCGGCCGATAAAGGAGCGCACCTCCGATTCGTAAACGACATCGTAGGGCACACAGGAAACCTGCTTTGCCTGCTCGGGCCGGGGCCGCAAAGCTCTAAAAGGCTTGATTATCGCCAACTTATTTCTCCTAATGATCGTTATATGATTGCGGTTTATTGATGTCAAAAGGGTCGTCGAATTTCCGGTTTTGCTGATCTTCGATATCCTTGATCATCTTGTCCGCATAACCTTGTTTGTCGATCTTCCAGACGCCGTCCTCACGGACAAAAGGCAGAGTTTCCCAAATGCCCGCAGCGGTTTTTACCTCGAGCGTTGCTTTGTCGCCATCGATCTTTTCGTTTTTGTATTCGACGGTTTTCTGCGTGTCGCTGAAAAGCGATTCGCGTTTTATTATATCGTCTAGCGTTGTACCCTGCGCCTTTGCCTCTTGCTCATGCATCTTGATCGTCGCGGTCGAGAGCAGGAGCTTCATCGTCTTAAAGTCCTTTTTCTTAAATGCCTTGGTGTAAGTAATAAACGTCCCGACCGGCGTCGCCGGCTTCTGCTCACCCGAGCAGCCAAACGCTGACACGGCCAACGCAAATAGCAGGATTCTGGACAAGAGGAGCATTTTGTAATATACCTTTGCTATAAATAGCTAAAAACAGTAAGTATATCGCAAAACCAAGGAGCCAAAAAATCGTATGGAGCGCAAATTACTCGATGAGAACGAGATTACAGCCGCATTAACGCATTTATCCGGTTGGCGTGAGGACAACGGCCATCTTAAAAAGAGATTTACGTTTGCCGATTTTGCCGACAGCCTGGCGTTTGTAAACCGCGTCGGCGCCATATCCGAGGCCGCCGATCACCACCCCGACATCACATTCGGCTGGGGCTACTCCGAATTTGCCGTCACGACCCACGACCGCGGCGGCATCACGGATGTCGATGTAGCGCTTGCAAGCAAGATCGACGAGATTTCCTAAAGCTCCCCACCTTTAGCATTTGCATTCTGTGATCCGTCTCCTTCTGAGGTAAGCCCTTAGCATGCCTGTTTATATGGCGTTTTACGTCGGTCTTCTCTAATATATAACCTATGAAAGTAATCCTCTCATTGATGCTTGTGCTTATCTTGGGACACATTGCCGACGCTCAAACGTGAGCCATTTCGAAAAGCGATTATGATGCGGTGTTTGACTCCGCCGGGCTGGCCACAAATTCTGCGTTTCCTTTCGTATTCACCGTCATCACGGACACGTATGAGAGTGGAAAGGTCGTTTCGACGGAAACAGACATAGACGAGCGGCAGACACAGGGCGTTGAGCGAGAAACAAAGATGCTCCTTAAAGACGGAAAGACTTTGCGTAGCTTTTCGGTCATGGTCGGAGTCGGGAACAATACCTACTGTAGTGCGGATGGGACTTCCTGGCGCGGCCCGCAACAGTATGTATGCCCCGGCCCCGATGGTTCGGGTTTTCGGCGGCTGTACGGAACGAGAACACCTGAGACCGTCGAAATGGCAAAGCGGTAAAGGTTTATCGCCAGTATTCCGTATTCGCCTCATCAGAGCCAGCGGAAAAAAAGAACTTTAGTGAAAAGAGCGCAACGATCGACTCGCGAGGATTTTTGGTTGAAATAATCGGCACCGAGGGAACGCTTGACCCGCGCACAATTACGCTCACGAGAAAACAAATCTGGACCAAAATGCGAAACTCGCTCCCGTAAAGGCTCCCAAGTGATCAGCAAGAGAATCCGGGACACACAGGAGGTCCTCCGTGGCGGTCCGCAGGCGGAGGCGCACGATGACTTGTTCGATTTTTGCCAATCACCCGTAATTTCGATAAAATCACACTTTTAGTTAGACCGCTCATTTTAATACAGAGGATTATAGAGAGATCATGACAAATGTTCCTATTACAGTTGCACACGGAGACGGCAAATTCGACGCCGCCGTTTTCCGCTCCTCGGTCTCGACCTGGTATATCCAAAATTCTGGCGGCACCCCCACCACCATCCGCCAATTCGGCGTCCCCGGCGATAGACCGGTTCCGGCGGCTTTCATTCCATAAACCAACAAACGTTGTAACGCAGAGGAGATTATATCCTCTGCGTTATCGGTCTATAATGCCGTTCTACTAAACGTCCAGGTTTTTTACATCGAGTGCATTATCCTCGATAAATTTTCGCCGCGGCTCGACCTGGTCGCCCATCAGGACTGTGAAGATGCTGTCGGTTTCTATGGCGTCCTCGATCCGGACTTGCAGCATCGTTCGCCTTTCAGGGTCCATGGTCGTTTCCCAAAGCTGTTCGGGGTTCATCTCGCCGAGGCCCTTATAACGCTGCATGGTGAGGTCTTTTTTGGCCATAACCATCACTTTTTCGAGCAACTCCTCGCGCGATTTAATGGTTTCACTCTTGCCGTTCTCGCCGAGAATGAAAGGGCCTGGAAAATCTATCTCGAGGCTGCGGCGAAGCTCGACTGCTTTCTGAAATTCGACATAGCTGGCGAGATTCCAGTCGACTTTTAGCCGCTGGCCGTTAGGATATGAGATGTCCACCTCCCATAACCCATGTTCGTCGTCACTCGTCAATTCGGTATTGTAACCTGCATCTGCAAGTTTGCCTTCGATCTCGGCCATCATCTCCTGCTCACCGAATATTTTGCGGAGACGGACCTGATTTTTAGTCAGGATGCCGTCCGGACCGGCAAAGGCGTCAAGCAAAAGCTGGACCAGCTGCGCATCGTTAAATAAACGGCGCGCCAGCCGCATAGAGTATTTTTTCAGCTCGTCTGTCTGCTCCAATGCTTTGGAAAGTTCGCGGCCCTCGATAGCACGTGCGTTTGAGCTTATCTGCGAATCGGCGGTCGCCATCCGCATCAGGTAGCGAAACATTGCTTTTTCGTCTTTAATATACTCCTCTTTTTTTCCTCGTTTCACCTTATAAAGGGGTGGCTGGGCTATGTAAACAAAGCCATTCTCAAGCAATTGCGGCATCTGGCGGTAGAAAAACGTCAGCAGTAACGTGCGGATATGGCTGCCGTCAACATCGGCGTCGGTCATCAGGCAGATCTTATGATAGCGAAGTTTTGAAACGTCAAAATCTTCCTTGCCGATGCCGGTGCCGAGCGCCGTGATCAGTGCTTTGATTTCGCCGTGGCCCAGCATCTTATCAAATCGAGCCTTTTCAACGTTGAGAATCTTGCCCTTGAGTGGGAGAACAGCTTGATTTTTACGGTCACGTCCCTGCTTTGCCGAGCCTCCGGCCGAATCGCCCTCGACGATGTAAATTTCAGAAAGAGCCGGATCTTTTTCCTGGCAGTCGGCCAGTTTTCCGGGCAGGGTTGACGTGCCCAGAGCACTCTTGCGGACGATCTCGCGTGCTTTTCGGGCGGCTTCGCGCGCACGGGCGGCGTCAACAGCCTTGCCGACGATCTTTTTCGCCACAGCCGGATTCTGCTCGAAGAATTCGCCGAGTTTTTCGTTTAGGAACGACTCAACAGGCCCTTTAACAGGCGAATTGAGCTTGCCCTTCGTTTGCCCTTCAAACTGCGGCTGGGGTATCTTGACGCTGATGATCGCCACCAGGCCTTCGCGAACGTCATCGCCGGAAAGCGTGACTTTCGCATTCTTAGTCAAACCCGAGCTTTCGGCGTAGTTATTGATCGTTCGCGTGATCGCTCCGCGAAAACCGGAGAGGTGAGTACCGCCGTCAACCGTGTTGATATTATTTGCAAACGAAAATATTTTTTCGTCGTAACTGTCGTTATATTGCATCGACACCTCGATCGAAAGCTCGTCCGAGATCATCTCAAAATAGAGCGGCTCGTCGTGCAGCGGGCTTTTGTTTTTGTTTAAATGTTTTACAAACTCCGCAATCCCTCCCTTATAATAAAAATCATGTGATTTTTCGGGCTCTTCCCGCTCGTCTTTGATATGGATACGGATGCCCTTGTTCAAAAAGGCCTTTTCGCGCAGACGTTCGGACAGTTTTTCAAAACTGTAAGTCGTCGTTTCGAATATGCTCGAATCAGGACGGAAAGTGATCTTTGTGCCGCGTTTTGTCGTCGTTCCGGTTTTTACTAGCGGGGCGACAGGTATGCCTGCTTCAAATTCCATCTCATGCGTAACGCCATCGCGCCAAATCTCGAGCCGTAGGTATTCGCTCAGAAAATTGACGCAGCTCACGCCAACGCCGTGCAATCCGCCCGAAACCTTGTAGGAATTCGTGTCAAATTTACCCCCCGCGTGCAGGATCGTCATAACGACCTCGGCCGCGCTCCGGCCTTCCTGCTTATGAATATCCGTCGGTATTCCGCGTCCGTTATCGATCACGGTAACGGAATTATCCATGTGGATAGCGACATCAATTGTGTCGCAATAACCGGCCAACGCCTCGTCAACCGAATTATCGACAACCTCGTAAACCAAATGATGCAAACCGATCTCGCTGGTCGAACCGATATACATCGCCGGCCGCTTGCGCACCGCGTCGCGACCCTCTAAAACCGTGATCTGATCTGCCCCGTATTCCTGCTTTGCTTTAGCCAATTTTAAAACCTCTTTTTAACCCTCGATTTTGATAATTTCGCCTGTTTTGTCGTTTTTTTAGCTTTTGAATTATTAGTTCACAACGAGTTAAGCGAGTGAAAATTTACCCGAATAAACCAATAGGTTATTTTACCATTTTTCGTAGTTTTCACACAGCGGGGAAAAGCAATAAAAATATGGATTCTAGCGGATTTTTGCGACTCCGTTTTCGATCTCGAAAACGCTTGCTCCGACACCGAATTTCTCGACAAAACTTTCCTTTGATGTGGTCACAAAAGTCTGCGTTTTTCCGTCGAGAAATTCGAGCAGTTTGCCGATGCGTAGGTAGTCGAGTTCGGCGTCGATATCGTCGATGAGAAAGAGTGGATACTCGCCACGAGTGGCTTGATAAACGGCAATGTTGCCAAGTTGAAGTAGAAGAAGCGCACTGCGTTGTTGGCCGGCGGAACCGAATTTGCGAAGGTCGTGTCCGTCAAAAAGTATTTCAAGGTCGTCACGGTGAGTTCCAACTAGTGAGTGTCCACCAACTAATTCCGCTTGAATACGCAAAGCTAGCCGCTCGGTGATCAATGCGTCGTAATCTGCTAGATCGCCTTTACCCTCAAGCGACGACTGATACCGGATCGAAAGTTCTTCGCGGCCAAACATTTGTTTTTCAAGGACTTCATTGAGCCTTTCGACAAAACGGACTCGTGCTTTGTGAATACGCGTGGCCAACGCGCCAAGCTGTTCGTTCCACGGTGCCAGTATAACGGTGACTTTATCGAGCGATAATTCGTTCTCCCTGGCAGATTGGAGAAGTGCATTCTTTTGCTTGAGAACGCGATTGTAATCTGTAAATGTCTGGACGAACGGCGGATGGAGCGACACTATACCGGCGTCCAGAAAACGGCGTCTCGCATCTGGCATCCCACGTACGACTTCAAGTTCCTCGGCGTTAAAAACGACCGCATGCAGTTGTCCCAAATACCGTTGCACCGTCTCTTTCTTGTCGTTCACGGTCAAAGCTTTTGTGTTGCCGCGGATAGCAACTTGCAGCTTTCGCGTGATCTCGGGCGATTCCAATACCATCCCGCTGACAAAACCCAGACTTTCGCCAAAACACACCGATTCATGGAGTTTTGACGTTCTGAATGACTTCGCCGTGGCAAGCAGATAGATGGCCTCGAGCCAGTTGGTCTTGCCCTGGCCGTTTTCGCCGAAGAGGATATTCAGGCCATCGCCGCAGGCAATGCTGCCCTCCAAGTTGCGGAAATTATTAACTTCGATCGATTCGAGCAGCATTGCAAAAGTTTAGCATGTAACCCCGTCCACCTAAGTCACTCGCGCAACATCGGCTCACAGAATTTTTCCAGAATATACATCTCATTGGAAATATGTATAATTAAGCAGAGTGTTTTACATTTTTTAACACCTTCTCACTATACATCAACAAAATGCGAATTTTTTTAGCACTCATTTTAACCGCTCTATTTTCGATGACGGCTTTGTCACAGACCAGCCTCCAGGTTGGTTCGGCTGCTCCTGTATTTGAATCAACGGCATTGGATGGCACGGATTACGATCTAAATGCATTGAAAGGCAAGGTCGTTGTCCTTACATTTTGGTCAACCCATTGCGCGGTCTGTCACAGCGAGATACCCAAGTTAAATCAGTTTTCAGAACGCTTTGATGAGAAAAAAGTGGTATTTCTAGCGATCACGATGGATCAGGGAGATAAGGTAAGCTCCTATCTAAAAACTAATCCTTTCAATTTTCACATCCTCCCAAACAGTTTTGGCGTCGTTCTGCAATATGCCGATCGTAACGACCAGGGCAACATAGATATGGCTTTCCCGTCTTATTTTCTAATAGACAGAAACGGCCAGATCGAATATCGCGCAAATGGCTGGGATAAGACCGGAAAACTCGATTCGGAAATTAACCGCCTACTTACAAAACAATAAAGTTTCGCGAAATTCTTGACATTAAACTCTTTTGAAACTACAAAGGGTTAATGAAGATTTTCTGCATTTGTTTTGCGATCTTATTTTTTGCGTTATTCGTCCCGGCACAAAAGCCCGCTGGATATCCGGAACATCCCACATTTAGCGCCGCCGGTATGGACGGTAAGACGGTCGATCTCGCAACCCTCAGGGGCAAGGTCGTCGTACTCAATCTCTGGTTTGTCAATTGTCCCAATTGCATCGAGGAGATAAAGCTCCTGAACCAATTGGTCGACGACTACAAAGACAACAAAGATGTTGTATTTTTAGGACTGGCGGCGAGCAAAAAACCGTTGATCGAGCAGTTTTTGACAACGAATCCTTTCAAGTATCAAATAATTCCGAATGCCTCGATGATTATAATCAGCAAGTTTGGGATACCGGACAAAAACGGCGATATTAATGTGCCATTTCCGATGCACTATGTGCTCGACCGCGATGGCAAGATCGTCGTCAAAGAGCAGGGTGTCAAGGGTGTCGATGTCGTAAAAGCTGAGCTTTCAAAACAGTTTCAGTCAAAACCGGAAATCCGGTAATAATTTCAGATTTGTCTATTATTCGCCATTGCAGTATATTCTTTGTTTCGCGCCCCGCGTGCGGAGAGATAGCATAATTGGTAATGCAGTAGTCTTGAAAACTACCGCCCGTAAGGGCTTGCAGGTTCGAGTCCTGTTCTCTCCGCCATCTTTCCTTTTCCATGCATCATAAAGAAATCAGCCCTTGCGAGCCCTCTTCCTTGATTTCAAAATTGTTTTTGTTATAGCCTTAATGCAAACTGAATGAAGATTCATTCATAAGCTATGGCAAGATCGCTGAATTCAAAAATTGCGGCGCGCGCGCCGGTCACCGATAAACGCGAAGCTATCCTCAGAGCAGCGATAGGCGTCTTTGCCCGAAAGGGGTATTTCAACTCCAAGGTGGCGGATATCGCCGGTGCGGCGGGCATCGCGGACGGCACGGTATATTTGTATTTCAAGAGTAAAGACGAGATTCTGCATTCTATATTCGATCGGGCGATGGCCGATTTTATAGCCGAGGGAAAACGCGAACTAGCTCTGATAAGCGGCCCAGCCGAAAGGTTGAGACGTATTGCCGAGCTTCATCTGGGCAAACTCGGAGCCGACCGCGATCTGGCGATTGTATTTCAGGTCGAACTCCGCGGCTCGACCAAGTTTATGCAGGAATTTTCGGCCGCAGGCTTTGCTGATTACCTCGATATTATTCGCAAAACTATCAATGACGGGCAAAAAAAAGGCCTTTTCCGTACCGACATTAAACCAATTGTCTGCGCCAAGATACTTTACGGAGCGCTCGACGAGATGGTGACAAACTGGATCCTCTCCAAAAGGGCATATCCGCTGGATCCGATGGCAGGCGAGGTTTTAAAGATCTTTCTCGGAGGCATCCTGTTGCGATGATCCAAACAGCTGAAACATTTTCAAATGCTGGGCTTGATTTGGTTAAGCAAAGCATTCTCCAGACGTATGGCGCACCTGCTACTCTTGCCGATCTTTTCACTCAAGCCGCCAACAAATATGGCCGTGACGATGCTCTTAATTACAAACGCGATGGCGAATGGCTCAGCATTTCTTCGAGCGAGATCGTCGAGCGCGCCGAGAACATAGCTCTTGGGCTTTATTCAATCGGTCTACGAAAAGGCGACCGGGCGGCGATCCTGGCTGCAAATTCGCCGGAATGGACCCTTTCCGATGCCGGCTGTCAGTTTGCCGGTATTGTGGACGTGCCGATATATACGACGCTTGCCCCGCGATCGGTAGCGTATATTGTCAATGACGCAGGTGCCCGTATTTTCTTTCTTCAGGATCATGCTACGTTTGAACGTATCAGCGATGAACTAAAAGATTGTCCATCCATCGAACGGCTTATCTTCTTTGACAGTAACGGTGTCACGGCCAAAAATGCGATCTCGCTTTACGAATTAGAACGAGCCGGGCGATCACTTCGTATCGACCAACCCGGTTTGATCTCTCAACTTGCCGAGGCTGTCAAACCCGCCGATATCGCGACCCTCATCTACACCAGCGGCACGACCGGCGAGCCAAAGGGTGTAATGCTTAACCACATCAACCTCATTTCAAACGTCATTGACGCCTCTGAAAAATTTGGCTTTGCTGGCCGAGACACATCGCTGTCAGTTTTGCCGCTGTCTCACGTATTTGAGCGGACCGGCATGTATGTTTACATAACTTATGGAATGGCCGTCTATTACGCCGAGTCGGTCGAAAAGGTGCCGGACAATTTGCAGGAAGTGAGGCCGACGATCTTTATTGGGGTGCCGCGTATATTTGAAAAGGTATTTGAGCGGGCCCGTCTGAAAGCGGCCCAGTCCGGTCGGATTAACGAGTTGGTATTCGATTGGGCTATCGAAGTGGCAAAAGAATATGCTCTAAAGCTGGAAAAAGGCGAGCCTATATCGGTCACGCTGGCCGCAATGCACGGCTTCGCCGACAGGATTGTCTATGCCAGATTTCGCGATTTTTTTGGGGGCCATCTGAGATGTTGCATCACGGGCGGAGCCGCTCTTTCCGACGAGATTTACCTTATTTTCACCGGGGCGGGTATTTCAATAATGCAGGGTTATGGGTTGACGGAAACCTCGCCTGTAATCTCATCCAATAATCCGGCCGCGATACGTGTTGGCACGGTTGGACGTCCGATCCGTAATGTAATGGTCAGGCTCGCAGCGGACGGTGAAATCGAGGTTTCAGGCCCTGGCGTAATGTCCGGTTATTACCACAATGAACAGGATACAAAAGATGCCTTCACTGACGATGGATGGTTCAGGACGGGCGATATTGGCAAGATCGACCCGGATGGTTTTTTGTCCATCACCGATCGCAAAAAGGAGCTTTTTAAGACCTCCGGTGGCAAATATATCGCTCCGTCGCCGATTGAGCAGATGATCGTCTCGTCGCGATTTGTGAATCAAGTCGTTTTAGTCGGCAACGAGCGAAAATTTCCCGCTGCATTGATAGTGCCAAATTTCGAGATGCTCGAGTCATACACGCGTCTTAAGGGACTCGATCTAAAAACGCCGTCGGAGTTTTGCAAAAATGAGCGGATCATCAACCTGGTCGAGCGTCAGGTCGATGCTCTGACGGTAGGATTGTCGAAATTTGAAAAGGTCAAAAAGATCACTCTGCTCGAACACGAACTGACCGTTGAAGGCGGTGAGTTAACCCCAACCTTAAAGGTGCGGCGGCGTATCATCGATGAAAAATACCGTGATGTGATCGACGCAATGTACGCAGATGCCTAATAGAGAACGCGAGAGCCGATGCCGCTGGCACCACTTGTTAACACCGTTTTTCCAGCCCCTATCGCAAATTTCATTATAGTCACACCGATGCTCTCTTTAGCCTTATCGACCACAATGATGTCATAGGGCTGTAAAATAATGTCCTTTTGTTGGCCCTTATTGATCAGGTCGAAGTTTGCGGCGATGATCTCGCGATCCGTTGAGTTTGCCTTTAGACGGTGGATCTTAATGTCCTTTGTCTTTGCCTCAGAACGAATACCGCCGACCTGAGCGATTGCCTCTGATAATGAAGCCCCCCGTTCTTTGAGAAAAATTCCCTGCGGAGCTACGACCTCGCCCGTGATGTAAACCGGTGACGCTTTTAGGACGACGATTATATCACCGGGATAGATTACCGGATTCGAATCTTCTCTGCCGGCCTTGACGCCGCTCAAGCTGAATAATCGCGATGGGACGCCGGCGGCATCGGTCGCACTCGGCTTCCAATTACTGGCCTCTCCGTCGTCAGTGCAAATTGGCGGCTGGGTGCGAAATACCTGAATCATGCCACCGGCATCGTCTGTTACGCCGCCAGAAATCCCCAAAAGCTCAACCAGAGTGGCTTTTCGCATCATAATGACCTGCTGGGGTGTGCGCACCTCGCCATAGACAGTCGCCGGCGGACGGTTTCGTTTAATGGTAAGGCTTAAGTGCGGATCTTTCAGGTATTCGTCGAGGAGTGTTTTAATATCCGATCTGATCTCGCTTTCCGAACGGCATTTTGCAGCTAACGGCTTGTGCCCGAAAGGCAGTTCGATCATGCCGTTTTCATTTACCACAGCGATAAAATCAAAATCCGTTTCGCCCAGTACCTTACCAGCGATCTCGTCACCAGGTCCAAGGATATAACCCTTTACGGCTTCGACGCCGATCGGCGGCCCCTGAGCAAAACCGGTCTGAATAATCAAGAGCGTAAAAATAAAGTAAAAAAATAACCTGAATTTCATGGATAAAACCTCAAACTACATCGTTATGTAAACAATACCCCAAATTAATCGTAGTTTCAACCTTTTATCGGACGCCAAGAGGTCGCTTTTAGTTGTCTTCGATAACTTTAGGACACTAGTTAGTTATTAGTTTGCAGTTAGAGTATTTCTGCCGTATCTATTTCTTCGGTTTCCTGATCGGCTGTATCGTGAATGTCGCCGAGGTCTATCATCTCCAGTTTGACATCGCCTTCATCTGGATCAGGCAAACTGTCACCGATGAATTTCGCCAAAATTATCGTGATATTATCCTCGCCGCCGTTTGCGTTCGCCTCTTTTACAAGTTCTGCACAGGCGGTTTCGAGCTTATTTATATTCTCGATGACCAGTCTCTGCATCTCGGCGGCATTTACTTTGTTCGACAAACCGTCGCTGCATATGAGGAAAACGTCATTTTTACATGGCTCGATGCGTAGCGAAACCGGATAAATCTCATTTTGGGCTCCCAGTGCCTGAAGGATCACATTTTTCAGCGTGTGCGTTTCGGCCTCTTCGGCTGAGATCTGCTGGGCGTCGATGAGCTGCTGGACGAGCGACTGATCTTTGGTGACCTGATATATCTTACCACTGCGGACCAGATATGCCCGGCTGTCACCAACCTGGATGACATCCGCGGCTTTAGGCGTTATACCGATGCCGGTAAATGTCGCTCCCATGCCTTGAAATTGCGGATCCGTACGGCCTTGTTCATGAATAAGAGAATTTGCGAAAACGGTCGCGTCATAAAGTTTGCTTATCAGATGATGGTCAAAGGTTTCGGGTGTGAGGGTGGCGTTAATATCTTCGTCAAGCAATTTTTCGCTAACGGTTTCGACCGCCATCGTGCTCGCGACCTCACCGGCAAGCGCGCCGCCCATTCCGTCCGAAACGGCCATAACAACACCGCTGTCGTCGATATCGAACCGCTGCGTCTCGATCACAAACTCGCCGTCTTCCTGCGAGCTCGTCCACGCTTTTGACCGCGAGATGTTGAGCAAAAGGTAATTGTCCTCGTTCCCTTTGCGAACGCGGCCTATATGAGAAGTGGCGTGTATCTCGACAGTGAACATAATTTCTTAAGTTTAAGGTTCAAAGTTCAAAGTTCAAAGTTAAGAACAAATTAACACGAAAACCGCATAACCTGTAACTTTGAACTTAAAACTTTGAACTATGTTAAAGCCTGATCAAGATCCGCGATGATATCTTCGACATCCTCGATCCCGACCGATATTCGCACCAAACCGTCGGTAATTCCCAGCCGGTCGCGGTTTTCTTTTGGCACGGATGCATGCGTCATCGACGCCGGATGCGAGATCAGGCTCTCGACGCCTCCCAAACTTTCACCCAATGTGCATAACTTGACGCTCTCCAAAACCTTGCGGGCATTATCAAGCGAACCGGTCTCAAAAGATACCATCCCGCCAAATCCCGTCTGTTGCCGTTTGGCCAATTCATGCTGAGGGTGCGAAACGAGGCCCGGATAATAAACCTTTTGCACCTTTGGATGCTCGGTTAGAAAATTGGCAACGACACGGCCGTTGCGGTCGTGAGCCTCCATTCTAACCGCCAACGTTTTTGTCCCTCGAAGCACGAGAAACGAATCGAACGGCGAAAGGATCGCCCCGATCCCATTCTGGACAAAGCCGATCCACTCCGCGTCTTTCTCGTCGTTTAGAGCGACAAAACCACCGACGCTGTCCGAGTGGCCGTTGAGATATTTTGTTGTCGAATGGACGACAATATCCACTCCGAGATCAATCGGTTTTTGGAAATAAGGCGACATAAATGTATTGTCGCAGACGACCTTGGCACCGTGTGAGTGGGCTAGGGCGGAAACCGCTTTGAGATCGGTGATCGTCATTATTGGATTTGTCGGTGTCTCGACAAAGACCATTTTTGTATTTGGCTTAAACGCCTTCTCAAGATCGGCGACATTTGATGTATCGGCGAGGTCAAATTCGATGCCGTAATTACGCAAAATCCGGTCAAAAAGCCGAAATGTTCCGCCGTATGTATTGTCGCCGAGGATCACGTGGTCGCCTCCACGTACGAGCTTCAGCGTTGTGTCGATAGCCGCCATACCGGAGGCAAAGGCAAAGCCGAAACCTGCATTTTCAAGGGCCGCAATGTTTTTTTCGAGGGCAGACCGGGTAGGATTTTGCGTCCGGGCGTATTCATAACCTTTATTACGTCCGAGCCCGTCCTGGGCGTATGTCGAGGTCTGGTAGATCGGAACGCTGACCGCCCCGGTCGCGCTGTCCGGTTCGTTGCCGGCGTGAATTGCAGTTGTCGAAAAACCCATAAAAAGGCAGTAACCAGCGGATAAAAAAACCTGTCTTATAGTATATCTTTTGAACAAAATACACTACCAAAAGCCAAAGATTTTTGATTTTCTACCCCGTCTGGTGATCCGATGTTGATATGCGTCTTTATCATATAAAAAATATGATAAGTTTTGTTAATATAACGATGTGGATATAAATCAACTCGAAGTATTGGTGACAGTCGCGCGGGAACGCAGCTTTTCGCGGGCCGCAGAGGTTTTGAACCGGACGCAGCCAGCCGTCAGTCAGGCGGTTCGGCGGCTCGAGGCCGATGTGGGCGAGACATTGTTTGACCGCTCGTCAAAGGACGGAACGCTGACATTCGCGGGCGAGACGCTGCTCACTTATGCACAGCAAATGCTCAATCTGCGACACCACGCTCTACAGGCGATCGAAGAGATCCGCGACCTGCAATTTGGCAAGGTAACGATCAGCGCCAACGAGCACACCGTCTTTTATTTGTTGCCGGTGATCAAGGAATTTAGAAAACAACACCCGAAAATAAAGGTCGAGGTCCAACGCGGCGTCGCGAGCCGCATCCCAAAACAGATCACCGCCCGTGAGGTCGAGCTTGGCGTGATCTCATTTGCAGCATCGGATGAGTCGGTTAAGTCCTTGAGCGTAATGAGCGACCAGTTGGTGCTGATTGTTTCGCCAGATCATCCGCTCGCGGGTCTAACAAGCGTCCCGATCGAGCGTCTCGCCACCGAATCATTTATGGCCCATAACGCACTCTCACCTTATCGCCAAAAGGTGGTCGAGGCTTTCGAAAAACATAAGGTCAAGCTGAATATCACTGTCGAGCTGCCATCTCTCGAGGCGATCAAGAACCTCGTGGAAATGAGGGTCGGCGTGGCCCTCGTTCCGCGGCTTACGGCTCAAGCTGACATTTCCGCAGGGCGATTGTGCGGCGTCTCGATCAAAGAATTAAGACTGACGCGCAAACTCCACATCATCTACCGCCGAAATTCCGAGCTGTCGCACGCGGCAAAGGCTTTTCTGCAAACGGCTAAGGAATTTGGCAGACGACAAAAGTCTTAACTAATCGATTGTGGGCCTACGCATTCGCTTATGTATTCACACCGATTTGGGTTAGAATGTTGAACGAGTCTTACTAACTATTATTCCTGACAGAATTATATGGCTGACAATGAAACCGGCGAAGCTATTTCACCATCGGAGCGGCGCGATTCCGGTCGCAAAAAACTAATCGTTGACGTACGTTTTGAAGGTGGCGACGGAACCGGCATCGCCAATACGCGCGATATCGGCATCGGCGGATTGTATATGACAACGGCGGCGGAGCTGGACACCGGGACGCCGATCATGATGGCGATCAGCATCGGTCCCCGCAGCCTGAACCTCAGCGGCGTCGTGGTCTATTCCGACCCAGGGCACGGCGTCGGCGTGCGCTTTAAGGATCTAAGCCCAGACGATGCGGATTTTCTTAAGGACGAATTGGGTTTAGCATGAGCATGTCCAATGTTCCTTGAGCTTTGGACCCACGAGGAATTATGTTCGATCAATTTACACTCGGCATTGAGGAAGAATTTCAGATCGTAGATCCGGCGACGCGTGAACTGAAATCGCACGTTTCGGAGATCCTCGAGGAAGGCAAACTTCTACTCGGCGAAAAGATCAAGCCCGAGATGATCCAGTCGATGATCGAGGTCGGGACCGGCGTCTGTGCCAATATCCAGGAGGCCCGCGAAGATCTGTCTAAACTTCGCTGTATTATTTCCGGCCTCGCGCAAAAAAAGGGGATGGCAATCGTCGCCGCTTCGACGCATCCGTTTTCAAAATGGTCCGAACAGGAGATCTACGATGGCGACCGTTATAAACTACTGGTTGACGAGCTGCAGATGGTCGCCCGCAGCCTGTTAATATTCGGGCTGCACGTTCATGTCGGCATACCCGATCTGGAAAAACGGATCCAGGTGATGAACGCCGCCCGGTATTTCCTGCCGCATGTGCTAGCGTTGACCACCTCTTCGCCGTTTTGGCTTGGGTTCAACACTGGGCTGAAATCGTATCGCTCCGAGGTTTTTAAGAAATTTCCACGCACCGAGATACCCGATACTTTTGAATCTTATCAGCAGTATCAGGCGTACGTTGACCTTTTGGTCAAGATGAACTGCATCCAAAACGGTTCAAAGATCTGGTGGGACGTGCGGCCGCATCACCTGTTCCCGACGCTCGAATTCCGCATCTGTGACATCCCGACACGAGTTGACGACACCATCGCCATCGCCGCCCTGTTTCAGGCGATCGTCGCAAAATTGATGGTCCTCAACGAGGGTAATATTGGATTTCGCATCTATCACCGCCGGCTTATTCTGGAGAATAAATGGCGTGCGATCCGTTACGGCCTCGACGGGATGTTGCTTGATCTCGGCAAACAAAAAGAGGTCCCGGTCAAAGACCTGATCCGCGAACTGCTCGAATTTGTCGATGATGTCGTCGATCCGCTCGATTCACGCAAAGAGATCGAGCATATCCACACCATTCTGGAGCGCGGCACCTCGGCCGACGAACAGCTTCGCGTTTACGAGGAATCCGGCGGTGATTTTAACGCCGTCGTCGATATGCTGATGAAAAACACGCTCGAAAACGTGCCTGAGCATTGTTTTGATTAGTATTGAAGTTGATTGAGAAAGTATATTAACGCCGCTCTCGCCCCTCGCGGATAATTTCAACGATCTCTTGCGTTGAGATATTCAGGTTTATTCCTTTTACGTTCAAACCCGAACGCTTTGTATTTTTACGTAATTCTTTCCTTGCGGGTTTTAGTACAAATAATCGTCCGTCCGCTCGGCGAATACGCACCTCACCGTCTCGACCGGCTTGCTCCAAAAGGGCCGATAAATTGTCCGTTCCGTTTTCTGTGTAAGTCTGCATCTGTTTATTTAACCTCGACAACATTAACATTCGCCTTTGTTGCGGCATAACTCAAGCCATTGTCCAATGTTATTAAATCAGAATTTTGATCAAGCGCACAAGTAATCATGTAAGCGTCATACGCATAAATTCCAAGATTGTTTGCCAGTTCCAACGTCTTGCCCAAATCCACATCTACCAAATTCAACGGGAGCTGGTTATAGATTTCAATCGCTGCTTTGGCTTGTTCCAAAACAATGCGATCGCGTTTCAACATTGCAGAAAAAGCGTTTCCTATCTCCCAATGCAATGATTTGGGAGCAACCAAATCAAAGCCTTGCGTCGCGGAAATTAAGGATGCTTTCTCAGGTCCGTTTGCAATAACCTCAATTATTACCGACGTGTCCACAACAAGATTCATTTTCGTATTCTATAGTCTATGGCGTAAATGATAGCAACAAACTACAAAGTTACAAACAAAAGATATGCCAAACGCTTTCATTACGTCGTCGATAGCCGGACGAAAAACACGCCCGAAACGCTCCTGAGAAATGTCTTGATTGATTCGGTTTTACTGTTTGCGTAAGTCTGCAAAAATTTCGTTGGCGGCATTGTTTAAGTCCCCAATTGTTTCAGGAAAATAAGATTTGCCGCCGCTCTCACGTGCGAGTTTTTGCATAAATGAAACCGCATTTTCATAAACCCTTTTGCCTTGATCTTTTTGCAACTGTTTTGAGAAACCGATTGTATAAATCACTATGTGTTTCTCGCTTAGAAATTTTGAAAGATCTTCGTACTTGCCTTTGCTCGCGCTCTTCGCCATCAGAAATAAGAATAAGGGCCAATCGGCGTTTCGGTACATCGGCCTTGTTCTTTTCAACAAGATACCGGGCCGAATTGGTCAGGGCATCTATGATCGCTGTTTGACCACCCTCTATAAAAAAATTCTCTGCCGAAACGTTTAATTTGTGTAGATCCGTTGTAAAATCCTGTACCCTTTCAATTTTATCCCGACCAATAAAACGCACCACAAATGTTTCGTCGTTTTGCCCATTAAGCGTGAATAAAGTCTTGGCGGTTAGTTCAATAGTCTCGATCAAAGGGCGCAATGAACCTGAATTATCGGCTACGATTCCGTAACTAATTGCAGGGTCATCTACTTTTGGGTCGTCAAAGTAGTTTGTTGTGCGGATAAGCTTAGCTCGGTCGCAAAAATAATTCCAACTATTAACAACATTCTGAATTTCATCATTTGTTAAGGTTTGCCCTTCGTCGTTGATAATACACCAACTTCGGGATTGTCAACGACACTGCATGAAATAGGAACCCAGTCGCTACCACTCCCGGTTCCGACAGGCGGCAGCCATGCGGGACGTTGTTTTTGAAATATGCGGCTTCTCACGCTATGATTACGTAATCTAAAAGGACAAAAACAATATGCCGAGTACACCGAAAGACCTTGCCGAAGTTGAGCTTTTTAAGCTGCTGGACGAAGATGAGTTGGCCGAATTTGCGGCGGTTGTCGATACGCACAATGTCGAAGCGGGCGGGACGCTGTTTAACACGGGCGATCACGGCGAATCGCTCTTTATCGTCAAATCGGGCGAGGTCGAGCTGTTTGTCAAGGATACGGCGGGGCAAAAGATCGTGCTAAAGGTGGCAACGCGGGACGATCTTTTTGGCGAGATATCTATGCTCGATAACCGGCCGCGTTCGGCGACGGCGGTTGCGCTGATGGACGCCGAGCTATTTGTGCTTGATCGCAACGATCTGCTGCTGATGTTTCAAAAGCATCCGGATTCAGGCCTCAATATGCTCGCCGCTATCTGCGGAATGCTGCGTGACGCCGACAATCTGCTGCGGACTCGCGTCGCCCGAAACGTCAATCTCGAAATGGAGGAAAAGTTTTCGACCTTGCAACGCATCTCTGACTGGATCGCCTGGTTTAGCGGTAGCATGCATTTTTTGATATTGAACGGCCTATGGTTTATCATCTGGATCGCGGTAAATACGATCCCGGACAAGGAGAATCAATTTGACCCGTTCCCGTTTGGGCTATTGACGATGATCGTCTCGCTCGAGGCTATCTTTCTCTCGTGCTTTGTCTTGATCTCGCAAAACCGGCAATCGGAAAAGGACCATATTCGTTCGGATGTCGAGTACGAAGTCAACGTCCAGGCCGAGCTTGAGATTGCCCATTTGCACGAAAAAACCGACCACATCCACGAGCAGATGCTTGAGCGGTTTGCACATCTGGAGAAGGTCATTAAAAACAAACCGTGATCATAAGGCTCGGCCAACTCTGCGAAAACTCGGCGCGTCTCTGCGTTAACTAATTTTCTAAAGCAGAGAACGCAAAGTAGGACGCAGAGATTGCAGAGAATCAAGTTTTTATCACTTCGCGGTAAACCTTTTCCGTCTCGTCAACCATTCTATCCAATGAAAAGCGCTCGTTTACGGCTTGTAAGGCATTTGCGCTGAGACGCGTCCGATCCGCCGGATCGTCGAGGAGTTTTACGATCCTCGCGGCAAGAGCCTCCGTGTCACCGATCGGAACAAGATTGCCTGTCACTCCATTCTCGATTATCTCGACCGCTCCCTCGGATCGCGTCGCGATCACCGTAACTCCGGCGGCAAAAGCCTCAAGTATCACGAGGCCGAAAGGCTCCGATCTCGAGGGAGAAACAAACACGTCAAGGTGGTGCAGAAACGGCGCCACGTCGTCCTGCCAGCCGATCAGGTGAACTTTCGCTGCAAGATCGAGCTTGGCAATGAGAGCCTCGATCACCTTTCTGTTATCGCCGCTCCGCGACTTGTCTTCGCCGATCAAAGCAAATTCCACATCGTCCCGCCGTGAGGCGATCACAGCAGCGGCACGGATGAAGTCTTCCTGCCCTTTGATCGGATCAATGTGCCCGACCATGCCGATGAGCAACGGCGACCGTATGTCGGCAAGAAACGAGGGGCGGCTTGTTTGACCGCTTTCACATGCAAATCGTTTTGGGTCGATTCCATTATGGATCGCCACGACCTTGTTCGGATCGATGAACGGTCTTGCTCTGAGAGACTCGGCCACGGCGTGGGATACGGCGATAAAGCGGCTGACTTTGCCAAATGTAAACCGATGCAGACCGCTCAGGGGGAAAAGCACATGCCGAGTCAACACGAGCGGCGTATTGCCAGATCTCCGCGAGGCTATCGCAGCCAGTGGATAATCACGGGCGACATGTGCGTGGATCACATCGATCTCAGATTCGCGTACGATCCGCGCGAGTTTTGCGGCAGCGGATAGGTCAAACGCGCTGCGCATCCGCACTTCAATAATGTTCTTTTTCGGAATGGAATGTAGCTCGGGTATTAACGGAGAATCAGGAATGACGGCAGCGTAAACATCGTGGCCGCGTGTGGTGAGAGCATTGGCGAGGTCGGCGAGATGCCGCTCGCCGCCGCCGATCTCCCGAGCAGAACAAATTTGCAGGATCTTCATATAACGCGCTGGCCACCTGTCATGAAGATTTTACCCATCAACTCATTGTTTGTCGTGTTCTAAGACCAATTTTAAGAAATTCTCAAACAGGATGCGGCCGCAACGAAAATGTCCGACGCGCATGCCGAGGTTTTAGTGGCTCAATCTAACTTGAAGATAACCGTGACGGTTGCCTCTACCTTGACTGTTCCCGGAGAGAACGATGTGAGCGATTGTGTGGTGACATGTACTGTCGGCTCCGCCCGTACAGTGTTATTTGAAACCATCGAGCTATTAGTACTGAGATAACTTGACTCGTTAGAACCTTCCGTGATTTTTAATGCTTTTCCAACCGTCTGGCTAATTGCCCGAGTCATTGCTACCGCTTTCTCGCGTGCGGCGACCATGGCCATGTCTCTCGCCTTATCCTTTAGTTCACGAAGGCGGCTCGTCTCAAAGGAAACCCGGTCAATCTCCGATGGCTCGGTCTTTAAGATCTCGTTGAACAACGCTTGAAACTTACTTAAATCCGAGAGCTTCAAAGAAACTGTACGAGACACCTCATAACCGTCGAACGTCCTCACCCCGATCTCATTATCGCGGTCGTCAAAAATGCGCTTGTTCGGATCCCGAACTGAGAGGTATTTCATAGAAACCGATATTGCGTCGGTGCTGACATCCGAGGGCGGAATAGAATAACGCCGCGATAGTTCGAGGACTTTGGCTACACCGTCTTCACTCGCCTTTTGCGCGGCTTGAAGATTTTTGTCCGTCTTCGAAAAGTGGACTGAGATTAGGGCGTAGTCGGGCTCGACCGCAATCTCTGCTTTCCCTGTTACAACAATAGTCGGGATTTCAAGGCTACCTGCGGCAATTATTTGTCCGTGGGCATAGGTCGCCATCCCGAAAAGAGATAACGCTAAAAGGAGAAT
>JBBRQM010000038.1:0-31866 GCA_038226395.1 Pyrinomonadales bacterium | reverse complement strand
TTGACGTTTTTGCCGTTAGTATCCATCGAATAGAGTTCGAGATCGCCGTCGCGTTCGGATGTAAAGACGATTTTTTTGCCGTTTGGCGAAACGGTCGCCTCGGCGTCATAACCGGGACTGTTGGTCAGATTCCTGATGTTTTTTCCATCCGGCGTTGATGTGTAAATCTCATAATCGGGATAGACCGCCCAGACATATCCCTGGGTGTAATCGGCCGGCGGCGGACATTCTTTTTTACCGCCAAAGGTCGATGCGTAGAGTACTTTTTTGCCGTCCTTGAAAAAATATGAGCAAGTCGTGCGGCCCTCGCCGTTTGAGACCATATGCACATTTGACCCGTCGATATTCATCGAATAGATCTGGTCACATGCACGGCCGTCCCGTTTTGACTGAAAAATAAGCTGTTTGCCGTCAAACGAAAAATAGGCCTCGGCATTCTCGCCGCCAAAGGTGAGTTGCTTAATATTTTGCAAATGTCGCTCACCAGCAACCGCGAGAGGGTTGTCCTGTGCCAAAACATTTGACAAAAGGGTTATAATGATGGCAATAACTAAATACAGATTTTTCATAACTCGATAATATTATTACTGACGATTCTTAACTGCATCTGAAATAAGTAGTTTAACGAATAAAAGCACTAAAGCGGAATTGGATCGCGGACGAATGGCAAATTATTTTCGCGACCGGTTGCGAGCTGCACTTGGCTTATGACTTTTGAAACTAACAGAGACGTGCTCGAATGGTATGAGCGCCAGGATCGAACGCTGACGCCCGATTTTATCGAAGCAATCCCGTGGGGCGAGGTTAAGGATCATCCACTGGATGTGCGTTTTATCCCGGTGCTCTTATATATGCGCGACGTCGAGACGCTGACGGATATGTATCATCGCGAACTGCTCCGCACGCCGACCGGCAGAGATCCACACATCAGCAAGTTTATGGAGCGATGGGGCCTCGAGGAGATAACTCACGGCGAGGTTCTAAACCGCTTTTTGAACGAGGCCGGTGTCGAAACTGACGATAAATGGCAAACCCAGGTGCGCCGCGCGGTTACAACCGCATATCACGCGAATTCGTTTCTGCTGACGACCCTGACGAATTTTGTCGGGAGCAAGTTTACAGCGACTCATATGACCTTTGGCGCGATTCACGAGATGTCTACCGCGCAGGGCTACCGGCGTCTGATGAAGCTGGCCGATCATCCGGTGCTGACGACGCTTTTGAACGCGATCATCCGCGAAGAATCGGCTCACACACAGTTTTATTGGAACGTCGCCCGTCTCGAACTCAAAAAAAATGAATTCGCGCAAAAGATCGCCCGATTTGTCATAGATCATTTTTGGGCACCCGTCGGACAAGGTTCGCTGGCAAAGAAGCGGACTGAGTATCTGATTGGGACGCTCTTTGGTGATACCGACGCATTGGAAGTACTAGATAAAACCGTGACTCAGCGTATAAGCCAGCTCCCGGGATTCGCCGACATCACAACGATCAATGAAATCATCGGCGGCATGGCGGCAAATTCTTCTATGAGTCTGGAATCAGCCTGATCGTCCGTTCTTCATACGCGATAATGTTCCACGCCATTACTGATCTCAACCTCGATTTTGCTCTCCGATTCGGCGTAGTCCAGATGGGCGATGGCCTCGGATATTGCGAGGAAACGGTGGACGTCGGCATCAAACGAATCGGGAAAAAGCCGTTTTGCCACCTCAAACGCCGTCACGCCTTCGCCTGAGACCAACGAAATTACCTTTTTCTGCCGTTCGTCGATCGCACGGACGTATCGATGAAAGATCTCTTCAAAATCAGTGACCGGCTCGCCGTGTCCGCCATACGCGAGGGTTGGCGAAAATGAACGCAATTTGGCGAGGCTCACAAGGTATTCGGCCAGCGACCGGAAACGCTTTGACGGGTCAAGCGGGTCAGGAGCAAGGATCGGATTTGGCGTGATACGTTTCAGTATGCAGTCGCCGCAAATCAGCGTCCGGTCGGCCTCGCGGACGAACGAGCACGATCCGGGCGTATGCCCCGGCGTATGCAGCACCTTTAGCGCGCCGGTCTCAAATTCAAGTTCCATCTCATCGCTTAGCGGTTTGAAATCGCCGTCTTCCAGAGAGTCTGTGAGCAGGCTGATCTCCTCATACATTCCGCGCATTTCCGCAAAAGTCGCATCAGGCACACCGGAGCGGAGCATCAACGCCCGGTGTTCTTCATGTGCAAGCCGTCCGAATAAATGGCCAGTTTCCCATTCGTGGATGAGTATCTCGGCGTCCTTTGAATCGTCGCGAACGTTTTTGGCGAGCCCGCAGTGATCTTCGTGCGCGTGGGTCAGCACAATCCGCCGAATATCAGAAAATTTAACCCCATTGTCGGCGAGCTTTCGGCGCAGAGCTTCGGCGGCCTCCTTTGTCTTTGGCCCGACGTCTATTAACGTGACCGGGTCCTCTTTTATCAGGTAAACGTTTACGTCACCAACATAAAACGGCGTCGGGATCGAGATCGGAATGATGTTCATAGAATTGGGCAAAGCAGGCGAACCGGTCAGAGAAAAATCGGAAAAAATTATATTAACATCCCAGACGATTCAGTGAAACATATGATTGGTCCGGCGACTTTTATCTGACCCGCTTTTTCGTGCGTTAACTTGCGATTTTGTGGATAATCAGCCTATGGCATCTCTATCCGAAAAAATAAAGCAAAAAGCAGTTGAGATCGGATTTCAAAAGGTCGGGATCGTCCCGGCGGAGCCGCTTGTCGATGAGGGCTCTCGATTAAAAGACTGGCTCGCTCTAGGTTTTCAGGGAGAGATGGCGTGGCTCGCCCGCGAGCCGGAAAAGCGAAGCGACCCGCGTCTGATTTTCGCGGAAGCCAATTCGGTGATCGTCGTCGCTCTGAACTATTTTACCGGCCACGAGCACTCTGACGATCCCGAAAAAGGCAAACTTTCACGATACGCCTGGGGCGACGATTATCACGACATTGTCCATGAAAAATTAACTGAATTGCTCGACTGGATAAAATCGGAAAACCCGGCTGCGACAGGCAAGATATGTGTCGATACGGCGCCGATGATGGATAAGGCATGGGCTGTGCGGGCCGGGCTGGGGTGGCTCGGCAAACACTCAAATCTCATCACGACCGAGCTTGGTTCGTGGGTCTTTATCGGCGAGATCCTGCTCAATTTGGAACTAGATTATGACACTGCAATTGTCGAGGATCATTGCGGCACATGCACCGCGTGTCTCGACGCTTGTCCGACAAACGCTATCGTCGAGCCGTATGTCGTAGATTCACGGAAATGTATTTCGTATGCAACGATCGAGCTGCGCGATGACACGTTGCCCACCGATGTTGCCTCGAACATGGAAGGCTGGCTCTACGGCTGTGACATCTGTCAGGACGTTTGCCCGTGGAACCGGTTTGAAACGCCGACCGAGGAAGGTAGGTTTGAACCGAGGAATGGAGAAACATGTATCGAGTTAGATGTAGTTTTGTCTTTAACACCGGAAACCTACGCTGAACGGTTTCGGCGTACCGCCATCAAACGCGCGAAGCTGCCGGGTTTAAAGCGAAACGCCGTCGCTTTGAAGTTGTCAAAGCAACCCTAGCTAAATTTTGCTTAATCTTCCTCTCCGTTCTCTGTGTCTGACTCCGCGATCTCCGCGTTGAAAAATTGTTAGCCCATATTCGACAGAGAGGACACTGAGAATACGCCTAGGTTTGATGTATTATTAGATTATGCCGCTTCGCGACGCTCACAACCGAATAATTCGCGATCTGCGCATTTCGCTGACGGATCGCTGTAATTTTCGTTGTTTTTACTGTTTGCCGAACGGCGAGCCGCCACTTGCGCGAAAAGAGACGATCTTGTCGTTTGAAGAGATCGCTTATTTGTCCGAGATATTCGTGTCTTTGGGTATCGAAAAGATTAGGCTCACCGGCGGCGAGCCGCTGATCCGTAAAGATGTTCCGAAGCTCGTTGCTCAACTCGCAAAACTCAAACCTGGATTAAAAGACTTAGCTTTGACGACAAACGGATTCGAATTCCCTCGTCACGCGGATGCTCTAAAAGTTGCAGGGCTCGACCGCGTGACAATCAGTCTCGACAGCCTCGATCGGCAGAAATTTATCGACATTACCGGCGTCGATGCTCTGGACAAGGTCTATGCCGCGATCAACGCAGCCAAGAAATTTGGGTTCGAGCCGATAAAGATCAACGCCTGCGTCGTGCGTGGACGCAATGACGACGAAGTCGTCGATTTTGCCCGTTTTGCCCGCGAATACGATATAAAAATGCGGTTTATCGAGTTTATGCCGCTCGACAGTGGCCACGAATGGAGCCGCGAAATGGTAGTACCGGGCCGCGAAATTCACAACGCGATCAATGAGGTTTACCCGCTGAAATTGAAAGAGTCGTTACGCGGCAGCGAAACCGCCTGGAAATATGAGTTTGCCGATGGCGCCCCCGGCGAGATCGGCATTATCGCACCTGTCACCGAGATGTTCTGCGGAGCCTGCTCCCGCATCCGCCTCACCGCCGACGGTCAGATCCGCACCTGCCTGTTCTCAACCACCGAACACAACCTACGCGACCTCATCCGCTCCGGCGCAACTCACGATCAGATCGTCGGCTTTATCGAGGACGCCGTTATAAAAAAAGAACCGCGTCATTACATAAACGACGCGGAGTTTGTCCCGGCGAGCCGGACAATGAGTTTTATTGGTGGCTAACTTCGGTATTTATGGGTTTACGAACCCTAACGAGACGATCTTCCACGAATTCTTCACTGGAACCCATAGAAAAAACATTACACCTTCAAGGTCGTCAGGTTCGCCTTTGAAACTCAATCCAATTAAGCAAATTCTTGCCTTTCTCAAATCATAATGTTTTCGGAGAAAAGTCGTTTCGCGGCTGGGCTCTAAGAATTTTTGAATTACAGCGACTCGGTAAAGAAAATACTTATCATTCTCCGGTTTGTTTATGAGGTTTTCTTTTTCCCGATCGATGAAATCTTTTAGATAGTCTTGCGGTAAAACAAGATACATCTTCAACCGACTCGCATGAAAAAGGAATTTTCGTATCTCGTTCTTCAGCTTTGCAGAAGAATGGCGACCACGAATGCTGATATTACCATTACAATCCCAACACATGTATCTATTGTTAAATGCCTTTGGGTCGAAAAACCCCATCGACCGGATTGCATCTTTGTTAATCAACCATGTTTTGAAAAATCTGTCGATGATTCGTTTGGGCTGTGGTTGCGCGGCAATATTCAAGGTGAGACAAACATTAACAGCCACAAAGAGTAGAAGAGCAAAACATCTAACCCTGCTTTTATTAATCACCAATGACATCGCGAGCTAATTAAGCCTAGTTCTACTAATCCGTCAAATACTCTCAAGATACGCTGCTTCGCCGTGGATCGAGCTGTCGAGGCCTTCTTGCTCGCCGGCTTCGTCGACTTTGACGGTGGTAATCCGGTCAATCAGCCAGAGCATCCCGTATGTAAAGACGAATGCCCAAACCGAGGACAGTAGCACAGCGCCGATCTGCACCATAAAGAACCGCGTACCGCCGCGAAGCAGGCCGTCAGTTCCAGCTTGATTAAACAGCGTGGTGGCAAAGACGCCGCAAAGAATGATGCCGATAAATCCGCCGACGCCGTGCACGCCCCAGACATCGAGTGCGTCATCCCAACCTAGCTTATTTTTGAGAGCCACGGCATAAAAGCAGACAAAGCCCGCAATAAGCCCGATCAGGCACGCCGAAGCCGGCGAAACATAGCCGGCCGCCGGCGTGATGGTCGCGAGTCCCGCCACGGCTCCGGTCAACAGACCGAGGAATTTTGGCTTTTTCGTTGTCGCCCAATCCATAGCGAGCCACGCGATAGCAGCAAAACTTGCCGCGAGGTCCGTGTTGATAAACGCCACCGCCGTTACCGAATCGACGCGAAATTCGCTGCCCGCATTAAAACCGTACCAGCCAAACCACAGCAGCCCAGTGCCGAGCGCCACCAGCGGGATCGAGTGTGGGCCCGCATCGACGAACCTGCGCCGCCCAACATATAACACCGATGCCAAGGCCGCGATACCTGCGATGTTGTGCACGACGATACCGCCCGCAAAATCGAGTACGCCCCAGCTCGCCATAATACCGCCGCCCCAGACCATGTGGACGAACGGGAAATAAACCAGCATGAGCCAGCCGGTGAGAAAGAGCATATACGCCTTGAACGTCACACGGTTTGTAAACGCACCGGTAATGAGCGCCGGCGTGATGATGGCAAACATCATCTGATATGCGCAAAAAACAAGCATCGGGATTGACGGGTTGAGTACCGACGGCGTGTCGAGCGTGATGCCGTTCAGAAAAGCCCAGTTAAAATTCCCGAGGATGCCGAAAAAGTCCGTTCCGCTTTTCAAATCGCCGCTAAAGCAGACCGAGAAACCAAATGCCCACCACAAAACGGTCGTCCAGCCCATCGACACAAAGCTCTGGATCATTATCGCCAGTACATTCTTGCGACCAACGAGCCCGCCGTAAAAAAAGGCCAGCCCAGGCGTCATCAGCATGACGAGACTCGAGCATAGCAGCATAAAAGCGGTATTACCGGTATCGATATTTGGCATAAAAGTTTCTCCTCTCCTGGATTTTCAGACAGCTCGCTCGCAAATTGCGGCGAAAGTTAAACTAAGTTGCGTGTTCGGAAAATGTAGCACTAAGTGGTTTGTCGTGCAAGAGGGTCATCTCTAGAGGAACCGGCAATGAGCCTCATCACCGCGTGACCGATCACGACAATGCCGATATAGGCCACGGCATCTGCGATGACGGGTAGGGCTCCCGATGCAAAAACCATCCACTCCGGGAACATTGCCGCGTACATATAATCACGCGGCGGGCCGATGATCGCGACCACGGCGATAAACACCGCCAGTCCACTCCATCCGAATCGCCGAGCGAGGCGCCAGGTGACGAGATAGATCGGTGAGACTGAGACGGCAAGCCCGAGGTAGAACAGAGTCAGAAAGGCCGGTGTCCACGAGATGGGCACCCGCCACACACCCGATGCATTGCCAAGAACGACCGCTCCCATACCAAAAAGCCCGACAGCCGCTCCGCCTGCCAACGCTCCCATGACGCGGCGCAAGGTCGGCCGGGTAAAGTAAACGGCGGCAACCAATGCGACCAGATACAGACAGGTTACAACGATTATTTGCATTATAGTCATGTAATTAACTCTGCTTCCTGCCCATCATATCCAACCCCACAGCGGCGACGAGGATCGAGCCTTTGATGATGTCCTGCATAAAATCGCGGACGTTGAGCAGCGACATACCGTTATCGAGGCTCGCCATTATGAGTGCACCGAGACATGCTCCAAATATCGTGCCGCGTCCGCCCATCAATGACGCTCCCCCGATAACACAGGCGGCGATTGCGTCGAGTTCCTTCAGAACGCCCGCGTCAGGTGACGCACTGCCGACACGGGCAGTAAATATTAGCGAGGCAATACCCGTCAAAGCACCCAAAAGCGCGAATACCTTGAGGATATTTCGTTTGTTATTGATACCCGAAAGCCGCGCTGCGTCGGCGTTGCCGCCGATGGCGTAGAGATAGCGGCCAAAGGTTGTCGAGTCTGTAATAAAGCCGCCAAATAGAGCAACGGCAAGCAGTATCAGCACGGGAATCGGCACGCCCTGGTAGGCGTTCATCACCCAGATAAAGGCGACGATACCGCCTATGGGAATGATCGCCTTAAGCAGCTCGCCGCCGTAATTTGGCTCGCCGAGGCCGTAATCTTTGACTGATTTAGCTTTGCGATAGGCGATAAACAAAACAAAAAGGATCGCCGCCGCCGCCAGCGCCCAACCGACCGACAGCGGGAGATTGTTGTTCCCGATGGCCTTGAACGTCTCGTTAGATATCGGGATCGTGTTGCCGCCGAGCAGCCATTTTACGGCTCCGCGCCAAGCAAGCAGTCCACCCAAAGTCACGATAAACGCCGGGATATTCAGATAAGCGGTCAGCACACCGTGGAACAACCCGATAACGACACCAACTACAATTGCCGCAATGATAGCGACCGGAAGGCCATAATCCAAAACCGTCACGGCATAAGCCGCGATGCCGCCGGCAAACCCAAGCACCGCACCGACCGACAGGTCGATGTTGCCCGAAACGATAACCATCAACATCCCGACTGCGAGGATCGCCGTCACCGACATCTGCGTCATCAGGTTCGACAGATTTCGCGGCGTCAGAAAGATCGAGTCGGTCGCCCAGTGAAAATACACCCAGATCAGGCCGAGCACGGCGATCATAATGTACGCCCGGAGCGTCGATTTTGTTATTCGTGTTTTGTTCGTTTCATCCATTTGTTTAGTTGTGGCCGGTTGCCGCCGCCATTACTTTTTCGGGTGTCGCCTCTTCGCGTGTAAATTCGCCCGTCAGTTTACCTTCGTGCAGGACGATCACACGATCCGATAGCCCCAAAACCTCAGGCAATTCCGACGAGACCAGCACGATCGCCATTCCTCCTTTGGCCAGCTTATTTATTTCCGCGTAGATCTCCCGCTTGGCTCCGACATCGATCCCGCGCGTCGGTTCGTCGAGGAATAGAATTTTTGGATTGGTCAGCAGCCATTTGCCGAGCACTACCTTTTGCTGATTGCCGCCGGAGAGCGTTCCTGTCACAGTCAGCGACGAATTTGCTTTGATCCGCAAGCTTTTCATCGGGCCTTTGGCGGCCATCGTCTCTCGCGTACGGTTAGTCAAAAAGCGGCCTGAGATCGAACGCAGCCCGGCGAGCGTCATGTTATCGAGAATCGTTTGATCGAGAATGAGGCCGAAACGTTTCCGGTCTTCGGTAACAAAACCGATGCCTTTTGCTATTGCATCAGTAGGCGAATCGATCGATGTTGACTTTCCATCAACCTCGATCTCCCGCGAATATTCGCCCTGCCATGCGCCAAACACCGCCATCAAAAGCTCCGTCCGACCGGCCCCCATCAAACCGGCAATCCCTAACACCTCGCCTCTTTTGACGTCGAAGGAAACACTGTCTACCAGTTTTTTGTCGGCAACATCCACCGAATACGCGGTCAGGTTTTTGACGCTTAAAGCAGTTTGCTCGTGTTCATGCTCGGCCTTCGGAAAAATATCACCCACATCCCGTCCGACCATCGCGGCAATGACCCGGTTCTTGTCCGTTTCGGCGGCGGCATGGGTTGCGACCGTTTTGCCGTCACGCAGGACGGTGATCTGATCGCTCATTTTGAAGACCTCGTCGAGTTTGTGCGAGATGTATATCATCCCGACGCCCCGTTCTTTGAGCTTCTTGAGGATCACGAAAAGCGTTTCGACCTCGGATTCGGTCAGAGCTGCGGTCGGCTCGTCGAGAACCAGGATTTTCGCATTCTGCGAAAGTGCTTTAGCGATCTCGACCAATTGCTGCTGGCCGATGCCGAGACCGCCGACCTTTACTCGAGGGTCGATCGGCAGATGGAGATCTTTCAACAATTTCGATGCTTTATGATACAACTCCGACCAATTAATTACTCCAAACCACGACGGCGCTTTGCCGAGGAAGATGTTTTCGCCAACCGTCAGTTCTTTGACAAGCGACAGTTCCTGAAAAATGATCGCGATACCGGCTGCTTCGGAATCGCGTATCCCGCGAAAATGCCGCACCTCGTCATCCACAAGTATCTCGCCTTCGAACGTTCCTTCCGGAAAAACGCCCGACAGAACCTTCATCAGCGTCGATTTCCCGGCACCATTCTCGCCGACGAGTGCGTGAAATTCGCCGCGATCAAGGGTAAAGCTCACGCCGTCAAGCGCACGTACGCCGGGGAATTCCTTGACGATATTACGCATTTCGAGCAGGGGCATAAAATAGATTTATTAAAAATTTACTTATGAATGATAGCACAATTAAAGGCTTTGACATGCCGCCCTTTCGGGCATAAAATCGCTTTTATGACGGAAGCTGAACACGAAAAGAAAATTCAAGATATCAAAAATGAAACCGAAGATATCAAACGTCAAATAATGCAGCTAGAGTTTCTACATAAGAAAGATATTGTCGGAGCTGACCGTGGCTTTGAAGGTTGGTCAAAAGCCATGGAAGCTAAAAAAGACAGCTCACAAAAACAGATCGATCACCGGATAAAACTGGTTGGTTTGACTTATGATGAACTCGATCAGATCGACGCCACATTGAACGAAACCGGTGTTGTGCTTTTACGTCCGCGAAAAAGAGTCCGGGTCCAATAGACTAGATGACAACCTGGCCACATTATTACCACAGTCTGTTCTCTTGTTTTCAACCTAAAAATTCATGCCCGAACCCATCGCTATCGAATCTACACTGAATGAACACCGCCTCTTTCCGTCGCCGCCGGAATTTGCAGCGAAGGCTCATATCAAAAGTTTTGAGGAATATGAAAAACTTCATGCCGAGGCCGCCGCTAATCCCGAGGCTTTTTGGGCAAAACAGGCCGAGAGCCTTGATTGGTTTAAGAAATGGGATACGGTTCTCGAATGGAATGAGCCGTTTGCAAAATGGTTTGTCGGTGGTCAGATCAATATTTCGCATAACTGTCTTGACCGGCATCTGACGACGTGGCGAAAAAATAAGGCGGCGTTTATCTGGGAAGGCGAGCCCGGAGAGATTCGCACACTGACATATTTGCAACTCCATCGCGAGGTTTGCCGGTTTGCAAATGTGCTAAAAAAGCTCGGCGTTGCAAAAGGCGACCGTGTTGCTCTGTATATGCCGCTCGTGCCGGAACTTGGCGTAGCAATGCTTGCCTGTGCGCGAATCGGGGCGGTTCATACAGTTATTTTTGGCGGCTTTTCGGCCGATGCGATACGCGACCGCGTCATCGATGGGCAAATTAAGATTATCATCACAGCCGATGGCGGATATCGGCGCGGTTCGGAAATTAAGCTAAAAAATATTGTCGATGAAACTGCAGATCAGTGTCCAACAGTCAAAGATGTTGTAGTTTACCGCCGGACTGGCACGGAAGTTAATATGAAGCCGGGCCGCGACCACTGGTGGCATGAGTTGCTCGAAGCCGTAAATGCCGATTGCCCGGCAGAGCCGCTCGATGCGGAGCATCCGCTGTTCATCCTTTATACATCGGGCACGACGGGAAGACCGAAAGGCATTTTGCACACGACCGGCGGCTATCTGACGCAAACCGTTTACACGGCCAAGATCGTCTTTGACCTTAAAGATGAGGATGTTTTCTGGTGTACCGCCGATATTGGCTGGGTCACGGGACATAGCTATGTCGTGTACGGCCCGCTTGCCAACGGCGCAACCGTTTTTATGTACGAGGGTGCTCCGAATTTCCCCGATTTCGATCGTTTCTGGGACATCATCGAGCGTCACCGCATCAGCATTTTTTACACGGCTCCGACAGCAATCCGGGCGTTTACAAAATGGGGTGAGCAGTATCCTTTAAAACACGATCTCTCGAGTCTGAGATTGCTCGGCACGGTCGGCGAGCCGATCAACCCTGAAGCGTGGATGTGGTATCACGAGATCATCGGGAAGGGAAAATGCCCGATCGTTGACACCTGGTGGCAAACCGAGACAGGCTCGATCATGATCTCGCCGCTACCTGGAGCGACGCCGACAACACCCGGCACTGCGACGCGGCCAATCCCCGGGATTATGCTCGATATAGTCACCAAAGCGGGCGTTTCCGTCGCGACGAACGAGGGTGGTTACCTCGTCGCTACTCATCCGTGGCCGTCGATGCTTCGCACTTTATGGGGTGACGACGAGCGGTACAAAGAAGCATATTGGTCCGAAATTCCCGGCTTTTATTTCGCCGGTGACGGCGCCCGTCGTGACGAGCACGGATACTATTGGATCATGGGCCGCGTCGATGACGTAATAAATGTCAGCGGCCATCGCCTTGGTACTGCGGAAATCGAGTCGGCGCTAGTCTCGCATGAGGCCGTTGCCGAGGCAGCGGTTGTCGGACGCCCTGATGACATTAAAGGACAGGCAATCTCAGCGTTCGTCACCCTCGAAGGCGGACGGGCGGGCGGTGACGACCTCAAAAACGAGCTTCGCGCTCATGTGGCAAAAGAGATCGGTGCATTAGCTAAACCCGACGACATCCGCTTTACCGATGCTCTGCCAAAAACTCGTTCAGGCAAAATAATGCGCCGCCTGCTTCGCGAGATTGCATCCGGTAATAAGGTCGCGGGCGACGTCTCGACGCTCGAAGATATTTCGGTTTTGGAAAAATTGCGGGAAGATGAGGAGTAGAATTTCGTTCAGAATCACCCAAGCGATAATTTCTTTAGGCGTTCGGCGGCCGCGTCGAGCGTTTCGTCTTTTTTGCAGAAGCAAAACCGCACCATCTGCGAACCGAGGGTAGCGTCGTGATAAAATGATGACCCCGGCACGACGGCGACGCCGATCTCGCGGATGAGGTGTTTTGTAAATTCGATATCGTTGGCGAAGCCAAACTCCGAAATATCGCACATCACATAATACGCCCCGTCCGGAAAGTCGCATTTGAACCCCGCATTTTGCAAAACCGGCACAATAAAATCGCGCTTCTTTTGGTAATCACGCTGAAGTTCGCTGTAATAGCTCGCCGGCAAGCTCAACGCGTACGCACCGGCATGTTGAAGCGGATTGGCGGCGCCAACCGTGAGAAAATCGTGTACCTTACGGATTGCAGACGTGATATCCGGCGGAGCGATGCAGTAGCCGACGCGCCAGCCGGTAACGGAATATGTTTTTGACAGAGAATTCACGACTACAGTCCGCTCACGCATCCCCGAAATGTTCGCCATGCAGATATGGGCAGTTGTCAGTGATCGGTTGCCAGTGGTCAGTGAAGATTCAGAGCGACTCGGAACTTGGAACTTGGAACTTGGAACTTCATCGTAGATAATGTGCTCGTAGATCTCGTCGGTGAACGCGAGTGCGTCGTGTTCCTTGCAGAGATCGGCGATAAATTCGAGCTCGTCTTTGGTAAATACCTTGCCCGTCGGGTTATTGGGGTTGCAGATGATGATTGCCTTTGTTTTTTCGTTAAAAGCGGCGCTCAGTACATCGCGGTCAAAGACAAAACCGTTGTCCGTTCGATAAAGCGGCACATGCCGCGGCGTTGCATCCGACAGGATCGCGTCCGGCGCGTAATTTTCGTAGAAAGGCTCGAAAACGACGACTTCTTCGCCATTGTCCACCGTCGCCATCATCGCGGCGATCATCCCCTCGGTGGAGCCGCATGTAACGGTAATCTCGGTTTCGGGATCGATATCCAGGCCGAGAAACCATTTGGTTTTTGCCGCGATGGCGTCGCGAAAATTTTTGACACCCCATGTAATCGCGTACTGATTATGATCAGCGGCGATCGCCTCCATCGCTTTCTGTTTGATGTCCTCGGGCGCGACAAAATCGGGAAAACCCTGGCCGAGATTGACCGCGCCATACTTCATTGCCTCGCGTGTCATCTCGCGAATGACCGATTCGGTGAACGAAGCAGCTTTTTCTGAAATGCGCGATCTACTCAATTTCGGATGAATCATTTTTAGTTAATGCGAATCAGAATTTTGGTATACGTCGAAAAACTCGAACAATTGTCTTGATGACTCCGGATCTGGTATCGGCAATCCGCGCAATTTGTATGCCTGAAGCGAAATTTGGTATTGAAGAATAAATCGCTCCTTGTGAGTGAGATCTCTCGCATCAAAGGTCTCATCGAGATCCTTTAAGACCGGAACTTGCAACGGGCTTCGTAACCTTGTCATTAAGTTCTATTTTACTACTTTTGCTTAGTATTCCGACGAATTTCGCTGGCGCCATGTAGATTCGCTCCAATACTATTCTCCACATATTTCCAAAATGGCAAAATTTATTATTTCTCCGCCAGGCCCAGTTTTGGCGAGGATGTAAACATACTGTCGCCCGCTGCGGCCGTTTGCGACAAGAGTGGTTTGTCGCCGGTGCTGATATTTGCCTCGGGCAGAAACTCGTTGAAAGCTTGTCTAATGGCTGTCTCGTCGCTTGTGGTAACCGCTGCCCGAAACTCACTTAGGATATGTTCGACCTCATTTTTTGAGTAAGTGGCAATTTTGCCGATAAATATCTTGGGGTTACGAGTTTTCAACAGGTTTTCGCCGTTGATCTCAAGCTCCTCAAAAAGTTTTTCGCCGTCGCGCACTCCGCTAAAGACAATATCGATATCCTCGTACGGCGCCAGACCCGATAGCCGGATCATATCCTCGGCAAGGTCGAGTATCCTGACTGGTTGGCCCATGTCAAGAATGAATATTTCGCCACCCGCGCCAAGCGCGCCGGCCTGCAGCACAAGCTGGGAAGCCTCGGGGATCGTCATAAAATACCGTGTCATGTCATTGTGCGTGACTGTAACGGGACCGCCTTTTTTTATCTGTTCGCTAAAGATTGGAACGACTGAGCCAGCCGAGCCAAGCACGTTGCCAAATCGAACGGCTATATAATTGGTCTTATAGGTCTGATCGAGATCCTGGATGACGATCTCGGCGACGCGTTTTGACGCACCCATGACCGATGTCGGATTTACGGCCTTATCGGTCGAGATCAGGACAAAATCGGACGCAGCGTATTCGCCGGCAAGTTTGCCAATAAGATACGTTGCAAAAACATTATTCTTGATCGCCTCTGCCGTGTTTGTCTCCATCAGCGGCACATGTTTATGAGCAGCCGCGTGAAAGATGACCTCCGGCCGATATGTCTCGAATATCTGGCGCATACGCGGTTCGTCGCCAATATCCGCGATCAATGGCACAAAATTAATATCTGTGAAATCCTCGGACAATTCGCGGCTTATCTGAAACATAAAGAACTCGGCGCGTTCGACCAAAACGAGATGTTTCAGGTGATAGTTAGTGATCTGGCGGACAAGCTCAGAGCCAATCGAACCGCCCGCCCCCGTTACCATCACAGTTTTACCGTCGAGGAACGAGTGCAAATTCTCGTCGTCGAGCTCGACCTGCTCGCGCCCGAGTAGATCCTCTATCTGGACGTCACGGATGCGGCTGACGGACACACGGCCATTAGCGATCTCGTTAAGGCTGGGTACAATTTGCGCCTTGACGGGAATAGAGCTACAGACATTGATGATTCGCCGGATTTCTTTGCCCTGAGCGTGATCTATGGCGATGACCACTTGTTTAATGTCCATTTCATGGACGAGTCTTTCCAGATCGGCGGTTGTTCCGAGTATTTTAATACGATTGACGCTGCCGCCTACCTTTCGCATGTCGTCGTCGACAAAGCCGCGAACCTGAAGCTCGGCGTCGGCGCGGCCCGACATTTCCTTGACGAGAGTTGCTCCCATCCGACCCGCGCCAACGATGAGCGTCGGTTTTCGCTTTATGCGGCGTTTTCCGGCGAATGTGCGGTTTTTTTCGCTCAATTCATAAAAGAACCGACGTAAGATACGCAAAGCCAATAGTCCGCCAAATCCCAGCACCGTATCGATCAGGATAACCGATACCGGCACCTGCCAAAGACTGAGATCGATCCGGGCAAAGGCAAGTAGAAAACGAAAAGCGATCAAAACCGCGCCCGAGATCGCGGCCGCCTTCAAAAACACGCGAATATCATCGATGCTGATATACCGCCAGATTATCGAATATGTTCCAACGAGAAAAAGCGCCAAAAACTGGATTAGCACCACGAATGGAAGCTGCCGCAGGGCGATCCCGGCATAATAGGCGTAATAATCTGTTCCAAGCTGAATATTTATCGCCGGCAGATATGCGAGAAAAAAAGCCGCCGTCAGCACGACGACATCTGCCAAAAACTGAGCCGGCCGGCGCAGAAACCAAAGGTTTTCATTTATATGCTCTTCGCTCTTCATTAAGATACTGCGTAAAAATACTAATCAAAGTCTCTTGCTTAAGTATATCTTGAAATTACATTGGCCGGAGAGCAACTGTCAATTATAAATGCTCTCAGATTAATTTAAGAAAACTGTAGTTGTGCTTATGGGAATTGCAGTATTCGACGAAAAGCGCCTCGCTAAGTTATAGATTCTAATGGTGGCTGGAGAGTGACTTGAACACTCGACCTCGGGGTTATGAATCCCGCGCTCTAACCAGCTGAGCTACCCAGCCACGAATATCTGATTATAGTTTGGACATGCAAAAAATCAAGCGAATTGTGGCGAAATCATTATCAATTGTATCATTAGGCAGCGGCTCAAGATGGAATCTCTGAGAATCGAACAAATAGAGCTGATAATTCTGGTTGGTGCGATGGTCGCTATCATCGCACGGCGGTTGCGCCTTTCCTACACGGCTGGTCTGGTCGTCGCGGGTATTTTCATTGCGTTCTTGCGGGTCGATCTCAACGTTCCTTTTAGCAAAGAACTGGTCTTTGATGTTCTGCTTCCGCCGTTGATATTTGAGGCGGCTCTGTATATCAACTGGAAGGAATTGCGCCGGGATCTGCTGGTGATAGTTACATATGCGACTGTTGGTGTCGTGCTTTCGGCGGGCGTGACAGCGGCGTTTATGCACTACGCGGCGGGTTGGGTGTGGCAAGCGGCGATACTGTTTGGTGTTTTGATCGCTGCCACGGATCCTGTTTCGATAATTGCCACGTTCAAAGAAGCCAAGGTCAAAGGGCGGCTTCGGCTGCTTGTCGAGGCCGAGAGCCTGTTTAACGACAGCACGGCGGCGGTGGCGTTTGTGCTGGTGCTGGCTTTTGCGACGGGCGAGCCATTGGGATTTGGCTCATCCGTGTGGAAGCTGCTTTCGTCAGGTCTCGGCGGAATTCTTTGCGGTCTGCTCGTCGGCGGGATCGTCTTGCTGATAATCGGCCGGACGCGGGATCATTTGGTCGAGCTTTCGATGACGACGCTCGCCGCCTTTGGCTCGTTCTGGCTGGCGGAACATTTTCATCTGTCCGGAATTTTAGCTACAACCACGGCCGGATTAATGGTCGGCAATCTGACCGCATTAGGCCCTATCACCGAGACAGGAGAAAAATATATTGAGCATTTTTGGGAATTTGCAGCGTTTGTCGTCAATTCGGTTATCTTCATAATTTTGGGCATTAATCTGGCGTCCCAGGATTTTGCAAAAGCATCCATTCCCATTATTGTGGCAATTATAGCGGTTATCATTAGCCGGGCAATTGCCGTTTATCCGTGCTCGGCATTGTTTGTCGGCTCGTCGTTGAAAGTTGACGCTAAGCTACAACATATCTTGTTTTGGGGCGGTTTGCGCGGAGCTTTGGCACTAGCATTAGCATTAGGAATTCCAGATACGCTGCCATATCGTCAGGAGATACATACTGTTACATTCGGCGTTGTGGCATTTTCGGTATTTATACAGGGATTGACGATAACGCCGCTTTTAAGTCGTTTAGGACAAATCCCGAGTAAAACAAAAGATACAGCAACGGAATTTTGAGGATTAGCGTCGAATAAATATGAATGGCTTTTGCCGAAAAGTTTTATTGCTTGGGATTGCAGCAGCGGCATGTATTATTATTGCCCAACACGCATCTGCACAGGTCCGAAAACCCGCCGCGCCGCGTTTTCGCTCTATTATCGTCAAGACCGAATCGGATGCGGTCGTCTGGCTCGATGTCGTACGATTTGGCAAAACCGACGCCGATGGCAAACTTGAGATCGCGACCCTCTCGACCGGAGTACATACGCTCCGAATCCGTGCCGATGGCTTTAAGGAAAAGTCACAGACATTGACTGCCGCGCAAAAAGGCGAGGTCAAGATTGCACTGGTTAAGACCACCGATCAGGCTGAGCTTGCGTTTCAGGAAGCTGAACGGTTGTCGGCGACCGACCGCGAAAAGGCGGTGGATGCATACAACCGCGCGATCAAACTCCGCCCGAATTATCCTGAGGCATATCTCAGCCTCGCACGCCTGCTTTTGGATTCCGGCGATTTCGAGGGTGCCGGAAAAGCAATCGCGTCCGCCAAAAAGCTGCGTCCGGCTTACGCCGAAGCATCCGCCGTCTTCGGCCGCATTTATAAAGAGAGCGGCGAGGAAGCCAAAGCAATAGCGGCATACAAACGCGCGATCACCGAGGGCAGAGGCTTTCAGCCTGAGGCTTACGCGGGGTTGGGGATTTTGTATAAAGAAAAAGCCGAGGGGTCCGGCGGTGATTTTGAAAATGAGAATGCCAGCTACACCGAATCGGCCAAAAATCTGCGAGCGTCGCTAAAACAACTCTCCGGCGCTCCCGACGCCATCGTGATCTATCAACTCCTGGGATTGATCTACGAACGGCAAAAAAAATACACGGATGCTATCGCAACCTACGAGGAATTCCTCCGCATTTTCCCAAACAGCGTCGAGGCATCGGCTGTCAGATCCTTCATCGTCCAGCTAAAAAAAGATATGACCCCGCAGAATTAGGTCAAACTGTCCGAATCCCGTGGAGTTTCGACTTTTAAAATTAACTAAACAAATATCTAAAAGAATCGTTGACACATTCGAGTTAAACGATGTATTGTTAAATGTCAACGATGTTAATCATCGTTTTCTGTGTAGCCTATCGATCAATTTGACCCAAAGGTTCTCAACACAGAAGTTCCTGAGGCCCATCTCTTTATCAAAAGGAACAGCCGCATATAAATGTCAACAAAACTTGGGGAAATCCTTGTCCGCGAAAACCTGATCACGCCGCAGCAGCTGCGCGAGACGCTCGAATATCAGCGTGCAAACGGCGGACGGTTGGGCTCAAATCTTGTCAGGCTTGGCATCGTATCGGATGACGTCGTTACGGCGGTTTTGTCGCGGCAATACGGCGTGCCGTCGATCAATCTCGATCTTTTCCAGATCGATACCGATGTTATCAAGCTGATCTCGGAGGATGTTGCATCGAAATACTCCGTGCTCCCCATCTCCAAGGTCGGTGCGATATTAACGCTGGCAATGGCCGATCCGACCAATGTCTTTGCGATGGACGACATTAAGTTTATGACCGGGTTTAATGTCGAGCCGGTGATCGCGTCCGAGACCTCGATCCAACTGGCAATTGCAAAATACTACAGCGGGTCTAGCCAGATCGATATTTTCGACGCCGCTTTTGCAGTGGAAACCCAAAAGGTCAGCGCAAAGAACGGCAAGAATGGTAAAAACGGACATTCGAGTAATGGATTCAAGGTTGATGACCCGAATGACCGTCTCGTAGATTCGGACCTTGACGTATCACTCGAGGCTTTTGAATTCGGCGGCCACGATGCCGAAGAATTTGAGGTGGTCGAGGAAAACGATGAGATCGATCTCGCGGCGCTGGCACGAGCCAGCGAAGACGCGCCGGTCGTTCGTCTGGTAAACGTCCTGATGGTCGACAGCCTGCGCCGCGGAGCATCTGACATTCACGTAGAGCCTTATGAGAAAGATTTTCGCATCAGGTTTCGCATCGACGGCGTCCTTTATGACGTGATGCATCCGCCGTTGAAGATCCGCGACCCGTTAATCTCGCGTCTCAAGATCATGGCAAAGCTCGATATTTCCGAAAAGCGTCTGCCGCAAGACGGTCGTATCAAGATCAAGGTCAAGATTGATAACCGCTCGCGTGAATTGGATTTTCGCGTTTCGACGCTGCCGACTCTTTTTGGTGAAAAGGTCGTGCTCCGACTGCTTGATAAAGACAAGCTGATGCTCGATATGACGCGGCTTGGATTTGAGCCCGAGGGTCTCGAAAAATTTAAGCGCAACATCGCCAATCCTTATGGAATGGTGCTTGTTACAGGCCCGACCGGTTCTGGTAAAACAAATACGCTCTACTCGGCGCTCCAGACGCTTAACACTAGCGAGACCAACATTATGACGGCCGAGGACCCGGTCGAATTTAACCTACAGGGTATCAATCAGGTGCAGATGAAGGAGCAGATCGGGCTAAATTTTGCCGCCGCCCTTCGCTCGTTTCTGCGTCAGGATCCAAATATCGTTCTCGTCGGTGAGATCCGCGATTTTGAAACGGCCGAGATCGCGATCAAGGCTGCGCTGACAGGCCACCTTGTGCTTTCGACCCTGCATACCAACGACGCTCCGTCGACCATCTCGCGGCTTGTCAATATGGGTATCGAGCCGTTTTTGGTGGCGACCAGCGTCAATCTTATTCAGGCCCAGAGGCTGATCCGCCGAATATGCAGCGAGTGCAAGGAACAGGTTCACTTGCCGCCGGAGGGTCTTGTCGAGATCGGCTTTTCAAAGGACGAGGCGGTCGAGTTAAAGATATACAAAGGCAAAGGCTGTCAAAACTGCAACAACACGGGCTATAAGGGCCGTGTCGGATTGTATGAAGTCATGGAGATAACGGACGATCTCCGTGAACTAATTATCATCGGCGCGAGCGCGATGGAACTGAGGCGAAAGGCAATCGAAGTCGGAATGGTGACACTTCGCGAATCGGGTTTGTACAAACTTCGCGATGGCATTACGACTATTGAGGAAGTGGTAAAGGAAACCGTGATTTAGGAATTGGAGGAAATATGTTAGTCAGGGCAATTGCATTATCATTGGCATTATTGATCGGTATCGGGGCGATCATCCCTCTGGCGACGGATTACGCCGAGGCCGGTCCCCACAAGCATCACAAGCACAGGCGGCATCACCGCCATTACAAGAAATATTCCAAGGGCTGGTGGCGTCAATATCATCGCCGGATGAGGCGCAAACGTGCTTTACAGGCGCGAAAACGTGCCATACGGCTTCGTCAACTCCGTCTTGCAAAGGAACATGCGGTTGAAACGGGAACGGCGCCGGGCAATTCTGTTTCGAAAATCTCACCCGCCAAAGCTAATAAGGTCGATAAGGCTGTTCCAGCAGTTTTGCCGTCAGGGGATTCTGCTCCGGCAGGATGGAGCACGGCAAAATCGACGCCTGCAGAGCTTCAGTTCCGTGTTGATAATTCGTCAGGTGCACAGGTCGGATCGGCATCGATCACAGTGGTCGGCCCGGCGGTCAATGGCGGTGGAAATAGCAGCAAGAGCGTCGGCGGTGTTGCCACGACGTCGCTTCGCCGCGAAGTCATCGACCGGATGATCCGCGAAAATGGCTGGGTCGTCAACGATTATCAAAAGGACATAGCCGGCCAGCCGGTTTACATTGTCGTCGCCCAATCCCAAGGCACAGGCGGCAAGGTCGTGTCGCGTATGTTTTATTTCACCGAGGTTGACGGACGCATTTACAGCGTTACGACCAATTCGCCGGTCGAGCAGCAGGAACGCCTCGCCGAGGAATCTGAAAAGGTGATCAACTCGCTGAAAAGCCGCGTCAAGCCGACACAGCGTGCGGCAGTAAAAGAATAGCCACCTTATCTCCCACTAAAACTTTCTCTCACAAAAAATTATGAGCTACGAACAACCAACAACCGTCGAATCGTCGGTCACGCTTCCAGATTTGCTCAAAAAGATGACAGATCTGGGCGGCTCTGATCTTCATGTCACGACCAATTCCGCACCACAGGTACGTGTGCACGGCCATCTTGCCCCGCTCCCTGGCTTTGCTCCGTTTTCGGCTTCGGATACTAAGCGGCTTGCTTACTCGGTGCTCACCGATTCGCAAAAACACCGTTTTGAAGAGAATCTCGAACTCGATTTCTCTTTTGGCTTAAAGGGAATGTCGCGTTTTCGCGCCAATCTTTTTAATCAAAAAGGCGCGGTCGGCGCGGTGTTTCGGGCCATTCCCTATGAGATAAAAACTTTTGAGGCGCTAGGTTTGCCCCCGGTCGTCGCAGATATGTGTAAAAAGCCGCGTGGACTGGTACTCGTGACAGGACCTACCGGCTCGGGTAAATCTACGACGCTCGCCTCGATGATCGACAAGATCAATATGGATCGCCACGACCATATTCTGACGATCGAGGATCCGATTGAATTTCTGCATAACCACAAAAATTGTGTTGTCAATCAGCGCGAGGTCGCCGCCGATACTCACGGATTTGGGGCCGCCCTTCGGACTGCCTTAAGACAGGATCCGGATGTCGTCCTGGTCGGCGAAATGCGTGACCTCGAAACGATCGAGATGGCACTGCGTATTGCCGAGACCGGCCATTTAACATTCGCCACCCTGCATACCAACTCGGCGTATTCGACCATCAACCGCATCATCGACGTATTTCCGGCTGGCCAGCAGGCGCAGATCCGAACACAACTTTCTCTTGTGCTCGAGGGCATTCTCTGCCAGGCCCTTTTGCCAAAAGCATCGGGTGACGGCCGCGTGATGGCTCTCGAAATACTCGTTCCCAACGCCGCCATCCGCAATCTGATCCGCGAGGACAAGATCCACCAGATCTACTCGATGATGCAGACCGGGCAAGACAAATTTGGGATGCAGACATTTAATCAGTCGCTCGCGACGCTTAATCACAAGCGCCTGATCACGCTCGATACCGCGATGCAGCGTTCGTCCAATGCCGACGAACTAAAGGAATTAATAGACCGCGGATCGGGGCTGAACGACGCCTACGGTGGCGGAGCACGTCCCGCAACACGCCCTTCACCAAACGGAAGCCCGTACTCACAGGGAAGACCGATCGGCCAGCGTCCCAGCTAAGAAAAAAATGAGTCCTATACGACCTATACGACCTATTAGTCGATAAGTCGCAAACCAAGGAGAAAGAAATGCCAACCTACGCCTTTAAGGGAAGAAATCGCTTAAACGAATTGATCAACGGTGAACGCGAAGCCGCGACACAAGACGAGCTTCGAGCTTTGCTGCGGCGCGAACAGATAGTGCTGACACAGGCTTCGGAAAAAGGCCGCGAGATCTCGCTGCCAAAGCTCGGCCGCCGCAAAAAGGTCAAGGCAAAGGAACTGGCCGTATTTACGCGGCAGTTTTCAGTCATGATCGACGCCGGTTTGCCGCTGGTGCAGTGTATCGACATCCTCAGCGAACAACAGCAAAATGCATTTTTTAAGGATGTTCTCCGTCAGGTGCGTCAGAGCGTCGAAGAAGGCACGACGCTCTTTGCCGCTCTCGAAAAGCATCCGAAAGTATTCGACAGCCTCTATACCCACATGGTCGAAGCCGGCGAAACGGGCGGCGTGCTCGACCTGATTCTTCAGCGTCTCGCGACGTTGATCGAAAAGGTCGTCAAACTGAAACGCAGCATTGTTTCGGCGTCGATCTATCCGGCAGCCGTTATTTTGGTCGCGATCGGAGCGATCTCGATCATTATGGTCGTCGTTATTCCGCAATTTCAGCAAATCTTTCTCGGATTGCTCGGCCCGGGTGAGCAGCTTCCGCTGCCGACGCGTATCGTCATGGCGATAAGCGGTTTTATGGCTGGTTGGGGTGGCCTGTCGCTGCTCATATTTCTTATAGCCAGCGGTGTCGGCATCAGTTATTACTACAAGACGTCGAAGGGGCGCTGGCAGATCGACGCTTTGATGTTGAAAATGCCGATCATCGGCGGCATTCTGCGCAAGGTCGCAGTCGCCCGATTTTCACGCATCCTCTCGACACTGTTGTCATCGGGTGTTCCAATCTTGCAATCGCTAGATATCACGGCCAAGACTGCCGGCAATGTCATCATCGAAGATGCCATTCTCAAGGTCCGTGCCGGCGTCGAACGCGGCGAAAATTTTGTCGATCCGCTTAAGGCGACAAAGGTCTTTCCGCACATGGTCGGCCAGATGATCGGCGTTGGCGAACAGACCGGCGCGATGGACGCCATGCTCGGCAAGATTGCCGATTTTTACGAGGACGAGGTCGATACCGCCATCGCCGATCTGCTCGGCCTGATGGAACCGGTCCTGATCGCCTTTCTCGGCGTGACCATCGGCTCGATTGTCATCTCGATGTATCTGCCGCTCTTCTCGCTCATCGGCAAACTCGCCGGCGGCGCGAAGTAGAAACGGTTCGTGGTTCGTGGTTGGTTGTGAATGGTGGATGGTGAATGTTTTCATCATCCGCCATTTTTCTTTCAGCCTTCTGCAAACTGCCTACCGCCACGTGCGTCCCAGAATATTTTTAACGCAGAGACCGCAGAGCACGCTGAGAAAATCATAGAATGTGTTATCTACTGAGCGCGTCCCTGGAAATAGATGATCGCGTTTTCTCTGCGATCTCAGCGAACTCTGCGTTGAAAACTTGCGCTGCGCGTCCCAGAGGATCACGGCGAGCCGCGTCCCAGGTTTGACGGCGAAACGTTTTGAACGCGAATTGAAACACGCGGCGGCTCATATTGTTCCAATTCACGACGGATCGCATCTGCCATGTACCTTCGGGCGACCTCAGAATCGGACAATATCGAATAACACGGGACGGGCCCCTCGACAGTCATGTCGCAGAATACGCTGGCACCGCGCTCCGGCAATTTTCTGAGATCGGTGACGATCGGCGTCACTCGGCCCGGTCCAAAACGGCTGTCCATCAACGATGCGCAGACGCTCTCAACAAAGGCTGCCTTTTCATTGAAGGGTATCTTGAAGAGGCGGATGGATAACGGTTTTGCGTGGTTGGCGGCTGATGTGCGATGGTTTAGATTGGGGTTAAGATTCTGGTACATGGCCTCAAATTAACATCAACCGCCAACAATTGAAACCCTATTTTGCGGGCTTTGTATGATTATGCAGGTTTTGTATGATTTTGCTGATTTGCGGCAACTAAATTCGGGGTTTTTCTCGTTATTGGAGATCGAGTATCTCGCAGGTATAAGTTTCATCCCACCTGCCATTTCCCATGTTTCGTATATTCCGCGATAGGACTCGAAAGGTAATGAACGTATGCCCAGCCGCGCGAAGTTTTGGATATTTGTCTGAGTTCAGCCATTCTATGCGAAAGGCGTGATGAAAGGGCATTTTCAAGGGCGAGCTTAGCTTTAGCTCGTCGCCCTTTGCGTCAAAGCTATCCACATACATCCAACCGGGTTCGAGCCGGCCATTGTAGGGGAGGACGATCGGATCGATGGTCTTAAATTCGGTGATGTCGAACCGAAATTTATATTTATCGGCCCCATTCTCACTTTCTTCACGCAGGAAGCCATATATATCGACACGCGCCCGCCCGCCAAAACGCGCATCCCGCACACTGATAGCCTGTTTTTCCAATTTCTTCGACTTGCCTTTCTTAAAATCAAATCCGACGGCGACTTTTTCGGTCGTAAACAGAGCGGCACCGATACCTAGCTCAGCACATTCAGGGTCGTGGATAAACTGCTGTTTATCACTGTATTCAAGCACGGCATTTATCGCGACGACCGAGCCGTTATAGTATTCGTGGTTGCGGATAAGCTCGCAAAACGAGATGGTCGGCGGTTCCCGGACAATTCCCAAACCGCGATTTCGCAGCTCATCCACCCTGGCCATCATCAGGCAGAATGACAAACCGTAATGCTTGCGGTTATCGACACTCGCGTATGAAAAGTTTGTGACGACAACCTTTTTTGTTTTGCCTTGATCGTTTAACACTACCGTCGTCGTGAGCGAAGTATCGGTCGCGATGGCATACGCGGGATAAGCATCCTTCATGCTCTGAAAATCAGTCATCCGCCCCAGCCGCCGGATCTCGGCGATCTCGTCCGCATCGACATGAAATGTCTTTTTCACAAGCGATTCTGGTCCGTAAACATTCACCCGTGGTGCCGACGGGCTCATCTCGATCTCTCCGCGGCCGTCCGCAAAGACCCGCAGATAAAGCCGCGGCTGCGGGCTGGCGACCATCCCGTGCTCGTGGTTACAAACCGAGAGCACAATATCGTCACCTACCGGTTCGCTCCCAAGACAAACCGACTTGTATGACTTGCCCTGCGCAATTCCAAACATCGGCATAGCCAAAATCCCAATAGCTGTCAAAGTGATCAGATTCATATTTCTTGGTCCTGTCAGAACCCCGACCTGTCGGGGTAGTGACTGGGCTTTGCCATTAGAAACTGAACGCTTTAGAGTCAGAAAACTTGCACGCCTTATCGCGCCGGAGATGAATCATCAAGCGATTGGCCACGCAAAGAAACCCGATCATTGGCGATGATGTCGGCTTCGAGTTTAACTTGTTGTTAGGGATTCATCGACAGGTCTTTCTCTGCTATGATCCGCAGAAACTCGACCGGGTCAACGATCCTCACATGCCGAAACCTTTGCCTGAATTCTTTGGCTTCGTCCGTGTGGAGGGTCATCAGATCGAGCAGATCACGATCACGAGCTACAAGAAAAACTGCTTCGGTTTGGATAGCAAGATTTAAGTAAAGTTCGTCAGAAGTGTCGCGAGGATAGCTGAAATGTGACCCAACATCTTTAACAAACTCAGCCTTTTCAAAGATCAAATCGATCAAACTCTCGATCTTTTCATCGGTTAAATATGGGCTTAATTTACGAGTGTCAGTACGCGAAAGTACATCTTTGATTTCCGCAAGGATCGCCTCGCTCATCACTAATCGGATATGATCTTGTTCGACCAGTTCAAGGCATGCCGTGGCAGGACCGGCTTTCGCCATTAAACCTTGCAGAAAAACTCCGCAATCAAATACCGTTACGGGAATATCGGCCACGTCTAACGTCTCGCTTCGCGCGATTTGGCGATCGCGGCGTCAATGTCTTTTTCCAGTTCTTCGTCGCTGATCGTGATACTCTCGCGGACATCGGTAAAAAGCTCACGTAATCCCGGGCGTTTTACCTGCGTGGCGATCATAGACTCGACATATTCCACCACACCCTTTCCACTTATTTTTGCCTTATTTTTCAAAGCCGTCCCGACTTCTTCCGGCAAAGTGATCGTTAAAGTCATCGTGTCCATATTCACGATATTAGCATAAACCAGCCAGATTTATTACCTATTTTCATACTCGGATACCAATCACAAAAACTAACCAACTACCATCATCCGCTCGATGTATTTGGCGATGATGTCGGCTTCGATGTTTACGGCGGTGCCGGGGTTTAGGGATGAAAGGTTTGTCATTTCCCAGGTTTTTGGTATGACGGCGATGTCGAAACTGTCCGGGTGAAGCGCGGCGATGGTCAGCGAAATGCCTTCGACTGCGACCGAGCCTTTGTGGACGAAGTAGCGGGCTAGTTCTGGAGGAAATCCGATCCGCACCGTCCAGAAATCACCCGTTTGAACAGCCGAGATAAACGTCCCGCGTCCGTCAACGTGTCCCTGCACAATATGGCCGCCAAGCCGCGTCGCGGGCGTAACAGCGCGTTCGAGATTTACCGGCGAACCCTCATTTAGGCTACCCAGCGTCGTCCGCTCAAGTGTTTCGGGCGAGACATCGGCCGCAAAAGAATCGGGCGAAAGATCGACAGCCGTCAGACAAACGCCATTGACCGCAATCGAATCGCCGTTGGCGATGTCGGATGTCACAACACGCCCGGCTATCACGATTCGAGAGCCGTCAGTATGTAAATTAACTGACGTTACCGTTCCGAGTTCCTCGATTATTCCTGTAAACATCTACTCTCCGGCCTCTATTTGACGAACCGAAGACTCGGCGGGGATGACGAGCGACAGTTTACGTATATCGATCGAGATCGGTTCGCCGTCATCGACCTCGTTGTAGAGATTTACAAATTTGTGGCCGCAGCGTATTTCGTGCGGTTTGTAGGACGAACGCGTGTGGACGACCTGCGAAAACGTCTCATCCGTAGCGGTCAGCAGGATCAGTATCTCGGCGTCGGTTCTTATATAGTCATCATCGCTAAGGCCGTATAGCGGCGACGCTTTGTCGATCGGATGGACGACCGTCCATGCGAGCGGCAGAAAAGTGACCTTGCTGCGTTCGAGTTCGAGAAAGTCAAATCGACGGACGCTGCGGCCGTTCTCGTTGACAAAATGGGCAAACAAAACCTTGACCTCGACCTCGATTAGCTGATTGCTGCGGCCATTTACCAGGCGAAACATCAATCCTTGACCGTCCTGATACGGAGCTATCACGGCGACACTACTAAAGATGATCTTCGCCGTTGGCCGCGCGAACCGGGCAAAAACAAGTCCGGTGATAAGGGCGTTGGCGAGCAAACTGTAATACGATTCGATGGTGACGAGCAGATTTGGCAGCACGCCCGCCGGGTGGATCGTGCCATAGCCGATCGTGGCAAATGTCTGTACGCTGAAAAAGAAACTTCGGATAAAAATATTTGTCATCGGCTCGGCCGATGTGTCAACAATTGCACTGCTGCCGGTCGATGCGTAGAGAGCGCCAAAAATTATATTGCTCAGAAAATATAAGGCCAAAACGAGCAGTAAAAAGATCCGCCACGTCATTGACAACAATATGTGATAGAGATTGAGCGACGTCACGAACGGGAGCCCGGTGCGCCGGACGTTAAACGTGCCATCGGCATTGAGCAAACGCTCACGGCTCTGGCCCGTAACGACCGCGCCAAATCCCAGATCGCGATCCACGTCTCTCGTAAGTTCTTTTGACTCGTCCCTTTTGTCCAGCGGTTCTTTTGTCACGGTATTGATGATTATAGCGAGCAGTAGTCAGAAACGCGACTGTTAAGGAGCGTGCAAAAAATGAGGCACGCTCGTCACACTCGCGTTTCTACCCTTGAATGGAATATCCTGTAAATTCGAATATGGCTAAAGCGACAACACAGGAAAATTTACCGCCAAAACTGCGCCGCGCTGAGAGCGGCGAGATCGAGGCGAGTTCGCTCGCCGATCTGCTCGAGTGGTTTTTGACATTTGACGAGCGCACCGTCCGAATGCGTCATGCAAATACCGAGGAGCTGTTTCAATGGAAACAAGCGGACGACAAGATAAACGGCGTGAATATTTATCCGTTTGAAACGGGCGAGGCCAGATTTGCTGTCGGAGCCTTTCAGGCACTCGCCGAAAACAATACCGAGCCGCTGTTAAAACTCTGGATCAGCGACGTTTTGGACGCTTTACAGGAATCACGCAAAACCAAAGAGGAACTCACCGTAGCGTACGATCTGGATGCCGACATCGAGGCTTTTTCGGTTAAAAAATCGGAAAGGCTGACTACAAACAGCGAAATACGACTCTATCTGACAAGCTGTTGGATCGAGGCACTCTGCACCGCCGAGGCCCGAGTTTTGGGCTGGGTCTATCAGGAAATTTACGGAAAGCCATTCGCGGCGTGATCAAAATCAATTCAAACAGGATAGACAGGATCAACAAGATGGTTTTTGATCCCATCCTAAATATCCTGTCCATCCTGTTAATTTCTTTTACCTAAACGTTTGGCATTGCTTTATGTCACCGGTTTGGAACCCTTTGGTGAACCACTGCATCCGCTGCTGTGCCGAGCCGTGCGTGAACGAGTCGGGAACGACATAGCCCTGGGTGCGTTTTTGGATCATATCATCGCCGACGGCTGATGCTGCCCTGAGGGCTTCCTGAACATCGCCGTTCTCAAGCTGGCCTTTTTTCTGAGCGTAAAAGCCCCAAACTCCGGCATAGCAATCCGCTTGCAGCTCTAGCGCCACCGAAACCTGGTTATTCTGTCCCGCTCGCTCTGATTTCGCCATCGTGCCCATCAGATCCTGAACATGATGCCCGACCTCGTGAGCGATGACGTAGGCTTGAGCAAAATCACCGGGTGCTTTGAATTCATTTTTTAGCTGCTGAAAGAATGCAAAATCGAGATAGAGTTTTTGATCGCCGGGGCAATAGAACGGACCCGTCGCTGCGCTCGCCCCGCCGCAGGCGGAGGATGTCCGACCGGAATAAAGGACGAGTTTTGGCGCGGTATATCGGATATGCGCCTGTTGCGGCAGTATCTCGCCCCAAATTTTCTCAGTGCTGCCCAAAACGAGCGAGGCAAATTTTTTCTGGTCGTCTTCGTTGATCTGACGCGTCTGCGGCTGCTGAACTGCGGACTGATCGGGCAGATTTTGCAAAAGCTGACGCGGATCGCCGCCGAAGAACCATATTATAAGAGCAATGACGATGATCCCAATCCCGCCGCCGCCGATAGCCAAGCCGCCGGGTCCGCGTCGATCCTCGATATTACCGCTTTCCCGTTGATCTCCGAAACGCATAATCCCCCCTTTTTATTACCCTTAAATGCCGAATTCGTATAGCAATTCTAGCATTTTTGCCGGTCGGGCCAAAAACAACTCTTAAGAACCAATGTTTATTTCTCTGCAAATTCTTGACATATAGAGAGTTACGGGATTATGATTAGTGACGTTTTAGTTTAGGTTCTCTCTCTCGCGTTTCCGTTAGCCTTGGAGGAAATAATGATCAAACTAGACATTGTCAATATGGTAGCCGACAGAACCGGCGTGCCAAAGCAAAAGGCGGAGCAGGTCGTGGATTCGCTGTTTGAAGCGATGAAAGAAGCCCTTGCTGCCGGAAACCGGATCGAGCTTCGCGGATTTGGCGTCTTTGTCGTAAAGGCGCGCAAACGCGGCGTCGGCCGCAACCCGCGAACCGGCAAGGAAGTGCCGATCCCTGCGGGAAAGACGATCAGGTTTAAGCCGGGCAAGGAGCTAGTCGCTAAAGCCCTTGGCTAACAGCCGAGCGGGAATCATATTTTTATCAGGTTTTAGATCGTAGATCGCCCGGCGTCCGAAACCGCGTCTGGGGTTTACGATCTTTCTATTGACACCTATCCGATGACCGATCCCGAATATATCGAGCCGCAATTTGAATACGAAAGAGTCGCGATGCGGCTTACATTTCGCACATACGTGCGGCATCTGTTGCTGCTGTTTGTGACGTTTTGCACGGCGACGATCGCCGGGACACTGTATCCGTTTGGCCGTTACCCGACGCTACCGGACGCCGATCCGCAAACATTGTCCGAGGTTGTGCAGTTGCTGTTGTCGCTGCCAATGCGATATGCCAGCTTGCTGACGGATGCCGTGCATCAGCTTTTTACGCTGCCGGGAAACCTCGCATACGGTCTCAGCTTTTCGATCTCGCTGCTGTTTATACTCATCTCGCACGAGATGGGACACTATGTCGCCTGCCGCATCTACAAGGTCGATGCAACGCTGCCGTTTTTTCTGCCGACGCCGCCGATGGTCGGGCCGGCGGGGACGTTTGGGGCGTTTATCAAGATACTTACACCAATGCCGTCACGGCGGGCCGTTTTTGACATCGGCGTCGCCGGGCCGATCGCGGGATTTATCGCGTTGATCCCGATTGCGGTCATAGGCCTCGCAACGATGGAACCGGCCACGCCGCAGCAGCTTGCAAACGCGACGGGGCTGACTTTTGCCGATCCTTTATTTATGAAATTGGCCGGGCGGCTCATCGGACATGATCCGTCAGTGAGCGTGGGCAACGCGTTTTACTACGCCGCCTGGGTCGGCCTGCTCGTGACCGCACTAAACCTGATCCCGTCGGGCCAACTCGATGGCGGACATGCGATCTACGCGGTGCTGGGCGAGAAGGTGCATTACTGGACGGGGCGTATCGCCTTTGTCGTGATGGCAACGCTGTCGGTTTTGGGAATGTATTTTTACAGCAGCCCAAGCGGGTTTCTGATCGCGGTGATCCTCGGCATAATGTTGCGTATCCGCCACCCGCAGCCGGTTGACCAAACGCCGCTCGACGCCAAACGCAAAGTCATCGCCTTTCTTACTCTGGTCATCTTTGCTTTATGTTTTGTACCGTTCCCGATACAGATCAATTAAGAATGATTGCCGCAAGAAGGCACAAAAAACGCAAAAGGAATTAGTTAACCAAAACTAATTCCTAGCACCTTTTCTTGCTCTCTTATTTTGCGCCCTTTGCGCCTTTTCGCGGCTATAAATTCTTAGCTTATCGTCGCGGGCAAGAGCCCCTTTATTTCGTTGACCATTTTTTCGACGTCTTCCTGGCCGTCGAGGGCGATCATGAAAAAGTCGTAGCTTGTCTTGAAACAGACCATCCCGTTGCCAAAAAACCAGACGCCTTCGAGCAAAGGGTTGCCGCCGATGATGCTGCCGATCGG
>JBBRQM010000037.1:0-32184 GCA_038226395.1 Pyrinomonadales bacterium | reverse complement strand
GCCTGGCTGTTTGGCAAAAAGCGTAAAACCGACGCCGAAGCATGAAGGCAACCAAAAAGGAACGAAAACGCATCTTGAACAATTAAGGATAAGTGTCTAAAATCATAGGGCTGGTGTCTTTATATGTTTAATCGGCAAAATGCCGGTGGTAGAGAGAGGATTTACGGTTATGTCAAAAGCTAGAGTTATCAAAAACCTTGCATGGGTATTGATGTTGGTCGGTGCGGGAGCATTGTCCGTTTGGACCCAACCGCCGGACAAGAATAATCAGGGCGAGGATCCGAGCGGAAAGGTGCGCAAGGTAACGCCGGAATTGAAAGACGTTTATAAAAAATGGCTTAACAATGACGTTGCCTACATTATCACGAGGGATGAGGTCAAAGCTTTCAAGGCGTTGAAAACCGACGACGAACGTGAGAATTTTATCGAGAATTTTTGGCGGCGGCGCGATCCGAATCCGGATACTGAGGAGAACGAATACCGCGATGAGTATTATGAGCGCATCGCATACTCGAACGAGCATTTTGCATCGGGCATTCCGGGTTGGAAGACAGACCGCGGACGCATTTACATAACCTTTGGCAAACCCGATTCGGTCGAGGCCCATCCGACCGGCGGAGCTTACGACCGGCCGAGCTACGAGGGCGGCGGTTCGACTACAACATACGCATTTGAGACCTGGTTTTACCGGCATCTCGACAACGTCGGCGAGGGGGTCGAAATAGAATTTGTTGATCCTACCGGCTCGGGCGAATATCGCATTGCCCGCGATCCGAATGAAAAAGACGCCCTTTTGCATATACCAAACGCCGGGTTGACTTCAATCGAGCAGCTTGGTTTATCCAGTAAAGGCGACCGGTTAACGGGCAGCGGAAACCCAAATAACGGTTTTCAGCGTGAACAGGATCAGGCATTTAACCGTTTGGAGATTATTAATAATCTTTCACGCCCTCCCCAGGTCAAATTTAGCGATCTTCAGGGTTTGGCTGGCGGCGATTCGGGCACGATTGACAACCCGGTTGATTTTGATCTGAGGGTAGATTTTTTTCGCCAATCGGATGATCGCGTGATTACGGCGTTTACGATCCAGACGAGCAATAAGCAGTTGCAATTTAAGGATGCCGGGGGCTTAGAGGCGGCAACAATGAATATCTTTGCCAAAATCTCGGCGGTCTCGGGCAAACGATCCGGCATTTTTGAAGATTCGGTTACGACAAACGCAACTGCGGCGGAACTCGTTGAATTACGGGACAAAAAATCAGTTTATCAAAAGGCGATCGCCATGACGCCCGGCACATACAAGGTGGACGTCGTCGTTCGCGATGTCGGGACGGGCAACAAAGGCATCAAGAGCCTGGGATTTGTGGTTCCAAAATATGATGAAAAAAAACTTTCGACCTCATCTTTAATATTAACTTCGAAGCTGCGTCCGACAAATGAGCGGGATATCGGAACGATGTTTGTTGTCGGCAGTGCCAAGGTTATCCCCAATCTGTCCGGTGTTTATAAACAGGGTGATGAGGCCGGCATTTATCTACAGGTCTATAATGCCGGGATCGATCAGACCACGCTCAGACCGGCGGTCGATGTCGAATACATCTTGACGAGCAACGGTAAAGAGATTTTGCGGCAGGCCGAGGATTGGAGCGGGCTGAGCGATTCGGGCCAACGCCTCACACTGGCGAGAATTTTGCCGACGACACTGATGCCGGCCGGCGACTACGAGATCAAAGTCCAGGTCAAGGATCGCGTCGGCGGACAAGTAATCGAAAACAAGGGTAAATTTACAATCATACGGTAATCGCGGGCTAACTAAATAAAACCGGCGTCTTAAACGGCGCCGGTTTTTTTGCGCGATCATGTCTCCTTTCGTCGCTCTTTTTTTCTTAACAATCTGCTAAAAAGCAACCTAAATCAGATCATACGACATCTTGAATGGTTAAGAACGACTGTTTAAATTCACGGAGTTTCGAAATTTAATGATTTGTCGGCACCATTGCGACATCGGAGGAGTATTACAAATATGTCTAATGCCGGTTATTTCAAATATTTATTACCTGCGGCGATGGCCACAGTTTTTGGTACTTTTTCGGTCTGGTCGCAGCAGCCAGACAATAAAAACCCCAACGATGACGTGAGGGGTAAACCAATCAAAGCAAAAACCGAACCAAACAACGTCTTCAAAAATTGGGTTGAAAGGGAAGTACCATACATTATTACGGATGCGGAAAAAAAGGCTTATGATAAATTGACCAACAATCAAGAGCGCGAAAATTTCATCGAGGCTTTTTGGCGACGACGCAATCCTAACCCTGATTCAGAGGTCAATGAATTCCGCGAACAATATTATGAGCGGATCGCCTACGCCAATGAGCATTTCGCGTCTGGCAAACCGGGGTGGAAAACCGACCGCGGCCGCATTTACATAACTTTTGGCAAACCCGATTCAGTCGACGCCCATCCGACCGGCGGATCATACGACTGGCCGAGCTATGAGGGCGGCGGATCGACCACGACATACGCTTTTGAGACCTGGTCTTACCGGCATCTCGACAACGTCGGCGAGGGTGTCGAGATAGAGTTTGTCGATCCTTCTGGTTCCGGCGAGTACCGCATTGCCCGCGATGCGAATGAAAAGGACGCTCTCCTGCACATACCAAACGCCGGGCGGACGACAAACGAGGAGTTGGGTTTGTCGAGCAAAGCTAACCGGATATCGGGTATCGGCAACAATAGTTTTCAGCGTGAGCAGGACTCGTTCTTTAGCCGGCAGCAGATACAGCAGGCCTTGTTTCGCCCACCGGCGGTCAAGTTCGGGGATCTACTGCCAACGGCAAACTCAGGCGTCGTGGGTGATAATCCGCTTCAATTCGATCTCCGCATCGACTATTTCCGCCAAGCGGATGACCGTGTCATTACCGCTTTCACCGTTCAGACAAGCAATAGGGAATTGAAGTTCGAGCATGTCGGCGGTCTCGAACAGGCTTCGATGAATATTCTGGGTCTGATAACGGCGGTTTCGGCCAAACGTTCCGGCATTTTTGAGGATTCCGTAACGACAAATGCGACGTCGGCGGAGCTTGCCGAGACCCGCGACCGTAAATCAGTCTATCAAAAGGCGATAGCGCTCACGCCGGGCATATACAAGGTCGATGTCGTGGTCCGCGATGTTGTAACCGGCAAAAAGGGCATTAAAAGTTTAAGCTTTGTCGTCCCGAAATACGATGAAAACAAACTCTCAACGTCATCGTTGATACTCACCTCAAAGCTGAGATCAACAGACGAGCGAGATTCTACTCAAATGTTTGTAGTCGGAAACACGAAAGTTGTCCCAAACCTATCGGGCGAATATAAAACGGGACAAGAAGTGGGTGTCTATCTCCAGGTTTATAATGTTGGCATTGATCCCACGACTCTCAGGCCGGCTGCAGATGTCGAATATATTTTGACCAGTGGCGGCAAGGAAATACTGCGGCTGGCAGAGGATTGGAGCGGGCTTAGCGATTCGGGCCAGCGGCTGACGCTGGCGAGAATTTTGCCGACCTCGCTGATGCCGGCAGGCGACTACGAGATCAAAGTCCAGGTCAAAGATCGCGTCGGCGGACAAGTAATCGAAAATTGGGGTAAATTTACGATCACTAAATGATTGTTATTGATGATATTCAACGGGCGTCTATTTAAACGACGCCGGTTTTTTGCGCGAAAAAGGTTCAAGGCTTGCGGTCTATTTTGATGACAGGCGAATTTTTGCCTTCGCTTGTAGCGAAGAGTGAATTTCCGTCCGGGCTGTAGCAGATTCCTTCACCCTGCTGACGGTTGCCGATGTCTATCACTTGCGGTTTTTGTTTCCAAATCTCATCGAAATTAGCGGCTGATTCTGGCAGAGTGTATTCAAAAGCGGCTGTATAGTCGCAAATTATCATCCTTTTACCATCGGGCGAAATGTCGCCGCCGGTCAAAAGCCCGTTTGGGATCGACGGCACCGCAAGCTCCGCTATCTTTGCAGCAGTTTGAGTGGCCCCGCTGTCAAATACCGGCTTTAGCCGATAGACACCGGCCGGGCCGTCGATACGCTTGGTGACGACGTAAATATCGCCCGTTCGCGGGTGGACCATTAATGTTTCGGCGTTGTGTTTAGAATCAGGATAATTGAACTGAAGTATGGCCGCATTTTCCGTAAAGTGCGGATCTTTGCGGCTCGAATGCGTAGCGTTGCGTGGAACTTCCGGCTCGGGAATTCGATAGATCGCGTGATCGGATCTTTTTTCGTTGTTATCTCCAATGTCGCCGGCGTAGATAAAGCATTTTCCGCTACTGTCTTTAAAATCCGCAATGTCTTCCCAGTCGTTATTGTGGCCATTGGGTATCCGCCAGGTTCCGAGATCGTCACCCGCCGCGTTAAAAGCAAAAATAAAAGCGTCGTCGCCGGAATCGTTATGCGTCCAGAGGACACCGGGCTGGCATTTTGAGGCGATGACGCCGCTGCTTTCTGTAACATCGGGCGAGCGGATCTTCCCTGTAATTTTTGGCGGCAAATAGTTTGATCCGGCGGGAATCCGGCGGTTTCCCGACAAATCCGACGAGCAGGCAGAAAAAATCGTGCAGATTGCGGCCGATGATATGACAAAACGCAAAAATTTAGCTATAGTTTTGTTCAACATATTTTCGGTTTTCATTATAACGCGGGCCGTGGATGACGGCGGATTCAAATCTTTCTTTTTGTAGTTTCGGAGAGGCTCCAATGATCGTTGGGACGGAATGGCTGATCGAGGCGACTGGCTGCAGCGAGGCGGCATTACGCGACGAAGACGCGTTGCGCGCTTGTTTTGCAAATGTGATCGCCGATTTGGGTTTGCAGCCCGTCGGGTCCGTCTGGCATAAGTTTCCCGGTGCGGGCGGCGTTACAGGACTCGTTGCTTTGACCGAATCTCACCTCGCCTGCCATACATATCCTGAGCACCGCACGGCGACATTTAACCTCTATTGCTGTCGCACACGCCCCGAATGGGATTGGGAATCAAACCTCAAAACTGCTCTCGGGGCCGAAAAAGTGGCGGTGACAAAGATCGAGCGCGGAGAGAGCGAATTTCAAATCTCAAATTTCAAATCTCAAATACCTGATTTGAAATCTGAGATTGCAGATATAAAATTTGAAATTGCGGGAGGGAAGCAGTGAGCTTATTAAAGGCAAATTGTCCCTCGTGCGCCGGGCCGATCGAGTTTACCTCCGGCTCTACCGTCGTTCTCGTATGCCCGTTTTGCCGCTCGGCGATCGCCCGCAACGACCGTGCGCTCGAAGACCTCGGCAAGGTCGCCGATGTTGCCGAATCGCAGTCTCCGCTCAAGCTCGGTCTCAAAGGAACATACAATAGCGTTCAGTTTGAATTGACCGGCCGAGCACAACTGCATCATGAACTCGGCGGCTTTTGGGACGAGTGGTATGCGACATTCTCTAACGGATGGGTCGGCTGGCTGGCCGAGGCTCAGGGGCGGTTTTATCTGACGTTTTATAAACCGCTTCCGGCGGGTGCGGCTCTGCCCTCGTTTGCCGGTCTCCAACTAGGCCAGATCGTTGCCGAGCTTCCAAGCCCGACGCCGCTGATGGTACAGGAAAAAGGCCACGGCACGACGGTAGCTGCCGATGGTGAGATACCCTACAAACTAACGCCGGGCGAGCAATTTGCCTATGCCGATCTCGCCGGAAAGAACAACGCGTTTGCGACGATTGATTACAGCATGGAGCCGCCGTGGGTCTTTCTCGGCAGCAGCGTTACGCTTGAGGAAATAGGCCTCGGCGATGCAAAACCGGTCGAGCGCGAGGCTCGCCGGGTATCAGCGATTGGCATGGGCTGCCCAAACTGCGGCGGCCCCCTCAACCTCATCGCTCCCGACAAATCCGAACGCGTCACCTGTCCAAACTGCAACTCGCTGCTCGATGTAAATCAGGGAAACCTCACATATCTAAAAGCCCTGACGCCGACAGAGGCCGACACTAATTTTGTGCTCCCGGTCGGTGCCGAGGGGACATTTCCTGGCGATGTAAAATTCAGGATTATCGGAGCGGTCGTGCGGAGTGTGCAGATTGAAGGCATTCACTATTTCTGGCACGAATATCTGCTTTACGAGCCGATGATCGGTTTTCGCTGGCTGGTTCATTCGGATAACCACTGGAATTTTGTCGAGACGGTCAATCCGGCCGAGGTCGAGCAGTTGGGCATGATCGGTCCGGGCTGCACTGCGAAGTATAACGGCCAAACATTCAAGATATTTCAGGACGCACCGGCCCGGGTAGAATACGTAAAGGGCGAATTTTACTGGCGTGTCGAACAGGGTGAAATGGTCGAAGCGGTCGATTTTATCGCGCCGCCGATGATGCTTTCACTCGAGAGGACCGAGAACGAGATGAACTGGTCGGTCGGTACCTATATGACAAACGCCGAGGTCGAAACGGCGTTTGGCATTACCGATCTGCCAAAACCGTGGGGTGTCGCGCCGAATCAGCCGTTTACAGGACGGTTTTATTACACCTGGGGCATGCTGCCGCTGCTGGGGTTGCTGCTTGTCGCCGTAATATTGATCCCGCTCTCGGGTATTACAAAATCGGTGCTGCCTCAGCAGCAGATTATTTTGCCGCCGATGGCAAATGCGACGACGGAGCAGATCGTTTCCAGCCCGCCCTTCGAGCTAAAAGGAAACAAAAACGTCCGCATAACGGCGGGTGCCGCCGTCGAAAATGCCTGGGCCGATCTGGACGTCGATCTGGTAAACGATCAGACCAAGGCGGTGCTCGAATCGGTCAATGTGCCGATCGAGTATTACAATGGCACCGAGGATGGCGAATCATGGAGCGAGGGCTCGAAATCGCAGGACGCAACGATCTCATCGCTGCCCGGCGGCTCATACACCTTGCAGATTCACGGCACCTGGCAAAACTGGCAGGCGCAGATGCCGGTCACGGTAAAGGTCGAGCAAAGCGTAAATCGCGGCGTCAATTTTTGCTTCGCGTTTGTGATCCTGCTGATAATGCCGTTTCTAAATCTGTTTAGAAAATTTACGTTTGAATCCAGCCGTTGGAAGGACAGCATGTTTAGCAGCAGCGGGACAGCGGCGTCCGCCGGCTCAGACGATTCGGGTGACGATTGAGGTAATTAACTATGTGGAAAATACTATATTTGGTGCTCGGCGGCGGCGTGCTGCTGGCCTATACGATGGCGGGTTCGCTGGGCTGGGAATTGGCCAATTCGGGCAGCCGTTCGCGGCTCGGGATGCCGTTTATTTACACAGGATTTCACGGAGGAAAATGATGCTAAGTCTTTTATCTATCGCCCCTGTTTTGGGGCTGGCCATCAAGCTTGATGAACTTTGGGGCGTGATCGAAACGACCGTCATATTTGTTGCGATTGGCTTGATCGTATTTGCCATCGCTTTCTTGATCATCGTTTTTGTTGCCCCATTCTCTGTCAAAAAAGAGATCGAGGACGATCAAAACACATCGCTCGCGATCATCATCGGCGCAGTGATCATAGGCGTCGCAATGATAATTTCGGCCGCCGTCCACGGGTAACGAGTTTTTTGAACAGGATAGACCAGGATAAGCAGGATAATTGCTTTTCTATCCTGACGATCCCTGTATATCCTGTTTGAATTTCTCAATGAAACGCGCTCCGCTTCTCTTTCTCAACGTCTTTGTCATCGCCACCTGCGGCCTCATCTATGAGCTGCTCGCGGGGACTCTCTCCAGCTATGTCCTCGGCGATTCGGTCACGCAATTTTCGATAATTATCGGCATTTACCTGTTTGCGATGGGCGTCGGGTCGTGGTTGTCGCGGTTTATCGACAAGGATATCGCCGGGCGGTTTGTCGAGATAGAATTGGCCGTGGCAGTGGCCGGTGGATTTTCGGCTCCGCTGCTGTTTTTGTCGTTTGCACATCTTTCATACTTTGGCTTTGTGCTTTACGGTGTGGTTTTTGTGATCGGCGTTCTGGTCGGGCTTGAGATACCGCTGCTGATGCGGATATTAAAGGACGAGCTTGAGTTCAAAGACCTCATCTCACGCGTGCTCGCTTTTGATTACATCGGCGCGCTCGTCGCATCGCTGCTTTTCCCGATATTTCTGGTGCCGAAACTCGGTCTTAACCGCACCTCGCTGCTTTTTGGGATGATAAATGCGGCGATCGGCGTTTGGGGCACATGGCTGCTGCTGCCGTTGGTAAAAAAGAATGTTACGCTCCTGCGGATAAAAGGCGCGGTGATCCTCGTCGTGCTCGCGATTGGTTTTATTAAGGCCGACCGGCTGACAACGCTGGCCGAGGACGCGCTCTTTATGGACAACATAATTTACGCCAAAAGCTCGTCCTATCAACGGATCGTCGTGACCAAAGGCAAAACCGGATATGCCCTGTTTCTCAATGGCAATCTGCAATTTAACTCATTTGACGAATACCGCTATCACGAGGCGCTCGTGCATCCGGCGTTTGCGGCCTACACAGGAACGCCAAAACGCGTGCTCGTGCTCGGCGGTGGTGACGGTTTGGCCCTGCGTGAGATCGAAAAATATTCGTCCGTCGAGTTTATTCAGATCGTCGATCTCGACCCGGAGATGACAAGTATTTCCAAGCGTGTTCCGCCGCTCGGCGAGCTAAATAAACACTCGTTTGACGATCCGCGCGTCCATCTGACAAACGGCGACGCCTTTGTCTGGCTTGACAGCAATCAGACCGAGCCGTTTGACATCGCAATCGTGGATTTCCCAGACCCCAACAATTTTGCGCTCGGCAAGCTCTACACGACACGTTTTTATAACCTTCTGAAATCCAGGCTTAAGCCCGATTCGTCGGTCGTCATCCAGACCACCTCGCCGCTCGTCGCCCGCAGATCGTTTTGGTGCATAGTCAAAACGCTCGAGGCCGTCGGTTTTACCGTCAAACCGTATCAAACAACAGTGCCGAGCTTTGGTATCTGGGGCTATACCCTCGCAAAATTACAGCCATTCGAACCGCCGGCGAAACCGGCCGCCGGCATCGAGTTGCGCTTTTTAAACGACAATTCGTTTGCATCGATGTTCGAATTTTCGAGCGACACCTCGCTGCCAGACGGCGAGATCGAAGTCAACCGGCTGGATAATCAGGCGCTGGTGAGATACTACGAGGCCGAATGGAGAAAGTTTGAACAATAAAACCTCCGCAATAACTTAGAACTGATAGCTGAAAACTGATAATTTCCTAAAAGATACTCTGCGAGAGAAATTAATAAATTTGTGTTGAGCATAATCATTTCGGAGCAGCAAAACATTTTATGTTGACCACCTTGGTTTACCCTATATTTAGCATCGTTATCTGGAGCATTTTCAGCGTGTTTCTCGGCGTGTTGATACTCCGCCTGATCTTTAATTACACCGACCCTAATCCATTTGGCAAAATCGGTCGATTTGGCTTTAAAGTACGAAAAGTTACCGAAAAATGGGTCTATCCGGCGGCCAGGTTTTTTGCGATGTATCGCATCGACACGCGGCTCGCACCGCTGCTGACGATGTTTATCGGGCTGGTGCTGACGTATTTCTTTACGCAGATCGTTGGCAATACATTCTTTGTGATCGATGGACTGACGGCCGGTTTGGTAACCGGAAATCCGAAAATCATAATAGGTTTTGTTCTCTATGGCCTGCTCAGTTTGTTGATCCTGTTTATCTTTATCCGGTTTATCGCGTCTTGGTTCGTCTTTACGCGGAAAACGTTTCTGGCCTTTGTGATGCGAGTGACAAATCCGATCATGCTCCCGGTCCAGCGGCTGATACCACCGCTCGGAATGTTCGACATCTCGGCTATGATCGTGCTGCTGCTGATCGGATTTTTGCAGTCGATAGTCCTAAATATTTTTGTAAGAAACTAAAGTCGAAAGTTACGCCCTTACTTACGTGCGGGCTTCTGCAAATTCGATCATTCGTCGTCAGCGTCGCGGTGTTCGTTTTCCCTTTCGACCTTTATTCCTGCCATCATCAATTCAAATGCCGGAAGCCTCGCCGCCACGGGCATTTCTGCGTCACCTCTGACCGAGTACCAGATTATCTCATTAAGCTCGCGTGGATCGGCCATATCGGGATGGCGCAGATCCTGGCGGTCGGTCAGGTTCATAAAATACGCCATTTTGGCGGATGGTTTTTCGGGCGGGAACAGATTGTCGAGCGCGACATTTGGCAATTGTGCAGTAAATGGCTCAAGATTTGGCGTACCGGTAAAAATATAGATCGGTATCGCGTTTGCATCCAGAAAATTCATCGGAGCGAGACCCAAGCACAACTCCATAGTGCGGATCAGGCTAACCGTATTGTGAAATTCATGGACAAGAGCGCCGCGCGGATTATAGGCCGAGATTACCAACGCCGGCGAGCGGTGAGCATCGACGTGATCGGGCCCGTCCTGGGCGTCGTCCTCGACAACAAAGATCGCGGTGTCCTTCCAATACGGACTTTTCGAGACATCTTCGACAAGGCGGCCAAGGGCGTAGTCGTTATCAGCGACGTCAAACTGCGGCGTCGGGGTTCCTTTGTGCAAGCCGGCCGTGTGATCATTTGAAAGACGCACGATCGAGAGATTGGGCAGCCTATCACCTTTGCCAGCCTGCATATCAGCGACAAACGATTGAAACTCCGCCGACCAACTGCCGTAGCGGGAATTGCCTCGAAAACGATCGTTGGGATTCGTATTTGTAATTGCTGGATCGGCCCTGGTCTCGATTGCCGCTCGATACGAATCGGTCGTCATTGCATCAGGAGATTCCATATCAAAATTTTTATGTTGCGGAGAAAAATTACCCTCGAGCGTTTTTTTGGCGGCAAAGGCGGTCATCGTCGGCGAAATGTCGGGGTATTTTTTAGGTTTTCGCGTATTTACCTCGGTAACGTCATCACGCGAGACAGTCGCAATATATTCACCATAATTACGGTAGGTAAGCCCCGCACGTTTTGCCGCGTCCCACAGGTAGAGCGTCTCAGGCTCGGCGATATCGCGGCCTCCGTTTAAATACGGCACGTATTTTTTTAGAAAATTCGCAACGTCGTTTCCGGTTGCCGGCAGGTTAAAAACCGAAGGCAAGGCGACTGGCGGTTGTGACGACGGAGCCTGAAACGACGGCAAACGATTAAAGCCTTCGTAATCGTATGTCCGCCCGCGGCGCGAGTAATTCCACCGAAATGCTTTATCGACATAATCACTGGAAAATGCAGCAGTTGACCAATTATGCCCATCGGGAGATGCCTCGGCGTTGACGAAAAAACGGTCGAGCAGTCCGAAACGAGATGCGAGCGCATGAGCATTTGGCGTGATGTCCTGTTTTGCCCCACCGGGCGATTTGGCTGTGTCTCCTCCGCCAAATATCGCTACCGAGCCGTCCCCGTCAGCCTTTTGGCCGTTGCCGCTCGTAGTAACGTCACCTAAGACCTGATCGTATGTTCGATTTTCGCGGATCACATAGATAACGTGTTTGAATGGCGAGCGTCCGCCGGGGAATATGTTGCGCTTTTCGCGTCCCAAAAGGCCGTTGTTTCGCATCACCGCCTGTGTGTATCCGTAAAGCTCTTTCTCATCCGGATTATCAACCCGGCTGATATTACCGGCGACGATCGCAACACTGTATTCACCGCGTCGGTTGCCCTCGGCCGGAAACTCGCGATTTGGCATATTCGGATAAAGGCCGGTTTCGTTTACCTTATTTGAAGAATTTTCCATTCCCGTGCCTTTGCCGTTTGCGATAAACAGGTGATTGCCGACGACCGCAACAGCCGAGGGATAGCTACCGGTTGGAATAAATCCTAAGAGTTTGGATGGCCGAGATTTAAGCGGCGCTCCCTCAAAAAGGATTACCGCGACGGCATTTGTATGTGCGTTTGTCACATAGAGCGTGGTTTCAGCCTCATCAAGAGCTAATCCCTCAGGGCTCATTCCGCTTTGCGATGTTTCGCTCAGCCGCACGTTAATGGTTTCGATTATTTTATCGGTTCGAGTGTCGATAACCGATACAGAATCGGCATCAGAATTTACGACGTAAAGCCGCGATTGTTTACGATTGAGCAGCATTAATGTCGGATGGCGGTTAACCGTGATATGTGAGACGCGATTACCGGCACCGACCACGGCAATAGAGCCATCGCCCCAGAGCGAGACATAGGTTTTAGCAACGCGCTTTTCGCCGGTCAATACTTTCACGTCATAAGGGTAAACAAACTGGTTTGATCCGGGACGGCGTAAATTGACGCGCTCGATCCGGCGCGTATTTCGCATATCGGAGACGATCCCGAGCGTGTCGCCGAGGTTATTGGCCGAGAAGATCGTGTCGCCATCGGGCCCTAAGGCGATACCGGTTGGGTAAACTGCGGCGAGATTGCCGTTGTAATCCGGCGAGGGAGCGTTTTCGGCAAAGGCGGATACGTCTATGAATGGCGCGTCGATTTTTTCATCCGGTTTGTTCTGTGGCGACAGCGGCTGGGCGGCCGCGGGGTCAAAGCCAAGTATCCATATTTTGTTTTCATATCCGCCCGCGAGAAAGAGCCGGTATTTGCCATCGGGCTGAAGTTTGGGATCGAAAACAAGACCGAAATTGGCGCTCTGAGGCGCGGGAAAATAGACGTTCTGAACGACTCTCGGCTCCGGTTTCAAATTGAGATCAATGACAGAGAGCGTCTGCTGCGCCTTGCTCTTTGAGTTAAATTCCAGCCCGTAACCGCTGTTTACCGCAATCAAATAGCGTCCCTTGCCGTCGGGGCCTCCGGTATCAGGCGTACGGACAAAATTCATCGTCAGCGGCGCAACCGCCGGCAAGCCCGTCACGGCATCGACTATCAGTTTTCCAGCCGGCGTCAATGCCGGATTTTCCGCTTCGGGATCGGTCACCGCTTGAGAGCGGCCCGAGCCGAGATACAAAGCGGCGGCGATCGCGCATATCAAGAGCAATAAAATTACGGGTAGTGAACGCAGTTTTGCGGGTTTTGACATTTAAGACACCTCGTAAGACGAATTGGATTTGTCAGTTATAATAGCGTAGAAGAGGTTAAATATAAATTAAAGGATGGTAATTACGACAGAAAAGAGCGGAGAACTGACGTTTTTGGTTCGCGTGATCCCGAGAGCCTCGAAAAGCGAAATTATGGGGGAACGCGACGGAGCATTAAAAGTGCGTATCGCGTCGCCGCCGGTGGACGGGGCGGCAAACGCAGAATTGATCAAGCTTCTGGCGAAGAAATTTTGCGTTTCAAAAAGCGAAGTCGAGATAGTCGGTGGAGAAACCTCGAAAAATAAGCGAATAAAGATCACAAATCTGTCACAATTGGAGTTTGAGAAACTGATCAGATGAAGAGCCAGATAGCGTTTACAACGGATATTTTCGCAAGCAAAGAATTAGAGCCGCACACCAGCAACGACCGGCGTTTGGGCGAAGACCTGGCTAAATGGCTGGTAGAGGCGGCAAGCGGCGGTGAATTTAAATTTGGCGAAACGTTTCAGGATGATTGGGGCTGGACGGTTATGGCAGAAGCTAAAGACGAGAGGTTTATTGTCGGTTGCGCGATAATGGACAAATCTATCGGCGAGAACCAGGCAGATTGGCTAATTACGGTCGAAAAGATGCGTAAATGGAAAATATTCGGTTCAAAAGATTCCCCTATGCGGACCGAGCTTTGTGATCTGATCCAAAATGTCCTGCGTGACAAGCCGCATATCAGAGAAATAAGGTGGACCGACGAGATCGGACATTTTGCACGCTAAAATCCGGCGTGATATATTTTCAATTCGACAAACAGGCGGAAACACGACCGGTAGGGAGTGTGCATAATCTTTTTAATAATATATGTCAGGACACTCTAAATGGGCAACAATTAAGCATAAGAAAGGCGCGACTGACGCCAAGCGCGGCAAGATCTTTACCAAGCTGATCAAGGAGATCACGGTAGCGGCCAAAACCGGCGGCGGCGACCCGGACGCAAACGCGCGTCTACGCAAAGGCATTTTGGACGCTAAGGCGGCGAATATGCCAAACGACACTATCGACCGGGCCGTCAAACGCGGCAGCGGCGAGCTCGACGGCGTCAACTATGACGAGATCACCTACGAGGGCTATGGCATCGGCGGAGTCGCCGTGCTGGTCGAGACGATGACCGATAATCGCAACCGCACAGTCGCTGATTTGCGGCATATTTTCTCAAAAAATGGCGGCAATCTTGGCGAAGCCGGCTCGGTCGCCTGGATGTTTGATAAAAAAGGCTATTTCGTCATCGAAAAGAGTGCAAAGGGAGAGGATGAGCTTTTCGAAATCGCTATCGAGGCCGGAGCCGATGACATGCAGGACGAAGGCGAGGTTTACGAGATCTATACCACGCCCGACACATTCGAAACGGTCGCCGAAGCTCTAAAATCCGCCGGCATCGAGCCCCAGGCCGCCGAGATCTCAATGATCCCACAAAATTACATCGCCCTCACCGGCGGCGATGACCAATCCATGCTAAAACTCTACGAAGCCATCGACGACAATGACGACGTTCAAAAGGTCTATGCGAATTTTGATATAGATGAGAGCGAGATGGAGTAGCGGTTTAGATTATCACTTGCCCGAATCCAATCCGATGGCCGTCGGGTGTGACGATGCTGAATTCTCTAATCCCCCACGGCTTATTTTCGATCGCAGACAAGATCTTGGTACCCCGTGACATGAATTCTTCATATATTTCATCGACGTTCTCGACCAGTACGTGAGCATACCACGAATGGCAGCCTGTCTCGCCCGCCAACATATCATCAGGGCATTCGCCGAGCATTACTTTGAAATCGCCGAATGACAAAAATTCCCAACCCGATGCGGTGAAATCGCGGTCGAAGCCGAGCTTATCGATGTAGTAAGCGGTTTCGATCTTTAGGTCTTTGACCGCCAGGACGTGCCGTGTATGAATGACCTTTCGATGTGTTTTCATTTTTATAGATAGCTAAACAGCCAATGTTTGTTGCGGCGTTTTAGATTGCCATACCAGTAACAGAGCGGATACAGAAGCAAGAGTCCCGCGATCCAATCGGCATGGACGACCCACAGGGGAAAGCCATATCCGGGTTGAGCGGTCTGGCCCATTTGAAGAAGGTTTACGAAGAGATAGCCGATGTCTTTGCCGGCGAGATAGCTTAGAATGACAGCCGAGCCGTGAGCAAAAAGCCATTGTAGAATGTAATAAAACATCGGCACACTGCCAAACACGATACCAATACGCTGCCAGATTGCCTTGCCGCTGATTTGGTCGGTAAGTGCCAGCACCAACATCGCGGGGCCGAGTGTCATCAGGAGAAACAGCAGCGATGGTGGATACTTAGTCGTATTTAGGAATGAAAGTATGGTGAATCCTGGACCCGATTGCACAGACCAGGCGGCCGGGTCACCGTAGATATTGATGAGACGAATAACGATGAATAGAATCGTCGCGCCGCCGCCGAACGTCAGCAGCCATTTTCGCCGACGCTCTGGCTCCCAGCCGTACACAACGCCGAGTGCGTAACCGGCCATCATCACGCCGACCCAGGGGATTATCGCATATAAAAAAAACACGCTGGTCGAGCTGCCGAACGGAACGATGCCCTGTTGATGAAATATGATCCAAAGATCTTGCGAAAAATTCGGCGTGGGCACTCCGGCAAATGCGATCTGCGGGGGAATGCGAAAGCCGTCAAGCAAGTTGTGCAATACGATCATTGCCACTCCGGCCGCACCGACGGCTTTAACCGGCAGATAGATGAGCGCCGCCATCACGATCATCGAAACGCCGATTACCCAGATGACCTGTGCCATTCCAAATGATGAATAATCTAGATTAAAGACAACGCAAAACCTGACAACTGTGAATTCAAGAAAAATCAGCCACAAACCGCGTGTCCATAAGAATCGCGAAAGCTCAGCGTTGCTTTTGCCATTTGCTTTCTGTAAATAGATGCTGACGCCTGAGAGAAAGACAAAGATGGGCGCGCAAAAATGCGTGATCCAACGCGTGAAAAAAAGCGCGGCGGTTGTCGTGTTTAAATCGGTTGGATCGGATTGCAGAGCTCCCGCGTGGACAAATTCCCGCGTATGATCGAGCAACATGATCATCATCACAACGCCTCGAAGGAAATCGACGGAATAAATACGTTCCTTTATTTTTCCAGCATCCATTACGGTTCCTCAGATTTACAAAGTGCTTCGGTAACACGCTGCTTGGTATCGGCCGAAGGAACCTCTTGATCACTCCACCACTCCAGCGTGCCGGGTCCGATCTCGGCACCGGCCTCGATCAATGCTTCGATGACGGCGGCATGAGTGTCTTTGTATTCGTTGACGGCTGACCACAATGCTTGTCCCAAAACCGTCCCATCGTACATATTCTCGATCTCCATCGGTGCTTTCCGCTCGATCAGTAGCCTGAGTGTATCGAGATGTCCGATCATCGCGGCGTAATGAAAACCGGTCTGGCCGGATCTGACGCTCGATGGATCAACGCCATTGTCTAAAAGATATTTGGCCAAGTTAGTCCTCCCAAGAAAACAGGCGCAGGCTAAAGCCTCTTCGAGAGAGCCATGCTCGTTACTAAACATTCCTTTTTTGTGCCACTGGATGATCTGTGCGTCAAAGCTGGCCGGGCCGCCGAGAATAGCCTCTAACCGCGTGAAATTGCCCTTTCAAGAGCAGTAAGTGTCTTTTGCCATAAATCATCCATCTCGATTCTCCGCCGGGCACTGAAAGCAAAGGTTGTAATTATCGGGGTCGCTTACGTATAGCTGTTTCATCCCGTAATACGCAATTTTAGGCGCGTTCACTTCTATTCCCTTCGATTTGAGATAGTCGTACGCGACGTCCGGGTCAGAACAGCCAAAATAGAGACAGGTGTCGTGATGCCATTTTGTTCGATTAGACGGAGGTTCCGGTGGCACACTACCCGGCTCGTATTGGTCGTTGAGCATCAAATCCGCGTCATTTAACCGCAGCCAGACCCAACTCGAATCATCGCCGTTGCCCGAATCCGTAACAATCTCAAATCCGAGTATATCGCGATAAAATCGGAGTGCCTTTGGCATATCAAAAACGCTTATCAACGGCGTCAAGCCTAGGATATCTATCCCCATAGCGATTCTCCATCGTCCTTTTCCAGACTTTCCGGCAAATAATCGCCCACAAATTTTCGATCCATGCCGTCGCCCCAACCGTTCCCGTGATCGGCAATAATCGATTTTCGCGAGTTTTCACCGATTGTGTATGGCGGGAAAGAAAGCAAATGCAGAATCTCGCCGGGGCGTAGATGTTCGCTTGCCCAGGTGAGCGGTGAATCGCCGGTTGCGTCTCGTGCGGTCGGATCGGCACCATGATCGAGTAAATATTTAACGATTGCCTCGTCGGCATAAGCGGCGGCACGATGCAGCGGCGTTTCGCCCTTTGTGCGGACATCACGCATAAACGCGCTGGTTTCCTTACCGGGAATCGTTTTTGCGGTTACATCGGCTCCGTTTTCGACCAATAGCCTGACAACGTATAAATAATAAGGCTTCCCGGCCTTTGACAGGGCGCTATGAAGAGGTGTCTCGCCCGTGTCCGGCTGGACGTAATTTACATCTGCACCTTGCGCGATCAGAAAATCGACTACCTTCCAATGCCCAAAAAACGACGCGTGGCCCAGCTCGTTATCGAGATTGAGACTGGCCAAATCGCCTCCAGCCGCGAGTACCGCTTTGAGAGCTGTCGTGTCGTTAAAGTAAACAAACCATTGCATCGGTTTGACCTGTCCTTCAATGAGAATTTCTTGCCAATCGGGTAATGCAAGCAACTCAAAAACGAGGTCGGTGCGCCCGCGACTGATATGATCGAGGATCTGCTCTTTAGTCATAAGAATTTAGCCACAGATTACCACAAATATGCACAGATTCTTATTAAATCTTATCGATGTTTATCTGTGTAAATCTGTGGTACTAAATTATATAAGCGAGACTATGCAGCCGTAAATCCGCCGTCGATCATGTGGATAGAGCCGGTGCAATATGAAGATTCATCGCTCGCGAGAAAGAGGGCGAGATTTGCTACCTCTTCGTTGGTACCGTACCGTTTCAGGGCGATCATTTGCGAAAATCCTTCCCGCATTGCACTCGGATCGTCCGGTGATAATTGCGTCTCGATCGAGCGTATCATCCGGTTATCGATAGGGCCTGGGCCAATGGCGTTTGCCCTGATGCCAAACGCACCTAATTCAAGCGCCGCCGTTTTGACCAGACCATAAACGGCGTGTTTGCTGGCGATATAGGGAGCGGCCGCTGGCACGCCGATCATACCCGCGATTGACGACATCGCGATGATCGAGCCGCCGCCCCGCTTTTTCATCGGCTCGACGCAATGTTTCATCGAAAGCCATACTCCGACAACATTTGTACGCAGAACGTCTTCGAAGTCCTTAAGTGTCTGGTCCTCGATCAAAGCAACTTTTCCTTCGGTCCCGGCATTCGCGATCAGAATGTCAACGCCGCCAAATGTCTCGACAGTTGCCGCAACCGCCGCCGCCATCGCATCTTCGTCTGCCGCATTCGCCACAAAATCGGCTATCCGGTCATCAAACGCAAGCCTCGCCCGTGTTTCCGTCAGCTTTTCCGCCGAACGCCCGACGAGCATCACGCTCGCGCCTTCGTCGAGAAACCGCTTCGTCGTCGCCTCGCCGATACCACCTGTTGCACCGGTAACAATAGCTACTTTTCCCTGTAGCCGTTTTCCAAAATTTTGATCGGTCATCTGTCTCCTTTTTTTAAACTATTACGCCGAAACGCCGTGCTGTTCTGGCTTTTGCAAGCTCCGCCTCCGTCTCGCGATCACGGGGCGGAGCGTTGGTCACTAGCGAATTGAGCATCTCCTGGGCGGCGGCCGAGACACGCTCGACAGCGAGGTCAAACACGGCTTCATTCACCTTCGAAGGCTTATTAAAACCCGACAGCTTTCTGACAAACTGGATCGACGACGCCCGCACCTCATCAGTCGTCGCGGGCGGATCGAAATTAAAGAGTGTTTTGATATTTCTGCACATAGCTAATTATTGGGTGGCTTGGCTGATTCCCCGTTTACCTTGAAATCTGACATATGCTCGACGCTCGCGGTCGTTTTCCATACGCCCTTAACATCGCGTGTCCATGTATCGGTCACTTTGCTTTCGTAGGTGAAGGGCAAGACCGGACTATCGGGAAATTGCACCTTGCCGCTGCTCGATTGCGTATAATCGACCGAGTATTTGCCATCCGTCAGCGTGATCTTCTCGAGCTTAGTCTCGAGTTTATCGACCGACTTGATAAAACCGCATATCGATTTCCATTGATCTATAGCTTCGGCACGGGTCATCTTCTTACCGTCGCTTTCCAGCGAATAACCGGTGTCGTAATATTGAGTGATCTTTTCGACGCTGCATGCTTTTGTCGCCTCGTCGAGCTTTTTATAAACAGTACGAAGCTCGTCCTCAGGCTTTGTCTTCTGAGCAAGGGAGAAAGTGGCTGCAATGAGCAGGATGCCAATGGCCGTCACAGACTTTTTCATTTTCTATACCTCCGTATGCCGATTAATACTACGCACACGCGGCTATAGTTTCATTTTGGTTATCCATTCACGAAGAGTGCGGGCCATTTCAACGAAAACGTCCTCGGTCGAGGTGCGGGATTTCTTGAGTGTCTTGTAGCCGTGATCTGCGGTATCGATGAGATGGAGCGTCGCGATTTTTTCGAGTTTTCTTACGACGGGGCGGAAAAGCGTGAGGTCATTCAGGGCGTCGCGCGTTCCGGTCAAAAAAAGCATCGGGACCTTGATCGCGCTCAGGTGTGCGGCCCGCGAATCGTCAGGCCGATTCGGCGCGTGAAGCGGGAACGAGAAAAGAACCAGGCCCGTCACATCATTGAGCGGAGTTTCAGATTGCGCAATCGTTGTCATCCGTCCGCCAAACGAATGCCCGCCCGCCAGAAGCGTTAACTGAACTTCGAGTCGCTTCGCCTCAGCGACCGCGGAGCGCACCGTCGCAACAGCGACCTTGGGCGAGTCGATACCCCCACGACCGTGTTCCTTGAATGGGAAATTGTAACGAAGTGTAGCGATCCCTTGCTCGGCGAGAGCCTCAGCTATCTTCTGCATTGCCGCCGACCGCATATCGGCACCGGCACCGTGACCAAGCACAAGCAGATGCGTCGCACCTTTGGGCTTTATCAGGATCGCCGACACTTCGCCTTTCTCGGACGTAGCGGTGAATTTAAGTTCTTTCATTGTTTTTCTAGTTCCACGATTTTCAAAGAACAGATTTTTGCAAATTGTCACTCCCACCAAGTAGATTGCTTGTCAATCAATAACCTGCACTCCGGAATCGTGTAGTCAGGGACGCAAAGGGAATTGCGAGAGGTAGGCCTGAAGTCCCTAAGAATATTTACAGATCTTCCCAAATTAGGAGTTCTGAATCGTTTAGATTTTTTGTAATAACCACCAGCGGAGACCTCGTTTCCTCCTGATTCAAACCATGACCGTTCCTCAACATATAGTTGATGTTCATCAAAATGCACCGGAACAACTTTCAATTCGCTATGCCAATAATAGACTCTGCCAAAATAGGTTGTATGAAGCCATTTTTCCCAAATTTTAGGACTATATCTTTTATCTAAAAGCCTGTCCGAAAAAATCGGAAGCCAGAGCAAATGGATTCCCTTTACGCCGTATTCAATAGTGCGGTAGATAATGTCTTCAAGAGATAACGAGCTTATTTGCACCTCGATGGCAATGGAAATATTCAACGTTTTAAAAAAGATATCCGGCCTGACGGAGCCTAAACCTTTTTCCATCTCACAATCCGACACAGCGGAACTAGATTTTAATAGATTGTAAAGCTCGATTTTGCATTTTCTATGTTGTTCAGATTCGCCAGCTCCAAATTCACAATCATAGGGTGGCTTATGAGAAAAATGGTGGCATTTGATAGAACCTTTCTTGAGGATTACTTCGTCTGAACATTCAGGACAGGCAAATGGCTTATTGCTTTTGCTTTCAAGCCAAGCATTTACTTTTTCATTGTCCGTTTTTCTGATAGCACAGAGCATTAACGTTAGGCACGAAAATTCTTCTTCAACCCCTGCCAGACCTCAGAATACTCGTGCTGCAATTGCGAGGTTTCCATGGCAAACTTGGTCGGGCGGATGATGTAGCGTGATTCGAACATGAAGACCATTGTGCCTTCGAGCTTTTGGGGTTTTAGGTCGGCATTCGAGGCTCTTTCGAAGGCGTCCTGGTCTGGGCCGTGGGCGGACATTTGGTTGTGCAAGCTACCGCCGCCGGGGACAAAGCCCTCTTCTTTGGCGTCGTATGCACCGTAGATGAGCCCCATGTATTCGCTCATCGTGTTGCGGTGGTACCACGGCGGGCGGAAGGTGTCCTCGGCGACGAGCCAGCGGTCGGGAAAGATGACAAAATCGCAATTCGCCGTGCCGGGCAGGTCGCTTGGGCTTGTAAGTACGGTGAAAATGCTCGGGTCGGGATGATCGAATGAGATCGAGCCGATCGTGTTGAAATTCTTTAGGTCGTAAACATACGGAGCATAGTTGCCGTGCCACGCAACGACATCGAGCGGTGAGTGGTCTATCCGGCAAGACCAGAGATTGCCGCCAAATTTTGCGACGAGCTCGAAATCGCCCTCGACATCCTCGTACGAAGCGACGGGGTATTTGAAGTCACGCGCGTTCGCGAGACCGTTTGCTCCGATGGGACCTAATTCGGGCAAGCGAAACTGCTGGCCGTAATTTTCGCAGATATAGCCGCGAAGCTCCTTGTCGTCAGGATGCGGCTCGATCTTGAATTTCAGACCTCGTGGAATGCAAACGACCTCGCCCGCACCGGCCTGCAAATAACCAAGCTCAGTAAAAAATCCGATCCGACCTTTTTCCGGTACGAAGAGCATCTCGCCGTCGGCGTTATAAAAATACCGGTCACCCATTCCTTTGTTGAAGGCATAAATATGCATCGCCATACCCGTTTGGGAAAAGCTGTCACCGTTGCCGGCGATGGTAGTTATGCTGTCGATAAAATCGGTAGGTTCTTCGGGTATCGGCAGCGGGTCCCAGCGAAGCTGATTCGGTGTAGTGACGATCTCGTCAAAAGGCGACGACCTGAAAAGAGATGCCCTTACTGTCGTGCGGGCTTCCGCATATAGGCGGAAAGGTTTGTGAAGGACACTCGGCCTGATGCGATACGTCCATGTCCGCCGATTCGAAGCTCGCGGCGCGGTAAACGCTGTCCCCGAAAACTGCTCGGCATACAGCCCAAGCGGAGCTTTCTGCGGCGAATTCTGCCCGATCGGCAGAGCACCCTCAACCGCTTCTGTCGCGAATTCGTTTCCAAAACCTGTTTGGTATTTAAGATTCATAAAAGAGGATTTTGCCACGAATACACGAATGTCACGAATAAGAAAAAACAAATTCGTGTTATTTATGGCAAAAATTCTTAAAGATTTCCGCGTCGGCGCTGTTCTTCTTCAATGGAAACAAATAACGCCTTAAAGTTGCCTTTGCCAAAGCCTTTGCATCCCTTGCGTTGGAGAATTTCGTAAAAGACCGTCGGGCGGTCCTCGACCGGTTTGGTGAATATTTGCAATAGATAACCTTCTTCGTCGCGATCCACTAAAATGCCGAGTTTTTTCAAAGACTCGATGTCTTCGTCGATCTCGCCAACGCGTGAGGGCAGCTCGTCGTAGTAACTGTTCGGTACGGTCAGGAATTCGACGCCGTTTTCAGCTAGCTTTGCGACTGAGTGGCGAATGTCTTTGCAGAGCAGGGCGATGTGCTGGGCGCCGGCGGAGCGGTAAAAATCGATGTATTCCTGGATTTGTGATTTGCCCTTTTTGCTCTCGGCGGGCTCGTTGATCGGGAATTTGATATTGTGGCCGCCGTCCGACATGACGATCGACATAAGGGCCGAATACTCGGTCGAGATGTCTTTGTCGTCAAACGTGATATAGCGAAAAAAACCGAGCACATCACGATAAAAATCGCACCAGTAGTTCATCTTGCCAAGCTCGACATTGCCGACAATGTGATCGACAAGCTGGATTCCTGTTTCCTCGCCCTCGACCGTGTGCTCGACAAAACCTGGGAGAAAGTGGCCTCGATAATCGTATGTTGAATGGCCGTTAGACGAGCCCTTACTTACGTGCGGGCTACTGACACCATACGACAAAAACGAATGTATTGTATCGCCATAGGTCGCGATTGCGGCGTGGCGGACCGAGCCGTTCTCATCCGACCAGTCGTGAGGCTCGACAACGGGCGTCGCTCCGCGCTTCACCGCCTCGTTAAAAGCGTGATCGGCGTCCTCGACCTGAAACGCAATATCACGCACCCCATCGCCATGCCGTTTGATATGCTCCGCCGCAGGGTGCTCCGGCGAGAGCGGCGTCGTCAGCACAAAATTAACGCGATTTTGCCGCATCAAATAACTCGTTACCTCACGATTCCCCGTCTCAAGCCCGGAATAGCCAGCCCGTGAAAACCCAAACGCCTTGCGATAATAAAACTCCGCCTGCTTCGCATTCCCAACGTAAAACTCAACGTGATGTATCTTTTTTAGTCCTAATGGATTTTGTGTTGTCATGATTAAAAAAACTATTTGTGGATATTCAGCAACGCGTCGTCTACCGATGGCCACGCACCAGTTTCCCGGTCAAGCCGAGTTTCGTAAGGTTGGAATGCGTAAATCGCCGCTCTTTCCATAAGATTTGCCTCCTCGTTCAACACCGTCTGAAAGATAGCCATTTTCGGCTGTTTTCCTGCGCTTAGCAGACCCCCTACCCATTTCACTTTGGGAATATTTCCTGGAGCCAAGACGTGACTCGTGAGTCGCCCTGAGGGGTCGTCCGTCTGTCCAATGTATCTGACTCTCACGGACTCAAGAATGGATTTTCCATCCGTTGACTCAAATTCTTCATCTTCAATTTCCACAAGAACGTAAAGATACTTCGTACCTAGCTCAGCCTTCGGGTATTTTTCTCCAAGCCCAATGAAGTCGCATTCTCTATTGTAAACGGTCTCAATAACGCGGTCGTCAATTAAGTCAGGTCGCGGGGGATCTTCACCACAATAATCCTTCCATGCACGGCATAATTCTTCCTGTGTATCATCACCGAACCTCTTAAGATATCGCCAAAAATCTATAAATCTTGTTGCTCTTCTAGGCCAATTCGGGTCGATAGCGGCGTCGCCACGGAAATATAGATCGTCCCGGTCAAATAGCCATTTTGAAAATCCGTATGGCTTTTCCCTTTGATCCTCCGGTCTTGGCTTAACCGTCATGTAAAGGCGTGCATTTATCCAATCTTCGCCGCGCCAGTCTGCGAAACCCAGCCAATATGCGAATCCCAGTTCAATCGCAGCCTGAATACAAGCTCCATTCGGAATGTATTCGCCAACTTCCTCTTCTATACGATGTTTTAGTCCATACGAATTTATGCATTCGTCTTGCGGAACTCGTTTTCTTTTGGCATTTTCGGACAACCATTTTTTGCATATTGCGACCTTTCCAGGTTCTGGTAATTCGTTTTCGGAGTTGGCCAGTCGCCCAAAGCCGTGCCTGAAGACTGTTTCACTATTTTGGGTTCGTGTCTTCATAACTTTATTTCATCAAAAGTCAATCTTTAACCTCGTTCATGCGGCTCTTTTGCTCGTAACGACGACTAATTCAACACCAATTCCGGCACGTTTGCATTTTCGTAGTTCTCAATGAGAGCTGATAAAACATCCATCATTGACGCAAGCGGATGTGATTCGTCTTCGCCAACCTGATCAATTAGGTCGTCGAGCATCTTGACCAGACGGTCGTATTCAGCCTCAGTATGGGGTACGAAAACAGTATCCGAGACATTTTTCCATGATTGAAGATCAATTACCTGCATAGTTATTCTCTCCATTTTCCGGCGTCGTATTCGCTATGCGTAAGGACGGCACGGATATAGACCTTTTTTCGATTATAGTGTATCGCCGCTACCAGTCGAACTTTATTTCCGCCGATGTTAAATACCGTTAGTTTTCCCACTTTATCAGCGGCTGGAAATATCTCGCGAATTTCCTCTATCGAAGAAAAATCATTCTGCTTCATTTGACGGTACCAACCGACGAAAGCGTTGTTCGTCTCAGGATATTTAGCGACAAACTCATTCAACCGCTTTCGGGTAATGATATGCATAACCTAAAAACTCTCAATATACTTCCTCGTCACCTCTTTCAGCTCGGCATACGACGGGACGATGTAGAGGATCGGCTGCATGTCGGAGTAGTCGTAGGGTGTGTTGATGACCTGTTCGAGATCAAAGGGCCTCCGCTCGACCTTGTCGGTAAAAGCATACTCAAGCTCGCCGTAGCTCGATAACAGACCGGCTCCGTATGCCTTGATATCGCCTTCGTGCTCGACCATGCCGTATTCGACGGTGAACCAATAGAGTCGGCCAAGCTCCTCGAGTTGTTTGTCTGTTGCGATTCGCGCGCCATGGCCTATGAACTGAGAAAAGTCGGCAAAATTCGGGTTTGTGAACATCGGGATGTGGCCTATCGCTTCGTGGACAATGTCCGGTTCGGGCGTATATTCGGGCCGCGAATGATGGCGGATATACTGGGTCGAAAGCATCGTCCGGTATGACAGCCAGCTAAGAAATCCGCGTGTCTCGACCAGACCCTCAATCGGCGCGAGGCGAAAACCCGTCAGCTCCTTCAGACGGCGGTTCATCTCGGAAAGCTGAGGTATCCGCTCGGTCGAGATGCCGAGATCTTTTTTCGCCTGCAAATAAAAAGGGCTAGCATGTTCCTGATGTGCGGCCTCGAGCCTGGTCGCAACGTGTCGCCAGATATTCTGCTCTTCTTCGTTGTAATCAACGTCGGTGATCACGCCCGTTTCGCGAAACCGTTTCGCCAGGCTCGCAATATAATCGCGACGCGTTCTGTAAACCGCGTCGCTCGCTCCGGGATGATCGAGGTGAAGCTCGTTAATGTCCTCAAATTTCATATCCCGAAACTCGGGCAAATCTTCGTCTTTTACATCAAAATTTGCGATCTCAAAGGCAGGTTCGGTCGGCATTTGTTTAGCGGCTCCTCTCATATATTCAATGCGGACGAAAATTATTTAGTTATCTTCATATAACTATTCTAACTCAAAGAGAAATGCTTTGGAATAAGCGAAAAACGTCCTAGCTGTTCCAGGCGATTTGGCTTCGCAGTCGTAAAACTGATCTTTCTTTCCCCAAAGTCTCAAAAACGGCCAACATCGACGGGCCGACGGCGACGCCGGTGAGCAGTGTGCGTGCGCCATTCATAATGACGCCGAGCTTTGTGCCTTTTTCTTCGGCGAAGGATTTGATGACGGTTTCAATGTTTTCTTCGGTGAAAGGAAGAAAGCCCTTAATTACGTGCAGGCTACTGACACTTTCTTCGGCGAATTCGGCGTCAAATCTATCCGCGAGTTCTGGCAGCCACATTTTAAGATCAGGAAATTTTGAAAGATTTTTCTCAATCGCCGCCGGGTCAAAATCGTAGTCTTCACTGAAATACGCACGACCATGTGACGAAAAATCCCTGAGCGTGAAAAAGCGTTGGCGGATCAAGTTAATGGTTTGGACGAACCAATCGTATGAGCCGTGTTCCGGCGTGTCGATGGCAACTCCGGCGGAACGCTCGTCCGCACCGGCATCGGCGGTGGAGCTAATTGTTTCGGTCAGGGCGCGGCCTTCCGGTTCGTATTCTTCGCGCCAGAGTTTGGTGGCCTTTAGCTCCGTTTTTACGAACGGCAAAAGCTCGGCGACGGGCATCATGCGGATGTATTCGGCGTTCATCCATTGGGCTTTGTCGTCGGTCCAGCGGCAGGGGTCATTTTCGGTAAAGTTAAAGACTGCGTTTGAGCGGTGGATGCCTTCGAGCGAGAATTTTTCGATTAATTCTTCGAGCGAATAAATCTCGCGTTCTTCGCCAGCCGACCAGCCGAGCAAAGCGAGAAAATTACGAAATGCGGCGGCGAGAAAGCCGGCGTCACGATACGTGGTCATTGAGACGACCTCGCCGTGCTTTCGTTTTGACAGCTTACCTTTATTTGGCGCCATGATGAGCGGCAGGTGAGCAAAGGTCGGCGGCGTGACGCCGAGAGCTTCATAGATCAGGACCTGTTTGTGTGTATTTGTTAGGTGATCTTGTCCGCGAATGACGTGCGTGATCGCCATCTCAATATCATCGCAAACCACCGCAAGATTATAGAGCGGATGGCCGTCTGAGCGGAGTAGAACGAGATCCTCGGTTTCGGCTAACCTGCGTTCCTGCAAGCCATAAACAGCATCTTCGAATGAGGTTTTGCCTGTTTCAGCGACTTTCAAACGGATCGCAAACGGATCACCCGCCGCCGCTCGCGCATCGCTTTCTTCGCTTGAAAGTTCGCGATACGGATTGTCGCGCATATTCTTTTCGCCTTGTGTGGCTCGGGCGCGTTCTTTGATTGCGTCTTTTACATTTGCGTCAGACGGAGCGACCCTCGGCGTGAAATCACGATATGCCTTGCCCTCGGCGAGCAGCTTTTTGGCCGTCACGCGGTGCTTTTCTGCATTGTCGGACTGGAAAACGATATCTTCATCATGGTCGAGCTCGAGCCAGGCGAGGCCGTCGAGGATCGAGCGGGTCGATTCCTCGCTCGAGCGTGCAATGTCCGTGTCTTCGATACGAAGCAGGAATTTTCCGCCGACATGTCGGGCGTAAAGGTAATTAAAGAGCGCGGTTCTGGCGGAGCCAATATGCAGATAACCGGTCGGGCTGGGTGCGAATCTTACTCTGACAGTCATAGAAATATAGTCTAACTCAAAAATTAAGGCGGAAACACGATTGGTAAGGAGTGTGTGGGTCTCTAACGCACAACACACCCGCTACCGCTAGTGTTTCCGCCTGAAATATGTATGGCGGAGACGACAGGATTCGAACCTGTGGTACCCTTTTGGAGTACAACGATTTAGCAAACCGCCGCTTTCAGCCGCTCAGCCACGTCTCCGCTTTTTGCCATAAAGCAGAATTCAATTCTTAAGCGACAGGGCAAACTTTGTCAAGTTTCGTGCATCTTAAAAACCAAAGGACTCGTCCCGGCTCGCTTGACAGATTTGCTTTTTGCGAACAAAATACGAGAGTTACTAGTATTGGGCTTTTCGATGGGTTTTACATTCAAAGTAAAAAAAATATTTTGGGCATTTATGGTGACATCTGCCATGGTGCCGATGGCGGCGCTTGCTTCGACGCATACGACCACCGCGAATGTAACCATCGAAAATAAAAGCGGACTTGGCACGATCAAGGGCATCATCCGCGACGAGGCGGGCGGCCCGATCGCCGATGCGACCGTTGCGATATTTCGTGCCGGGACATCGAGATTGCTCAAACAGGTAAATTCTGCGGCTGATGGCAGTTTTATCGCCAGAATTATACCGGGAACATACACGGTTTTGGCCGTGGCTCAGGGCTTTAATCCGGTTACTATTCTTGGCGTAGAGGTTAATCGATCCGCTCAGCTCAACTACGGCTTCAAACTAGAGCGTTCCGGCAGCGGCAACACGCTTCCGGAAAAAAGGGCCGACCGAAACAGTTCGAAATGGCGGATCCGAGCCGCGCAAATGCAGCGCTCGATTTATCAGCACAGCGAAGGAAAAACGCCTATTGATGAAACCGCGACGGCTGAGAGTAATACTGACAAAAACGCCAATCTTGCAGACGAACGTTCACCATCCGGCAAGCGGCCACGGCAAACCGTCGTTGAAACTTATTTCGCCGGAACGCCTCGCGGTAACTATACCGGTGTTAATTTTGCCACATTTCTTCCGGTTGGGGACGATGCCTCGGTTGTCGTTGCCGGCCAATTTGGCAAGCACCGCAATGCCCCACAAAGCCTGGAAGCAGATATTAAATTCGGGCCAATCGCTAATCATCAATTACTGCTAAATACGGCAATAGGACGATATGGCAGCATAAAGGCCGTTGACGGCCGCCGCTCTCTCGGACAGGTTTCTTTCCAAGCCATTGACGAATGGAAGGTTCGCGATGGCATGATCCTCGTGCTTGGATTTGATTATTCACATTTTCTCGGTGCAGGCAGTGATTCGTCCGTTTCGCCGAGGTTTGGCCTCCAATTTGACGTAAATGAAAAAACACGGGTTCGCGCCGGATTTACAACACAAACACAAGAAAAGACTTGGTCACAGGCGATCGAGCTTGAGGGCGGCAATGTGGCGTTTAATGAGCCTGTTTCGGTTGAGGATCTTTTTGTAGTCGGCGGTAAGCCAAGGATGAATAAGAGCCGCAGGCTTGAGTTTGGCATCGAGCGCGTACTCGATAACCGGTCGAGCATTGAGGCAAATGCTTTCTTCGATACGACACAAGGCCGTGGGGTTGGTTTGAACAGCATCGGTTTTGACACGCTTGGCGGCGATGGTTTCGGCGAATTTGTGGCCAACCAAAAGGGCGGTGCCGAAGGGTTACGAATAGTTTATCAGCGGCGTCTTGACGGGCCATTTACAGTTGCCGCCGGATATTCATTTGGCAATGGTCAGAGGCTTTCCGAAAAAGGGATCACAAACCCAGCCGATCTATTTGAAACATCATTCTTCCAATCATTCTTTGGGCAGCTCGGCATTGATTTGAAAACCGGCACCAGCGTCAAGGCGGTATTTCGCCTTTCGCCGCAGGCGACCATCTTTGCGATTGACCCGTTTAAGGGGAGATTGGCGATCTACGATCCAGGTCTAAGTATTTTTGTAACCCAGGCGCTGCCGACTCTTGGCTTGCCGTTTCGCGCTGAGGCCGTGGTCGATGCCCGAAATATATTTAACTCATCGCACGGCATTTCTGGGGACGATGGCGGTCTGAGATTGTCCGCACAGCAAAGAATGCTGCGGGGCGGAATACTGGTCAGATTCTAATGCGGCCACAAAGAATCCGAAAGGCGCGGAAACTTTATTTTCCGCGTATTTTAGCGATTTGATGTGGCCGATTTTTTTGTCCAAAATCTCGGATACACAAGCAAAATGATGAATAATAGAGTTCATCATTTTTTGGCGGGAATCCTGGGTTTTTATTGTTTGTCAGCATGCGGCTGGTTTATTTACTAAGCTGGCATCGGATTTGCGATTGGAACGCATTTTGCGTTGAAAAGACGTTGGCGAAGTTTGCCTGAAATAGATGAAGGGGAAAATCCTGACAGGTTGGAGCCTGATATGGCTCCTGGCTACGATTCTGCTGGTCGCCGGCGGAGCGCTGAACCTGTCACAGCGGGCTTTTCATAAGTTGCCGCCGACCGACGGTGTTCTATGGTCGCAGCACCCGGATGGCGTCTATGCTGAAAAGGTAATGGCGGGATTTGCCGGATCGCGGGCCGGTATATCTGTCGGTGACAAGCTAATAGGCATCGGCTTTGACAACGAAAAGACAGAGGAGATCACATCACCCGCTGACGTCCAAATGTATCTCGAATCGACTGGCGTCGATGGCAATTTAACCTACTTTTACCAGAAACCCTCATATTCGTTTTCCGATAATTATTATTTCGCCGATCTGCGGCATATCGACTCGGTTCAGCGCTGGACGCCATCGATAATTTTTCTCTCCATTGTGGGCCTCGTTTGGCTTGGAGTAGGTATTTTTGTCCTTTTTAAACAGGGCGGCCACTCGCCTTTTGTGCTGCATTTTGCGGTGGTTTGCCTTGCTGCATTTGTTTTTCATACATATAAAGCTCTCGGCACCGCACAGGACTTCGATCTGGCGGTCAGCCTGCTGGATGATATAGCTTTTGCCTATTTTGTCCCGCTGTTTCTGCATTTCTGTATCCGTTATCCGGTGCGAACTAGTGTATTTGGTGAAAAACGTTGGAAAACGCGTATTCTCTACTTGCCGGCCGGTTTAGTTTCGGGCTGGCTGATCGTGATCTCGCTCGTCCCTCAGCTATTTTACCAAACGCGCACCGCCGAGATCATCGCCCGGCTGGACGACAAATTTAATCTATTCGGACTCACTTACAGATTTCTCTTTTACCATTTTGTCTTAGGGATATCGGCGGGAGCGGGCATTTTGGTATGGCGGTTTTTTAAGAACCGGCAGCCGGTCGTCCGTCAACGACTGAAATGGGCGATGTGGGGCACGATCGCCGCGGTTGTCCCGATTGTTTTAATTCAAACAGCCACGCGGTTTGGCCTGCAGCTTGCGGATGATAATTTTGCCGCAGCCCTGACTACTTTGCCGCTGGCGTTGATCCCTCTGAGTTTTGGGCATTCGGTCGTCCGGTACCGGCTGATGGACGTCGATGTGGTTGTCCGGCGCGCTCTGGTCTATGCGATGACAACCATCGCCATCGCCATGATGATCGGCACGGTGGCGCTCGGCCTGGTATTCCTCGCGGTCGGCAACAATCTATCGACCACCGAGATAACTCTGCGGGCGTTGATCGCCATTTTGGCTATGGGCGCGATCGTGCTTTTAAGCGAACCGCTGCGAAAATATTTACAGGAACGTGCCGACCGTTTCTTTTACGGCGAACGTTATGACCTTCGACGCGGGCTGTTGGATTTTGGGAAAACGCTTTCGGCGACGACGGCCCTCGACCCGCTGCTCGACGGGCTGGTCGAGCGGCTTCAACAAGTGCTCGACGTTCAAAAGGTCGCAGTGTTTATCGAGGACAGCACGTCAAAGGCCCATTACCGTCTTGCAAAATCCGCCGGTTTAAGCGAGGAGTACAAGATACCGGTGGATTTCCGGACGATGATCTGGCAAAAATCCGCCGATAAGGGCATTGTCCGCGCCGACGAATTTGACCAGCCGGAAAGCGATGCGATCAGCGGTAATGACGGCGAAACCGGTAACGGTAAGACGGTTGTCCGCCAAGAGCTGCATTACTTTGTGCCTTGCGTCGCGGGAGGCAAGATGGTCGCCGTCATCGGGTTGGGGCGGGCAAAAGACGGCTCGCTGCTCTCTTCCGAGGATCTTGAGATATTAAAGACCGTTTCGGGCTACATCGCAGTTGCCGTCGAGAATAGCCGCCTTTACGGCGAGCAAAAACAACAGACGGAAGAGCTTGCGCTTTTGAAAGAATTTAACGAGTCGATCGTCGAATCCGTAAATGTCGGCCTGCTCGCCGTTGACGAGGACGGC
>JBBRQM010000036.1:0-32362 GCA_038226395.1 Pyrinomonadales bacterium | reverse complement strand
TGTCCTTTTAATACTGGCGACGATGGCATTTTTCATGGCGAATGTCGTGATACCGAGCGACGCCCATTTCGTCTCCGGCATCAACGTCATCCTGTTTTCGATCCCGGTTTTCTGGGCGTCGGTGATGTGGCTAGGACGACGCGACGCGATCATTTTGTTTTTTATTTTTGGCGCTTTGGCTTTGCTGATTGAGACGAGTGCGATTGTTACCGGCTTTCCGTACGGGCATTTTGGGTATTCGGGGCTGCTTGGTTACAAGCTTTTCGGATACACGCCGTGGACGGTTGCATTGGCATGGACGCCGCTGGTTTTGGCGATCTATGCGATTGTGCGGCGGACGGTCAGGAATGCGATTGTGCGAATTGTACTGATCGCGGTATTTCTCGTAGTTTTCGATACGGTGATCGATCCGGGAGCGGTGAAGATCGGTTTCTGGCGTTACGAAGGCGGCGGGCCGTTTTACGGAGTGCCGGTCTCGAATTTTGTTGGTTGGGTGTTTTCGGGAACGATCGCGGGGATCGTGATGGAAGTTTTCGCTGCGGTACGAAAACCGCTGCTGCCCGCTCCCGCACAGCTCGTCTCAAGCGCATTTTTCCTGTTCGCGTATTGGACGGCACTCGCGTTTTTTTCGGGCTTTGTCGTTCCGACATTGATCGGCATCGGGATCTTGACGAGTCTCCTGGTTTTCTACTCGAAATATCATTACGCCTTTGACGACATGGTTGTGTTGGTCGATGAGCATAATAACGCGATCGGCACCGAGCGAAAGCTCGCAGCTCACGACGGGGACACAAAGCTCCATCGGGCATTTTCTGTTTTCCTATTTAATGACAGAGGCGAGCTGCTCCTGCAGCAGCGTGCGTTGACCAAAAAGACATGGCCCGGCGTCTGGTCTAACTCGGCTTGCGGCCACGTCATGCTCCACGAAACGGTTGAAAATGCAGCAAAACGCCGCTTGAAATATGAACTTGGCGTCACTGGCGTTGAGCTAACGGTGGTTCTGCCCGATTTTCGCTACCGTGCCGAAAAGGACGGTGTTGTCGAAAACGAGATATGTCCGGTCTTGGTCGGCTTTCTGAAAACCGAGCCGCGTCCGAATCCGTCCGAAGTGGCGGCACCGCGCTGGATCGATTGGAATTCGTTTGTCTCTCATGTGAGCGATCACGGCCACGGATTCTCACCATGGTCGATCAAAGAAGTTGAACTATTGGCAAAAGATGCTTCTTTTTGCCGACTGTTGTCTTCACACACCGTCGAATTATGAAAGGCGGCCTGAAAACAATTGTTAATATTTTCTTTGGCGTAAAGTCGACTGTGAATTTTGGCGATAATCCGGCAGAGCGACGACATATTCATAAACGATCCCCACATGCGAGTTATTGAATTAAAGCCATGTGGCAATATTACGACTTCGTTTCGCGGGAATCGCGTACGCAAAGGCCGGCCGCAGGCAGGACGCCGAGAGAATAATAGATAGATTTCGGGACATGTCGAAATCCCAGTACGTCATGTCATATCATCTCGCGCTGATCTATTCTACCCTCGGTGATAAGGACAAGGCGTTCGCCGAGCTGGAGAAATCTGTGAGTGAGCACGATTATCTGCTGCCGCGCGTGAATGTGGAACCGTTCTTCGACCCGCTCCGCAGCGATCCTCGGTTCGACAGTCTGGTACACCGACTAGATTTTCCTCATTAGCTTATATGAAACGATGCCCTGAATGCAGGCGAGATTATTACGACGATGCGCTGCTTTAACGCCGAGTCAAACTTTAGACTGATAAACATTTTGTGAGGTCACTGATTATGAAACCGACGCCATCCCACCCCCAACCGTAACTCCTACACCCGTTGTCGTTCGCCATCCAAATGAACATCGCTTTGGGGCTTTTCCACATTTCCACAGGCTTGGGCTGCCAATTTTTGGAGTTGTTTTTCGAACTCCGGTATTTTACCGCCGATGGCCGAATGTCGGCGGATCCGGTTGTAGTAGCAATCGATATAATCGAAGGCTACGGTCCGGGCCTCGATGACCGAGTTGAACACCGATGCATCGATCTCGGTCTTGAACCTCGAGAAAAAGCTCTCGGCCTGGGCATTGTCGTAGCAATTTCCCTTTGCGGACATAGACTGATGCAAGCCGCACCGCCGAAGCAACGCCCGATATTCGTTCGACGCATATTGGCTGCCCCGGTCGGTGTGAACGATTGCGTTTCGCTTTACAAACGAGCGTCTCAAGGCCATCTTGAGTGCATCGATCACCAGTTCCGCCGTCATTCGCTCCGCCACGCTCCACGATCCGCTTTGTTACCTTGTCCTGAAACATCGCCAGATAACAAAACCCGCCACCCGTGAGCGGCAGATATGTGATGTCGCCGACGATCGCTTCTCCGGCCCCGAACTGCGTGTTTACAGCCTCTTTCAACAGATTCGGGCTCGGCGTCTTGTTCGCTCTCGAATCCGTCGTCCTCGGCCTGAACGCTCGCGGATATTTCGCCTTGAGACCTTCTTCACGCATCACTCGAGTCACCACAAAGCGCCCGGCTTTGATCCCGGTCTCCTTCAACTCATCCGACACCCGCCGCGATCCGTATCGACGCTTGTGAAAGTGAAAAACTTCCTTCACCTTCGTCCTGATCGATGCCTGTTCGTCGTCCCGCCTTTTCGCCTTTGCCGCCCACGCGTAATATGCCGAGCGACTCCCCTTCATCACCTTCAATAACAGCCGCAACGGGTAATTCACCCGCTCTGTGTCAACAAAAACGTACCTCGCTACCCGGGCCTCCCCAAGATAAGTGCCGCCTTTTTTAGGATCTCTACCTCCATTTCAAGCTCCCGGATCTTTTTCCGCATCTCAAGCTTTTCCTTGTCCACCTCACCTTCGTCCGTCCGAATAACCGCGTTCTTCCATTTGTGTATAACGCCCTCTGATACCCCACTCTCCCGCGACAACCCCGCCACTGACCGACCACCCATATACTTCCGAACTACCTCTTTCTTGAATTCTTCGTCGTATCTTTTCATACTCTCCAATTATAGAGAGTTTTTTGTCCTGTTTTATTAGACCAGCTCATCCATGCTCGCTTTCACATTGATAGTGTCAGGACCGTAATCCAGTAACCGCAAATCAATTTAGAAAGGCGTCGCCACTGGCGAGTCTTTTTTTTGCATGGAAGACACCTTAGTGCTAAAGTTTGTGGTGAATTATAACGAAACACAAGGAGGATGGATATGAAGACCGTAATATTGATTTTATTGGCGGCAATCTGTGCAGGATCCGCGTGCTCATCTCTCGGGCTGGGCAAGGCAAAGCCAACGCCTGAGGCGATGTCGGCGGCTCTAACTAAATTTATTACACAAGATAATCAATACGCTAAGATCGAGGGAATGAGCATTAACAAAGATTCAATGGACACGTATATTTCCGTGAAATTTGGATGTAAGAATTTTAGTTACAAGGATAAGAACGGCGAAAAGAAGTCTGTCTATTCAGGAACGGGAAACGCCGGCTTTAAGATAAATGACAGTGGAAAGTGGATACTTGAGGATGTCGGAATCGTTGAATCTGGCGAGACGGACTCACGGAACTTTTCTCCAAAGATCGAACTAAACTAATCGTGCACTGTCCCAGCTTCACTTCTGAACACGCTTTACTGCGGCGATAATCTGAATATTCTGCGCCGGTATATCCGGTATGGCTGGGTAGATCTCGGATTTCTCGAACCGCAACTACAAGTTGCTTTCAAAGACTAGGGACGACTTGTGGCGGATTCGCTAGAGTGGCGTTCGAAGAAACGTGGTATTGAGCGGGAGTGGCGAAATTTTTGTGTTCGTACAACATCCTTTTATAAAATAGATCGGGACGTTGGGTGAATCCCGTCAACAGAACTTAAACATTTGAATCATTTTGCCAAAAACAAGGTAAAGGCTGCGATCGACAAGGGCCGGCGGTCCAAATGGTGGCGGCGAAAAGGTAGCTTGTCGAGAAGTTTTGTGTACATAGATTTCGCGGGCCAACGAATTATAGATGAAATATCACTGGCGCGAATTAAATCGCTCGCAATACCACCGGCGTGGAAATTCGTCAGGATATCTCCCACAGCCGGCAGCAAACTTCAGGCAATCGGTGTGGACGGCCTCGGCAGAATTCAGTATTTGTACCATGAAAAATTCTCAGCCCGCCAACAACGAAAAAAGTTTGCAAAAATAGAAAAGTTCGGAGAGTTTCTGCCCCAACTGCGAAGGATTACGAATGAGCATATTGCTCTGGACGGTTTTCCGCGTGAAAAGGTGCTAGCGATAATGATTCGGTTGATAAATTCTCTCTACATTCGAATGGGTTCGGAAAAAAGTGTCCGACAATACAAAACTTATGGTATTACGACCTTGCAAAATCGCCATCTTGATATTCGTTCTAAGGGGGAGTTGATTTTTTTGTCCAATGCTATCGCTCAGGAATTTTTGAATCTCATCGCTGATCTGATATAGCGGGATTCGGACGTGAAGGCCATTGTGTCTTCGAGTTCTGCGGTTCCACAAACGCATTTTCACGCTTTTTTGAAAGCGTCTAGGTCGTGGCCGAGGGCGGACATTTGGTTATGGAGTGAGGCGCCGCCGGGAACAAAATCCCGCAATATTAGCGTCATCGGAGGTGTTTCACTAGCCAGTCGGTGACCATCTTTACGGCGTCGGCCTGCATCATCACGGGAGGCGGGAGTTTCGCATAATTGCCTGGGAAGCCGTCGCTGTCCTCTACAAAAAGATGGTTAAGGCCGGGAATTACGCGAGCCGTCACGTCCTTGTTGCCGCCGTTCTTAAAGGCGGCCTCCTCCAGAATAACCTGCGCCGGTGCCGCCTGCTGGTCGTTAGAGCCGGTTAGGATAAGCACCGGCGTCTTCACTCGGCGCATTGTGGCCGCCGGATCGTAAGTCAGAAAAAACTTCATCCACGGGTCAGCGGCCATCATGGAGTCGATCTTCTTGGGGATCTCAGCAACCTGTGCTTCTTTCTCAGCGGGTGTGAGCTTAGTGTTGTGTTCAATCCTATTCTTCATCTGGAAATGAAGAGCACTGCGGGCAGGGTCAGCGACACCGGCGAGCAAAACGATCGCTCGCAGAGCAGGTTCCTTTTCGGCCACCATCGGCGCGATTACCGCGCCCTCGCTGTGGCCAAGCACTCCCAGACGGTCGGAACGTATCTCGGGCCGCGTTCGCAGGTAGGCAAGTCCGGCCCGGGCGTCCTCTCCGAAGTCCTCACTCGTCGAGCCTTTGAACGTGCCGCCCGATCCTCCCATTCCCCGGTCGTCCATGCGAAGCGTTGCGATGCCATTTCGAGCCAGCGAATCGGCTATCTGTCGAAATGGCCTGTATCCTTGCAGTCCGATCTCGCTGTCACGGTTTTCCTGTCCCGAGCCTGTGATGGTAACTATCGCACCAACTGGCTTTGCTTTGCTTGCGCCTTTAGGAAGCGTGAGCGTACCGGCGAGCGTGAAGCCGGCTGGCGTCTTCACCAACACCTCTTCGGCGGTATAGGGAGCGTCCGCGGGCGCAGAGTAGTCGGGTTTCGGCGTCGGCTTCGGCGACGCTTTGGGAGCGGCGGCGTTGTCGCCTCGCGTAAGCGTGAGCGGTATTTCCTGGCCGCCCTGCTTGAACGTGCCGACGAGATCCGTACCTTCTTTATTCAGCACAGCATCAAAGACGATCCCGGCGGACTTGCTTTCAAAGCGCACGTCGTCGCCTTTGACGGTGACCGAGTCAAGCGGAATAGTCGCCCCCTGATCTAAGCTTTCGAATTTTCCGGCATAAACACCCGCATCGGATTTCGTCACGGTCACCAGCAACCGCAGCTTTGTCCCACCCGCATCCAGCGTCCCGTGCCACGAGTCTTCAATGCCTTTCGACGGCGGTTGGCCAAAAATTTGCCACGAGAGACCGGACAGCAACAGCAATATCAACAAAGTATTTTTCATAATTATCAAACCATTTTTCATATTTCAATTTAGATCTTGACGGAACAAATATCTCTTCAACCCTTGCCGAGCTTTGGCGCAACCTTCAACAATCGCGGGCATTCCACAGCAAATCTGGTCGGGCTGATGTAGCGCATTCTAAAACAGACGCCATTTCGCCCTCGACTTATTGCGGCTTTCGATCGGCATCGTTTTTCAACGGCGGCGTCAGGAAGAAAGTGTCATTTACTCGAATCCAGATACATCTTAGCATAATTCTGAAATAATGCACCATCTGTTGCAAATGTAACAATTTCGTATTGACATTCCTGTAACATCCGCTGTATATTGCTTTTGAAAACCATATTTGCATCGAATGTTGCATAACCTCAATTGAATTTCTGGCTATTTTGCAAGGGCAATCAGACTGTCCTTAGACAATAGATGCGAAAAGACACTTCTCGTATGGACACGAAAAAGAGTAAACAAGAAGTTAAGAGTCGGAAGAATAGCGACGCACCTGCCGGCGACAGGAATGGAAATATAACAGATCGGGTGGACGGTCTAAATGGCAATGACGTGCAAACAAAGCTTGAAGCACGTTTTCTGGATACCCAAACTGAATTAAGCCCAAGTCGAAAGCGATTATTGAGCCAAATCTTAGCCGAGGCGGATGAGACATTCTACCTTTCATCACGTGAAATGGGGCGGCGCTACAGTGTTGATTCGGCTACGATCGTTCGCACGATTCAGGCGATGGGGTATAAAAAATTCGCCGACTTTGCTCACGATCTGCGAAATCATTTCGTTACTCAAATTACGCCATACGCCTCAATGAGGGAGGCGACGCAAAAGCATCGGAGCGTTGCCGATTACGTTAACAACAGCGTTGATAAGGATATTGAGAATCTGAACGTGCTCAAATCAAGTTTAGACGTCGGTAAAGTCATCGAGATTGCTAAGCAATTTCATGCGACGCGGCGGGTCATCATTGTCGGTATAGATTTTGCCGCGTCCCTCGCCGTCTCTTTTGCTTATGGCTTAGTGCGGTTGGGATGCGATGCCGAGGCCCCAATGGGAACCAGCGGCTCTGTGCAAAATAAGATTAGCATTCTAACCGAAAAAGATCTTTTTGTTGCCATCAGTTTTGGCAAATGTTTGCGCGAAACGGTTGAGGCGGTTCAGCGGGCGAAACGGCATAACGTGCCAACCCTCGGCATAACAGACAGTGATAAGACCCCGATCGCACGCCTTTGCGATCAATACATTGTCGCATCCACTGAACGAGCGTCATTTATTGATTCTTATGTCGCTCCCGTTGCTGCGATCAACGCCATTCTGATCGCATATGCGCATAGTCAGCCAAAACGCGCACTCAAATTGCTTGAGGAATTCGACAAGGGATCGGCGTCGGGGTCTCGGTGGTATCAGGGCAAGGAAACCTTCGAGCCGGAAGCAACGAAAGTTATGCGGTCAAACGAATGATCTTAAATATGCCTGCAGCCTTCGGGACATTTCGAAATTGTTTCGGCGGCTACGGTGTTGGTCTATTAAGCGGGTGCAGGTACGTTAGCGGTCTTGATTTTCTAATTTTTTTGAGTGAGGTGAAAGGAAACAGTGCGAAAGATTAAATATATTATCAGTTCTTGCGTCGTGTTAACGATGATCGGTTTTTTTTCAGTCGTGAGGTCCCAAACTACGACTTCAACCATTGAGGGAACGGTTACGGACGCCAACGGAGCGGTTGTCTCGGGGGCCACCGTAAAGGCAAGCGGGGCAACCCTTGCCGCCGAACGCAGCGTCGTGACCGACAGTGAGGGTTTCTACCGTCTTGTCGCCCTACCGGCCGGCACTTACAAAGTGACTGTTTCACGGTCAGGTTTTAACACCGCGGCGTACAGTGTCGAGCTAACGGTTAATCGCACGGGTGTCTTGAATGCTCAGCTGGTTGTCGGGACAGCAGGCGGAGAGGTCACAGTGACCGGAGAACTGCCATTGTTGGAACCGACAGCGTCATCCACCGGTTCTACGGTAACTCCGCAGCAGATTCAAGACCTTCCCGTAAACGGACGGGAATACCTTGATCTATTGCAGCTTGTACCGGGCGTGGCCATAAACCGCCAGTCAAGCGGCGATAATGCCAATCCGGTCCTCGGCGAACGAAGCGGCAACAATAATTTCCTTATTGACGGCCAGCCGAATAAAGACACCGTTAACGGCGGGGCCGCCGCTAAGTTTAATCAGGAAACCATCGCTGAATTTCAGGTGCTGACATCGGCCTACAAGGCCGAGTTCGGACAGGCATCGGGAGCGATAGTAAATGTTATTACCAAGAGCGGCGGTAACCAATTCCACGGCGTTGGGTCATTTTTTCACCGCAACGACAGCTTCGATTCGTCAAACTCGTTGAGTTCAACGAGCATTAAGCCCAACCTGCGTCGTTATGACTACAGTCTGGCTGGGGGTGGCCCCATATGGAGGGACAAGGTATTTTTCTTTGGCTCATCCGAACGCATCCATGAGAATCGCGGCGTTGATTTTAATTACCCGGCACTTCCCGACAACCTATTGGCATTGCTTAGGGCACAGGAGAATCCATTAGATGGCCCGCAGTTTGGCCGCGAAACCAGAAATTTCTTTAAGCTTAATGAAAACTTCGGCCGGCACCAGTTGAACCAGCAAATAAATTATACAAATGGTAACGACCGTAATTCGGGCGGAGGCTTGCCGTCAACGAGAAGGAGTTCAGGCTCGCGGCATTTACTCCTCGGATTTGGCGATACTATGGTACTTGGCGATCAGGGCGATCCGTGGATCGTTACGCTGCGTGCTTCTTACCGGGGCGAGCCGTCGGACAATCGGCCGGCATTTCCTCAGTTTACCGGAACTACTTCATTTCAGCCGTTTACGGTGCAACAGACCTGCCCCCCGACATGCGGCTTTTTCTCGACTTTACCGTCGGTAGTATTTGGCAGTGCCTCGACGCGTTCATTTCTGGACCAGAAATACACATCGTTTGGAGCCAACGTCGGCAAACGCTTCGGCGATCATGATATTAAGTTTGGTTGGCAGTTTTTAAAGACCAAGGTTGACGGGATCGATCCTAATAATATCGCAACGCAGCTTTATGCAACGGTCGATGATTTCGTTAACTTTGGCCCGATTAACAGCGGCATTATCCTGCTTGCCAATACAGGCCCCACAACCCCTGCAGCTTCTGAAATTCATTTAAACAACAACTACAACGGTGTTTTCGTTCAGGACGACTGGAAGATCTTAAAGAATCTGACCGTGAATCTCGGGCTTCGCTACGAAAAGGACAGCGAGTTCGCGGCGGACAAAAACTTTGCTCCGCGACTCGGTGTTGCATGGGCGATCACGCCGAAAACGGTTATTCGGGCGAATTATGGCATATTCTACGACCAGTTCCGGCTGGGACTTGTCGCCAATATCCCTGCGTTTGGCGGCAGTGACCGCAGAGGCGGTCAGTCGCTTTATTTTCCCCGCGGTTTCTACGGTTCGCCGAGTTTGGTGTCGAGTATAGCCAAGTTTTCCGGCCTTCCGGGTCCCTGTATCTCCAATCAACTTACCGATGCTCAGATCACTGCGATGGGAACAACTTGTCCTTTAGTTGGAGGGCCAATCGTAGGAGTTGACAGATTGAACCGCGTGGTGGCCTCAGGTCACGCACCCATACCTGCCAACGCGGTACTAAACATCAGCAACGTACAGACGCTTACCGGTCTCACTCCATCTCAATATCTCACACAGGCCGCTGCAGCAATTGGCCAGCCTGATGGCTACTTCCAATGGGGACAATTTGGTGTGTTGAACAATCCGGTTATTCCCGCGCAAGTTACTCCTACGACGGTTGACAGCACATTCAAAACGCCGCAAACACGTGGTTTCAGCATCGGGTTTCAGCGGCAGCTCACGAACGACATCGTGATCCAGGCCGACTACTTTCACCGCGACATCCGTAACCTCCTCGGCACCAGAACCAGCAACCTCGCTTTCCGGTCCCGAGTGACGGGCCGCAGTTTTGACCCGCCGAACACGCTAGGAGAAATTGCGACGTTTGGCCCATTTTTTAAGGGTAAATATGACGGGCTTGTTTTGAGTCTGGATAAGCGTTTAAGCCATCGGTTTAGTCTGGGCGGAAGTTATACATTTGCTAAAGCTACTGACAATTCACTTGGTATTGGGACAAGGTCAACGGATCAATTCATCGGGATCGCAACTTTGGTGACTGACCCCGGACGAGCCGCTACGGCGACTGTTCCGGCGTGTCTGAGCCAGAATAATCAGAATGCTTCGTTCGTCGCGTGTAACGGCAATTTCGTAGCCCAGGCCGGCACATTTGTAAATGGCCCGGATCTGGATAAAGGCCCGTCAAGCCTGGCTCTGAATCATATCTTTCAGGTCAGCGACCTTTTGGATCTGCCCTGGCAAATTCAGATCGGCGGGATATTTAGGGCTCAGAGCGGATTTCATTTTAGCAAATTCGATAATCTAAATAGAGACCCGGACGGCAATGGTAATTTTAACAGCGTCGATTTTACCGCGGGGCGGAATGCCTTCACGGCGGCTCCGTATGTCAATTTCGATATGCGGTTTTCAAAGCGCTTCAATATTGGCGAACGGGTCAAAGTCCAAGCACTGGTCGAGTTCTTCAATATCCTTAACCGTCAAAACCCGGCCGCGATCCAGAACCGCGACAACATTGTTTCCCAACCGTTCGGTTCTACGACGCAGGTACTGCCCGGACGCGAAGGACAGATCGGATTTCGAATCACGTTCTGATTATTTGTTGACAGAACTTTGGATTCTTCATTCGAAATTCGATAGACAATTGCCCGATATGGCTGCCGCCGCAATGCTGCGGCAGCCTCAGGCAGTTGATATTCTTCGCAGTACATAGCCGCAAGGAGTTGCAAAGCAAATGATAGTACGCCATCTAATTCTCGCTCTTCTCACGAGCGTGGTTTTTTTCTCCGTCGCGTCGGCCCAGGGAACCCGGATGCTGCGCCATCCGACGGTTAGCCGCGATCTCGTGGCCTTTGCATACGCCGGCGATCTTTGGGTCGTTTCGCGAAATGGCGGGCAGGCACGGCGTCTAACCGCGACGCCCGGAGTCGAGACCGATCCGTATTTTTCACCCGACGGTTCAAAGATCGCATTTACGGCGACTGTTGGCGGAAATACAGATGTCTATGTTGTGCCAACATCAGGAGGCGACCCGAAACGCCTGACCTATAGTCCCGTCGAAGATCATGTGCGGGGATGGACGCCCGATGGCCAGAGGATATTGTTTTCGTCCGTTCGCGGTGATGCTCCGCTCGAATCACATTGGCGTCTCTGGACGATCAGCGTTAACGGCGGAATGCCGGAACCGCTGCAATTATCAAGGGCTTTTACGGGTTCATATTCAGGCGACGGGCAGCGGCTGGCTTATGAAGAATTTTCTTCGACGATGTTTCCTCCGTGGCAAGAGACAAGCTTCTGGCGCCATTACCGGGGCGGGCGTACTCATCCGATATCGATAGTCAATTTGACAGATAACTCGATTACGAAACTGCCCTGGACAACCAGCAACGACAGTTCTCCGATGTGGGTTGGGAATTCCATTTATTTCGTATCCGACCGCAATTTTACCGCTAATCTATTTAGCTACGATTTCGGTTCCAAACAAGTTAAACAGCTTACCGATCATAGCGACTTTGACGTGATGAACGCCTCAGCCGGTGCGGACGCAGTGGTCTATGAACAGGCCGGATATGTTCATCTTTTCGATACCAAAACAGGAAATTCTAAACAGCTCAATATAGAAGTGACTGGCGATCTGCCATGGGCCCAGCCGCAGTTCAAGAAAGTTAGCAGCATGATAAGAAGTGCGGCGATCTCCCCGAGCGGCGTTCGTGTTGCTTTTGAAGCGAGAGGTGACATATTTACGGTTCCCTCGGCAAAAGGCGATTACAGAAATCTGACGACGAGTTCCGGCGTTCACGACCGCGATCCGGCATGGTCGCCCGACGGAAATCAATTAGCGTGGTTGTCCGACGGGAGCGGCGAATATAAATTAATGATCGGCGACGCGACCGGCCTAACTCCACCGCGAGCGATCGCGCTCCCGACAAGCGGTTATTTTTCAAATCCGGCCTGGTCGCCAAACGGCGAACAGATGGTGATCGAGGACAATCACAGCAATCTGTGGACGATGGACGTCAATAGCGGTGCGTTCGTTAAATTTGATACGGACAATGCACCGGCTCCGGGCCGGAGTTTTGACGCGTCGTGGTCGCCAGATTCCAAATGGGTAACATATTCAAAAAACCTCAACAGTCGATTGAGCGCTATCTTTATTTATTCGATCGCCGAGAAAAAGACGCGTCAGATCACCGACGGTCTGGCTGATGCCATCTCGCCGAAGTTTGACGCGGGCGGCAAATATCTTTATTTTCTGGCAAGTACGGATTTTGGGCCAAAAACGAGTTGGCTCGATATGAGTTCGATAGATCATCCGACGCGCCGTTCTGTTTATTTGACGGTTTTGAGTTCGGACGAGCCGTCACCGTTTCTGCCAGCTGCCGGCGACGAGCCGCCGCGTCCCGCACCGCCCACCGGAGACACGCCAAAACCAAAACCGACACCGTCGGACGTTGTCCGGATCGATTTTGACGGAATCGGACAGAGGATTTTGGCCGTTGGCGTCCCGCCCGCGGATTACAGCAATCTAGCCGCCGGGCCTGCCGAGACATTTTTCTTTGAGGAGGCCGTCCCGGCTATCGGGGCCCTGAAATTAAATAAATATCAGATCAAAGCCGGAGCGGCCGTTCCCTTTATGGAAGGGATCTCGCAGTATTCGATCTCCGCGGACAAAAAGAAACTTCTTTACGGAGTACGCGGCGGTCGTTGGGGAATTGTCGGGACGGAGGCACCGGCTAAGGTCGGTGACGGCCCGCTCAATGTGGCTCAGCTCGAAATGAAGGTTGACCCGCGAGCCGAATGGGCAGCCATCTTTCGCGAGACCTGGCGAATTCAACGCGAATATTTCTACGACCCGAAAATGCAGGGAGCTGATTGGGACGGGATTTACAAAAAATACCTTCCACTGCTCCAATTCGTGGGCCATCGGGCTGATCTCGGCTATCTGATCGCCCAGACCGGCGGTGAATTGACGGTTGGCCATTCATATCTCTCCGGAGCGGGAGATGTTCCGAGCGACGATCCGGTTTCGGTCGGGCTTTTAGGCGCCGATATCGGAATCGCCGATGGCAAGTACCGCATTAACCATATTTACAGCGGCGAGAACTGGAATCCTGAATTACGGGCACCGCTCAGTGCGCCGGGAATCGACGCTAAGGACGGCGATTATATTATCGCGGTCAATGGCAAATCTATCGACACGACGGCTAATTTCTATAGCTTTTTCGAGGGTATGGCCAATCGGCAAATCGTGTTAAGGCTAAATAACAAACCTTCTATGGAAGGCTCAAGACTCGTGACAATTGTTCCGATCGCAAGTGAGAACGGCCTCCGAACGCGTGCGTGGGTGGAAAACAATCGCCGCTTGGTAGATAAGCTTTCGGGCGAACGTTTGGCATACGTCTGGCTGCCGAATACCGGCGGGCCGGGATACACCTCATTCATCCGCTATTTCTACGCCCAGCAGGACAAGGAAGGTACGGTCGTTGACGAACGCTACAATCAGGGCGGTATGGTTGCCGATTTCATCGTGAATGAACTCGACCGCAAACCGATGGGATTCTTTACCGTTCGCGACGGTAATTCGTTCTTCTCGCCTATCGCCGGCATTTACGGGCCAAAGGTCATGGTGGTCAACGAATCGGCCGGCTCAGGCGGTGATGCATTGCCGTTTTACTTTAAGCTTCGCAAGCTCGGCCCGCTTGTTGGCACGCGAACCTGGGGAGGACTTGTAGGCACTCTTGGCGTTCCGCCTACCATTGACGGCGGGGGGATAACGGCTCCGAGCCTTGCGTTCTTTAATTTGGAAGGAAAATATGACGTCGAAAATATCGGCGTCGCTCCGGACATCGAGGTCGAGAATACGCCAATTGAAAATGGCAAAGACGCACAGCTCGAGCGTGCAGTCGCGGAAGCAATGAAACTAGTGGAAAAGAATCCGCTGAAGCGTTTGCCGCGCCCTACCCCGATCGACCGCGTATCGAAACCATAAGGAGAATTGATGGTGAGAATTCAACAACGACGAAGTTCAGTATCGAAAATGCGGGCAATGGCGCTGGCGATATTCGCCCTCAGCGTCCTGTTCGCGGTTGATATCCCCACCCAGGCAAAACAAGCGGATCCTGTTTATTCAAAAACCGACGCGATGGTCGCGATGCGTGACGGTGTCCGCCTTTACACAAAGATATTTACCCCAGATATTACGAATGAGAAATTACCGATTCTTTTACTCAGAACTCCGTACGGACTTGGCGATCTGAGTTCGGATCAGCTTAATGCCGCACTTCCTGACATTTCCAAAGACGGTTACATCATCGTGCAGCAGGACATTCGGGGAAGGTTCAAATCTGAAGGCCAATTTGTGATGCTTCGCCAACCGCACGATCCAAAGGATAAAAATGGCATCGATGAAAGCACCGACACCTATGACTCGATCGAATGGCTCCTAAAGAACACGCCCAACAATAACGGACGGGTAGGATTATCAGGGACGAGCTATGGCGGTTGGCTGACCGTTATGGGAATGCTCGATCCGCATCCTGCTCTCAAGGCGATAGTCCCACAGGCTTCGCCGGCGGATATGTGGCTCGGTGACGATTTTCATCACAACGGAGCATTTCGTTTGAGTTACGGTTTTGAATATACCTATATGATGGAAACTTCGAAAGAAGTGGCCAGCGCGTCACAGGTCGTCGACAAACGAGACGAATACGAGTGGTATCTCAACCTCGGCCCGCTTTCGAATGTTGACCCAAAATATCTGCACGATAAATATCCGACCTGGAATGATTTTGAAGAACATCCTGACTACGACGCTTTTTGGCAGCGACAGGCGTTCGCTCCGTGGCTTAATAAGGTAACCGTTCCGACCCTGAATGTCGCCGGATGGTGGGACCAGGAGGATTTTTATGGGCCGATAAAGATCTACGAACTGCTCGAACGTCACGATACCGACCATAAGAATTTTCTCGTAGTCGGCCCGTGGAATCACGGCGGATTTTCGCGCGGCGACGGCGACAAATTGGATCGCATCAAATTCGGCAGTGCGACTGCGGATTATTTCCGTAAGAATGTTCGCGCTCCATTCCTCGCACATTATCTAAAAGACAAGCCAGACCCGAATTTGCCGGAAGCATTGACGTTTCGGACCGGCGACAACGAGTGGGTCAGACACGACTCGTGGTCTCCCAAGGAAGCCTCCGTCAAAAATCTATATTTACAGGCAAACCGGAGACTTTCGTTTGACTCGCCGAAAGTTGCTGGCACCGCATTTGATGAATATGTTTCAGATCCGGCAAATCCGGTTCCATATCGGCCGCGTCCGATGGAAGTCGGTATGGGCGCAGAGTGGAGGGTTTGGCAGGTCCAGGATCAACGCTTTGTCGATCACCGTCCGGACGTCCTTACATTTTCGACCGAGCCGCTGGCCGAGGACGTTACCGTTTCCGGTAAGATCGCCGCGAATATCTTTGCTTCAACGACCGGAACCGACAGCGACTGGATCGTGAAACTTATCGACGTTTACCCGGACAACTTTCAGCCCGATCCAACAATGAGCGGCTTTCAATTGATGATCGCCGGTGACGTTTTTCGCGGCAGATATTATAAAGGCTGGGAAAAGTCAGAGCCGATCCCCGCAAACTCGGTGCAAAAATATCAGATCACATATCCGGCCAACGATCACACGTTTAAGAAAGGACACCGCATCATGGTGCAGATACAAAGCACCTGGTTCCCGGTCATTGACCGTAATCCGCAGAAGTTCGTACCGAATATTTTCAAGGCAACGGAATCTGACTTTCAAAAAGCAACACAGCGAATATATCGATCGGGCAATAGTGCTTCTTATATAGCTTTGCCTGTGGTCTCCAAATAATTCATGAAGAATAAATTTATTAAATGGAATAGAGCCTTACATTTAAGGTTTAGCATTTATGTCGCTACCACGGCATTCGTCTTTTGTACTTCCTGCATCCCGTCCTTTGGGCAATCAGTTGATGTAAAAAAAGTGGTAACCGATCTCGAACCTGAGATTCGGCGAGCAATGATCGAGGGAAATATTCCTTCGGCGTCTGTTGCATTGATTTCGGGTGACAAAGTGATTTGGATGGGTGCCTATGGAGAATCTAATCTCTGGGCTCGAACGCCGGCAACGCCGGACACGGTTTATCTGATCGGTTCGACGTTTAAGGCACAGTCCACCGTCGCGCTTCTTCAGCTAATGGAGCAAGGGAAATTCAAGCTCGATGATGCCGTCAGCAAATATTTGGACTTCAACATTCAGGGGGACGATCCGAAAAACCCGGTGACATTTCGACACCTATTAACCCACACCTCCGGTTTGGAGGGTGATTTTGGCGCCGTCCCGGTTTGGAGCAATGACGATGTGATGAAACTCGACGACTTTGTCCGGAAATCACTAAAAGTGGCTCGTCCGCCGATGACGAAGGTCGAATATTCAAACGCTGCGTTCACATTCGTTGGTTATCTAGTTCAAAAATTGTCGGGCGTTCCTTACCGGCAATATATTCAGGAACACATTTGGACACCACTCGAGATGACGAGTACAGCCTTTGACCCGACCCCTGATATTGATGAGCGGATGTCCGAGCCGTACGTCGTCGATAAAAAGACAGGCCGTCAGACTCCGACGACTCGTATCAGGGCTGCGGTTTTTCCGGCAGGAGTCGTTTATGGGACGATCTCTGATCAGGCGAACTGGCTGATCATGAACCTCAATATGGGAACGTTCAAGGGCAAGCGGATCATTAACGAGTCAACAATGAGCCAAGTGTTTACGCGACAATATGATCAGTTCAAAGGCGGGATCGAGGGTATTTGGGGGAACGAGACCGCCGGCTTCGGACTTACATGGTGGGTGCAGGAACGTGACGGAGACCATTATTTTGCCCACAGCGGAAGCGTTGGAGGGTACACCGCATTTCTACTTGGCAATCGCGACCGGAAGTTTGGCTTTGCGATCCTGACAAATGGAAACGGCGCTCATCCTCATCTTTTCAAGTTGGCCGACCGAGCGATGGACTTAATGAAAAAATATTCGGGGGTCACGCCTGCTGCCGCGCTCACGAACTGAGTTTGGAGATAAATAAATGATCGATTATATTAAACGCATTTTTTCCGGAATACTTATCTTCCTGCTGCTATTTGGAGCCTCGGCATTGCGGATTGCAGCGCAGACGGATGCGCCAATTTATGACATCGTGATACGCAATGGCCGCGTACTGGATGGTGCCGGAAATCCGTGGATAGTGGCGGATGTTGCCATAAAGGACGGCCGTTTTGTACGAATTGGCCGCATCGAGGGTAAAGGCAAACGGGAGATCGATGCCACAGGCAGATACGTCTCGCCCGGCTGGATCGATATGCAGGACCAATCCGGCGGGGTGCTGCCAAGAAACGGCATGGCAGAGAGCAAATTATTGCAGGGCGTGACGACGGGAATTGCAGGCGAAGGCGGTGCACCAGTTGAGGCGGATAAGTTAAACCAATATTTTATCGATCTACAGAAAAGCGGCATCAGCATGAATTTCGGGACCTATTACGGCGAGACTCAGGCTCGCGTCGCTGTTTTGGGCAATGAAGCGCGGGATCCGACGCCGGCAGAACTAGATAAAATGAGAACCATCATCGACACCGCGATGAAAAACGGAGCGATGGGGATAACAACGGCGCTTATCTATCCGCCTGCAAGTTATTCGAAAACGGACGAGATCGTCGAAATGGCAAAGGTTGCCGGACGCTACGGCGGCTCATATGTCAGTCACATCCGAGGCGAAGGGAAAGAACTCGTTGAAGCGATCGAGGAAGCTATAACCATTGGCGAAAAAGGTGGGCTGCCGGTCGAGGTTTACCATCTCAAGGCAGCTTACCAGCCAGGATGGGGAGTTCTAATGCCCGCGGCCGGCAAGAAGATCGACGAGGCACGAAGTCGCGGCGTTGATATTGCGGCAATTATGTATCTTTACACCGCTGGCGGGACAGGACTCAGCGCTGTAATTCCTTCGTGGGCATCTGAAGGCGGAAACGCGAAACTAATGGAGCGGCTCAAAGACCCGGCAATCCGAAGCCGGCTGAAAAATGAGATAAAAATCGGCTCACCTGGTTGGTGGAATATTATCGAGGCTTCTGGTGGTTGGGATCATGTAGTTTTGGTCGGGGCGGGAAACAAGGATAATGCTCGATTTGAAAATAAAAGCATTGCTCAGATCGCTAAAGAATGGAACAAAGATCCGGCGGATGCCGCATTTGATCTAGTCCTACAGGCTAACGGCCAGGCTTCAGCTCTCTATTATATGATGAGCGAGCAGGACATTGAGACCGCTCTTAGATTTCCCTGGACAAGCCTCGGCAGTGATGCGGCAGCTTCTCCAACATTTGTCGATCCAAATACAGTTGGAATGGGGCATCCAAGAGGTTATGGAAATTTTCCACGCATGATCGCGGAGTATGTTCGCAAGAAAAAGGTACTGACGCTTCCCGAAGCGATCCGCAAAATGACGTCTTGGCCGGCAGAAAGGCTGCACTTGACCTCACGCGGGTTGATAAAGGAAGGATTGTGGGCAGATGTTGTAATTTTTGATTACGACAAGATCCAGGACGAATCCACCTATGAGCGCCCGTACAAGACGCCAACGGGGATCAATTACGTTCTTGTAAACGGTCAGGTTGTTATCGAAAATGGAAAACATACGGGAGCTAAACCCGGAAAGGTGATCTACGGTCCGGGTAAAGGCTCCAATAATTGAATTCATTGTGGGGCCGCCTATGGCTTTCAGTGTGGAGGATTAGAGGAAGGGTTCCGAAACTACCGAACGGAGTGGAGTAAAAATATGAGAATAAAGTTCAACCTGATCTGTATCACCCTTCTGCTGTTCGGGATAGTCCCAGTTGCCGTGGCCCAGGTAAAGAAAATGAAAATATACATCTCAGTTGACATGGAGGGCGTGGTCGGGGTTGTCACAGCCGACCAACTGACACCAACCGGCTTTGAATATCAACGATTCCGGGAGTTTATGACTCAGGAGGCGAACGCCGCTATCGAAGCCGCATTCGCCGGGGGCGCGACCGAGGTGACGCTAAGCGATTCGCATGGTAACGCGGAAAACCTGCTGATCGAAAAGCTGCCAAGAAACGTTATGCTCGTCCGTGGTTTTCCGCGCCCGCTGGAGATGATGCAGGGAATCGACGGGACCTTTGACGGAGTCATTTTTATCGGCTATCACGCCAGCACTACAAATACCGAAGGTGTCCGAGCCCACACATTTTCGAGCGCGAGGCTGGCGGACGTGCGGTTAAATAATGTCTCGGTCTCTGAAGGCAGCTTTAATGCGGCAGTCGCCGGCCACTTTAATGTACCGGTGATCATGGTCTCCGGTGACGATGCCGCAGTCAAGGAGCTTACTTCGGCGGTCGGGGATATCGAAGGTGCGGTCGTTAAATGGAACTATGGATTTCATTCCGCAAAAACAATGATGCCCGATGCTGCCTACGACCTAATCCGCGAGAAAGTAAAAAACGCAATGAGCCGGATCAAGAGTTTCAAGCCTTACAAGGTTAAGACGCCGGTCCAGTTGGATGTGCGCTTCAAAAATTATCGGCCAGCCGAGGTCCTCAGCTATTTATCGATCGTCGAACGGATCGATTCGCACAGCATACGATTTATCGGTAAGGACATGGTCGAAGCGACGAAGTTTATTGCGTTTATCACTAATTATGAAACGGGTCTAGAGCCATGACCGCAGTTGATATTGCCATCCGGGACATTGACGGACAGGCTGAAATGCGGGCGGTAGAGGAACTCCAAAAGGAGGTTTGGGGCGTCCCCGATATTGACGTTGTGCCGCTTACGCAGCTCGTTGCCGCAAAAGCGTCCGGCGGCTCTTTGCTTGCAGCTTTTGACAAAAAAATATTGATCGGATTTGCGTACGGTTTTGCCGGTTATGAGCACGGACGGGCAACGCATCATTCGCACATGCTTGCGGTAAAGCCGGCATACAGAAGCCACAGCGTCGGATACCGTCTCAAACTTGCTCAGCGCGATTTCGTTTTGGCTCAGGGTATTGGCGAGATGACATGGACATTCGACCCGCTGCAAAGCGTCAATGCCTATTTCAATTTTAACCGGCTGGGCGTGGTGTCGAACCGATATTTGATCGATCTTTACGGTTCGGAGGTCGCAAGTTTTCTGCATCGCAACGGCACGGACCGTCTGTGGGTAACGTGGCCGGTTGTGAGCAGCCGCGTCGCGGAAAGGCTTAAAGGTCCGGCTGTGACGAGGGAATACGGGGAAGGTGAATCGCTGGTTGAGGTAGGAGAAAATAGCATACCAAGGTATCGCGATATGAACTTCGCGACTCTTGGTGACACGGCATTCATCGAGATACCTACACGAATCAAGGAAATCGAACGGCGAAGCCTCGAATTGGCGGCAGATTGGCGCGTGGCAACGCGAATCGCATTTACCAAAGCAATTGACGCGGGATTTGTGATTATTGACTTCGTTCGCGGCAGTGAAACTGGAACTTATGTTCTTAGCCGCACCCAAACAATGGAAGACTTGGCAGTATGACAAGCTAAAGAAAGATATGGCGAAGAGAAAAAATAGAGTTGCGTGGCCGGTACTCGTAACGTTTACGGTTGCCGCATTTTTTGGGTTGACCTCGTTGCCTGGCCGCTCCATATCTGCGAGCAGTGCCCGATCCAGCGGGGTGAGTACTCAGAACGTCGCGCCGCGTAAGGATTATTCGGCGGTCGCGGAAATGCTCGATAAGTTCATCGCCCTCGAAATGGCCGAAAAGGACCTGCCGGCCGTCTCGATCGCTTTGGTGGACGATCAGCAGGTCGTTTGGGCCAAAGGGTATGGTTTTGCTGATCCGGCGGCCAAAATTCCCGCAACTGCTGAAACGGTTTATCGGGTTGGTTCTGTCTCAAAACTATTTACGGACATCGCAGTAATGCAGCTTGTCGAGCAAGGCAAACTCGACATCGACGCTCCGGTTACTCGATATCTTCCGAACTTTCATCCAAAAAATAGTTTTGATAAGCCAATAAACCTTCGCCAGCTTATGTCACACCGCTCGGGACTTGTGCGCGAACCGCCGGTGGGTAACTATTTCGATCCGACCGCACCGTCGCTGGCAACGACCGTCACCAGTCTAAATAGCACAAGGATCGTTTATGCCCCAGAGTCTCGCACGAAATACTCGAATGCGGGTATTGCCACAGTCGGCTACGTGCTTGAGAAAACCCAGGGCCAGCCGTTTGCAAAATATCTAAAACGCTCCGTTCTTGATCCGCTTGGCCTCAACCGCAGCAGTTTCGAACCAACACCGCAGATCACGAACGGTCTGGCAAAAGCTTTCATGTGGATCGTTGACGGGCGAACATTTCCCGCTCCGACTTTCGAACTAGGCATCGCTCCGGCAGGCTGTATGTACACAACGGTCGAAGATCTTGGGCATTTTATGAGCGTCCTTTTTGCTGGCGGCCGCGGCTCAAAGAGACAGATGCTAACGCAGTCGACGCTTGACGAGATGTGGAAGCCGCAATATGCCAAAGTGGGGCAGAAAACCGGCTTTGGTATCGGGTTTAATATCTCGGAAATGGACGGTCATCGAAAGATCGGCCACGGCGGAGCAATCTATGGTTTTGCTACGCAGTTGAGTGCTCTGCCGGATGACAAACTCGGCGTAGTCGTCGTGACCACAAAGGACGCTGCAAACGCCGTGATGTCCCACATCGCCGATCTTGCTCTGAAAGCCATGCGCGCCGTGCGTGACGGCAAGCCGATTCCCGAGCCCGAGAAAACATCGCCGGTCGCTCCAGACCGGGCAAAGCTGCTCGCGGGCCGCTATTTGAACGGCGAAAAGGGATTCGATCTGATCGATAGCTCGACGAACAAGCTTTCAGTTCTAAGTACCGACGGCGGATTTCCGGTCCAGCTTAGGTCAAGCGGCAATGATCTGATAGTTGACGGAAGGCTCGCTTATGGATCGAGGATCGGTCTCGGCAACGATTCCATCGTTGTTAATAACGAGACGTTTAGGCGCGTCACCGTCCTCAAGCCACAGCAGGCTCCTGCAAAATTTAAGGGGTTGATCGGCGAATACGGCTGGGATCATGACATCCTTTATATTCTCGAAAATGAAGGCAGGCTCTGGGCATTGATCGAATGGTTTGAGTTCGATCCGCTTGAGCAAGTTTCCGACAACGTCTTTAAGTTTCCGGACCACGGACTTTATGACGGGGAGCAGCTGGTATTCACTCGCGACAAAAATGGAAGGGCGACCCAAGTTGATGCGGCAAATGTGGTCTTCAAGCGGCGTGATGTTGGACCGGAAGGCATGGGCCAGCTTCATATCAAGCCGGTCAGGCCGGTGCCCGAATTGCTGAAAGAAGCCCTCGTCGCCACGCCGCCGAAGGAGACCGGCGATTTTCGTAAATCTGATCTTGTTGAGGTCGCCCGTCTTGACCCGACGGTAAAACTCGATATTCGATATGCCTCTACCAACAATTTTCTCGGCAGCGTCTTCTACTCGCAGCCAAAGGCCTTTATGCAGCGTTCAGCTGCCGAGGCCGTTGTCGGGGCGAACGAAAAGCTGAAAAAACTGGGATACGGTTTGCTTATTCACGACGCATATCGGCCGTGGTACGTGACGAAAGTCTTTTGGGACGCAACACCCGACGACAAAAAGATATTCGTCGCCGACCCGTCAAAAGGGTCGCGCCATAACCGCGGCATGGCCGTCGATATTACTCTATACGATCTAAATACGGGGAAACCGATCGAAATGGTCGGCACCTACGATGAAACATCCGACCGGTCATACCCCGATTATCCCGGCGGCACATCCCTTCAGCGTTGGCATCGAAAATTGCTGCGGGACGCGATGGAATCTGAGGGATTTACCGTTTACGAAGCTGAATGGTGGCATTTTGATTACAAAGATTGGGTTCATTATCCGATCGGAAACGAAGTATTTGAAAAGATCGGCTCAAAAGGAAACTAATAATATGAATCTAAAGAAGAAAAGTGATCTTATCTCGCGACGCGGCCTGCTGAAAAGTATGGCGGTTGCAGGGTTTGGTGTTGCTGCCGCTCCAATGCTGAACATTGGCCGTTTCAATATCTTTGCCGGTTCGCCAACCGAGTACTCGGCCAGGGCGGTCGATCTGGTTAGGCAATCGACCGTTGTCGATATGTTGTGCGTGATGACGCTTGATTTCGCGAAACAGGATAAGTGGTTTAAGGATCCTGAAACTTTCACTGCCGCCGATCTGCAGCCGTGGAAGGAGTCCGGAATCAATGTCATTCACCCCGCAGTAGGTATGGGAGGAATGACCTCGTACCAAAACGTCCTCGAGTTTTTTGCATTTTGGAATGGATTCATCGCTAGCCACGATGAGCATTTTATGCGGATCGACAGCGCGGATGATTTTGCCCGCGTAAAGACATCGGGCAAGCTGGGCGTAATACTTGGGCTGCAAAATTCAGATCAGTTCCGCAATCCGAATGACGTTGATTTTTTCCGTAATCTTGGTCAACGTGTATCACAACTGACTTACAATTCCCGAAACTTCATCGGCACCGGTTCGACCGAAAGAAATGACTCAGGAATATCGGATTTCGGCGCCGCGATCATCGCGAGAATGAACAAGGTCGGGATGGCCGTGGATGTTTCGCATTGCGGCGACAAAACGACGCTCGACGCTTTCGAACTCTCCAAGAAGCCAGTGTTGATCACTCACTCAAACTGCCGCGTACTCGCAGGTGGACATCCACGCGACAAGTCGGACGAAGCAATTAAGAAAGTTGGCTTGAACGGCAGCGTCATGGGGATTACGGGAGTGAGAATGTTTGTGAAAGCGGATGAGCCAACGACCATCGAAGACGTTCTCAACCATTACGACCACGTCCGCGATCTAATCGGTCCCGAACATCTCGGTGTCGGCAGCGATATCGATCTATATGGGTACGACGCAATGCCGCCGGAATTGAATAAGCAATTGCGCGCCGGTTACAAGGGCAGCTACGGATTCCGCGAAAAGATCGATGTCGAGGGTCTGAATCACCCGAAACGGATGTTCGACCTTACCGAAGGCCTGATCCGCCGCAAATACACTGACGCCGATATTCAGGGAATACTGGGCGGCAATTTCACGCGAGTTTTAAAGGAGATCTGGACGGTTTGATAAATTGCCACTAGCTTCAGCTAGTGGTCAGGTTTGGCAACAAAGGCTGGCTTTAGCCAAACTCAGAAAAAATGAAATCCATTGGCCTGAACCTGATTTTAGCTAAAGTGATTCGGAGGCTTTTAACTACTTAATTCGGCTAAAGCCTCGATGTTAAATACTGAAAGTGTCCACTAGCTGAAGCTAGTGGCAATTGAGAAAGAATTCAATCACGGAGATACAAATGAAATTACGCTCGATAATAAATCTGATTGTTCTGTCACTTTTATTAACCGCTGGATCGCGATATGTTCTTGCGCAGGCTCCGTTTCAAGGGTTTGACGCTTACGTAAACAAAGCCATGAAAGATTGGGATGTCCCCGGAATGGCGATCGCCATCGTCAAAGACGACAAGGTCGTTTATGCGAAAGGTTATGGTCTTCGCGAAATGGGCAAAACCGCACCGGTTGACGAACAAACGATCTTTGCCATTGGTTCGTCTTCAAAGGCATTCACGGCGACGTCGATAGCGATGCTCGTCGATGATAAAAAGCTCAAATGGGACGATCACGTAACGCAGTATTTACCGACCTTTCAACTCTTTGATCCATATGCAACGCGTGAAATGACGGTTCGCGATCTGCTGACGCATCGCATCGGGCTCGAACGCGGCGATCAGCTATGGTATGCCACTGCTTACAACCGCGATGAGGTCTTGCGACGTATTAGATATCTGGAACCGTCGTCGAGCATGCGCTCAAAATTCGGCTATCAAAATATTATGTTTCTCGCCGCCGGACAGATAATTCCATCGGTAACCGGCAAATCGTGGGATGACTTTTTAACCGAGCGCATTTTCACGCCGCTCGGAATGAAAGAAACTAATACGACCATCAGGACGCTTTCCAAGTCAACTGACGTCTCGACGCCGCATCAAAAGGTTGACGGTAAACTGCAGCCGGTTGCATGGCGGCTGATAGACAATATTGGTCCGGCCGGCTCGATAAACTCAAACGTCGTTGATATGGCCCAATGGCTGCGGCTGCAGCTCGGAAACGGCAAATTTGACGGCAAACAACTCGTCAGCGCCGACACTCTCGACGAGACACATACGTCGCAAACTATTATTCGGAGGGAAGGGCCATACACGATATTTTACCCGGACGCTCACTTTATGAGTTACGGCATGGGCTGGTTCCTGAGCGATTTTCGGGGAAAGAAGCTGGTCGAACACGGTGGTGCGATCGATGGAATGAGGGCGGAAGTCGCGATGATCCCGGAAGCAAATGTCGGCATCGTGATACTCACGAACGTCGGCGGAACGCTGCTGCCCCAATTCCTGACCTATCGTATTTTCGACTCATATATGGGCCAACCCGTTCGCGATTGGCAGGACGAAGCACTTCCAAAAATGCAGGCACTCGAAAAGCAAAGTGCCGCCGCCCAGGAAAAGGCGCTTTCTGAGAGGGTAAAGGGCACTTCACCGTCGCTCGATCTGCAAAGCTACGCGGGTAAATATAACAGCGAAATGTATGGCGACGCCGAGATCAAGTTCGATGGCGGCAAGCTAACGGCAGAATTCGGGCCGTATTTTAACGGCGAGATCGAACACTGGAACTACGACACATTCCAGGTCAAGTGGAGAGACCGGGTTGAGGGCAATGGTTTTATGCAGTTCAGTCTGAATGCCAGAGGCAAGATTGATTCAGTTGATCTTGGCGGCATGGGCAAATTTAAGCGGACGCCTGATAAGAAAAATTAACTAAAGGTCTAAATGGTTCTCAAGGAGTGTTTTATGTACAAAAGATTTATTACCGCAAGCTTTATAACGGCGGTCGCAGTCTATGGTTTGTTATTTACGGCAGACGCCGCAGCTCAAGACCGCGCCGCGTCGCCGCTGACTAATGATCATATAACGGCAAAGGTCAATGAATATATGGATGCCGTTCTTCGTGTTGACGGCTTTAGCGGTACGATCCTTGTCGCCCGCGACGGCAAGCCGATAGTAAGCCGTGGCTATGGTATGGCAAATATCGAGCTTAATTTACCAAATGCTCCGGACAACGTCTTTCGGCTCGGTTCCGTGACGAAACAGTTTACCGGAATGGCGATCGCCATGCTGCAGGAACGCGGCAAGCTGAGCGTAACCGATCCGATGTGCAAGTACATTACAGATTGTCCTGATGCCTGGAAATCGATAACGATCAACCATCTCCTGAGACACACTTCTGGCGTGACAAACTATACCGCCTTTCCCGATTTTACCAAGACAACCGTTCTGCCGACGACGACAGGGGAAATGGTCGAAAAATTAAAGAAGCCACCGCTCGATTTCGAACCGGGAGCAAAGATGTCCTACAGCAATTCGGGTTATTACCTTCTAGGTGTGATCATCGAAAAAGTAACGGGCAAAACTTATGCCGATTTTCTGCAGGAAAATATCTTTACGCCGCTTGGTATGAAACAAACCTACTACGATGACCCGCTAAAAATCATCATGCGTCGTGCCGAAGGTTATCAGAAGCAGGCCGGAAAGATCATCAACGCCGCTTACACGGATATGTCGGTTCCGTATGCGGCCGGCTCTCTCGCCTCAACAACCGGCGACCTACTTCTCTGGGATCAGGCACTATACACGGAAAAGCTGGTTTCCAAAAAGACGCTTAACGAAATATTTACGCCGGAAAAGGGTGAGTCCGGTTACGGATACGGGTGGGGCATCGGTAAGAAATTTGGCCATAAGTCGATTTCCCACGGCGGCGGTATTTACGGTTTTGCAACCGATATATCACGTTATCCAGACGACCGGGTTACCGTTGTCGTGCTGAGTAATATTCAGTCTTCACCTTCGGGGCAGATTAGCAGCAATCTTGCAGCCATCGTCTTTGGAGCCGCTTATGAGATCCCAAAGGAGCGGAAATTTATCTCTCTCGACGTAAAAACATTGGAAAAGTATGTAGGGGAATATCTGATAGGCCCGAACATCGTGGTCGCAATTACGCTCGAGGAAGGCAAGCTGATGGGCCAACTTGGCGGTCAATCAAAATTTTTGCTTTTGCCGGAATCTGAGACCGAACTTTATTCTAAGGATGTGAATGCTCAGTTTGTCTTTACAAAAGACGAAAAGGGACAAATAACAGGATTTACCTTGAAACAGGGTGGTGGAAATACGCCGGCAAGGAAAATCAAATAAAAATGTACGGACGCGCAGCCGAAAACGACGCTCCAGAGGGTTCGGGAGAGAAGTTTTTAATATGAACATACTCAATCTACAAAAACTGGATCTGCGTGAGATCGAATTGCCGCTTAAGGCTCCCTTTGAGACCAGCTTCGGGACGGCCTTCGAACGCCGCATTCTGATAGTTCGTGTTTTTGATCGTGACGGTACGGTCGGCTACGGTGAATGTACCGCACCGGAAGAGCCGTTCTTCAACCACGAAACCATCGATACCGCCTGGACTATCATCACCAAGTACGTTGCCCCTCTGCTCGCAAAGGCTAACGTGGGCCGGGCCGAAGACGTATCTCAGGTGCTGGCACCCATCCGGGGTAATCGCATGGCGATCGGTGCCGTTGAAACCGCCATCTGGGAGTTGGAATCGAAGGTCGCGGACAAACCGCTCTGGCAGCATCTGGGCGGAACTCAGGCGGAAATTAGCAGCGGTGTTTCGATCGGGCTTCAGGCGTCAACCGATATTCTGCTCGAAAAGGTAACGCGCGAGGTTGAGAGCGGCTATCAGCGGATCAAGCTGAAGATCAAGCCCGGACAAGACATCGAGCTGGTTAGGACGATCCGAAACGCATTTCCCGACATTCTTCTTTCGGTCGATGCAAATTCGGCCTATCGGCTCGACCGAGACTTGGATCTGCTAAAGCAGCTCGACGATTTCGACCTGCTGATGATCGAACAGCCGCTCACTGCAGGTGACCTGGTCGACCACGCCAAACTACAGAAGCAGCTAAAAACGCGCGTTTGTCTGGATGAATCGATCACATGCCTTGCCGACGCCAAACACGCTCTTGAACTGGGGTCTTGCCGGATAATCAATATTAAGCTTGGCCGCGTCGGCGGCCACTCGGAAGCTCGAGCAATCCAAGCCTATGCGGCTGAACACAACATCCCAGTTTGGTGCGGAGGAATGCTGGAAAGCGGCATAGGGCGAGCACACAACATTGCCATGTCAACACTGCCCGGCTTCATTCTGCCCGGGGACGTTTCTGCATCCGCTAGATATTGGAACGAAGATATTATCGTGCCGCCGGTCGAGGTTAGCAATCGAGGAACCATAACCATCCCCGCCCCCCCCGGCATCGGCTACGCGATAAACGAGAGCCTCATTGAAAAAGTTACGACAAGAAAAGAAATCTATGACATGCGAGCTACTTAAGATAGGGATTGGTTAGATATCTTCACATAATAAGCGCATCTGCAATAAGCCCGCGACTGGCTCCCGCATAGGCGGAGGCGAGACGTGTAACGGTCATTTCGGCCGTATAGTGAGCCGGAGACGCCTCGATGAAAAGAAACCGCATTTCTCTAGCGCTCAAAGGGTGATGTTGAGCCAGTTTTTCCTTCGGTCCGTGGGTTCTCCAATTGAGGCCAAGATTCGCGTTCTCAGCCCAGATCTCATCGATGAGGTGCAATTTACTCCGCTATTCATTTATGGAGAACAGGCCGCTTGAAATCTTGCCACGCACAAAACCGCATTGGGTTTGATCCAGGGCAGTTCGTCCCGCAAAATTCAGATTCGCACAACCAAATTAATCGGGACGCGCAGCAGAGAATTAGGAGAGTTAATAAAAGCCCGTTTGGCTAACGCCCACGTGATTAAGTCGCCTCGGATAGGAGAAGGGTTTCGATCACACTAGCAATACTCGAAGAGGCGATTAGGGAATTCTAACCGTCATTCGTGATCATAAATCCGCTGTCGTGGGCAATCCAAGTGGCAGACACACATGATAATGCTAATTCCACGCACAACCGGTCAAGTTTCTCACTCTTGTAAGCTATTGTATATAGTAGAGTTATGGAGGCAGCGAATCGGAATTGAACCGATGAATAAAGGTTTTGCAGACCTCTGCCTTACCACTTGGCTACGCCGCCTAAACTGTTTGTTTGTATGGACTTAGAGAATCGACTAATTTTACCCTAAATCTTACTTTGGGGGAATCTTTGGGGACCCTTCGCATAAAATCCCTAAAATCCACTTTCAACGAGCAGATCGTGCCTCTTCCATCCGTCGGATTGCGTTAGCCTTATGTTCGTCTGACGGATGAACGTACCGCTTAAGCATATCAAGACCGGAATGTCCTAGCAAATCACGAAGAGCATATGGGTCCGTTCCAATTTCGCCCTGCCGAGTACCAAACGTATGACGAAGATCGTAGAGGCGGAACCGCTTCACCCCTGACCTTCTTAGAGCGGCATAGTGGGCGTTGTTGAGTTTGACGGGCGGCACATTACTTTTCCCGTCCTTACCGCCAGCGAAAATCAACCCGTTGTCCGATTCAAATATTCGACGTGCGAGGATATCCTTCACCCGTTCAGTAAGGAAAAGAGTTCGCCGCGATGCCTTGCTTTTGACGCGGCGTCTGCGTTTCGATGGTTCAGACTGCCGCGTCCTGACGTATAACTTGCCGTTTTCAATATCGATATCACTAACAAGTAGATTCAGCACCTCCGAATTTCGCATGCCGGTATCAATCATAATAGTCGCAAAATCTCGTAGCATCGGACTGCAAGCCTCCAGATATCGAACCTCATCTTCATACGAAAGAGGATTATCAACTAAGTTGTCCTCTTCGAGGTACGCGATAGACGGCTCCTCGCCCTCTTGAACGTTAAAAGGACTGGATGTGCCATATGGCTTTCGTAAGAATGCAAACATGCGGCTAAGGCAAGTGCGTTCACGATTCACAGTAGCTGGTGCAATCGTGCCTCCCGTAGTACGCGATTTCTGCCTGAGCCGTTTCGTTATGTACTGGTTAATGTCCGCTGCCGTGATCGTGTCAACTTTCTTGGTACCGAAATAGGCGAGTAGAGAAACCGAGGCTATCTTGTAACGGTGGGTTGTGCTTGGTGCAATATTGTGCCGAGTTGCGGACCACGCAAGAAATTCGGACATTGCAGTGGCAAACGTCGGAGCAGCCTTCCTTTCCTCTCTTTGCTCGGGTTCGATTCCGATTTTGCCCAGCAGAAGCTGCGTCCTATATGCGGCCTCAAACGCCTCGGCTTTGCGCTTATTCGTTTCGCCGGTTGATTTCCGGATCCGATCACCGTTCAAGACAAATTCCATCCACCAAATTCTAGACTGAACGGTTTCGCCCTTCGCTTTAAACTTGGGTTTGTATACTGCCATTATTGAACCTCTTCGCTGAGTCTTTCGATCTTCAAAGACTGAACAAAGCAAAAACCGGTCCAAGACTTCATAATCCAAAAAGTTATGGGTTGCCGACGACTATTTACGGGCGAAAAATGAGTCTTTGATTATCAGAGCCGCGATACTCGGCAGCTCTTTCTCCAAGCTCGCGGATGTAGGGGCCATCGATCAACAAGTCGGCCCTGGACAAGACGTAATTGATTCGCGGATCTCCCCGTTCAAGCAGGTTCTGAAATGTATATCCGCTGTAAATAACAATGTGTAAGTTCCGGCTCTTTAGGCTCCCAACAAGGTCCGCCAGCGCTCCCGGTTGGTCGAACGGTTCGCCGCCAAGAATCGTAACGCCATCATGATCTGCCCGTTTCGCCTCGATCTCCTCGACGATAGAGCTAATCGAGGTTAGAATCCCGCTCGAACGCTCGTGTGTTTCCGGCACGTAACAGCCAGGGCAGCGAATTGAGCAGCCTGAGACCTGAATGACGCTACGCCGACCTGGACCATCAACAGTCGAATAGTGGTACAACCGATATAGATAAATGGATTGTGTTTCGGTACGTAAAGTCTCCTCTCGTTGCAAGGCCGGGCGGGTAAGTTTTGGAACTGGTGCGGGCCGACCGCAATTTACGCTGACCGATGTTCCAAGATCCTTTACCAGTTCCTTGGCTGCTGCCTTTGATATCCGCGAAGCTTCAACGGTGACACGGCCGGCATCCGGTTCGAGAGTAAAAACAAGTTCATTTACCATTGCCTTGAATTTGGCGCCTTGTCTGAGGCATTACGTAATATTCTTTTGTTTTTTTATCAACCTCCGGATTTCCCAGAAGCCGTTTTAAATGCTTAGCCGCTTGCTCGCAAGCCGGCCCCAGAATTCCTTTGATCTCGGTCGAGCATTTGCCGGTATCGGTGTCAATCGTAAATTCAACTTCGGGCATCTGTAGTTTTCTCCCTAATACTTGATCCTTAGTTTGATCGTTTTCCCGATTTGTTCCCGGATAAGATGCCCTCCGAGCGTCTTTGCCATCTTCCGGGCGGCCGCTTCGTGATAGTTCGTTTGCAGTCTCGTCACGAAATCCCTGCCAAGTTGGTAGTTGAGATCCATGTCATCAATGACAGCAACGTAACCCTTGGCGGTCCTTTGAAAACCGATGTCACCGAGAAGGCGGTACTTCTTCACATCGGAGCGCCGGATAACAATATCCGCACGGCGGACGTCCCGCTTGTCCCATCCCTCTAATGCTAGATCTTCTCCCTGCGTTACAGTCTCAAATCCCAAGTGATTGAGAGCTTCCACAAGAAGCCCGGAGTTCGCAAAGGTCTCCGACTCAAATGCCATGTATTTGCTCATATTTTTCTCTTTCCCGTTTGTGGAGCACCTCTTTTATAGTTCGTATGCTCGCCTGGATTTTGGCCCGGCGAGCAAAGATGCGTCACTAAAGGACGGGTTCGCTCCCTTGATATTATTTCTAGCCCACTTGCGAATCTCTTCGATCTTTTCGCTCATCATGTGGGCGGTCGGCGTCAGACAGTCAGCCGCTTTTAGAATGTCTTTTGTTTCGGCTGGCCTGTCGCCATCGATAAATGCCTCAAGTACGCCGTCCGTTACCGCACCTTCGATCTCCGCACCGGAAAAGTCCTTGCTTT
>JBBRQM010000035.1:0-33067 GCA_038226395.1 Pyrinomonadales bacterium | reverse complement strand
GCCTCGGCCATAACGAAGGCGACGAGCCGAGCTACACTCAGCCGGTGATGTATGCCCGCGTCAAGGCGCATCCCGGCACACAGCATCTGTATGCTCAACAGTTAATTCGCGAGGGCGTCATCACCGACGCCGATCTGACCGCGATGACCGACAAGGTGGTTGAAAAATACGAAGGCATCCAGGCACGCGCAAAACAGATAGCTGCCGAAAAACCGGCAAAGGCCTCGCTCAATGCGCCTGCCACGGAAGATGACGGCTCCGCAATTCTCGAAACAGGCATTTCCGCCGCCATTCTAAAACAGGTCGCTGACAAGATCTCTTTGGTTCCCGACGAGTTTCACATTAATCCCAAAATGGTCGGCCAGCTTGCCCGACGTGCCAAGATGGGCACCGGCGAAGTGCCGATGGACTGGGCCTTTGGAGAAGCAATGGCGATCGGTTCGCTTGTGCTCGACGGCTTTCCGGTGCGGTTTAGCGGACAAGATACGGGACGCGGCACGTTTTCGCAGCGTCACGCGTCGATGTATGACACGATGACCGGGATGCGTTGGGCGCCGCTCAATGAGCTTCGCAGCGAGACGAATCCAAATGCCCGGGCTTATATTTTTGACAGCTCTTTGAGCGAATATGCCGTGCTTGGTTTTGAATACGGCTACTCGGTCATCGCCGGTGACGAGCTTGTCGCGTGGGAAGCTCAGTTTGGTGATTTTTCAAACGGAGGGCAGATCGTCATCGACCAGTATATCGCCGCTTCGGAAGACAAATGGCAGCAAAAATGCCGCCTCGTGATGCTTCTCCCGCACGGCTATGAGGGCCAAGGGCCAGAGCACTCCTCCGCCCGACTTGAGCGGTTTCTCCAGCTTTGCGCCGAGAATAATTTGCAGGTTTGCTATCCGACCACGCCGGCACAGTATTTCCATCTGCTGCGGCGGCAGGTCAAGCAGGAGATCATCCGGCCCTTGATCGTGATGACGCCAAAGAGTTTGCTACGTTTGCCAGCAGCAAGTTCCGCGATCGCCGAGCTTGAGACTGGCGGTTTCCAGAGCGTAATCGACGACGCTCGCATCACCGACCGAGCCAAAGTAAAACGCATCGTCGTCTGTAGCGGCAAAGTCTTCTACGATCTCGCCGCCGCCCGTGAGGAAAGTTTCCCTCCTGCCAGAGGAGGGGTGGCAGCCCCGGCGCCTTCTGTCGGGACTGACGGGGTGGTGGGAGATGATGTCGCCGTCATTCGCCTCGAACAATTCTACCCGTTCCCTGCCTCAAAACTGAGTGAGATATTTGCATCCTATCCAAACGCAATCGAGATCGTCTGGACGCAGGAAGAGCCTCAAAACATGGGCGGCTGGACATTTGTCCAACCCAGATTGCGCGAGATATTGCCTGAAAAAACATTATTGCGATACATCGGCCGCACCCCGTCTGCGTCACCAGCGACCGGTTCGTATGTAATTCACGGGCTTGAGCAAGGGCAGATCGTCACCGATTCACTAACCGTTGCCGTTGGTGAAACTTCGGCAAAAGTTTGATCCCGTCCATTGATCGGTGAGTTTACTTATGGACAGCACTGATAAAATCTGCTCTAATGCTGTGCGTATCGTGCATCTAATATGTCGGTGAAAAGGCTGTTTATGACATATCCAAAAATTATTTCGGCCGTCGTTGCGGTCAACTTTGCGGTTTTTATGATGCTGGCCTGCCAGCCAAAGACGGTGAGCAGCGAATCGCCTGTCATTGCGGACGCTCCTATGCCTGAGCGAACGCCGCCGCAGAACAAAGAGCCGATCACGATCGCGGCGGTCGGCGATGTGATGATGGGTTCGCCCTACCCAAACGACAGCCGGATGCCGCCGAATGACGGTGCCGATCTGCTCAAGGGCGTGACGCCGATACTGTCATCTGCGGACATCGCCTTTGGCAATCTCGAGGGCCCGCTCGCCGACGGCGGCGTATCGTCGAAATGCGGCGGCAGCCACGGCAACTGTTTCGCCTTTCGCTGCCCGACGCGTTACGGCAAATATCTCAAGGAAGCCGGGTTTGACGTGATGGGCGTCGCCAACAACCACGCCGGTGATTTTGGCGAGCCTGGCCGGGCGAGCACAATTCGGACGCTCGACGAACAAGGCATCAAGTATGCCGGCAGCCTCCAGGCACCGTCGCCTATCGCTTACCTCGATGCTCGCGGCAAACGCGTTGCCGTCATCGGCTTTGGGCACAACAACGGCATGCCAAACGTCAACGATCTCGACAACGCCCGGCGGCTTGTCATCGAGGCGAAGAAAAAGGCCGACATCGTCATAGTGTCGTTTCATGGCGGCGGCGAGGGCACCGACCACCAGCACGTCCGCAATCAGTCAGAGATTTTTCTCGGCGAGAACCGCGGCAACTTGCCCGCATTTACCCATCCGGTCATCGACGCCGGAGCCGATCTCGTCCTCGGCCATGGCCCGCATGTGATGCGTGGTATGGAGATGTATAAGGATCGACTGATCGTTTACAGCATGGGCAATTTTTGCACTTACGGCTGGTTTGGCCTCGGGGCCGAGACCGCCCTGACCGAAATCGTCGAGATCAAGCTCGGAGCGGATGGCAAATTTATCAGCGGCAAGATCAACGGCGGCCATCAGGAGGGCAAGGGCGGCCCCATCCTCGATAATTCAGGCAATTCGATCCGCACGGTTCGCGGCCTGTCCATCGCCGACTTTGCCGCAAACGCCCCAAAGATCGCCGACGACGGCACCATCACGCCAAAGTAATTAACGATCTCGAATATCCGAGAAAGGGCGCTGATTTTCAATTTCAGCGTCCTTTTGTTTTAATTGTCGAGTGAAGATACTTGCCGCCGACTATGTTTTGCCGATTTCTGCGCCGCCGATTGAGAATGGGGCCGTCGCCATCGATGGCGATACGATAAAGGCTGTCGGTACGCTCGTCGATATAGCTGCAAAATTCGCAGACGCCGAAATTGAGAATTTTGGTGAGGCCGCGATTCTGCCAGGGTTTGTCAATTGCCACTCGCATCTTGAGATCACGTCCATGCGCGGTGCTCTGGATGATGTAGAGCATGATTTTCGCTCGTGGCTGCTCAAGCTGAACGCTATACGGGAGGGTCTTTCGGATCAGGACATCCGCGATGCGGCGATCGCCGGGGCGGTCGAAGGCGCAAGGGCCGGCGTCACCTGTTTTGGCGACATCGGGCGGCATGGCATCGCTGGTTTTGAGGCGTTAAGGGCCGTTGGGCTGCGAGGTATTTTGTTTCAGGAGACTGAATTTTCGCCCGATGATCGCACCGCCAGGCGCGATTTCAACGCGTTGATTGATAAATTTGAATCTTTGCGTAAAAACGAGACGGATCTTGTCCGGGTGGGTATCTCGCCGCATTCGCCATACACTGTCAGCCCGAAACTGTTTGAGTTTATCGCCGGTTTTGCCGTCAAAAATGACGTGCGCCTTACCATCCACGCCGCCGAATCGACGGACGAAAACGAGCTGATGCTGAGTGGAACCGGTTTTTTCACCGAAGTCTATAAGAAATTCGGCATCGAATGGCAAAGCCCGCACTGCACATCAATAGAATATCTCGATCGCCTCGGCGTGCTTCGGGCAAAACCTCTGCTTGCACATTGCGTCACCGTTTCGGATTGCGACATCGAGCTGATGGCAGGCAGTGGCTCGGCCATTGCTCACTGCCCTAAATCCAACGCAAAATTTGGTCACGGGTATGCTCCGTTTGAGGCTTTTTTGGATGCGGGGATAAATGCCGGCCTGGGGAGCGATTCGGTCGCAAGCAATAACATTTGCGATCTGCTCGAAGAATCACGCTTCGCCTCACTCGCCGCCCGTAACCGAGTGGGCAGCAAGCGTTTTATCTCAGCCCGAGAAATGCTCGAAACCGCAACGCTCGGCGGCGCCCGTGCTCTCGGCCTCGATGACCGGATCGGCACTCTTTCCATTGGCAAGCTGGCCGACATCGCTGTCGTCTCGCTCGCAAGCGTCGCCCAACAGCCGGTCAATAATGTCGAAATTGCTTTAGTTTTCGCATCCAGCGCCAAAGACGTTATCCGAACTTTTGTAAACGGCAGAGAATTGCAGGTTTGAATTCCTAGTTATAAAAGGTTTTTTTCGTGCTAATATACGCTAAAACGAGGGCAACATAACCGATGAACGGCGAAACCACGGAATTCAGGCAGGAAGAAGAACGCGTCGAGGAGCGCAGTTCGGGCTTTAAGAAACAACTCGGCCTGACGGATCTCGTGCTGACGCAGATCCTCTTTATCGTCGGGTTGCCGTGGGTCGGCGTTGCGGCAAAGCAGGGGCAGTCGCACATTGTTTTGTGGCTGGTCGCGATCCTGCTCTTTTACATCCCGTCGGCGGTCGTCGTCATTTATCTCAACAAACAAATGCCGCTTGAGGGCGGACTTTATCAATGGGCAAAGCTCGGTATCAGCGATCTGGTCGGTTTTATGGTCGCGTGGAATCTATGGCTTTTTGCGATCCTGAACACGTCTGAGGTCGGCTTGCAGGTGACACAGTATATTAGCTATGTCGTTGGTCCAAGCGGCGAGTGGCTCAACACTAGCCCGTGGTTTATTGGTGCGGTCAACGTGGTCGTCATCGGAACGCTGGTCGTCATCACGATCATCGGCCTCGGCGTCGGCAAGTGGGTGCACAAGGTTGGTGCGGCCCTGATGCTCCTGATTTTTGCGGCGATAATTATCCTGCCACTGTTGAATCTCGCCCACGGTTCGATAACGGAATATCACCCGCTGGCTATCGAGATGCCGGTGATGTCACTGCTTACGTTTAACCTGCTGGGCAAGTTGGGTTTTGGAGCGCTCGGCGGCTTTGAATATGTGGCGATCCACGCCGGCGAATCGCGCGATCCAGTTCGCTCGATAGGCCGCTCGGTGATGATCGCCGCGCCGATAGTCGCCATTATGTTCATCATGGGCACAAGCTCGGTGCTCTCGCTGATACCGCAAGACCAGATCGACCTGATCGCCCCGATACCGCAAATCCTGAGCGTGGGTTTTGGCCCTCTCGGTGTGGTTGCCGCCATTGTCCCGCTTACCATTGTGGCAATGCTGTCGATCCGCCTCGCCCAATCGAGCGTACAGTTTGGCGGCAACACGCGTCTGCCGATGGTCGCCGGCTGGGACAATTTGCTCCCGGCGTGGTTTACCAAGCTCCACGCAAAATACCGCACGCCTGTAAATTCTATTTTGTTCGTCGGAGCGGCAACGCTCTTTATGGGCATCGTCGGTCTGATTGGCGTTGGGAAGCAAGAGGCCTTTCAACTGCTGTGGAACGCGTCCGGCACCTTTTACGCTCTGACGTATCTGGTAATGTTCGCGATCCCAATCATCGGGCTTCGCTCATCGGGCACAAAAGTGCCGTGGTGGCTGAAAATAATGGCATTTAGCGGTTTTGTGATGACTTTGCTCAATGTCGCCCTCTCGATCGTGCCCATCGTAAAAGTCGAGAGCCAGCTTCTGTTCGCCCTCAAGATCGGAGGCCTGATCGTCGTAACAAATCTGATCGGACTGTGCATTTACGTAGCTGCAAAACGAAAGCGGATCTTGGATCGATAATCCAAAATCCGCCATCTAAAATCCAAAATAAAAATGGTGGAGGCGGTGGGAATCGAACCCACATCCAAAGGTTGCGACCAGTAGAATCTACACGTTTAGCCGCTTCACTCGGTTTTCGCCGATGAAGAGTAAGTGAACCGGCAAGGCCTCTTCATCGACTAACCTGACTAATATTTCGGGTTGCTTTCGCAGGTGGGGAACGCGCCCTAGCTTCTACTGAGTTATGCCTTGACCGGTCGCTACAAGCTGACTTCCGGTAAGACACTTGAGGTTAGTAATTAAACTAAGCTGCAAGAGCTAATTCTTGATTAGCATTTGTTTTTTGCAAGTTTTGTTAACGAGCTCACCTACAAAAAGCCCGACGTGCATCCAAAGATCTATACAAGCCCCTGTCGAAGCCTGTCGCCCCCACTCTTGAGGAAGGACAGTTTACAGTATTGAGATGAAAAATGAAAGGCGGCGTTTACCCCGCCCCGGGGCTAGTGGGCATGTGGGGGGAAATAATACCGCTTCATATGTTCCGTTCCAAAACAGTGGAACAGGTGGAACACATGGGAACAGCGTAGTATTTAAATTTTCCGGGAATCGTAGGCCCAATGCAGCAGGGCCTGGCGTTGGCGGGGACGGCAATCTAGCGTTTTTGGCGGGCAATTTTTTTCTATTTGAGCAATGTGTCGGCGAATGGCTCGCCAGCGCCCGATCTGGCGATCGTCATCGAGGCAGCGGCGTCCGAAGTAGTAACGGCAATACCACTGAAACCAGCCGCGCGGGTCTTCATCGTAAATCCAGCCTTTTTTTCGCCAGACCGAGAGCGGTTGAGAAGCGTTTATGTTAAAGAAATTGAGTTTCGGATCGTGACGTTTGGGGCAAAGTTTTGCCTTGTTGAACCAATCGGACGGAAATTCACGGATGCAGTCAGTCATATACTTGCCTCCAAAAACACCGAGATGGAGCATCTGTTTTGGCGTAAGTTCCGGTTTGAAATCTCGATGAAAGTTTTTGCCCACCGGCTCTACTAACAAGTATGCATAATCCTGCTGCATCTTATCATCGACTTCTATCCAGTGTTCTTTCATAATCGAGAAATTGCAATTAGGCGTTGGCCCCGTTTGCTATAAGTGTTGGGTATTTCCCGGTCCAGCATGCCGAGCAGGTTGTATTGGTATCGAGACCGATGGCTTCTAACATGCCTTCGAGCGAGAGATAGCCGAGGCTGTCGGCGCCGATGTATGAGCAGACTTCGCTGACCGACATTTTGGCGGCGATGAGGTCGTCGCGGTCGGGTGTGTCAACGCCGTAGTAGCAGGAGTGCGTTGTCGGCGGACACGAAACACGCATGTGCACCTCGATCGCACCGGCATCGCGGACCATCTGGACGATCTTCTTACTGGTAGTGCCCCGCACTATCGAATCGTCAACCAGCACGATCCGACGGCCGTTTATCAGATCCTTGATAGGGTTAAGTTTAAGACGGACTCCGAACGAGCGGATCGACTGAGTGGGCTCGATAAACGTGCGCCCAACGTAGTGGTTGCGGATGATCGCCTGGCGAAAATTGATGCCCGATTGATTTGCGTAACCGATCGACGCCGCCACGCCTGAGTCAGGCACGGGGACGACGAGATCGGCATCGCACGGTTGCTCGATGGCGAGGCGTTTGCCCATTTTGTGCCGCGATTCGTTGACGGATTTTCCAAAAATGGTGGAATCCGGACGCGAAAAATAGACATGCTCAAACGTACAGACCGAATGAGGTTTTTGCTCGAAAGGTTTTGACGAATGCAATCCATTTTCGTCAATGACAAGCATCTCGCCCGGCTCGACCTCGCGGATGTATTCGGCGTCGATCAGGTCGAATGCGCAAGTTTCGGACGCAATGCAATACGCGTCCTGAAATTGGCCCAAAACCAGTGGCCGAAAGCCGCGCGGATCACGGACGGCGACCAAGGCATCGGGCGTCAAAAAAAGGAGCGAAAATGCTCCTTCAGTATCGCGGAGAACCTTTTCAATGGCCTCGACAGCGGTTTTTGCGGGCGTCCGGGCAATGCCGTGCAGGATCGTCTCGGTGTCTGATGTGGATGAGAAGATGGCCCCACCGTTTTCGAGTTCGCGGCGGCGAGCCTCGGCAAACGGCAGATTTCCATTGTGACAGACAGCTATCTTGCCATGCTGGCAGGTGACGGAAAACGGCTGAACTTCCTCGATAGTGTTTTTTCCAGTGGTCGAATATCGCGTATGCCCGATGGCACTCGATCCGGTTAGTTTTTTTAGAACCTCTTCATTAAGGACATCCGCGACAAGCCCAATCTCGCGAAACTGGATCAAATGATCACCATCCGCCGAGACGATCCCGCACGCCTCCTGTCCGCGATGCTGCAAGGCAAACAGCCCAAGCTGCGTCAGCGTCGATGCCTCCGGGTGGCCGAAAATGCCAAAAATACCACATTCCTCGTGAAATTTATCGAGCGTGAGATCCATCACTACCATTTTAGCCTTAGAGCACTCAGAGAGCACAAAGCGAAAGTGAAATTCATTTTGCAGATAAGATACTGGTTGCTCGTTGAAAGTCACTCGGATCATTTACATTGACAAAAAAGTCCCCAGAACCGGGTAAATCCATGATTTCGTCAAATAACACCGTGTGCATTTTTACATTGCCGAAGATGGCACGCAGCGGGGGCGTACCGGTATTTTGCAATACTTCATCGGCTGCTTTGAGACAGGGGGTGACATGATAGAACGCACACAAAGGTTGGACGCGGCCGTCGGACTGAAGAGGGACAACCGCGTCGATCTCATCAGATGTGCGGCTCGCCAGATATTGGATCAGATCGCCCGTCACGAACGGCAGATCGCAGCCAAGTACAAATATCCATTCACGTTCCGCATGTTTAAGAGCGGCGTGAAGACCTCCAAGCGGGCCGCGTTCCACTTCAATATCGCCAATGACATTCCGGCCGGGGAATTGTCCGGCATCTGCCGCGACAAATGTTACGCGAGCGTTCGGCAATGCTGCGTGGACTATCGCTGCTGCCCGCCCGGCGAGTGTCGTTTCGCCAAACGCGAGCGTCGCCTTGTCGCGGCCCATTCGCGAGGAGCTGCCGCCGATCAATATGTATGCGTCCGTTTGCATCACGCTTTTGCGGGCAAAACATCAAGATCGAATTCACCTGTGAATTCGTCTGTTGGCTCGAAGGTTATAATGACCGATTTTGACGTCGGCGTCTGACTTTTTTCAGCGACGCTGCCGAGCGGTACGAGAGGATTAGACTCTGGAAAGTAGGTCGCAGCGCAACCCTTAGGGATCGGATACGGCACGACGATGAAACGATAGACGTGGCGTTTTTCATCGTGAAAATGGCTGGTCAGGTTAACGACCTGTCCGGCCTTGAGCCCGAGACCATCAATATCGGCATGGTTTAGCAGGACAATGCGCCGTTCGCCCTCGATACCGCGATATCGGTCGCTATGATCGTAAATGGTGGTATTAAACTGGTTATGCGACCGGATCGTTGTCATCAATAGCTGTCCGGGTTCGAGCTCGATCTTCTTTAGCGTGCTCGCTTTGAATTCGGCTTTTCCGCTTTTTGTCGGGAACTCACCCTCGTGCGGCGGATTGGGCAGATGGAACCCGCCTTTGACCCGAACGCGGTTGTTGTAATCTTCACACCCTTTGATAACACGCGAGATGGCATCGCGGATGTTGTCGTAATTTGCGGCCATTGCATCCCAATCGACCGTCGACCTCTTGCCGAGCGTAGCCTTTGCCATATTTGCAACGATCCACGGTTCGCTGCGAAGATGCTCAGACGCCGGTTTTAGAATACCCTTCGACATCTGGACGTTGAGCATCGTGCTCTCGGTGGAGACGAACTGCTCGCCGCTCGCCTGAATGTCGACCTCAGAGCGGCCAATACACGGGAGGATGAGCGACTGCTCACTCGGAACGAGAGCGGTCCGGTTGAGCTTTGTCGCGACCTCGACAATGAGACGCATTTTTTTGAGCCCCTCAAAAACGACATCGGTGTCCGGCGTCGCGCTCAGGAAATTGCCGCCCATCGCGAAGAACACTTTCAGCCGGCCGTCATTTAGAGCCGAGATCGCATCGACCGTACTAAAGCCCTCTTTACGCGGTGCCTTAAAGTTAAATTCCTTTTCGAGCGGCACAAAAAAATCTTCCTTGACCTTTTCCCAAATGCCCATCGTGCGGTCGCCCTGCACATTCGAGTGGCCGCGGACCGGACAGACGCCTGACCCGGGCTTTCCGATCGCCCCTTTGAGTAAATGCAGATTCACAACGTCCTGGATCGTTGCGACGGCTTGTCTATGCTGTGTGATGCCCATCGCCCAACAGCTGATAATTCGTTTTGCATTGATGACCATCTCGGTTGCCTCGATGATCTGATCGCGCGTGAGGCCGCTCTCGCTCAGAATGTCATCCCACGACGTGGCGTCGAGCGCGGCAATCAGATCGTCGTAACCGATCGTCTTTTCAGCGATAAATTTACTGTCAAAAACGCTGCCGGGATTCGCGAGTTCACGTGCGAGCATCACCTTCATCACGCCTTTTAATACCGCCATGTCGCCGCCGACTCTGAGCGGCAGATGCAGGTCGGCGAGATGCGTCCGCGGCCGGTTGGTGAGGATCGAGAGCGGAAAGGTCAGCTTGTTGGGAGTGTGCTGCGGATTGGGATTTACAAAATTGAGCAACCCGGCCTCGGGCAGCGGGTTGATCGCGATCATCTTTGCCCCCGCACGTTTCGCAGCCTCGAGCGATGTCATCATCCGCGGAGCGGTCGTGCCCGGGTTTTGACCAATTATTATGACGAGGTCGGTGTTTTCAAAATCCGCCATCCGCAGCGACGTTTTGCCGAGGCCGATCGACTCGGTCAACGCGACGCCGGAGGATTCGTGGCACATATTTGAGCAGTCCGGCAGATTATTTGTGCCGAACTGACGGACAAAGAGTTGGTAAAGAAAGGCGGCCTCGTTGGACGTCCGGCCCGATGTGTAGAAAACTGCTTCATCGGGTGAATCTAGGGCGCTCAGTTCACCAGCTATCAACGAGAACGCATCTTCCCATGAGATAGGCTTGTAATGCGTCGCTCCACGCCGCCGGATCACGGGCTCGGTCAGGCGTCCCTGGGCATTCAACCAATAGTCTTCTTTTTGCGAAAGCTCCTCGACATCGTACTCGCTCCAAAAAAATGTTTCGATCTTTTTAGACATCGCCTCGTCGGCGAGAGCCTTTGCACCGCTCTCGCAAAACTCGGCGATCGTCCGGCCTTCTTCAGGATCGGGCCAGGCACACGAAGGGCAATCAATGCCGCCCTTTTGGTTAAGCGTGAGCAATGCGCGGGTGGCACGCACCGGGCCCATTTTGCTGAAGGTCTGTGTAACGGTCTCGCTAATGGCCCGTCGTCCGGCGGCGGTCTCGAGCGGCCGTGTCGCGTGCAGATCGCCAAGTTCCTCGGGAGAACGATCCTTCGTGCCGGCCTCTTTTTTGCGTTGGTCGCTCATTGTGTTGATCCGGTTCTATACAATTCTTGCTTCGCCAGTGTAGATATTAAATCGACTGTCACGGACAAAACCGACGAGTGTCATACCAAACTCCGCCGCAAGCTCGACCGCAAGACTCGATGGCGCGCCGACGGCCGCCAAAATAGGAATACCGGCCATTAAGGCCTTCTGAACAAGCTCAAAACTTGCACGTCCGCTGACAAGAAGAATCTTGTCTGATAGAGGCGTTTCGCCGGCCATGAATTTCGCACCGATGACCTTATCGAGAGCGTTATGGCGTCCGACATCTTCGCGGACGATATTGAGTTCGCCGTTTATATTAAATAGCGCGGATGCGTGCAGCCCGCCTGTACGGTCGAATACATTCTGCGACGTCCGCAGCAAGTCCGGCAGTTTGTGAAACATATCGGATTTTATTTGCGGCGCGTCGGGTGCCGGGACCTTAACAACGCCGGTATGCAAAGCCTCGATCGAACTTTTACCGCAGACTCCGCAGCTAGAAGTAGTGTAGAAGTTGCGTTCGAGGCTTTTGAGATCTACCTCGATCCCGTCTTTGAGATCGACCCGGATGGTATTCGAATTGAGTGCTTTATAGCGTCCGAGCGAGCCAGTTCCCTTCCCGATCTTCAGGCCGCAATGACGGATCTGTTTGATCTGCTCCGGGTCGTGAATTATCCCCTCGGTAAACAGAAACCCGGCCGCAAGCTCTGCGTCGTCACCGGGCGTCCGCATTGTGATGGAGATCGCACGATGCTCGGCCTTACGGTCCTTCGACCACCCGATGCGTATCTCAAGCGGCTCCTCGATCGCCAAAACGTCATTGCGAACGTCATCAGCCGTCCCCAAATGAATTCGCCGGACCTTCGCCGTCATAACGCCGCTTGCTGATCCCATATTGAAATTTTAACAGAGGGGTCAGATAAACCAAATAGGAACATAGAACACATAGTAAGAAAAACCTATGTTGACTATGTTCCTATGTGGTTAAAATCCTAATTGGCGGGTAAGATTCGCCCGCGGCATTCGCCAAATCCGATGCGGCGAAAGCCCTCGCGTTCGCAGTAGCCTTTCATTATGATCTCGTCGCCGTCTTCGAGAAAGCGGCGGGTTTCGCCGTTGGGAAGTTCGATCGGCTCGGTGCCGCGCCATGAGAGTTCGAGCATCGAGCCGCGCTCGTTTTTTTCTTTGCCGGAGATCGTGCCGGTGGCGATCAAATCGCCGGTCTGGAGATTGCAGCCGCCGGACGCATGGTGCGTCAGCATCTGGCCAATCGTCCAGTAGAGGTCTTTCATGTTGGACTTGCTCAGTAGATGAGGCTCGATGTTTTCGTCACGCATCTTTTGAGTTTGGATATAGACCTCAAGATTGATGTCGATACCGCCGAATTTTTCGTTTTGTGGGTCTGCGAGATAATCGAGCGGATCGGGATCGCCGGGTTCGCGTTCAAAGGCCTTTGTGCGAAAGGGAGCAAGAGCTTCCATCGTGACGACAAAGGGCGAGATTGTTGTGGCGAAATTCTTTGCGAGAAACGGCCCAAGCGGCTGGTATTCCCAAGCCTGTATGTCGCGGGCGGACCAGTCGTTGACGAGGCACAACCCAAAGATATGTTTCTCCGCCTCGCCGATCGGGATCGACGTGCCGAGCTCGTTCCCGCAGCCCACGAAAAACCCGACCTCCATCTCGTAATCGAGATTTTTGCACGGAATAAACACGGGCGGAGCTTCCGCGTCGCTCCGGTTCTGCCCGTGCGGCCGCTTCACGTCCGTCCCCGACACCACAATGCTCGAAGCCCGCCCGTGATACCCGATCGGCACATATTTATAATTCGGCAGCAGCGGAGCATCCGGGCGAAACATCGACCCCACATTCGTCGCGTGATAGATAGAACAGTAGAAGTCGGTGTAGTCGCCGATTTCAAAGGCAGGAAAATACTCAGTATCGAGAATTGGTACAAGGCATTCTTCAGCCACCACTCTCTTCGATTCCTCGAATCCATCGGAGAGAATTACGATGCAACGTTTGCGGAAATCAGGCAACGATTTTAAGAAATCAGGATATCGTCCGATTTTCTGCAGACTTGTATCAAAGTTGGCTAGAAACGGAATCCCTTCATACGCAACCTCGAATAACATTCGCCGATATCCTTGCTGGACGTCGAAAATAAAATCGCCTATGGCGACTCCTATACGCACGAATTCCTGCGTTCCCTTTCTTCTAAACGTGCACAACGGCAGATTCTGTATCGGAAAGTCCGTATTCGGATCGTTGGCGGATTCGACCCAGCTTTTAAGCCGAGGGTCGTGGGTTTCGTTAATTTGGTACATTCTGTTTCACGTTGGATGTTAAGCCCTTACTTACGTGCGGGCTTCTGCACGGGCACCCTCCCTACAGGTCGGGTTTCTGCCTCCGTTCTCACAGTATTCCCAGCTTCTGCAAATCCGCCACCGGCTCGTCGAATGAGCATGAGCCGAACGACTGGATGCCGAATTGCCGCATGCGTTCGATCTGACGGATATTTAGTGAATAGTCATCCCGCCACGTTGCCGTCTGATCCTCGAAACGGAAAACCTCGTCAAATTCCTCCTCCATCACGTCTTCGAGCAGGTTCGCCCGGAATCGCTCGCGGGCAAAACCGGTCATCAGAAACAGGTTGAGAAAACCATGCATAGTGCCTTTTGGCGAATCAGCCTCGTATGTCAATGGCCTAAAACAGCGGATCGGATGATGGAGCCCGGCGGTTGCCTTAAACGGCACATTTGCCGCGAGACAGGTCCTCACAAAACGGATAATGTCGGTTGTTTTGGGGAATGCCTCAGGCGTGACGCCGCCGGTGCGAATTTTGGCACGCTGGCCGCTAAGAGCAACCTCGGAAACCAGTTCCACAAATCTCTCGTCGGATGCCAGCTCAAAATAGACATTGATCCCTGTGGGCAATGCCCCAATGGTGTTTTCGATCTTCGATGTGGTGTTGGCTTTAACCTCTAGCGAATCGATTATCACGCCGGGGCCGTAATTAGCATTAAAATCGTCGACGCGTCGGATAGTTTCAATTATATCTTCGCCGGAAAGTACGCTCAGCCGCCAAACTTTATCAGAATCCCGCGAGATAAAATCGCCGGCATTTTCGATAAAATCATCGAGCTGAGCAACCGACAGCACAAAGCGGCCGAGCATCCAATTGTAATCGGTGTTGCGATATGTCGCGTAGTTTATCACCGCCTCGGACATTGATAATCCTGCTGGCGGAAACAACCCGGCGTAGTCGATCGCATCGGCGAACAGGCAGCGCACCGATTCTTTCACTTTAGATTCAGGAGCTTGAGTGTCCATTTCGTAAAGTCTGATGATAAGAATAAAGATGATTCAACGCAAAGTCGCAAAGACGCCGAGACGCCAAGAAGAAAAAGAAAGTTAGCCGCAGATTGATGCAGATGTACACAGATTAAGATCGAAAAAGATTAATGCCCTAAATAAATCTGCGTTGATCTGCGTTTATCTGCGGCAAAATTCCTCCTTTGCGTCTTGGCGACTTTGCGTTAAAAATCCTGTGCGCTTGCATTTAGCTAAAATATTGGAGTATCTTACCTACATCTCAGGTTATGAATTGGAAATTTGATGCGCGTTTTAGGAATCGATCCCGGCAGCGAAACGCTCGGTTGGGGCGTGGTTGACGGCAGCGGATCAAAATACGCGCTTGTCGCTTTTGGCACCATCCGGTCGAATCCGCGACAGCAGTTTTCAAAACGGCTGTTGAACATCTACAACGGTGTTGCCGATATGATGGCCGAGCATTCGCCTGATGTGCTGTCGGTTGAGGACACGTTTTACGCGGTAAATGCCCAGGTTGCGTTAAAGCTGGGACAGGTTCGCGGGCTAATGCTGTTGCTCGCCGAGCAACGCGGGATGGAAATTGCTGAATATGCTCCGCGGTTGATAAAACAAACAGTTGTCGGTTACGGCAACGCCGAAAAAGGGCAGGTTCAGGAGATGGTGAAAATTCTGCTGGGAATGAAAACAGTACCGACGCCTCATGATGCGGCGGACGCTCTCGCTGTCGCGATCTGCCATTTTCATCACGCCGGAATGCAGGACAGGATAAAACGGATCAGACCGGGGTAGTGTGTCGGTCGAGGGAAATGTATGAAAATCCCTTTATGCACAACACTTTTAATTGTCATCGTCACCTTTGGCGGCACATCGGGCGCGCAGACACGAAAGACAACAGTTCAAGCAAAAGCCCGGTCAGCGACGCAAAGATCGCCTGAGATCGGCCAAACGGCGGTCGTAATCGACGATACACTGTCGGTTTTGCGTAAAACCCCGAGCCTTTTCGCCGATCCAGTCCAGCGGATGCATCGCGGACGAAAGGTGCAGATCCTCGGCGTAGCCGAGGCCGACGGGGTCAAATTTTATAAGGTCAACGCCCCGCCGACGAGTGTCGGATGGGTGCAGTCAGACGCCGTTTTTGGCAAGTTTCGCATAGGCGATGAGGAGCGTCTGGCAAAGCTCGTCCAGGCGTCGAGCGGTTTTGAACAGATCGAGGTCGCGGCCGAGTTTTTCGGACTTTATCCCGAGTCAAAATTCCGTCCGTCGATCCTGCTTCTATTTGGCGACATTCTCGAAGAAGTGGCCGTCAAACTATCAAAAGACGCTGGAAACAAACTGAAACGCACCGAAATGGCCGCCACCGCCGCCCCGCTCCACAGCTATTATCTCAACTACGTCAGCCTCGACCGCTATCGCAAACTCGGCATCGTTTTCCTTTTTAATTCCAACGCAAAAGCCTTTCACTACGACGGCGCAAGCTGGGCTGAGATCGTCAAAAAATATCCAAAATCAACGGAAGCGGTTGAGGCACAGAAGCGGCTGGATTCATTGAAACAAAAGATGCAGACACCGGCGAAATAAACTTACGTCAAAGCCTTTGCAATTTCGGCGGCAACGCGGGCGTTATTTTCCAGAAGGGCGATGTTTGCGGCGCGTGTCCGGCCGCCGCTTCGCTCGGACATTTGGGTGAGCAGAAACGGCGTAATCTCTTTGCCGAGGACACCTTTTTCGTCAGCGAGCTCCAATGCATCGGCAAGGATAGATTCCAATTCAAATCGGTCGATCTCAAACTCTGTGGGGATAGGAACGGTGACAAGGATCGAGTTTTTTAACCCTAAATCATCGCGGGCGCTGACGACTGCCGCAACATCCGCCGCCGACTCGACTCTTTCATCCACCGCTAAACCGCTCGTCCTGGAATAAAACGCGGGCATTTCGTTGCATTGCCAGCCGAGAACCGTGATGCCGTAGGTTTCGAGCCATTCGCGTGTGGCGGGCAGATCGAGAACGATCTTGGCGCCGGAGCAAACGACAGTTATCGGCGTCTGCGCAAGTTCGGGCAGATCGGCGGAAATATCGCTGCCATCGCCGCGATGCACCCCGCCGATGCCGCCGGTCGCAAAGACCTTGATCCCGGCTCGATGGGCGATAAAAGCTGTCGTTGCGACGGTCGTCGCGCAAGTCAATCTCTTAGCGACAGCAATTGGCAGATCACGACGTGAGATCTTGCGGATATTTTTATCCGTTGCCAGCCTCTCGATTTGATCTTTACCCAATCCGACATAAAAATCGCCGTCAAACATGGCAATCGTCGCCGGGACCGCTCCGTTTTCACTAATGATCGACTCTAGTTTCAATGCTGTTTCGAGGTTTTGCGGAAAGGGAAGACCGTGAGCGATGACGGTCGATTCGAGCGCGACGACGGGCATGCCGTTTCGGATAGCATCGTTAATCTCAGGGGGTAATCTCATTTTCATGTGTTTCAAAATAAGTGTCCCGAAGGGACAAAAAAGATAAATAGCCAGCGATTCATCGTTGGGAAAGCCCGAATGCAAAATGTAAGTCCCGTAGGACGGCTGATCGAATTCAGTCGTCCCTACGGGACTTCAAATTGGTTTGTAAATCCCAACCCAGCGATAAATCGCTGGGCTATTCACAGACAGTCCCTATGGGACTACTTTCGCTACTTTACTTTACAAAATGCCCTATCCGATTGAGGCGCGGATGGGTGATACAGCCAAACCAGCCTCCATTTGATGCCCCACGGTCGCATGACCAATAGACAAACATCGCCCGTCCGATTATAAGATCACGCGGGACAAAGCCCCAATAACGACTATCCTCGCTGTTGTCGCGGCTGTCGCCCATCACAAAAAAGCTATTCTCAGGTACTTTTGTTTCTTTTCCCGGTACTCCAAATTCGCGAGAAGGGTCCTGCTGAAGGCGTCCCACCTTGGCAAGAGCAACGCTTCTTTCATTGTAGTAAACATTATATTTTTCGTCTGGCGCACGTTCTTCGAACTCCTTGATTTCGAGTGCCGACTCGCCGTCAGGAGCATCGCCGATCATGCGGTGTTCTGGCAGCAATTTACCATTGATAAAAACCTGATTATTTCTAAATTCCACTGTTTCACCCGGCAGACCGATAACGCGCTTAACATAATTTATCTGGTACGGAATAATGGGTGGATTTCGGCGTCTGTCACTTTCAGGGTGCAACTTATTGCCGGGATATTTAAAAACGATAATATCACCGCGCTCGATCTCGCGTTGCGGCAAAAATGGCAAACTGCCGCCGCCGGGCGTGAAGATAAATTTATTGACCAGCAGATAATCGCCGACGAGTATCGTATTCTGCATCGAGCCGGTCGGAACGGTGACCGCCTGTAGGATAAACGTCATGCCAAATATCGCCATAATGAGCGTGACGACAAACGATTCGAAATACTCGCGCAATGTCGATTTTGGCGGCCCAATAGGCTTCACCTGTGGTTCTGGTATTGTCTTTTTTACTTCGTCATTCATAGATCAGTGGTTAATGATACGCTAATTTTGAGGCTTGCGTTTCGTCTCGTCGTCGTTTTCTGCCTTTAGAATATTCAATGCCTCGGCGGCGGCCATCATTTCGGCGGATTTGATCGAATTTCCCGTGCCGCGGGCCTTGCCGGTGGCCCATGCTGCCTCGACTGAGAATACGCGTGCGTGCGGCTCCCCCGTCGTCTTTATTACATTATAACTCGGAGCGGCCTGTTTTTCGGCTTGAAGCAATTCCTGAAGCAAAGATTTGTAATCGGTCGAGTTTTTTGGCGTAACGTTTTTTAGCTCATCGGCAAATATCCCGGCGATGAAAACGCGTGCAGCCGCATAGCCGCCATCCAGAAAAACCGCTGCAATTACTGCCTCGAGCGTGTTTGCGAGCAAAGCCTGTTTTTTCCGGCCGCCCGTTTTCTCTTCGCCGCGTCCAAACCGCACAAAATCACCGAGATCGAGAGCATCCGCTATTGCCGCCAGCGTTGTCGTGCTCACGAGATGGTGTTTCATCAGCGTCAGGCCACCCTCGTCCATTTTGGGATGCCGCACGTAAAGCTGTTCTGTGATCACGAGGCCGAGCACCGAATCGCCGAGAAACTCCATCGTTTCGTTTTCAGCGTCGCGGATCTTTTCGTCCGTCGCTCCCGGCAAATTTTCAAAAGCCCATGACCGGTGCGTCACGCTACGCTCGAGCAGCTTGAGATCCTTAAACTTATGACCGATGAGATTTTCGAGTTTTGCTAAATTGGCTGACACTAGAGCTAATTTTATGAGGATTGCGGCAAAAAATAAAGCCGGACACATATTTCATATGCATCCGGCCGATTTTTAGATACGCCTCTGCGTTTTTATACCGCGCGTTTTTTTGCTACCGGCTTTTTGACCGCCGCCTTGCCTTTCGTCACCGGCGTTTTGGCAGGGGCCGCAGCACTGGGCTTAGCCGGTGTTTTTACAGGAGTTGCGGGCGTTGCCGGTTTGACCGGCGTCGTGTTGTTTGTAGTGGTCGTCGTCACCGGTTCCGGATCGCTGATCGGCGCCACTGGCGTGGTTGGATCGATAAATGGCTTTTTGATTGCACTGGCAATCCAGGCATCGAGCCCTTCAGTTTTGGAAAAACGGAGCTTATAGGCATCCTCAAGATTCTTACGCATCTTGTCCTTATAAGGCTTTGCCGCCGGCGTAGGTGATGCAAATGTGTAAGCACGAGAAAAGGCATCCAATGCACGCTCGGACGTTCCATTTGCGAGGGCAACCTTTGCCTTGATCGCGTCAATTTTTGTCTTAGCAACCTCCGGCGTATCCTTTTCGTCCGGCTTGGGCAGCGAGGTGATCTCTGTAGTAAGTTTATTCAATTCTTCAAAATAGTAATTGCCGATCAGCTCATAGGGGATCGGATTTTTATTTGTATCCGAATTTAGCTGGGTCGCCTTGTAGAGAAACGGCTGTGCGGCTTTCTTATCTTTTAGAGATACCTGGGTAATATAGCCGATGGTCAAATTCATCCAGCCGAGGGCATTGTCTTTAGATTTATAAACAAAATCCTTGGGAACACCGTAATTTGCGGAGAATGTCTTTCCCGATTCAAGATCGGCGATCGAGATCCGCGCGTATCTGAGTGTATCGTCGTTGTATTTCTTATTGCCTTTAAATGATTCGTCGTATCCGATCGAGCCAAGCGCAAGCTCGACGTCTCTAAAATCGTCTGGATATTTGCCGAGAATTTCTTTACCGGCCGAATAAACCTCATCCCAATTCTTTGAGTTTAACCCGTTGTTGAATCTGGCGATTAAAGCGTCTTTTGCTGCTTTTTCCATAGCGTCGGCATAAGCCTTTTCCCATTTTGGAATGTTTGTCTTTAGGTAATCGGAAAATTCCTTGGCCGAGTCGCAGGCACCGTATTTGTCCAGAAATTGTTTGCCGGCATCGATCCTTAACTTTAGGCTTGGGAGATCCTTATGGGTAAAAAGCTCCCTGACCTTGTCACTTAATGCCGTTTGTCCGTCGGCGTCTGTGCATGGATCCTGAGCAAATCCCGCTACAGCTCCAAGGGCAATGATCGCGGCTAAAAATAGCCCCATGTTTGCAAATCTAAAAATCGTTTTCATCTAAGTCCTTCCTCCGGGTAAGCCCGAAACCATGTAATTTCTAAAACTGTCCGCGTCCGCTCCTATAAACGGTTTCGCGTCAAATCAGATGAAATGACGAGCGAAAAAGTTGCAAATCTTCGCGCGCAATCTCGTCTCAATAAATCAATATTATCAATTGTAATACAAATTGCGAAAAGGTAAATAATCCAGTAAGTAGCGCATTCTGTCAAGCCGCAAAACGAGCGCGGTTAGGCGCCCAATTCCGTGGTGGTGCACGGATATGCCACGCAGGATACAGCCACTACTGATTTACCGGTGGTTAGAGGGCTGCTTTTTCTCGCTCCCGTCCTTGTTATACGTGATCACGACGGGCGGGAAAAGCGGTTTGGACTGGACCGTCTTTTGGACCAGTTTTTTCGGTGACGGCTTTTCGGCGACTGTCCGGGGAGCGCTGGGGATCACGACGACTTCGTGACCTTTTAAGCCCCGGTTGTCCGTTTCCATATCGGCGTCGGCTCTGCGCTCCGCGTTGTCATTGGTCGTTTCGCTGTCGTCTTCCTCGTCTGAATATTTTACGGCGGCCTTGGCGCTGTCAACTTTCTTCGGCTTGATATTAAACTCCGTTTGAGCAAGATTCCTATCTGAGCGCAAAAGCCGGGGCGAAAGCGTCCGGTATATTTTCCCGGCTACGGCGGCGGCGTATTTGCCGCGCTCGCTCTGGCCACGGGTTATGACGACGACCGAGTATTTTGGCTTTTCGATAGGTGCGACAGATGCAAAGAGCCCGACCCACGAACCCTTGCTGATGCACGAACCGGTTTTGCCGGCAATCCCGAGGCTTGCATCAACGCCGCGATGCGCCGTGCCGTATTCGGCTGCGCCGATCATGCCGGGGATCATGCGGCGGACAGCAGTTTGCGGAACATCGAGACGGCGATAATTATAGTCCTGAAAATTTGTCTTTTCGACTTCGTTGCGGGGGATGTGAGGTATTACTTTTACCCCGCCGTTTGTCATTGCCGAAACGACAACCGCCAATTGCAGCGTCGTCACCTCAAAATCGTCGCCGTGCGAATAGATGCGTGCATTATTATTGCCGATGGCGAGCTTGCCGGCCGATTCGCCTGCGGCGTTGATGCCGGTTTGCTGGCCGAGGCCCATCTGCCTCGCGTAATTGATCATTTTAGCGTTGCCGAGCTGTGATCCGACCCGTTGAAAATAGCCATTGTTAGAAAACGCGATCGCGTCATCGAGATCGAGACGTGTCGATGTGTTGCGGATCGCGCCGTCTTGCTTGCTGATAATTCCCTCGTTCAGTCCGCCAACGCCGGTGACGAGTTTGATCGTCGAGCATGGTTTGATGCTGCTGCGGATCGCCCAATCCTGATTGACGACCGTCAGGATTTTGCCAGTTTGAGCCTCCATCACGACGACCGAACCGGCCTTGGAACCAAGCGCCTCGATGGCGGCGCGGCGAATATTTAGATCCTCGCCGTCGGTCTTGTCCTTTGAGATATTTGCGACCGTCTCGGTGCGAAGCCCACGCTCAAAAGCGATCTTGCGTGCTCGTGCCGCCCGGATGGCCTCTTCACGGCGGCGGCGCTCGGCGGCGACAGCACGTTGGCGCTCCTCTTCCCGTTTGCGGCGCTCGATCTCGGCCTTTTTGAGAGCGGCCAATTTTTTCGGATCTTTTCTGGCATCTTTTACGCGGCTTTGAGTCTTCTTATCAGCGTCCCTGCGCTGATTTGCCGACCTTCGCGATTGTGCGGGGGCAAACGCGGTGAAAAGCACAATTGCGGCCAACGCGGCGACAAAGACAGGGATACGGAATTTTTCGGAGAACATTAACTTCATGCTTTACCTCTGGTCAAAAATTCGGGGCGAGTTTTTTAATTGGAGAGAACGGAAAATTCGGTTTACCAAAATAAACTAGTTTTCTTCGGATGTTTGCTTTCGAGCCAGAGTTGACTATAACATTCAAGCGGCGGCAGAGGCAAGTAGTTTTTCCTCGAGGATATTTTAGCGACCGATGCAATTTATTAACACATTTAGGGGCAGGCTTTTGTTGATACTTGCGATGCTGCTGATCGCTACTCTTGGGTTTCAATATTACCTAAATCTTGTCACGCAGCGTGAGAATAATGATCTCCGCGTGGCTCAGGAGCAATCAGTCGTAGCCGGCTTCCAGCTCGGTATTAGCAGTATAACCACAAGTGGCGACCGCGTTCAGGACCTTATCGATAAGCCCGGACAAACATTTCTCGACGCAAATTCAAGGGAACGTGTAAAGGATATTATCATTATCGATAATAATTGGCAGATCACCGACGCCCTCAACCCGGATTACCTGCCGACTGAAAACGATAACGGCGACGTCATTTATCATAAGCTACAAGACCTGACAGACCTGCCGCCGCTGATGGAGGGTTATCGGCTCGGGGACGATTTAAAACGGTTTCCTAATAGACAGGCCAACGCAAACAGTTTGCCCGAAGACGAGGCTCACGCGATACCGATCGAAACGAGCCAGGGCCGCTGGTATGTGATGGTTCTGCTCAAAAACGACCGGAGCAAAGAAGCCTGGCGCGCGGCTCAACCGCTGGTTTATACGCTGGGAGTGCTGCTCGTATCGTCGCTTATCACGCTTTTGCTAGTATGGCGTTTTTCGCGTCCCATAGCCGATCTTTCAGATGCGGCGCGGCAGGTCGCGGGCGGGGATCTGAGCGTTCGCGTCCCCGGAGCAACGCGAAACGACGAGCTCGGGCGGCTCGCATCGCGATTTAACGAAATGACGGCGGAGCTCGAGAAAAAACACGACCTTGAGGCACAACTACAGCAGGCCGAAAAATCGGCCGTCATCGGGCGGCTCGGCTCGGCGATCGCCCATGAAATCCGCAACCCTTTGAATTATATCAACTTAACGCTTGACCATCTGAGGTCGAAATTTGCACCCGAGGACGCTGCGAGGCGTGAAATTTTTGAGAAACTGACATCTCAGCTTAAGGCCGAGGTCGCACGTATCGACCAGCAGATATCAGACTTCTTAAACTACTCGCGACCGGCAAAGGCAAACCTGCAACCCATCGATCCACGTAAGGTTGTCGAAGATTCGCTCCGCATTGTCGAGGCCGAGGCAGCCGAAAAAAATATAATGATCAGCGTCGTCGAGTACGAAGATGTCCCGAAAATAATGGGAGACCCCGAATTCCTGCGCTCGGTTTTTAATAATATTTTCATCAACGCGCTACAAGCAATGGAAAACACCGGCGGGCGTTTGAATGTAAAGATCGCGCCGGGCGAGGACGGCCAATTTGTCGATTTTGAGGTCTCGGATACAGGCGCTGGCATCTCGGACGAACACATCTCAATGATATTCGAGCCGTATTTTTCAACAAAGGAAACAGGCACCGGCCTCGGCCTCGCGATTGTTCATAAAATCGTCGAAATCCATAACGGTACGATCAAGATCGAATCGCGGGAAAGCGAGGGAACGAAATTTACGGTAAAATTACCGAAGGCATTGGATTGAACCGCAGAGACGCAAGGCACAAAGGGAATTCAAACAGGATATACAGGATTTTAAAACCGAACCTTTGCATGTATTCAACAAATCTTGTCCATCCTGTTAATTTTTTTTCTGCGGTGAACATAATTTATGGCAAGAAAATCAATACTGGTCGTTGACGACGAAAAGAATCAACGTGAAATTTTAGAAACAATTTTGTCGGGCGAGGGCTATGACGTGACGACGGCGAGCTCGGGCGAGGCGGCGATGAAATTTGTCGCCGACCGGCATTTTGACCTCGTGCTGACCGATCTGAAAATGACCGGGATGAGCGGCCTCGACCTGCTCAAGGAACTGACCGATTTTGACAAGTCAATCATCGTCATACTGCTGACGGCCCACGGAACGATCGATTCGGCGGTCGATGCCTTGCGTTTGGGTGCTTTCGAATATCTACAAAAACCGTATGACAGCGAAAAACTGCTCGAAACCGTCTCGCGGGCGCTCAAAAAACTAACGACGCTCGACGCCGAGATCATTTCCGTTTCGCCTGAGATGGACAAGGTCAAAAAGCTGATCCTAAAGATCGCCAAATCCAATTCCACCGTCCTTATCCGAGGCGAAAGCGGCACCGGAAAGGAGCTGATCGCGCGGTCAATCCACACTAATTCATTGCGTTCGAGCGAGGCATTTCAGGCGGTAAATTGTGCCGCGATCAACGAAAACCTGCTTGAATCCGAGCTTTTCGGCCACGAAAAAGGCTCGTTTACCGGTGCAATTGCTGACAAAAAAGGCTTGTTTGAAATAGCCCACAACGGCACGCTTTTTTTGGACGAGATCGGCGAACTTGATATTTCGCTCCAGGCAAAAATTTTGCGTGCCCTACAGGAAAAACAAATACGCCGCGTTGGCGGGATACGCGACATCGACGTTGACGTTCGCGTCGTCGCGGCAACAAACCGCGACCTGACGCATATGGTCGAGGAAAAACGCTTTCGCGAGGACCTTTATTACCGGCTAAATGTGCTCTCGATAGAGCTTCCGGCTCTGCGCGAACGTCGAACCGATATTCCCGTTTTGATAGATTATTTCGTCAAAAAACATACCCGCGGCACCAGCCGCAAGATCACGATCACCGCCGACGCCCGTCACATTCTCGAAGATTATTCCTATCCCGGCAATGTCCGACAACTCGAATCTGCCCTGGAGCGCTCGATCCTGCTCTGCGAAAACGATACCGTAACCGTCGAGGATCTGCCGCCCGAAATGACACAACTTTCCCCATCATCATCCAGCGATCTGTTCAAACTGCCGCCCGACGGCGTAAATTTCGAAGAGGTCGAGCGCAGCCTGATAATGCAGGCGATGGATCGCACTGACAACAACATCACAAAATCCGCAAAGTTGCTTGGATTGACCTTCAGGACGCTGCAATACCGGCTGGAGAAATTTGGGTTTAAGAAAGACGAGAACGGCGGAACGGATGAGGACGAAGAAACGTAAATATTATCGTGGAAATTGTTACAGGACGGTCAGAATGAGCAGGATTTCTTTGGACAATCCTGTAGATCCTGTCTATCCTGTTTGGGATCGCTCCTAAAGGAGAAAACGCGATGGAATGGTTCTCGACATTAAGTTTGGCACTCGGCACGGCTTGGACGTCGGGAATCAATCTCTATGCGACGGTAACGGTGCTCGGCTTGCTTGAAAAATTTGGCGCGGCGAAGCTGCCCGGCGGCCTTGACGTTCTTGATAACTGGTGGATCATCGGTGTCGCGGGCGGGTTGTATCTGATCGAGTTTTTTGCCGATAAGATACCATATGTCGATAGCGTCTGGGATGTCGTCCATACATTTATCCGTGTTCCGGCCGGTGCAATCGTCGCGTACGCGGCGACAAACCAAATGGACCCAGGCATTTACATCCCGGCGGCATTGATCGGCTGCGGGCTTGCATTTGGCTCGCATGGGACAAAGACGGCGCTCCGCGTCGGTGCAAACCTGTCGCCCGAACCGGTTTCGAATTGGGTGCTTTCGATCCTCGAGGATGTAATCGCTTTTGTAGGGACGCTTCTCGCCGTTTTTGCTCCGTTTATCATCGCCTCGATCCTGGTGCTTTTTGTTCTCTTTTTTATATGGTTTTTCCCGAAGATTTTTCGTGCACTCCGTCGAATGCTCCGCGCAGTCAGGGCATTTTTCCGCGGCGAGGGCTTTTCGGAAGCGGCACAGTGACCGGGGTGTATTATTAATGATAAGAATATTTCAAATCACAGCGTTGATCCTGGTGGTTGTCGCCGCTTATTTTTTGTGGATGGAAAACAAGGACGGCGTTTTTGTCGCCGCCGTTCTCGCTGCCTCGAGCTTTTTTCTGAGCATCCGCTTTCAGGCCAGGGCCCGGCTCGATGAGCGCGCAGCCAAAACACGCGAAAACGCTTTGCGTAAATAGCCCGAACGGATAAGATAAAGACAGCATATGCAAAGCAAAAAGATCGGCGGTCTTCTCGAAAATAACCGGCGTTGGTCACACCAGATCACCGAAAATGACCCGCGTTTTTTTGCCGATCTCGCCAATCAGCAAAATCCCGATTATCTGTGGATAGGCTGCTCGGACAGCCGTGTTTCTGCGAATATGATTGTCGGCCTCAACCCGGGCGAGATTTTCGTCCATCGCAACGTCGCCAATCTTGTGGTTCACACCGATATGAATTGCCTGTCGGTGATCCAGTTCGCGGTTGAGGTTTTGCAGGTCGGGCACATTATCGTCTGCGGCCATTACGGCTGCGGCGGCGTACTGGCGGCGCTGGAAAACAAGCGTCATGGACTGATCGATAATTGGCTGCGACACATCGAGGACACGGCAAATCTACATTCGCAGATACTCGACGCGATCGATGATCCGGAGGAAAAGGCCGATAAACTTTCCGAGCTAAACGTCGCCGAGCAGGTGCTCAACGTAGGCGAAACGACGATGGTAAGGGACGCCTGGGATAACGGACAAGAACTCGCCATTCATGGCTGGATCTATGGCCTAAAAGACGGGCTTATCCGCGATCTCGATATTTCCATTTCGACTGAGGCGAGCCTGCGAAAATTGCGTGATAAATTTCTTTTCAACGATAAACGCTCACAGGCCGAAACTGCATCAAAGTAGGCTGAAATATGTCGTATTCAAATAAATTCATTCGTCAATATGCAGCAGCGGCCGTCCTTTTGATGTTTTGCGGCATTGTCTCAGCCCAGATGTCGCGCAAACCTTCGCCGTCGCGTTCGGGACGCGAAGGACTTACTGCCAGCCACGATTCCAGACGCTTTCTGAGCGCGATCGCCACACAGGCAGATTTTGACGCGATGGCCCGCGTCTATAACGCAAAAACGCCGTATGCTCTGCCGCACGCGATGTTCGTCATCGACCGCCGCAATAAAAATAAGATCTATTACGTCAATTCGCAGATGTATAGGTTTCACGCCGATTTTGCCAACGCTCTCTATCTGTCTCTAAAACGCGGCGAAGATTTTTTCAAGGACGTTTACACAAACGACAATCGCCGTCTGATCGTCGGGACGGTCGCATGGCAGACGCCCATCCAGAAATTCACTTTCGAATTCTGGGACGGCGATCTCGTCACGGCCGAAATGATAAAAGATACGAACGATATTATTAACAAATCGTTTTTTACACACGTTTCGTTCAAGCCCAATTCGATCCGACAGGAAGACGTTTCGGCGAAACTGGATATGCCAAAGGTGTCGGCTGACGAGATCTCAAAAAATCAGGTTTACCTCGCCCTCAACGCCGCTATGGGTGTCGGCCGCATCCACGTCATCGATAAACTCGACGATACGGTCGAGATCGGCTATAACGAGATACTTGTTCTAAAAGAATTGCCGCTCAGTCTGCCGCCGGTCGCGGGAATTATCGTGTCTGAGCCATCGTCGCCGGTCTCGCATATCAATCTGCTTGCGCAAGGGTGGAAAATCCCGAATGCCTATATCAAAGACGCCAACGAGCTTTTCAGAAAATACGACGGCACATGGTTCAAATTTGAAACCAGGTTAAACGACTATTCACTCGATCTTTGCCTAAAAGAGTGTTTGGACAATGCCAAACTTGAGGCTCCGACTGTTTACGGCAACGATAATTTCAAACCGCCGCCGTCGAATCTCGATGTGACAAAGCTCGCGTTCATAAACGAGATGCGCTCACGTGACAGCATCATTTACGGCTCAAAAGCGGCAAATCTCGGCGAGGTGATCCACGGGCGACTGAGTGATTTTGACGTCCCAAATGGCTTTGGCATCCCGTTTGTTTATTACAAGCAGTTTATGGAATCCAACGGGTTTGACAAGATTATCGATGCTTTGATGGACGATCATGAATTTGTCCATAATCCGTCGGTTCGAAGGAAAAAACTCGCCGAATTTCGCCAGACGCTGCAAAAAGGCAAATTTGACGAAAAATTAAAGGCCGAGATCCTGCAAAAATGGAAGACGACGCTTGGCGCAAAGCCCGTTTTTGTCCGCAGCTCGTCAAACGCCGAGGACAGCGGCAAATTTAGCGGCGCCGGGTTGTATTCGAGTGTTAACAACGTCACGCAGGAAGATAAGATAACCGACGCAGTGAAAACTGTCTGGGCGTCGGTCTGGAATTTTCAGGCTTACGAGGCCCGCGAGCGCAATTTTGTCGATCACGACGGCACATATATGAGCGTCCTGATCCAGTTAGGCGTGACGATGGACAACGGCGGCGTGATGGTGACAAAAGATCCCTACGACGCCCTCAACAAAGGCGCCGTTTACATCAGCTCGACATTTGGCCATAATCAGGCCGTCACGCAGCCCGGCGAGGGCATCGGAAAAGGCGAAAAAATTCCTATTCCCGAGCAAATCCTGTTTACGCCAAAATCTAATTCAGTGCAGGTTTTGACCCGCTCGGATCAGGAAACGATGTTTGTCCCCGACGAAAAGGGCGGCATGAAAGAGGTACCGTTTACAAGCAAACGGCGGGTTTTGAGCGATCTGGTCGCCCGCCGCCTGGTGCGAGCCGCCAATGAGATTAAAACCGTGTTCCACGGCGTGGAACAAGACATCGAATGGGGCATAATGAAAGGGCGCATTTATATCGTCCAGTCGAGGCCTTATATCGACAAGAAATAGTATAAAGTTTACGCGTTAGCGCTATCTTAGAAAGAATTATATGAAATTAGTAATTATCTGTCTCTTTGCATGTTTAGCAAACGCCTGTGGCAGCGCAGCAACGCCCGTCACGCAAAACGCCAATAGCTCGCCTGTAAAAAACAGCAATGAAAAATCGCAGACGGCCATCTCTCACTCGCTGGAAAATCAGACGCCTCCGGCAAACGCACCGACCGGCGAGAAAACAAAATGGAAGCAAAGCGGCGACCCGATCGACACCAAGGAATTTGACACGGCAATCGCCGCCGCCGAGATCGCTTTGAAAAAATCCCCAAATGACACGGCTGTAAAAAAACGTCTCGGCGATGCATATTTTAAGAGAGGCATGGCACTCACGACCCCGGCACGACAATACGCCTCAGCCCTCGGTGATTTTCGCCGTGCCGTTAAATATGACCCCTCCAACGAGGAGGCAAAAGGTTGGATCGACCAGATAATAATGATCTACGACAGCATGAATAAGGAATATCCAAAAGAAGGCGAAGAACCCCCGCCTTTGCCATTTACAAAAGGAAAATAAAATTATGAAAAAACTAATTCTGATCGCATTTGCGTTTGTTATGTTATCCATCTGCTCCGTTGCAGCTTCGGCCCAGGTGACCCGCATCCATTTCGCGCGCGGAGCGACAAGCAAGGTCATTACCGGCACGCTCAGTGGCTGGAAATCACATCGCACCTATGTCATTCACGTTAAAAAGGGGCAAACTCTAACCACCGAATCGGTCAAGAACTCCATCACTATCGGCGTCGAGGCACCTCCGGGATCGACCTACGAACAGGACATGGCCGCAGACTGTCACGACAAAAATGAGGTCAACCCGACAGCCCGCGGTGATTACCGCATCACAGTCACCGAATGTCAGAAGGCCGACCCATGGCGTGGCACATTCAAATTTAGAGTGTCGGTTCAATAATTCTAATTTTTCAATTAGAAACGCCTTAGCGGCGGAAAGGTATCGAAAAGATACGGATTAGAACTTTCCGCCGTCAGCCTACCCGTTTTTTCTCTTTAACAGAAACTTGATAAATAGTGGCTCAAGCGAAAACAGTGCGAAACACGGCAGTGCCGCAAAATGATTAAAACAGCCGACCACTGTCGTGACAGTGAAAACAAGCACTGGAAACAAGACTTCGAGCTTTAACCGCTCGGCATTTACGGCATCGCTCGGCGTATAAAGCTCGTTTTTGGGATTGAGTGCGTAGCGAAACAGAAGGTAATTAAAAAACGCGCAGGCGAGATTATTAAAACTATAGACAACAAACGGCAAAACCAGCGGATCGAGCCAAAACCGCTGGTAGTTTTTCGATAGAAACGCCGTGCTGAACGGCAAAAAGATAATAGCGACGAGCGAGAGAAAATTTAGCGTGATCAGCCGCCCGTTATAATTTGTCAAAATACCGAAAAGTTGGTGATGCCTGCGCCAATTTAGCGAGATCAACGTGAAGCTGATCAAAACGGCCATAATTTCCGGTATTAAATGAATAAATTCATCAAATGCCGCGCGTGCGGTAATTTCCGGCCCGAACACAGGCGCATGGATCTCAATAACCAAAAGCGTTATCGCAATTGCAAAAACCGCGTCACTAAAAAAAACAATGCGCTCGATCTGAAATTCGGTCTTGTTTGACATTTGCTACAAATCTTAATTTAAGAGCGATAAGAATGACAAGGCTATATCTGCTGTATAATAGATTGCGGCTACAAGGACTATGTTTGGCTGGACAAACTTGCCGGTTAAAAATTAAACTAAAATTTTTGTGAATACCAACGATTCTTGAGTGACTAACGGTTTAAGACTTACTTTATGGCAATTTCAGCAAACGATATTAGAAAGGGAATGGTTATCCTGCACGAGGGTGCGCCGGTCAAGGTGATGGAGTTTCATCACCACACGCCGGGAAACTTAAGGGCGATGGTGCAGGCTCGGCTCAGGAATCTGCTTACGGGCAATTCGTTCGAGTTTCGCTTTCGTTCCAACGATACGTTGGAAAAGATCACGCTTGAGCAGCACAAGATGGATTATCTCTACTCTGACGGCTCACATCACCATTTTATGAATTCGGAAAATTACGAGCAGGTCTCGCTGACCGAGGAAGAGCTTGGTGACGCCGCCCAGTGGCTGATGCCAAATCTCAAGATCGAGGTCGAGTTTTACAACGGCACGCCGATCGGCGTCCAGCTTCCCGCTTCAATGGAATTGACAGTTACGCGAACTGATCCAAACCTGAAAGGAGCGACCGCATCAAACTCAAATAAGCCGGCCACGCTAGAGAATGGTGTCACGCTCTCGGTCCCGCCATTTGTCGAGGAAGGCGAAAAAATACGCGTGAATCCGACCGAGTCGAAATACATTGAACGGGTAAAATAGTCGCGAGAGTTTCGAGAATTAAGAGAGTTTGAGAGTTTTTGAAGCCATTCGATTCGCTACTCTCATGGCTCACTGGACTCTCCAGACTCACAAGACTATAGGATGTTTCTACTTTACAGCATCATCTATACCATCGGCTTTATCGTGCTCTCGCCGCGGTTTCTGTTCGACGCTGTATTTAACGGAAAATACGCCGCGGGTTTTAAGCAACGACTTGGTTTTTTGCCAAAATTCGATGCTGGCGGCCGCAAAGTGATCTGGCTTCACTGCGTCTCGGTAGGTGAGGTAAATGCCGCGCGGCCGCTCGCCGAGGCTCTTCACACGAGCTTCCCAAATTACCGCTTGATAATTTCAACCACCACCAAAACCGGCCAAAAACTCGCAAAAACAGCTTTTGACGGCCTCGCCGATCTTGTTTTTTATTTTCCGTTCGATTGGCGATTTACCGTTCGTCGTGCGTTACGGCGTTTGAATCCGTCGGTCGTGCTCCTGATGGAAACTGAGATCTGGTTCAATTTTATCCGCGAAACGAGCAAGAGCGGATCCCGCGTTATTATCGTCAACGGCCGTCTTTCTGAGCGTTCATATAAACGCTATGGCAATCTTGTGCGGTTTATCCGCCGCGTCCTCGGCTATCTCGATCAGGCGTTGATGCAGGACAAGGCGGACGCTTCGCGGCTGATGTCGCTCGGATTGCGGGCGAGCAAGGTCAAGGTCACCGGTAATATGAAATTTGACCACGACCTGGACGCGACCGAAACAGGGCTGACCGAGAATTTACGCCGGCGTTTTGGCATTACGCCCGATGCGCCGCTGATAATCGCGGCAAGCACACATTCGCCGGAAGAAGAATGGGTATTGGCCGCGTTTAAGCAGATTTGGAAATCGTCGAGTGAAAAGCTGCCGCGTTTGATGATCGTTCCGCGACACCGGGAACGCTTTGCAGAGGTCGCCGAACTTATTAAAAACACAGGGTTTACTTGGGTTAGACGTTCTGATGCCGAGTCGCCCGATGATAAAAATGCCGAGGTCATTTTGCTCGACTCAATCGGCGAGCTTCGCGCCGCATATCCGCTGGCCGAGCTTGTCTTTGTCGGTGGCAGCCTTATTACGCATGGTGGCCAGAGCATTTTTGAGCCTGCGGCGGCGGGGAAAGCGATCGTCACCGGGCCGCATATAACAAATTTTGCCGCCGCGGTCAAGGAATTTTTGGACAGAAACGCAATCGTTCAACTTCCCCGCATGGCTGATAAGGCAATAGTCGCAAAACTTGTCGCTGCATTTAACGAGCTTCTCTCTGATAATCAGAAACGCCGCACTCTCGGCGAAAATGCCCTCGGCGTGATGACCGCTAACCGGGGTGCCGTCAAACGAACGATCGAAATCCTTTCTCACCGGCTCGAACTTCCTGAAAATAAATGATATATGCCTTTTACTTATTTGCCGTTGTTTTGATCCTGATTAGCCTCAAATCACTCCACGGCGGGGTCGAATATCTGCGATTCTTCAAGCGTGAGATCGCTAAACCGCGATCAAAATTTACGCCGTTTGTAACCGTCATCGCTCCATGCCGGGGCCTTGACATCGGATTGGAAGAAAATCTTACGGCTCTTGTTGAGCAAGATTATCCTGAATATGAGGTGATCTTTGTCGTCGATGACAAAAACGATGTCGCCGTCCCGGTGATCTTTCAAATATTCAACCAAAGAGATACAGGCGCAAAGATGTATATCAAACAGGATGAACAGGATATACAGGATTTGAAAAACGCTTCTCTTACGGGCAATTTGATTGATCTTGTCCATCCTGTTAATTTTTCCGGTCTGAGTCGCAATAAGGTTTCGGCCACATTAATAGTCGCCCCGAAAGCCAACGGTTGCAGCCAAAAGGTCGAGAATCTGCGCGAGGCCGTGCTTCACGCCGATTCTAAATCCGGGGCATTTGT
>JBBRQM010000034.1:0-35944 GCA_038226395.1 Pyrinomonadales bacterium | reverse complement strand
GTGATCTTTCACATTGAAGATGATATTGTGAGGGTCGTCCATGTCAGAGGAGCTTTCGTGGATTCGACAAAACAGACTGATTTAGGAGTTGAGAAGTGAACGAAAACGACAAACAAAGTGCAATCAATGTCCTGAACAAGATCCTTGAACTCGAACTAGCTGGCGTTGTGCGTTATACGCATTATGCGTTGATGGTATTTGGCTATGGGCGGATACCGATCGTGTCGTGGCTAAAGGGCAACGGTGATGAGAGCCTGGCTCATGCGAGTAAGGCGGGTGAATTTGTGACGATGCTCGGCGGTCATCCGAGTCTAAAGATCGGCCCGCTGCTTGAGACGCATAAGCACGACATCGGCGACATTTTGCGTGAAAGCCTGGAGCAGGAACGTTCGACACTCGAAGCCTATTATGAACTGCTGAAACTTGCCGAAGGCGCGTCGGTCTCGCTCGAAGAATATGCCCGCGAGATGATCCTGCTCGAAGAGCTTCACCTCGATGAGGTCAACAAGATGCTCCGCAAACCTGGCGAGATCGAGCCATTCAAAGAATAGACGCGTGAAGATCCTCGAAACCGAACGGCTCCTTTTACGTGAAATGGACTCCGTAATTGACTCGGAGTTTATTTTTGAACTGCTGAACACCCCTAAATTTATCAAATATATCGGCGATCGCGGTGTGCAATCGGTCGATCAGGCGCGTGAGTTTATCGAGAACCGATACCGGCAGAGCTATCGTGAGAATGGGTTTGGGCTTTATACGGTTGAATTAAAAAACGATGAAAGTTACGCCCTAACTAACGTGCGGGCTTCTGCAAATATGCAGATCGGTATTTGCGGTTTTGTTAGGCGTGACGCGCTGCCCGATCCGGACATCGGTTTCGCATTTTTGCCGGAATACGAAGGGCGAGGTTTCGGATTTGAGTCTGCCAAAGCCGTTTTGCAATATGGAAAAGAATCGCTAGGCTTTAGCCGCATCCTTGCTATCACTTCCCAAGACAATGAGGTTTCGGGTAAACTCCTCGATAAACTCGGATTTACGTTTGACCGAATATTCACAACGCCTGGCGGCGAGGAACTAAAGCTATTCGAGAGATATTTATGAAATACGGCCTTATTGCCGGCAACGGCCAATTTCCATTTCTCGTCATCGAGGGCGCGCGCCGTGCCGACGTGTCGCTCGCGGTCGTTGCGATAAAGGAAGAGGCCGATCCGCGTCTCAATGATCTGGCGGAAAATCTCGCATGGGTCGGCATCGGCAAACTTGGGCGGATGATCTCGTTTTTTAAGAAAGAAGGCGTGACACAGGCGATGATGGCTGGCCATGTCCAACATGTGCAATTATTCTCCGGTGCGATGCCTGATTTTCGAATGGCAAAAATGTTGTGGAATCTGCCCCGCCGCAACACGGACGCCCTGATCGGTGGAATCGCCGATGAAATGGCCAAGGAAGGTATCGAGCTTATCGATTCCACCTACTTTATTCAGGATCAGCTTGCTCCGCCAGGCGTACTGACAAAGCGAAAACCGACGCAGCTTGAACAAAAAAATATCAGCTACGGACTGCAAATCGCGAACGAGATCGCCCGGCTCGATTTGGGACAGACAATCGTCGTCCGCGCAAAGGCATGCGTCGCCGTCGAGGCCATGGAGGGCACGGATGCCGCGATCCGTCGGGCAGGCGAACTCGCAAAAGGTAATTTAGTGGTCGTCAAGGTTGCCAAGCCCGATCAGGATATGCGCTTTGACGTGCCCGTGGTCGGTCCGTCCACGATTGAGGCGATGATCCACGCGGGAGCTACGTGCCTTTCGATCACCGCTGGAAGAACGCTCATCTTTGACCGCAAAAACATGCTCGAGCTGGCAAACGCAAACAAGATATGTGTAATCGGTTCAGACAGCGAAACAAATCCACGCGAAACTGCGTAGAATAAAAGATATTTCACCACAGAGGTGTAGAGCATACAGAGGTTGTCAGAAAGAATATTCAATTATTCTGCCTTGTGTTTGTCTGGGTTTTCTCAGTGTTCTCTGTGGTGAATAATTTTTGAGGAGAATAATGAAAAGAAATCTATCCGCACTATTATTACTTGCCGTATTTGTGTTTCAGTCGTCGGCGCTCGCACAGACGGCGGCTCTAAAAGTTACGCCGGGCGAGCGCAAGATCGCCGAGGGCGTTACTGCCAAGCAATTGAGCGATTATCTATATTTTGTAGCGTCAGACGAGATGGAAGGCCGCGATACGCCTTCGCGCGGTCTCGATACAACCGCGAAATTTATCGGAATGAACCTTTCAAAATGGGGATTTAAGCCGGCGGGCGATAACGGCACATACTATCAAAAAATCGCGCTGCGTCGTGATTCAGTCGACGCAGCAGCTACCTCCGTTGAGGTATCGGGGCAGAAATTTTCGTATGGCGAGGATCTGATCCGGGCGGCGGGCAACTCGACCGGTATTATATCTGCGCCGATCGTATTTGCAGGAAATGGCTGGTTGATCAAATCTAAGAATCTAAATCCATATCAAAACATAGACGTAAAAGGGAAGATCGTTGCTGTTTATGGCGAGGGGCCGATATCAAATCGCAGCCTCGTACCGCTGCCAGCGGGCGTGACTCAGGCCGATCTTACCGGCACAAGGGGAACCGATTGGGCAGACGCCGCAACTTACGCCCGGACGAATGGTGCGGTTGGCCTGCTGGTGCTGCCTTCTAAATTCCTTACAGATAATTGGGCAGGGCTTAGCCAGGGGTTTGGGCGCAACCGCGTCACTGTCGAGAAATTTGCGCAGCCCGCGGCTGGAGCGCAGGGCGGCAACGCCATGTCGGTATTTTTTGCTTCGCCGAGACTTGCCAACGCAATCTTTAACGGCGAGGCCGGCAATCCGCTGACAGGTACGGTCAACCCATTTGAGCTAAGCAAAAAATTAAACTTCAGCATCGCAACTAAACCCGAAACACTCTGGACGCAAAACGTCGTTGCCATTTGGGAGGGCAGCGACCCGGTCCTCAAAAATGAAATGGTCGCGATCGGGGCTCATTACGATCATATCGGGCTGGTTCAAAATCCGAGCGCCATTGACAAAATTAATAACGGAGCCGATGACGACGGATCGGGAACGGTCTCGATATTGTCGATAGCCGAAGCACTGGCCAAGGCTTCGGCTCGTCCGAAACGCTCTGTTCTGTTCGTCTGGCACTGCGGCGAGGAAAAAGGGTTGTGGGGCAGCCAGTATTTTAACAAATATCCGACCGTCGATATTAAAAACGTTATTGCCCAGCTCAATATCGACATGATCGGCCGCAGCCTTGATCCAAATAATATAATCAAATGTGGTCAAGGCAAGCCCTGCAATGAGGAGCTTTCAAAGGTTGATGAGGTTTACGTGATCGGAAAGGATATGATGAGCTCGACGCTCGGAGCGATCGTCGATGGAACCAATAACGGCTATCTAAAACTTGGCTACAACACGCGTTATGACGATCCGAAAGACAAAAACCGGTTCTTTTTCCGTTCGGATCATTATAATTATGCTGTCAATGGCATCCCGATCACGTTTTGGTTCGACGGCGTCCACGAAGATTATCATCAACCGGGCGACGAACCGCAAAAAATCGACTATAACAAGATGGAAAAGGTCGCAAGGACGATTTTGATTACTTTGTTAAAGGCCGCCGACCTCAAGGAAAGGCCAAAGATCGATAAGACGCTGCCGCCGGAATTGACGCTGAGGTGAAAGTCGAAAAGTGAAAGAGTGAAAAGGTGGAAAAGTTTGGGTTGGAAGATATAATCTACTTTTTCACTTTTTCACTTTTTACCTTTATTTGCCGGTACGCCTCAGATTTGCTCATCCCATATTCCTTTGCGGCTTTTTTGAGTGCGGTTTTTGGGTCGAGGCCTTCTGCTTCCAATTCGGTGACGCGTGCAGCCAAGATTTGAGTATCCGGTGCTTTGATTGACATTGCATCTTTACGCTCCCGTTGGATCACAAGCACGATCTCACCCTTGACGGGAGTTTTTGAGTAGCGTTCAGCCAACTCGATCAAGCCACCGCGGACGATCTCTTCGTGCATTTTAGTAAGTTCGCGAGCAACGGCGGCACGGCGGTCGCCAAGAATCTCATAACAATCGACCAGCGATTTTGCGAGACGATGCGGAGCTTCGTAAAAGAGCAGCGTCGCCGGAATATCGCGTATCTCCTCAAGCCGCTTCCGACGCTCACCCTTTTTCGCCGGCAAAAATCCACCAAAGAATATCGAACCGGTTGACAGCCCTGACGCCGCCGCTGCATTCACGAAAGCCACAGCCCCAGGGATCGATATGACTGCGGCATTGATCTCGATGGCATGCTGGACGACGCGAAAGCCCGGATCGCAAATGCCCGGCGTCCCGGCGTCGCATACGATAGCGATCGAACGACCGGTGACAAGCATATCGGCTAGTTCCTCGGCGCGTTCTTGTTCGTTATGTTCATGATAGCTGGTGAGTTTGTTTGAAATGCGGTAAAAATTAAGCAATTTGCGCGTGTGACGCGTGTCCTCGCAGGCGATGAGGTCAACGGAGCGCAGAGTTTCGAGGGCACGCAGTGTAATGTCCTGCAAATTTCCGATCGGCGTTGCGACGAGATAAAGAGTTCCGGGCATAGTGAAACTATAGCCAAGAAACCGGAAAAAACAAAAAAAGCCCGCGCCTTTCGAACGCGAGCTTAGGAAATGTGAATCTGGATCGCTTAGAAAGGCCACCAGCTTGGGCGATTGATCCTTCCATTGTTTGGATAGTTGTTTGGATAATTGTTGTTGGGGTAGTTGTTTCGGTTGTTGCGGTTGTTATAACCATAGGTATTTGCGACAACCTGGAGATCATTGCTGATTTGATTCCAGTCGTTCTGAATATATCCATTCGAGCGGCTGCGGCGCATCTCCTGATCCAACTGCGAACCGAGACTCAAAACTTGCTGGGCCTCATTCTGGCTTCGGTATTGATCGCGGCCGTTGCCGTATCTGCTTTCGAGCCGCTCAGTCGCTTTCTTAAAATCATTGGCGAGATCTTTCAGATAGCGGTCGTTATTGCGGTTGTTGTAGCCGCCGAATATGCTGCCATAGGTGCCGCCGCGATTACGATCTACCTGGCGCTTTAAATCTCTGCTGCGATCCTTGAGGTCACGCAGGGTCGAGCGTATATCTCCATAATAACCATTATTATAACCACCATTTCCGTAGCCGCCGCCGTTGTAACCGCCGTTACGTCCATAAGGGTCGTACTGGCCGTTATACTGAGCCATCGCGACCATCGGAAGGCTCAATGCGAGAAGCGAAAATGCTCCCACCGCGATCAAATTCTTTATACGATTCATGATTTTCTCTCCGTTATAAAAACTTAGGCAAGGGAATACCCTTTGCTCGACCATATATTTGCAAAGTGTGTGCCACAATGTGGCTGGTAAAGTAGAGAAAAATTACAAACCTTTTATTTACAAAAGTTATGCGTAATTCAACATTTGCGAATCGAGAGTAGAAAATCTGTTCGGCCATCAGTTTTGTCCCAAATCGTTAGGTCGATGTTGCAGATGGTTTAAAGGTCAATTACCGAGAGCCTTCGACGCATTGAGACGGCCGCCGGAGGCGATCTTGCTGCCTAGCGCATCGACTTTATCGACGGACTTTAGAATCCGCTGGCGTAGTTTGGCTACTGTGATCTTTGGCTCGTGGGCGATTATGAGCGCCGCGACGCCTGAGACATATGGTGTAGCCATTGAGGTGCCTGAGGCTTCGCGGTAAGTGTCGCCAAGCCAGGTCGAGAGGATGTCTTTGCCTGGGGCGGCGACATGAACTGTCTTAACGCCAAAATTCGAGAATGATGCAAGATTGTCGCTGCGGTCGAGGGCGGCGACGCTGATAACGTTTGGCAGATCGTAGTTTGAAGGGAAATGCGGCCTGCTGTCGTTGTCTGAGCCGTCGTTACCGGCTGCGGCGACAAACAAAATGCCTGCTTCGCCGGCGGCGCGAATGGTGTCTTCGAGAGCTTTGGAATTTGAGGTCGAGCCCCAGCTCGCGCTGATAATGCGGATGTTTACGCCGTGTTTTTTGCGGTCGATGGCATAATTTATCGCCTCGATCGCGTCGGATGTCGAGCCAAAGCCGCCGCGCCCGAGGGATTTGAGCGGCATAATCTTGACATGCCAATTGACGCCGGCGATGCCCTCGCCATTGTCGCCCTCGGCGCCGATTATCCCGGCACAGTGCGTGCCGTGGCCGTTATCGTCCATTGGATCGGCTGCGCGATCTGTGCCGTTATAGCCGTTTAGGTCATTGAATGTGCCGAGTTCGGCGTCGGTGTAAGCGGGCACATTCTCGGGCCGGATCCACATATTTTCGCGTAGATCCACATGCGTATAATCGACGCCTGTATCGAGCACGGCAACGACTACATCCGAGCTTCCCTTTGTCGTCAGCCACGCTTTTAGCGCGTCGATGTCGGCGCGTTCCTTGCCGCCGTCCGCCCCAGTATTATTTAACGCCCATTGGTCGGCAAATTGCGGGTCGTTGGGGTGTGAAATCGCCCCGTTGCGAAAAACAAGATCGCGGGGCGAGCCATTATCATTAGGATCGTCAAGTTTTATCTGATAATTGGGCTCGGCATAGATGACCGTATCGGTCATCGCAGCGTATTGATTGGCGACAGTTTGCGCGTCGGCGTCGTCGAGATCGTCAATGACCGAAAGGCCGTCGACTGATTCGATCTCATCTGACAAAACGTCATTATTTGTAGTGGCGATTGACCTGATACGGTGGAGCGTGATGCCAGGCTTGAACCGCACAAGCACCTCAGGGTGGCGATTTTTCGTCTTTTGATCCGCGATGAAAGGCTTCTGAACGCTAACTGGCATGATCTCAGGTCCGCGAAGGGCTGTCCGCCACCGCTCGATTTGCCCCAAAACTGCCGCGAATGTGATCAAAATTACGGCGATGCCGACATGTATCCAGATATTATTTCGATTCATAAAACCTCTATTAAGTAGGTTGTTCGTCGTCGTTCGTTGCTTGTCGGTCATGCAACGAACAACCAACGACGAACGATCAACCATTTATGACGTAATTCGAGCCGCGAAAGTTGTAAAGCCTGAGCTGATGTTTGTCGGCTCGGTATTCATAATTCTTGCCGCCCGCGCTCAGCAATATCCCCCAGCCGGATGAGATCATTTGCGCCGACATCTCGCTTTTTTCCGGCGCTCCGAGAGACATATCGGGAAAGTCGCGTTCGCTGACATCCATTAGGTGTACCACCACTTCGGATATGCTGAGGCGTCTCGAGAGGTCGCTAATCGCACGGGCAACGGCACTGTCTTTTGTAAAACTCATATCTAATCTATGCTTTTCATCTTGCTCTTTCTACGAAAACAAGTCAACGAAAGTTCGGACAGCGTTTAACGCAAAGACGCAAGCTGCCAAGTCGCAAAGAAAAAATTCTTAAGGATCAATCCGTTATGCCTTTGCGTCTTCGCGTCTTTGCGTTGAAATTCTTTTTCGGTAGTTAAAATTTCGCGATATTTCGACCAACGCAGGGATGATAAATGTGGCGCAGGCGACGCCGAGGATGAGGCCGGTAATAAAGCGTGAAAGATGCGTATTTTCCCAAATGCCAAAGATCGTCAGCGACCAATCGACAGCAATCGGGATCAGCGACAAAAATAACCAAAATCGCGGCAGCGGCTCGATTTCGTCAATCCGACGCCATAATGGATAGATCACAAATCCAAAAAGGATGCCGAAATACACTCCGAAACATCGTGAACAAACTCCAAACTGCGCGCCCTCGACATAAAACGAGCGATCTGGAATCTGATGGCAAATATAGCTGTAAAAATGATAGATCGGCGTCGAGATGCCGGTGAAGCCGTTCGCCTTTGCGACTGGCGTGAGAACAATCGCAAACACCCACGCTGAGACAACCGCGAGGCCGATCACCCAGACCTTCCAAGCCTGCCGCTTCATCGACGCGGCAATAGGCTGTGGGATGTAATTTTCGATCGTCTCTGGCATGAATTTAAGATTAGCCACAAAAGGCACAAAAAACACAAAATTAAGAAACTATATTTGTGCCTTCTGTGCCTTTTGTGGCAATTTTCTTAGAATCTGATCACTGCATCCGGGCCGCCTTCGACATGGACGGTATCGACAAATCGGATGCTCTTGGAATCGGTCGTCATTACTACGGAGTGCGTTCGTTTTCCGGAGCCAAAGAAGCGGACACCACGAAGCAGTGCGCCGTCAGTCACGCCGGTGGCGGCAAAGATGATCTTTTTGCCGGGAGCGAGATCGTTTGTGTCGTAGACCTTGTGAGCATCGGTGATGCCCATCTCGCCCAGCCGTTTCATGACCTCCGCCTCGGGTGGAACCTTTGATTTATCGACGCCCAAGCGATCAGGATCCCAAACGAGTTTTGCGAGGATCTCGCCATTGAGACATTTCATCGCGGCGGCTGTAATAACGCCCTCCGGAGCACCGCCGATGCCCATCAGGGCGTGAATATTGGTTCCAGCGACCGCAGCCGAAATTCCGGCCGAAAGGTCGCCGTCAGAGATCAGGCGAATACGTGCGCCGGACGCGCGGACGTCATCCACCAGCTTTTTATGACGCGAACGGTCGAGGCAGATCACGGTCAGATCGTCCACATCGCGGCCAAGGCGGCGGGCGATGTTTTTCAAATTTTCCGCGACTGGAGCGTCAATATCAACCGCGCCGCGACACGATGGGCCGACGACGATCTTGTCCATATAAATGTCCGGCGCGTAGAGCAGGCCGCCGCGTTCGGCCGCTGCAAGGACTGCAATGGCATTGTTGGCTCCGAGAGCACACAGATTTGTGCCTTCAAGCGGATCGACAGCGATATCGACCTCGGGAAACTCGGCACGAGCTTCATCGGAAAAAATGCCGCCGCCGACTTCCTCGCCGATATAGAGCATCGGAGCCTCGTCCCGCTCGCCCTCGCCAATCACGATCCGGCCGCGCATCGGCACGGTGTCCATTACCTCGCGCATCGCCTCGACCGCCACATGATCCGAGTATTTGCGGTCACCCTGGCCCATCGTTTTGGCCGATTCGATCGCCGCCGCCTCGGTCACGCGCAAAAAATCGAGCGACAATTCACGTTCAGCTTTTATGTTTTTCATCTGGTTTTCATGTCTGAAATAGTCCGTTTTTAGTTCAGTTATTGTTGTCATTTTACCACTTGTCTAACGTGATTTGACAAGTTAGCCTTGGGAAATTAAGGTTTTAGTTTGGCTTTTGCCTTGATTATCGAGGAGAATACGCAAGTTAATGACCTATATCGTCACAACACCGTGCATCGAATGCAAATATACAGATTGCGCAGCCGTCTGCCCGGTTGAGGCTTTTCATGAGACGCCCGACCGGCTTTTGATCAATCCCGACACCTGCATAGATTGCGACGCATGCCTCCCGGAATGCCCGGTCGAAGCGATCTTTTCCGATATGTCCTACCCGGAAGAATATGCCGAATGGATGGGGAAAAACGCCGAGGCAGAGAATTACCCGATCATCAGCACAAAAGTCCCCGCACTAATGGGACCGGGCTGCACCGGCCCACCGGAGAAATAATATCGTTTAGCGGCAGTATATAAGGACAGCGAACGGCTGCCCTTTTTTTATTGTGTGTCGGGCAAAAAGACTCCGGATATAACAAAAAATCATTGCAAAAAGGAACACTGTAGTGTTTAGATGTATATTCTCACAGTAGTTTCCAGTATTTTCTTGATTTTCGGGTTAGAATGCTTATGTTCGACAACGTGACGACAAGCACAAATACAATTCCGCGAAATGCAGTCGATTGGGGACGCAAAGTTCTTGTCCTTTTTGGGACACGCCCTGAGGCCATTAAGCTGGCGCCGGTGATCAATGAGCTGCGCAAAAAATTCTTCCAGACGGTTGTCGTATCTTCGAGCCAGCATAAGCAGATGCTGACGCAGTTTCTAGAGCCATTCGGGATCGACGTCGATTTTGATCTCGGCGTGATGAGGCGAAATCAGACGCCCAACGGCGTTTGTTCGCGTGTGATGGATAAACTGGATAAGATACTCGCCCTCGAACAGCCCGATCTTATCCTCGTGCAGGGTGACACTACGACGACACTTGCCGGCGCGCTGGCCGGATTTTACCGGCGGATCCCGGTCGGCCACATCGAGGCGGGGTTGCGTTCGGGCAATGCGATGAGCCCGTTTCCAGAGGAGATGAACCGCCGTCTGGTTTCCCAGATAGCATCTTTCCATTTCGCCGCGACTGAAAAGAATCGACGAAATTTGCTCGCCGAGGACGTCCCGAGCGAGAAGCTGTTTGTAACAGGCAATCCGGTGGTTGATTCGCTCAAATTTATGCTCAAGAATTTGAAACCCGATCCTGTCATCACCGAGCTTATAAAGAATACTGAGGGCAAAAAGCGCCTATTGTTGACGACGCACCGGCGCGAGAGTTTTGGCCTGGCGATGACCGCAAATCTGAAAGTGATCCGTGATTTTGTCGATAAGCGAAAGAATCTTTGCCTGTTTTTTCCGGTTCATCCAAACCCTAACGTCAAGAACGCCGCAAAAGAGATCATGGGCAAGCACGATCGCATACATTTGCTCGATCCTCTGGATTATGCGGATTTTCTTGCCATTATGAAATCCGCATGGCTGATCGTTTCAGATTCCGGCGGCGTGCAGGAAGAGGCTCCGAGCTTAGGCAAACCGCTGCTCGTTTTGCGTGAAAACACCGAGCGTCCCGAGGCAATCCGTTCGGGTGTCTCAAAGCTCGTCGGCACCAGTCCCGGCTCGCTAAAGCAGTTATTGGAAGAAAATTATTCGGTCGAGACATGGATCAAATCGGTCAAAGAAGTTGCCAACCCTTTTGGCGACGGACGATCAGCAGCACGCATAGTTAAGATCATCGAGGAAAAACTTGCAACAAAACCTGTCAGCGCGAGAGTAGCACAGGGCACACTCTTCTGAATTTTGATGAATCCCGTTAAAAAAATTAACAAACATTTGCTCACTATTTTGGTCGAGGACTATTTTCACGTCGGCGCCTTTGAAAATCTGATCCAACAGCGAAATTGGGGCAATTTTGAGCCGCGTTATGAACAAAATACGCTGAAAACGCTCGATCTGCTCGACCGGCACGCTTGCAAAGCGACATTTTTTGTCCTGGGCTGGATCGCCGAGCAAAATCCAGGTCTGATCCGCGAGATCGTCACCCGCGGACATGAGGTGGCGAGTCGCGGCTTTTATCACCGGAGCCTGAAAAATCTGACCGACGAAGAATTTCGTGAAGATCTGCGCCGCTCAAACCGCGCAATCGAGGACGCCGGCGGACAAAAAGTGGCCGGTTATCGCGCGGCCGAAAAACTCTCTTTCGGCAAGGACGATTGGGTGCTGGGCGTATTGGCTGACGAAGGGTTTGCCTATGATGCATCGTTCATGCCTATAAGAAAAACGGGTAAAACCAAACGAGTCGCACATCAGGTCCATGTGGGCGGAAAGGCAATTTGGGAATTTCCGTATTCGACTATTGATCTAGGCGTCGGTGTGCTGCCGATCTCAGGCGGGAATTATTTTCGCCAGATCCCTTATACGCTGATGCGACACGCGGTGCGAAATTGGCACGAGCGCACGCGTGAGCCGTTTGTTTTTTATTTTCACGTCTGGGAACTCGACCCTGAACAGCCGCGAATCTCGGCTGCGTCAAATTACAACCGTATCCGCCATTACCGCAAGCTCGACAAGATGGAATGGATAATTAACGAAAATCTTGACCTTTATAATTGTGTCGGTGTCGCGGATCACCTCGGCCTGAAAGAACAATTTCATGTCAAAGATCTGAAATCAAAGGTCAAAGATCAAGTTCTTGAAATTAAGAAATCCGCAAAGCCGCTGGCTCAAACATCGGTCTCGATCGTCATCCCCTGCTATAACGAGGAGGAATCGCTGCCTTATCTGGCAAATACGCTCCGCGCCGTCGAAACAAATCTGCTTGAGAACGGCTATACGCCGAATCTAATTTTTGTCGATGACCGCAGCAAGGACGACACGCTCGCCGTGCTCAAAGAACTTTTTAGCAAGCAGAAAAATGTAAAGATCATCGAGCACGATACGAATCGTGGCGTCGCCGCCGGCATTATGACCGGTTTGCGTGCCGCCGGGACTGAGATCGTTTGCTCGATGGATTGTGATTGCACATACGACCCTCACGAGCTTGTAAATATGCTCGCGCTGATGAAAGAAAATGTTGACCTCGTGACCGCTTCGCCGTATCATAAAGATGGCGGCGTGCGAAACGTGCCAAGCTGGCGTTTATTTCTCTCACGCGGAGCTTCATTTCTATACAGACGCGTTTTGCGTTCAAAACTCGACACTTACACAAGCTGTTTCCGCGTCTATCGCCGCAGTTCTGTAGTCAATACCGATCTTCGCGAATCGGGCTTTTTAGGCGTCGCCGAAATGCTCGGCCGGCTCGATTTGTCGGGCGGCAAGATCATTGAGTATCCGTCAGTTTTAGAAGTGCGATTATTCGGCATTTCCAAAATGAAAACGGCCAAAACGATCCTGGGACACCTCAAATTACTTTCACACCTTTTAAAATTGCGCTGGTTTCGGAAATCTGACGCGATTAAAACTTCTATACCCACAGAGAAACTCAAAGTAGTTTCCGAGAATACGACCGAATAAAAAACTATATATATGACACCAGTTACACAAGCGGAACGGCTCATGATGCTGCCGTCCGATCAGGACGCGTCCGGGCGGACGTTTGGCGAGGAAGAAATAGCTTACGTTACCGAGGCTCTGCGCAGCGGAACGCTAACAACGACAAAAGGCAAATTCGGCAAAATGCTCGAACAGAAATTTGCCGAAAAATTTGGCGCGAAATACGCCTATGCGTGCACATCGGGCTCGGCAGCGATCCATATCGCGGTCGCGACCGTCAATCCGAATCCCGGCGACGAGATCATCACAACCTCGATCACCGATATGGGTGCATTGACGCCATTGATGTATCGCGGCGTGGTTCCAGTGTTTTGCGAAGTTGATCCAAAAACGTTGAACGTTACGGCCGAGACCATCGCAGCCAAGATCAGCGAACGGACAAAAGCGATCATCGTCACACACTTGTTTGGTAATCCGTGCGATATGGAGCCGATCATGGCATTAGCTAAAGAGCATAACCTGCCGGTCATCGAAGATTCGGCACAGACATTTCTTGCAAAATCCGGCGATAAATATGCCGGCACGATCGGCGATATCGGCTGCTTTAGCCTCCAGCAGGGCAAGCACATGACCACCGGCGAAGGCGGAATAGTCGTTACCAATGACGAGAAAATCGCCCGTCATATGTTCCTCTACATCAATAAAGCATGGGGTTATGGCGATGCCAATGCCGACCATTATTTCATGGCATTGAATTATCGCATCAGCGAACTTCAGGCTGCGGCCGCTCTCGGCCAGCTCGAAAAACTCGATGAATGCGTAGCAAACCGTCAGCGAACGGCCGCAATGTTTGCTGAACTTTTGGACGGGATCGACGGAATCGAGGTTCCCGTGATCGCCGATAACGCAACGCATGTTTATTGGAAATATTGTCTCACGGTCGATGACACCAAGATCGAAGGCGGCTCGGTCGGCATGGCTAATCTGCTCAAGGAAAAGAACATTTTCTCGGCACCACGTTACATCGTGAAACCTGCATTTATGTGCATGGTCTTTCAGGAAAAGAACACGCTCGGCGATAGTCAATTCCCGTTCAATCTAGCCCGCGAAGGCGCGGTCGATTACGAAATGGAAAATTATCCATTGACGGAAAAAGCCCTGCACGATGTGCTGGTCTTACCCTGGAATGAAAAATACACCGACGAACACGTCCGCTACATCGCCGACAACGTCCGCATCGCTGCTTCGAAGCTGAGGAAATAAATTAACCGCAGAGACGCGGAGACGCAGAGAAAGTGTTTTTATGTCTTTCTTCTCGGCGTCTCGGCGTCTCTGCGGTGGAGACTAAAATGAAAAAACTTAAATTTGGATTAGTTGGAGCGGGCGGTATCGCCCAGGCATACGCACAGGCGTTTAATGAGATCGAATGTTGCGATCTGGTCGCGGTCGCTGACACACGACCGGAAGCTGCAAATGCACTTGCAGAGATCGTTGGTGGAAAGGCATACAACGACTACAAACAGCTTGCTGATGTTGAGCTTGATGCCGTGATCGTCGCCACGCCGCCGGTTTCGCACCCTGAAATTGCGTGTTTCTTTATGGAACGCGGCACACCCGTGCTTTGCGAAAAGCCGCTTTGTCTCTCGGTCGCGGAAGCGGAAAAGATGATAAATACGGCCGCCGCGAACAACGTTTTGTTCACGATGGCGTCGAAATTTCGCTATTGCGAGGACGTTATAAAAGCCAAGGGAATTTTGGCATCGGGAATGCTCGGTGACGTTTTGCAATTCGAAAATGCGTTTACGGCCAAGGTCGATATGTCGCAGCGTTGGAATTCCCAACCAGATATGTCGGGCGGCGGTGTGCTGATCGATAATGGCACACACTCGGTCGATATCATCCGCTATTTCCTCGGACCGATCGAATCGGTTTTGGCTATGGATTCCGGCGGCACGCAGGATCTGTCAGTCGATGAAAACGTCAAAATGTTCGCCAAAACAAAGAACAATGTTACAGCGAGCGTCGATCTGACCTGGGGCATCTATAAAGAGCTCCCATACTTTATCAGCATCTACGGCACGAACGGAACTCTGCACATCGGCTGGCGCGAGTCGAAATACAAGCTCAACTCAAACGCCGACTGGACCGTTTTTAGCGGCGGCTATGACAAGGTAGCATCGTTTCGCGGCAAGATCGAAAACTTTAGCCACGCTCTGCAAGGCACAGAAGATCTCTATATCAAACCGGAAGACGCCCTCGCATCTGTCCGCGTGATCGAAGCAGCTTATAAATCGTTAAACCAAAATCTCTGGCAATCGATAGTGGAGAAAGCAATTGCGGCTAAATAAGAATTTCAACGCAAAGTCGCAAAGGAACAAAGCCGCAAAGGAAAGCAATTCAAAATCTTTGCATCTTTGCATCTTGGCGACTTTGCGTTAAAAAAAAATGATTACAATTCACCCGACAGCTATTATAGAAGAAAACGTCACACTCGGTGAAGGCACGAGCGTTTGGGACAACGTCCACATTCGTCACGGAGCGAGCCTCGGCGACGAATGCATCGTCGGCGAAAAATCTTACATTGCCTACGACGTAAAGATCGGCAACCGCGTCAAGATCAACGCGATGGTATATATCTGTGCGGCGGTGACAATCGAAGACGGTGTGATGATCTCGGCTTCGACTACTTTTACTAACGACCGCTTTCCGCGTGCGACATTTCCAGATCTCAAATCTCTGCGGCCGAGCGAACCTGACGAACATACATTACCGACTCTGGTCCGCGAAGGCTCGACCATCGGTGCTGGATGCATTATCGGCAACGACCTCGAAATAGGCCGATGGGCAATGGTCGGCATGGGCTCGGTTGTGACAAGATCCGTGCCGGATTTTCATTTGGTGCTTGGTTCGCCTGCACGTTCGGTCGGCGCGGTGTGCAAATGCGGGCTGCTTTTTCATAAGTTTGTCGATGGCGACAGCGGAAGCTTCGTGTGCGAATGCGGTCTTGAATACACGATCCGTAATTTTGTGGTAACAGAACAAGAATTCACCACAGAGAACACAGAGGTTACTGAGGAAGAATTAACTGCCGTTGTGTAGATCCAAATATTTCTCGTTTTCTCGGTGCTCTCAGTGTCCTCTGTGGTAAATAATCCGAAATGACCCAAAACATCGCTATCGTAGGTTCCGGTTTTCTCGGCATGACGCTAGCTCTGCGTTTGGCGGAGCGGGGCGATAATGTGACTTTGTTTGAATCGGCGAACGAGATCGGCGGCCTCGCCTCGGCATGGGAAATCGGCGATGTGGTGTGGGACAAGCATTATCACGTCACGCTCGCGTCGGATAAATTTACGCGAAAGCTGGTCGGTGAGCTTGGTTTGGCGGACGAATATCGCTGGGTCGAGACAAAGACTGGTTTCTACACCGATAGCAAGTTGATTTCGATGTCGAATACAAAAGAATTCCTGCAATTCCCGCCGCTTGATCTCATCAGCAAATTGCGGCTGGGCGCGACTATCTTTTTCGCGTCGCGTGTAAAAAACTGGAAACGTCTTGAAAAAATCACTGTCGAGGAATGGCTGACAAAGCTTTCCGGCAAAAAGACGTTTGAAAAGATATGGAAACCGTTGCTCAAGTCAAAACTTGGTGATGCGTATAAGGAAACGTCTGCCGCTTTTATCTGGGCGACTATCCAGCGAATGTATGCCGCACGAAACTCGGGGCTCAAAAAGGAGATGTTCGGCTATGTTCGCGGCGGTTATGCTCGCGTTTTGAAGCGTTTCGGCGAGGTTTTGATCGAAAAGGGAATTGAGATACGTCTAAAGACAAATGTCGAGAGTATCGAATGCCTGACAAGCGGCAAGATACTTATCACGACCGCTCAAAAACGCCGTCGTAAGGATGAAAAGCCTCAAGTCGTTTCGCAGACGACCCAATACGCGATGCTGAATACATCGGCAATGACCCCACCGGGATTTTTGGTTGGATTTATTGAGAAACCTAATTTTGCAGCAAATAGCATTATCCCGTTTCCGGGAGCGAACCAAAATGACATATTCGACAAAGTTATCCTCACTTGTCCGTCAAATGTCGCAGCAAAGATTGCACCGCAACTGACAAAGATCGAGAAGCAGGATCTCGAAAATATTCTTTACCAAGGCATCGTCTGCGCATCCGTGCTGATGAAATGCTCACTGTCGAATTATTACGTCACAAATATAACGGATGAGATGCCGTTTACCGGCGTGATCGAAATGTCGGCTCTCGTTGATAAGGGGGAATTTGGCCGCAACGCATTAGTTTACTTGCCAAAATATGTAGCGCCTGACGACCCGTTATTTGAAAAATCGGACGAGGAGATCGAGCAGAGCTTTCTCGGCGCTCTGGAAAGAATGTATCCGCATTTCAGGCGAAAAGACGTGCTTGCATTTAAGGTTTCACGTGTTCGGCAAGTGTTTCCGTTGCCGGTTTTGAATTACTCGCGTGATTTGCCTGATGTAAAAACATCGGTCGAGGGAGTTTATGTGGTCAATTCGTCGCATATTGTAAACGGAACGCTCAATGTCAACGAGACAGTTCAACTCGCGGAGCGATTTTTTGAAGAGAATTTAACCGCAGAGACGCGGAGACGCAGAGATTTATAGTATTTTTCTCTGCGTCTCCGCGTCTCTGCGGTAAAAATATATGAAGCATATTGCGAGCCTTTCGCTCGACCTCGACAATAAATGGTCGTATATGAAGACGCATGGCGATGCACTTTGGGATACGTTTCCGACCTATCTCGACGTGGTCGTGCCGCGTGCGCTGTCGTTTTTGAAAGAGCGTGATCTGAATATCACATTTTTTATTGTCGGTCAGGATGCGGCGCTCGAGAAAAATCACGATGCCATAGCATCGATCGCGGACGCCGGACATGAGATCGGTAATCATAGCTTTAATCACGAGCCGTGGCTGCATCTTTATTCTAAGCAGGAACTTATTGAGGAGTTTGAAAAGACCGAGACGGCGATCGAAAGCGTGACTAAAAAACGCACCGTCGGCTTTCGCGGGCCGGGCTACAGCCTAAGTTCAACGGTTTTGGATGTTTTGGCCGAGCGCGGTTACGAATATGATTGCTCGACACTGCCGACTTATATCGCACCGCTCGCTCGAGCGTATTATTTTTTCAAATCGCCAAAAATGTCGGACGATGAGCGTGAAAAACGCAAGAGGCTGTTCGGCAAGTTTTCAGACGGTTTTCAAAGCCTGAAACCGCATTTTATCGAGGCGGCTGGCAAGACGCTGGTCGAGATCCCGGTGACGACTTTTCCGCTGGTCAAAACGCCGATCCACGCGAGCTATCTGCTATATCTTTCGACGTTTTCGCCGCTGCTGGCAAAAGTGTATTGGAAATCGGCGCTTACGTTGTGCCGGCTTACCGGAGTCGAGCCCTCGCTGCTGCTGCATCCGCTCGATTTTATGTGCGGCGAGGACGCTCCGGAATTAAAGTTCTTTCCGGGAATGAACCTGCTTCTTGAGAGCAAACTCGAACTTTTGAGTGGAATTCTGGGTGAATACACGGCCAATTTTAAGGTCGTACATATGCGTGCACATGCGGATTCTATGCGAAGCAAAGCTGCTGTGGCAACCGCACAAACCGAGGTTCTATTGTGAAAACGATCGAGATCGAACAGCCTCTAAGTTTTACGATCGTGCAAAATCTGCGCGGCCTGATAGTGGAGATGCGCCCGCAAGAATGGGCCAAAAATCTGCTCGTTTTTTCGGGTGTCATCTTTTCCAAATCATTAACAGACATAAATAATCTCTGGATCAGCCTGCTCGGTTTTACCGTTTTCTGTGCGGCGAGCAGCGGCGTCTATATCTTTAACGATCTCTGCGATCTCAAACATGACCGCGAGCATCCGGTAAAGCGTAATCGGCCGCTTGCCTCAGGGGCGTTAAATGTCAATCTGGCGCGTTTTGCGATGGCAGTCCTCTTTGCGATAGCGACGATAGGGTCGCTTGCGTTGAGTCACGGTTTTGCGCTGGTGATCGCGGTTTATCTGATCACGTGTCTTGCTTATTCGCTGAAGCTAAAGGACATAGTAATACTGGACGTGATCGTGATTGCCAACGGTTTTGTGTTGCGGGCGATCTCAGGAGCGATACTGATCGGCGTTGATGTGTCCGAGTGGCTTGTCCTCTGCACATCGATGGTCGCCCTGCTGGTTGGCTTTGGCAAGCGGCGTCATGAAATGGTGCTACTCGAAAATTCGGCCGGAAACCACCGGCGCAGCCTGAGCGATTACTCGCTTCAGTTTCTCGATTCGATAATGGCGATCTGTGCCGGTGCAGCTCTGATCACATACGCTCTCTACACCCGTGCCGATGAGACGGTCGCTCGCGTCGGTTCACGAGGCATGCTGGTCACCATCCCTTTTGTCGTGTATGGAGTGTTTCGATATCTTTTTCTGGTTCAAAAGGGAATGGAGGGCGGTAGCCCGGTCCGGATCTTGTACTTTGATCGACCTACAAGGAGAAATCTGCTTTTGTGGATTCTAATTGTCATTTTGGTTTTGTATCTACCGGTAATTCTACGTTTACGGTGACAACACGATATGAAGGATCCGAGTCATGAATCCGCCAGGCTAGAATGGCCTGAATTGATGAAAATGGCGGCCCTCGTCTGGATTTTTATAAATCACCTTTCCGAGGTTCGTTTCAGATATCCGTATATCGGGAATCCGGCATCAGACTGGCCACCGTTGGCCGATCGGATCGCCCAACTACAGCCCATAACTGGTTTTGGATCTTGGGATATAGCTCTGAATATCTGGCGGTATGTCGGATGGTTGGGTGACCAAGGCGTTGCGCTCTTTCTGATCGTTAGCGGTTTTGGGCTTACCTGGGGGCTAATTGCCCGATATGGGAAATTGCCATTTAAGATCTCCGATTTTTATTTCCGTCGGGCAAAACGAATATTTCCACTTTGGTGGGGTGCTCATTTTCTTTTTATGGGCACGTTAATTCTGACTGGCATGGGGCTTTCACCTTTTTCACGAGCTACATTTCTCAGCTTTCTAGGTATTCGCATTACGCCAGAATTGCTCTATTACTTTTCACCGGCATGGTGGTATATCCCGCTACTAATTCAACTCTATTTGATTTTTCCAGCCCTCTGGTATGGCTTACGGCGCTGGGGGTCTGGCAGGCTGCTTTTGCTTAGCAGCATAATTGTTTTTTTGATTCGGTTAGCAGGACTCTTGTACTTTGACAACTATTTGGATGCATGGTCACGGGGAGCGATCTTTATCACGCGATTGCCGGAATTTGTTTTTGGAATTTGTTTTGCCGCGTGGCTTTTTGAAAATCCGGAAAAAACTGCCCGTTATCTAAAAGGCACCAGGGTGTGGACAGCACTAATAGCATTATATTTAGTGGGCAATCTGCTTTCATTGACTTTAGCAGGTATGACCGTGGGACCATTTTTAACTGGTGTAAGTGCATTTCTCTTCCTCTATAAACTGTTTACATCAATCACGGCTCGTCTCCCGAATATTACGGGTTCTCCATTTGTCTGGATCGGCAAACATTCGTATTCGCTGTTCCTGGTTCATCTTCCCGTCGTAATGACCTTCATGTCTCCAGACCCGTCCAATTGGTACGACACGTTGTTCAGAATACTTGCGTCCATCGCCGCAACGGTTGTACTTGCGGTACTGCTTGAGAAACTCGTAGATATTGTCACGCGATGGGTTGGCCGGCTAAACAAGACGTACGGAACATTTAAGCTTGTCGCGGGTACCGCTATCTGTGCCGGACTTTTTATAGGCATTTTTATCGGAGCAGAGCTGGCCGTTCGACGTTTCGATCCTCAAGAGGTGGCAGGTTGGGGGGAGCGCGAGTCGCTAGAGGCCCATGATGAATTTGGATGGCGATTAATCCCCTCGAAAACAACCCATCTAAGATGGGAGAGTTATGACTATGTAGTCAGCTCAAATTCGCTCGGGTTTCCGGGCCCCGAACCAACTGTCCCAAAGGCGTCGAACATGTATCGAATAATGGTTACAGGCGACGCCTTCAGCAGCGCCGAAGGTGTTAATACCGAACAGGCCTGGCCGCGACTCCTTGAAAGGGCCTTAAATGCAAGACTTTCGGGTAAAAAGGTTGAGGTTCTGAATTTCGCAATCACCGGTTATGGCCCTAATCAGTATCAGAAAGTAATTGAGAATTACGCCCCTATCTACCATCCGGATCTGATCATCGTTGAGACTTTCGTAAACGATCTACAGGATGTTCAAGAAACTAACGAAGCGTTTCGCGCTTCGATCGGATTTGGCAATAAGCCGGCGGGCGACATTAAATGGATCTTCCGGCTTGAGGGTCTGCGGGTCTGGACGGGTTTGAAAATTCTTCAGCCATTAAAGGAAATTATTGCCAGACGGCCTCGCTCACACGGATATTTCCTCGGGAATTTTAAGGCTTTTGAACTCGGCCATCCGGAATATGACGAGGCAAAGAATCTGTTCGGTTTAAGGTTGAATGAGATGCGATCAACCGCAATCGAAAATGAAGCAAAATTGATCCTGGTTTCGGTACCTGCTCCGGTTCAGGTCTGTAGTGAAAACCAATTGGCATATTATCCTCAAGGAATAATGCTTTCCGACCCGAAAACTTTCGATGCGGAACTGCCGCAGCGAATAACGTTTGACTTGGCCTCACAGATCGAACTGTCCGTCTATGACATGCGCAAAGCTTTTATAAATAGCTCGACCGATTGTCCTTACCAGCCGCATAATATGCACTGGACAGTAAGTGGACATCAAACGGCAGCGAATTACTTAGCCAACGCGCTCATTGAGGATGGATTTGTTCGTTAAAAGCCAGTCAGGTCAATTATGAAAAAATTGAGAATCGAGATCCGGCGACTTCTTGTTGAATTCGAATCAAGTATTGGTGTTCGAGAGCAGTACATTATTCTCGGACTCTTGATGCTGCTGGTGTTGCTGGTCCGGTTGGCTGCCATACATACCCCGTCCCTTGAATGGACAGCGTGGAAAGAAATTGATTACATCTATATATCGCAAAATTATGCCGCCCACGGTTTCAATTTCTTTATGCCCGAGGTCGGTTGGCCGGCGGAGCTGCCGAGAGTGACGGAAATGGAGTTTCCACTCGTGCCTTTCGCGGCAGGGCTGCTGTATAAAGTCATCGGGTTCAATGTGTATTCAGTAAGGCTGGTTACGCTAATAGCCTCTCTATTGCTTATCTTTTTTGTTTTTAAGCTAGTACGACGCGAACTCGGCACGTTTGAGGGGGTGATCGCCGCTTTCACCGCCGGTGTGCTGCCGCTCTATCACCCGTTTGGTAATTTGCTGTTTACGGAACCATTGATGATCGCGTTGTCAGTCGGAACGTTATATTACCTTGCTGAGTGGGGCGATCATCGGAGAAACGCAGATCGGAACCTTTCGTTTATCTTATTATCCTTAACGATCGCACTAAAAATCGAAGCTCTTTACCTGCTTTTACCCATCTCGTGGATATTTTTTCGCAAATATCGCTTTGACCTCGCAAAATATAAAGAACCGGCAATCTTGATCGCAATGAGTTTGATCCTCCCATGTCTGTGGTACAGCTATGCATACTATCTCGAAACGAACGGGGCTCATGTATTTGGTATTTTCAAAGGCCACAATAAATCTCAAACCATGACGATGCTCTCTCAAATGGGTTGGTATCGAATAATGGCTGAGCGAATTATTTACGGCATTTTGGGTGGGCTTTACGGTACACTTTTGTTTTTGACCGGTCTGGCAACAGCGGCGTGGCTGCGCAAAGGTGGTTTGATCTTCGCATATCTCGCGTCGATTGGATGCTATTTCGCGATCGTGGCCGAGGGTAATATTGATGCTCCCTACCGGCAGTTGACGCTTGTCCCGGTAGCGTCCATATTCATAGCTATCGGAATGACAACTGTCGTTGCCGCTTGCGGCGTGGGCTATAAGCACTTCACAAAAAGAAATGCCATCCGCAATTTTGGATTGAGGGCGTCAATGGCGATCGGCCTTGCTATGGTCGCTGTCATTCCACTAAAACGGCACGGCGAGGTCTTCGCTGAAAATGCCCCGCCTAACAGAGCCCGTTGGGATCTGTCACGCGAAATTCGCGCTCTATCCAAGGGCGAGACCAAGCTGGTAGTGATCGGAGAATGGACAAAACACGCAGGTGGCTATGATGTCAGCCCTGTACTGTATTATTATTCGGGGCTTCAGGGTTGGACATTGACGCCGGCCAAGTGGAATCTGACGGAAATAGAGCGGCTGAGAAAAAACGGTGCGACCCTATTTGTGGCTGTCCCGCCATACGGAGTCGATCCGCTGGCTTCCCAGTCCGAGGATTCTCAGCAACCGTTTCTCGACGAGATAAGATCCCGGTTTCCGCTGCTTTATGAGAATAAGGGCCAACTCATTTTCGATATAACTCGCGAACGATGATGCGTTAGATGGCACTGTCAACGATTTTTAGACATGAACATCGAGACACCAGCACAAGATCAGAGTCTAATCCGTTCGCCGACCCTTTGGGCGTTGATGGCGTTGAGTTTTGGCCTGTCGGTGACTCTCGCCTATCTGTTGGACATCCGATTTGACGAAGCATTTACGCTGAATACGACCTCACACGGCGTCGTTTACGCCTTTCAGCAGGCTATAAAATTTGAGCAGCAGGCGCCGCTTTATTTTGTCCTCTTGAGCCTCTGGCGAAACATCGATTCGTCTATCTTTTTCGCACGTTTGTTCTCTGTTCTGTGTTTTCCGCTTTTTGTCTGGGTCGCTGCCGGGGTCGCTAAGCGTTACGTAAAAGGCATAAATCCGCTATTTATAGCGGCCGTCATTGCTGTCCATCAACAGGTCGTTTGGAGCTCGCTCGACATACGCCTCTATTCGTTGATGGTCCTGCTTGCGGGGTTATTATTTCTGCTGTTTTACGATGGGTATTTGGCTGAAAAGCCGCAAACGCGGTCGCGCATTTTCTTTATCGTCGTTTCTATCACGGCGCTATACACGCAATATTATCTCGGTTTTCAACTCGTCGCCGGAGCCGCCGCTTTGCTGGTGCTTAGGCGTTGGCGACCGCTGCGTCAGTACGTCTTGGATATGCTGATCACGGGCGTTTTTTTTACACCGATGCTGTTTGTTATTGGCGGACAGGTTTCAGCAGTTGGCGGACGGACAAGTGATGATTTTTCGTTTTTTCTACTGCTAAAAGGCATCTATCAGCAAATCATTACTCTCTCAATTTCGGTTCAGTGGATAGAAATTGAATCACTAAAACGCTGGGTCGTGCGTGTAATCGTTTTAGTGATCGTAGCTTTGTTTGTCAAAAAAATCTTGGCGACGCGCAAAGCCGAGGATATTGCTCTTGGCACGATGACGCTCGTCCTGATTGCCATCTTTTTTGCCACGTATTATTTTCTCGGTGACGAGGGCATTCAACATCGGTATATGTCCAGCTTGATCCTGCCGCTTGTGCTTTTGCCGTTTTCGGCACTGGCCATACTTAAGAACAAAACCGCTGCTTATGCCTGGCTGGCTCTGGTCGTGTTTCTGAATATCGGCTCGCTTTATGCCGTTTATAAGCCTATGGCAAAGCCCGGTGATCTTCGCCGCGTCGCGCAGTATGTAATGGCAAATGAGGCGGCGAATCAGCCGGTCCTGGTCTTTCACGCAGACGCGATACTGCCATTGGCATATTACTATAGCGGCCAAAACAAGCTGGTAGCGATCCCTCAAGAGAACAGGTTTGACGCATGGGATCCGCGAAACAATATCTTGAAAGACGAATCACAGATCCTCGACCTAATTAACAAACAACCGGGCGAACCGCAGCTTTTTTGGCTGGTTCACGATGGCTGGTGCGGCGAGGGGAGACTATCTTTTAACTGTCAGATTTTGGAAAATGTAGTGGAAAAATATTTTGAGGTTGAGAGCACTCAGAGCTTTCTCAAGCCGACAACTGTCAGATTGTTGCGTCGAAAATGAGGTAAAAGCAAGGACGATTAGAAAATTTGGCCTGAGCAAATTAAACTATTGGAAATGATCGAAACTATCGACCCTAAAACAATGGACAAGCCGGTCACCCGCTGCTCGGAATGCGACCGCGAGCGCGACCATTACAACACATTTTTGTCGCCGACGAACGAAGAACGCGTCGTTTGCTGGGAATGCCTCGGCCGAGAGGAAAAGGGATTTAATGCAAGCCGCGGTTTCCGTCGCGATTCGCGCACAGGCGTAATTCCGAGATAGAGATGGCTGTCAGAGAAATCACCGAATACCCCGAAAAAGTGCTCGCCGAGGTAGGCAAATCCGTCACAAGTTTTGACAATGACTTCGCCGCGCTCTGCGCGGATATGTTTGACACAATGTATGACGCCGAGGGCGTCGGCCTCGCCGCTCCCCAGATCGGGTTGAATTTGCGGCTTTTTGTGATGGATTGCGAGGGCGTCAAGCTCATCGCCGCAAACCCCGAGATCATCGCCACTGAGGGCGAGCAATCCAGCCAGGAGGGCTGTCTGTCCGTCGGCAAGGTACCAGCAGTCGTCATTCGCCCACAAAAGGCGCGCCTTCGTGCTCAAAATGAAAAAGGTGAGTGGTTCGAACGTGAAGCCGAGGGCTACGCCGCCCGGGCATTCATGCACGAGACTGACCACTGTAACGGCAAATTGTTCATCGACCACCTGCCAAAACTGCGGCGCGAGATGGTGATAAAGAGATTTAAAAAAGAGAAAAGCTGGAAATAGAAAGATCGGGATTTTGTTCCAGATGCTAGCCACTAGCCGCCGGCATGACCACAAACTTTGGCTAGAAGCTTGTAGCTAGCAGCTAATAAGCTAGAATCTGACCGAGTCAATCATCCCCGAACAAAGCGGGCACGATAGACCGGCAACCCCTTGTCCTCGACCGCTTTCTCCCGCTCGGTCTTTATCGGGAATGGATTTTCTGGCTTTTCGAGATCACTTAGCCGTTCGTCTGTGCGAAACAACTCAAACATTTCCGCCGCCAGAAACTCAATGTCGGTCTGGACAAATATATGGCCGTGATCCGCGAGTTTTTCGATGATGGTGTCAACAAGCTCATTATTCACCATCCGCCGCTTGGCGTGTTTTTTCTTGAACCACGGGTCGGGAAACTGGATCGTTACCGTTTGGAGTATTCCGTCTGGAATATCTGCAAGCAGGCGACCGAGCCATATCATCGCGTTGCAAAATTCGTAATGGAGATTTTTCAGGCCGTGCTCACCCGCGATCTCATTCGCCTCGGTAACAAGCGGTTCGCGGATCTCAACGCCGAGAAAATTCCAATGTGGCTCGGCCTCAGCCATACGCAAAATAAACCGCCCGCGGGCGCAGCCAATGTCGAGGTGCAGCGGCAATGATGGATCGGCAAAGACCTTCCCAAGATCGATCGGCGACGGTTCTTGCGTGTAATAGGGTGACAGCGGATTTACGTGTTGATGGACTCTGACGCGGGGCATAAACGACCTATATGATACGGAGAATTAATAAGATACTGAAGGCGCAGGCGGCAACATAGACGCCAACGGCGGCCAGTCCGGCAAATTCGAGGGCAGGGCCGGCATCGCGGGGATCGATATGTACATCAGACGGGATCTGAATAAAGCCGTAAACCGCTCCTGTGATCAATCCGCCGATATGGCCAAAATTGTCGATCACCTGATAAAGGACGAGACCGAAAACGAGTATGAATCCGATATTGATCAAAAGATTCTTTCGAAACGCGGGCGAGATAAATTGCCGTCGCCGAAACGCATAAACGGCCAAATAACCTATCAGCCCGACTATACCGCCGGAGGCGCCGACCGATATCCCATCCGGAGCAAATATCAAACTCAAAAAACCGCCGCCGATCGCCGACAGCAAAAAAACGATAGCCAGATGCGCCCGGTTTGACAGCATCTCAAATATCCGGCCAAAACTGTAAAATGCGTAACAGTTTAACGCCACGTGCAAAATACTGCCATGCTCGGTCGCACCGGTCAGGATCCGCCAATATTCGTGATTCTTAAGAAACGCGGGCTTTACAAAACCGGCGGCACGGATCGACGGTTCGAAACCGGTCGCGATCTGCGCGACCACGACTGCCGCGATCGCCGCGATCAGAAATATCGTGTAATACGGTATCGGGGATGGAGCCGCGGCGGCTTCCGGTTCCTGGTTTTCGTCTTCTTCGGTTTGGTATTTCAGCGACATTTATTACCTACATCGCGAGGCCGCCATCGGCCTGTATCACCTGGCCGGTGATGTACGATGCGGCGGGTGAGAGCACAAAGCATGCAAGCTCGGCGACTTCCTGGACATTGCCAAGGCGGCGAAGCGGAATATTGGCGATGATCTTTTCGCGGTACTCGTCATTCATTCCGGCGGCCATGTGCGTCTCGATCAGGCCGAGGGCGAGAGCGTTGACGGTGATCTTGCGGCTCGCGACCTCCTTTGCAAGTGCTTTCGTCAGGCCAATCATCCCGGCCTTTGACGCCGAATAATTCGTTTGGCCAAACATCCCTACAACGCCCGAGATCGACGAGATCATCAGTATCGAGCCGCCATTCTCATTGCGCATCATCGGCCGCATTACGGCTTTACTGAAATTCCACGCGCCCTTGAGATTGGTGGCGATCACCGAATCAAAATCCTCCTCTTTCATCCGCAGGATAAGTTGGTCACGGGTGATGCCCGCATTGTTTACAAGCAGGTCGATCGTGCCGAATTCCTCTTTGACCTTACCCACAAACTCAGCCGCCGCCTCGGTATGCGTGACATCGCACACAGCCATAAACGCCTTGACGCCATGCTCCTCGATGTCCGCTTTCAACTGCTCGGCCTCGTCGCCGATGATAATGTCGTTAAAGGCGATATTTGCCCCGCGGCGGGCCAATTCCAACCCTATAGCCGCACCGATGCCGCGTGTGCCGCCGGTGATGATCGCTGTTTTTCCTTCAAATTGTTTTTCGCTCATATAGCTCAATCTGCTCCCATATCTTCAATAAATCGTGAGTCATCATTGAAGTCTTCCTTATTTATTGTCAGTTCGTCCTCAATTATCATCCAGACCGAAAGATGTACATAATCTCGCGACCATTTTTCACCGACTTCGGGACGGCCCATAAGGTATTGGACTAATTGCCCGGGAGTCTTGATCTTTTCGGCGGCCTTGTCAGGAATGGTTATCTCAAACTCTTCCTCGACCCGCATCGTCATTTCGATCAGATCCAATCCCATATTTACAGATTATCAAGCCAAAGCATTTCGCTGTATCTCAAATAGTTTGTTGACCCCGATCTCGGCGAGTTTGAGCATTTCGTCCATCTGGTTGCGGGTAAAAGGCTCGCGTTCGGCGGTGCCCTGGATCTCGATGAATTTGCCGGCACCGGTGCAGACGATATTCATATCGACATCGGCGTTTGAATCTTCCTCATAGGCCAGGTCGAGGATCGTCGTGCCTTCGATAATGCCGACGCTGACCGCCGCGACCTCGCTCAGGATGGGATTTGTCTTGATCGTTCCCTGTTTTAGCAGTTTACGGCAGGCCAAAGCGAGGGCAACGTAGGCACCCGTGATTGACGCGCAGCGTGTGCCGCCGTCCGCCTGGATGACATCGCAATCGAGATAGATCTGGCGTTCACCAAGCAATTTGGTGTCGACCACCGCCCGTAGGCTGCGGCCGATCAGCCTTTGGATCTCCTGCGTTCTGCCCGAGGGCCGCTGCGTTTCTCGTTGTGTGCGGGTGTTCGTCGCACGCGGCAGCATAGCGTATTCGGCTGTCACCCAACCGAGGCCCTTGTTTCGCATAAAGAAGGGAACGCGATCCTCGACCGATGCCGTGCAGATCACCTTGGTCCCGCCGACCTCGATCAGTGCCGAGCCCTCGGCATACGGCGAGATATTAGGCGTGATCTTGGTGTTGCGTATCTGGTCGTGGGTTCGTTTGTCTGTTCTTTCGTAACTCATAATTCGTTAATCGTGAATCGTGAATCTTAAATAGAAAGAATCGGTTTCGTCGATTCACTATTTACGATTCACGATTCACGAGATTGTCGCTGCCGTAAACTTCGATCGCTTCGAGCTTTGACGGCTGGACGCCTAAAAAACGTTCGGCGACGCGGGCGAAACGGTCGGCGGCGTCCGTCACGTAAAAATGATCGAGGTCGTCGCACAGCTCACGTTTGCCGGTCACGGCGTCGGGATTCGCCAAGCCTTTTTCGGCCAAAAGCTGCACAACCTCGTCGGCGGTCGCCTCGCCGGAATCAACAAGCTTAACATTTTCGCCAACCGTCCGCTGAATGACGCTGTGCAGGATCGGGTAATGCGTGCAGCCCAAGACCAACGCGTCGGGGCGAAATTCGTTCATTTTCGCCAGATATTTGGCGGCAATGGAGGCGGTTTCCGGCTCGTTTGTCCAATTTTCCTCGGCGAGCGGCACAAAGAGCGGACATCCGGCCTGCAAAACCTCGGCAGTGTCCGACGCCCGCCGAATCGCCTCAAAATATGCGTTGCTGGCGACGGTCGCTTCGGTCGCAATGACGCCGATCCGCGGATTTGGAATATCGAGCGTTATCTCAACCGCCTTTCTTCCGCCGGGGCCGATAACGCCGACGACATCGAGGCCGATCTTTTCGCGAATCGCCGGCAATGCGAGTGCTGACGCAGTGTTGCAGGCAACGACAAGCATCTTGATCCCGTGACTGGCGAGAAATTGCGAATTCTCGATCGCATAACGCTCGACCGTCGCCATCGATTTTGTGCCGTAGGGCACTCGGGCGGTGTCTCCGAGATAAATAAACCGCTCATTCGGCAGACGATTATGCAAAGCGCGATAAACCGTCAAACCGCCTACGCCTGAGTCGAAAATGCCTATCGGTAAAGAATTCACGCTAATCTTAACTATATCGTATTTGCCATAGCCTGGCACACAATCTGTCCCAAAACTGTCCAGATGTCCGCAAACCTATCACCATAAATGCAAAAATGGACGCAAAGCGCCCATGTAGAATATTCGTGTCGCACGTTTTATTAAAAATTCTGGCTGGGCTCGAAGCTGTCGAGGATGGCGGCGAGCTCGCCATGGACGCCGACGTCATCGACGCTACGAATATCTGCGGCGAGCGACGTGGCAAGCATCGTGATCTCAAATCCGTCATGGACGCCGGGACGAGCGGCCGGAATAAACAGACGGCGGCCCCAGAGGACGATCTTTTCGCCGCTCGGGCGGGTGCCTCCGCCCTGAAATTTGACTTCGTAGGCACGCCAGCCGCCGTTGACCTTGATCTCGCCCTCGCTCAGGACCTGGTAATTGGGGACGATCTTTTTCAGCGTCTCATTAGCCTCCCGGACAAGCTGCGGGAATTTGTCGGCGTCTTTGCTGTATGTCCCCTCGCTCGGGTAATAGCTGACCAGCATTTGCTCCTTAGGGCGGCCATCGGGCGTCTCGCGCGAAACGTCGATGAATTTGCCCCGTGCATTGGATCCGGAGCCTTCCTGAGGGCCGTTTACTTTCCAATCCTTAGGATAATACATCGAGAAACCAACAAAATGCTTTGCCAGCTCGCCTTTTAGATTCTGCTTCGAGTTCTGATAAAACTCAGTGTTTGGCGGCTGATTTATTTTACGCGGCAAAGGGGGCACCTCGATATCCGTTGTGATCGGCGGTGCGAAGTTTTGATCAGCCGGCTGATTTGATGCCGTCTGTATAGGAATCCCCGGCTCAGACGGGTGATTAACCAGGTAATACCAGCCAAATGCTAATAACGCGACGAGCACGAGCAAGCCGCTGAGAGCAAACCATATCGTCCCGGAATTCTCGACATGCGGCGGCTCGGGCGAGCGCAGCTTCCATGCGGGCTCGACAGCCGGCACAGCCGCCGGAGCTTTATTTTTGCCAGCGGACATCGGATCGACAATAGGCTTGAGCGTCACAAGGACGGGCGGTTTGTGGCCGGCTATCATGGCTGGAACCGGCGGCAAAGGAATTTCGGGATCGGCTTTAGCGTCAGTTTCGAGAGCCGCTATTTCGGGTCGGTCTGGGTTTTCGGCCAAAGCGTTGTAAAATGCGTCGCCGAAATCTCGTGATTTTGCATAACGCTTTACAGGGCTATACGCGAGAGCCTTGTCAAACACGGCATCGACAGCAGGCGAGAGATCAAGATCCGGATTAGTGGATTGAGCTTGAAGTCCGCCGTTCTGCTCCCGCATGATTTCTTTTGCAGAGGTACCGGCAAACGGCATCCGGTTGGTCAGCATTTCGTAGGCAATAACGCCGAGCGAATAGATGTCGCTGGCAGTCGTCGGAACGCGTCCGTCGAGCACTTCTGGAGCCTTATAGCCGATATTTTCGGAGGTGGGCTCACCATTCGATGCACCAAAATTTACGAGCTTTACCTGCTCCGCTTCGCCATCGGTGTCGAGGATAATGTTTTCGGGCCGCAAATCGCGATGGAGTATGCCTTCCTGATGAACCTCGCCGAGGGCATAAGCAGCCTGGCGAATAACGCGGGCCGCACGAAGCGCGCCAAACTGCCCATGAATGCTGGAAATATCATGCACCGAAAGTGAATCAATATATTCGCTGATCACAAAACGCAATCCCTCGTTGAATTGACCCGAATCGATAACCCGTGCGATGTTAGGATGACTAAAATGTGAGAGCGAGACGCGCTCCTCATCTAGAATGCTGCCCATCACCTCATCCGTGCCCTGATCGAACAGGACGCGGACCAAAACCTTTTTGTCGGCCATGATCTTGTCATCAGCGAGATATGAATAGCCTGTGTCATCGCCTTCGAAAAGCTCTGTCACGACGTAACGGCCCTTGACCGTGCGTCCGACGAAACTCTCAGGATCATTTTCAGGAAAATCGGCGACCGCACCCGGACGCATCGCGTCGCTGAGATCGACAGTACCGGACGGTATCTCGTGGGGATTTACCTTACGTCCGATGGGTTTTAGATCAGCGGTGCTCATTTCGATAGTCTTGGCGAAACTGGTCTCGGCGGCAAATTCAGGCTCCAGATCGTCGATCTCAAAGACCGGCTCGGCGGTTTGTGCGGACGGCTCGTCGTCGATAGTTAGATGATTTTGTTCAATTGCCACAGATTTAGGAATATCCCCGGGAATTTTATCATATGGGTGATCGTGCATAATTTTTGGCAGCAGGTGAGCAAAAACGCCTCGCGTCGATCGATCCGTCTCCGTCGGGCCGTCATCAGAAACTAAGCGCGTTCCATCTGTCGGGCAAAAACGCCGCGATCCTTTCTCAAAAGTCTCCTCACACTTTGGACAATGCACTTCGCCCATCATTAATTCAAAAGCTATTCAAGTCGTTCTCCAGGCAAAAAACGCACAATAGACGCCGAATTTCAGTAAACCGGCCATTAGTCAACCGCGCCGCGGCTTTGGTATTTTAGCCGCAAGCTCTTTGTTTTCGGGATCAAGCGTCAATGCCTGTCGATATGACCGTCCCGCCGCCGCCGGCTTTCCCGATTTCATATATCCGTCGCCGACCGATTCGAACTGACGTGACAGCATTGGACGCTGATTCGGCGATACTAGACGAAGAGCCTGCAATAAAGCGTTTTCGGCCATTTCAAACTTACCCTGACGAGTAAACAGCGAGCCGAGCAAGCTATTCGGCATAAACGCGCCCGGGCTGACTTCCAGACATTTGCGAAGCATGCGCTCAGCCTCAGCATACTTGCCGGACGTAGTAAGCGCATGACCCAACAGCAATAGCGCGGACGGATTTCTCGGATCGTCGGCGAGGGCCGTTCGTAATAGATCCTCCGATTCGGCAAATCGCTGCTCTGACTGCATCACTTCGGCGACCAGCACCATGGTGGCTACATCGGTCGAGAGCCGGATCGCATTTTGATACTCGGCGGCAGATTCTCTTTCCAAGCCGCGTTGGCGAAGCAAGCGTCCGAGATGCGCATGTGCCGGTGCAAACGTAGGATCAAGCCGTATCGACCGGCGATAGGCATTTTCGGTCTCAGCCCCGATCAGACCCCGAAGCTCTAGCGATACGCCAAGCTGATCGAAAGCAAGCGCATTGGCCGGTGCCAATTCGATCGAACGGCGAGCCAATTTTTCCGCCTCTTCGTAACGGTCAGACAAATTGGGTGCAGTGAGTGGCTGTGTTAAAACGTAACTTAAGGCGATATCAGCGATCGCATTCTCAGACTCTAAAAGTAGCGCTCGGCGATATGCATTTTCTGCGTCATCCCAACGCTGCTGATCGGTGTAGAGAGTTCCGAGGCCGTAAATAGCACGCGAATCATTTGGTTTTATCGCTCTGGCCCGCTGATATGCAGTTTCGGCGGCGACATAATTTCGCTCGTAACGCGCCGTATTGCCTTCCCCGATAAGTTTGTTAAAAAGGTCGTTTGTTGCTTTTCCCGGCGGCATCCCGGCGTTATTTTGGGATTTTGTCGCATTATCATTCTTTTTTACGTCGGTAATCTTATTTTGTGTATTTATTTTGGGATTCGACGGATGAACCTGTTTGTTTGGTTTCACTACGACCGGCGCTTTTTTCACCGGCTTGTGAACTTTCGACACGGCGGGCTTACGCTTTGCAGCCGGTTTTTTTGCAGTTCTGGTCGTTGCCGTCTTTTTACCACCGCCAAACAGCTTATTGCTGCTGCCCAGATCCTGTGCGCCGGCAAAGCCTGTCAATAAAAGGAGGCAAGCTACAAAAAATACAAATCGATTTATAAACAACTTTTTCATCTTAACTAAAACGAAATGCCCGAAAAATCACTAACGGGACCTGATGAGACGAAAACCGATATTCTTTTCCGTCTGATCCGCCGCGACATCGACACGAAAGGCCGATGTGATCTTCAGCTTTTCGGGATCCTCATTTGCCGATCCGCCGCGTACGATGATTCGCCGCCCCGGCTTTTTAATAATATCGACATTGCTGCCCGGATACGCCGTCAGCTCGGAACTTGTCCATTCCCAAACGTTCCCGATCAGATCCATCACTCCCTGGCTATTTTTCCCCTCCGGTTTCGATCCGACGGTTGTCGGCTCGGCATCCCTGACTTTCACAACTGCATTGCCCTCGACCCAACCATCCCCCCACGGGTAAAGAGTGCCTTTTGCTCCGTTACGGGCGGCATATTCCCACTCTTCCTCTGTCGGCAGGCGGTATGTGACCCCATCGCGTTTTGATCGCCAGGCGGCAAACGCCACTGCGTCTTCGAGAGTGACAAAGGCGACCGGCTTCATCTCGGTTTTTTCGAGCGGACGGTTGTTTGACCAGTGTTTTGGAGCCGTGTGGTTAGTCTCGGCAACAAACTGGGCATACTCGGCATTTGTAACCTCCGTCTTATCCATCCAAAAATTATTAACCTTTACCGCGTGTTCCGGGCGTTCATTGATATTGCCGTCATTCCGGCCCATTTTGAATGTCCCGCCCGGGATCAAAATCATCTCGGCTTTTGCCGGATTTATCGGAGAGCCGCCGGGCGAGGGCTCAACCTGATTGGATTGATTGCCGATAACGGTACCCTTGCCAGGGAAAACGCCCAACATATAGGCAGCCCCGATAACGACAATACCAACAAAAAAGAGACCCAATAGGCCAATAATTCCTAAAATCAAAGGCGAAAACAGTCGCTTCTTTGCCGGTTTGGACTCGATGGCAACCGGGCCTGTGTCGCGATTTTGATTAATGGTTCTGGCATAAACGTCCCCTTGAGCGGCCGGTCTGGCCAGTCGCGTTTGAACGCTGTCACCGACCGGGGACGCTATGATGGGCGGGATCGCATCGGAAGTTGGTTTTGGGATAGCTGGCTCGGATATGGGCGGGCGGGTCTTTAGCTCGGCGACAACCTCTTGCGGTTTTCCGTCGCAGATGACGTCGCCAAGCCAGTCCTGAAAACCATCGTGACTGATCCTCAGATGGTGATTGCCGCTCTGAATGCCGTCAAGCAGCAACAGACCATTATCACGTGTCTGGCCAACCGATACATTATCAACAAATACTTTTGCTTTCGGCGGTCTGGATTGGATTTTTAGCGACGAAACCGGCAGCGACTGACCGGCGGTCGGTTGAATCGTTTGTGGCTTTGGATGAATAGCTTCTCTAAGCTCTTTAACGAGAACATCGACCGAGCCGGTGCGCTTTGCCGGGTCTTTTTCCAGCGTATGCATCACCGCACGCTCTAATTCCGGTGAGATCATCACGCCAAGATCAGCAAACGAGGGCGCCGGGTCGGAGATATGCTTTTTCATTATCGCCGGGATCGAGGAACCCTTAAAAGGCACGTCACCAGCGAGCATCTGAAACAACATAACGCCAAGCGAATAGATATCAGAGCGGGAATCGGGATCCTCATCTGCCCATTGCTCCGGGGCCATGTAATACGGCGACCCCATCAAGCCGGTCGTCTGGGCCTGGATGAACGATCCCAAAAGCTCGCCCGATTTGATCTTGGCGAGGCCAAAATCAAGGATTTTTACGGATTCGGCGAGGCTCGGCTTGTCGCTGCAGATCATGATGTTGAGGGGTTTTAGATCGCGATGAACGATGCCCTGATGGTGTGCGGCCCCGACACCGGCGCAGATGGCCGACATTAAATCCAGCGTGTGTTCGGGCGATAGTGATTTTTCGCGGGCGAGCAGGTCGTGAAGCGATTCCCCCTCGACAAATTCCATCACCAGAAACGGCAGTGTCCCGTCAATAACGCCATAATCCGTCACGCCGACCACATTCTGGTGGCGAATCGCAGCGGCCGCCAAAGCCTCCTGGCGAAAGCGTGTAACCAGCTGAGGATCATTGCCTACGAGGTCGGGTAGAATGACCTTGATCGCGAGCTGCGTTTTCAGATAAGCGTGACGGGCCTTATAGACGACGCCCATGCCGCCCTGTCCGAGCCGGCAATCGAGGTGATATTTGCCCTCAAGAACGGGCGCGCCGGAAATGGTATGCGTGGTCGGCATCCCGTCGTTTGGACAGGTCGCGACATCGTCGGCAAAACAGTTTTTACAGGCCTGACATTCCCTCATTTATTTATCTGATTTACCACCTGAATTCTTCGGCCCATCCCACGCAAATACTTAGATGTTACAACCGACAATCGTAGCACATATACCCTTTAATTTTAGTTTTTTTGCATTTAGCAAGCAAGGGTAAACCATTAATGAGGCTGTTAGGAGGAAATCAGCGAAATCAAAAGGTTTGTTATGCCTATTCGG
>JBBRQM010000033.1:0-36077 GCA_038226395.1 Pyrinomonadales bacterium | reverse complement strand
GGCTCATCATATCCTGGGGCTGAAGAAGGTCCCAAGGGTTCGGCTGTTCGCCGATTAAAATGGTACGTGAGCTGGGTTCAGAACGTCGCGAGACAGTTCGGTCCCTATCTGGTGTGGGCGTAGCAATATTGAAGGAATCTGACCTTAGTACGAGAGGACCGGGTTGGATTGACCTCTAGTGTACGAGTTATGGCGCCAGCCGTATCGCTCGGTAGCTATGTCGAGCATGGATAAACGCTGAATGCATCTAAGCGTGAAGCCAGACCTAAGATTAATATTGCCAGTGAGACTCGTGGAAGACCACCACGTTGATAGACTGGAGATGTAAGCGCAGTAATGTGTTTAGTTGACCAGTACTAATTGTCCCAAGGCTTGACCATAAAATTTGTTGACAAGCAAATTTAATCAAGCAACGCAAGATAGAAAGTAAGTAGTGGACATGCAATGTATTCAGTTATCAGATATCAAGAGTCGGTTCGTCGTTCGTAGTTAGTTGTTCGTTGCAAAAGAAAACCTTCTTAACAACGAACCACGAACAACCAACCACGAACCACTGACAATTTATTAAGTTTTCCGGTGATTTTGTCGGTAGGGTCACACCCGTTCCCATCCCGAACACGGAAGTTAAGCCTACTGGAGCCGATGATACTGCAGCTTTCAGTTGTGGGAAAGTAGGAAGTCGCCGGATTTATATTAAGAAAGCCCGCTCGTTTTGAGCGGGCTTTTTCATCCTTCTTTTTTATATGGTTCTACTTGTGAATTGTAATTCTAACAATGATGCTTCCCAAATTGTCCGTAAAGTCGCTAGTATCGTTAATACTCAAAAACAGTTTACCAGACCCAGCGAATCCTTCAAAATGATTTCCGATGAAGAATGTGCGATTCGCGGTTTTTCCTACAAGGCTTCGAAATGGAGCATTCGGAACGATTAAACCTGGCCAATTCCCGCCGCCTCTTGCATCGGAAAAGATCGGATTCTTGCCGCCATTACTCCACTGACCGCTCATGTATTCAATACTGATGCGTTTGTCGCTAACATCTATTCCCGTGTCAACCCACATACGATCTGCTCGAACTTCAATGCTGAACTCTGTATTCGGCAAGGAACTTGGTGTACCCCCAAAGGAGTTATCGACATAAACATTAACTCGGTCGGAACCAGTCGATCTAGCAATCGCGAGGGACTTTAGAAAGATTTCCTTCGCGAGTTTAGATGGCACCCTTAGTGTTATCGACGTCTCAACTTCATTAGTCCCTTCGCGATAAACGCCATTATTTCTCCTCTCGCGAAAAATCGGACTCAGGGACTCCAGCAGAATCGTTTTTCCCCGTACATTTCCTTCTTTTAAGTTATTTAGGTCAATATCTCCATTGGCGGCAATGCTTAAAAGTAGCAAGAGCGGATTGGGCTTGCCAACTTTGCAATTACCATTAAGGTACTCCAGAATCGGCAGAATATTCTCAGTACGGGTATCAACGCCGCCCGAAGGCCGAGTCGGACGTTTGCCCATCTCCTTTACCAGCTCGGTGTACGGTGGGTTCGGATTACAAACCAGTCGCAGATCGTGATCGTTAAGAAATCCAACTATGCTGGAGCCGTTGAAATCTAATATAGCATCCCGATCCGGAGGCATTTGGGGATCCGATCGAACGAGATACTCTGTGGGATTCAGTGTAGTATTCCCATTCTCATTGCTCGGTAGTGCCATAGTGGGATTGTTTCCAGTTCTGATTTCAATATGAAGATGCGGACCGGTCGCGCTACAACCACCTCCCAAGACCATCGCTGCCTTACCAACATACTCGCCGACGGCAATAGTTTTTCCGACGGCTAAGGATGTCCGACTAGCCATATGAGCTAAGATTACGGTATTTTTTCCATCAAAAATCGCCACTTTTCCGCAAGCGGAAGTATTCGCAACAATTTTTCCGTTTACTGGGGATATAACCGGAGTTGTGTCCGTCCCCGTATCGCCAAAATCAATGCCAGCATGAATTTTGTTCGGTTGGTAACCGTTTCGTACGGGATGTACACTGCCGAACAACAGAATACTTAATTTTTGTTCTGGTGTTTCTGCCAGCTTTGTCTGTGCTCCAGCCATGACTGGGCTGAGCATCATTACGCAGAACGACAGTATTTTGAACGTGCTTTTTCATAACTTACGGTATTTTAAAGTATTCCTGCACGAAGGGTGCAATTGTTAGTATGTACCACATCAAAGTAACTCAAGCCATTAGCAATTATGCATTAGGCCGCTTGTTCAGTTATGGATCTCTGAGCAGTTTATTTTGGTTTGGCTGGTGATATTATATAGCTGAAGCACCTGCCATCCGTTTGACCTCTTTGTTGCAGTAATGTCATACCCCCCTCCCGGTCGAACTTGATTCCATTCACTCCACTGGTTCTTGGAGTTCGCCTTTCGATAAAGCGAATAACCAATTGCTACTGAGCCTTTCCACTGAAGGCCGTTGAGTCGGTCAGCTTCAGTGAGAGGATTAGAACTTTGAATGGTGAAGGTTACGTTCTTATATTGCGCTGTGTAACCGGCATCATATGTTTGAGTGAATTTTCCATAATACGAATCGCCGCATTTGATGGTGTGCTGTCCCAGAATTTTTTGACTTCGGCAAGGGCTTCTTGGCTAAGGGAATTGGTAGGATTTCCCGAATCTTGATAATTATTAGCCGGATTACCTGTGCCTGTTCCAGATGAAGAATTCATCACCTTTGCAGCCGCCTTATTTGCACTGACCCCATTTTCCATTCCTATGATTAAATCTATATTTACTTTGTCGATGGCAGTAACCATGCTGTCTGAATAGTTGTCATTTGGTTTATACCAAGACTTCGTATAAAAATAATCACCCAGACCCGGCCTTTCATACTTGCGTCCGTATCGGGCGAAACTCACGTTACGGACGATACGAAGTTCATCATTCGTAATTCCGGAAATATCATCCGGAGTAAGCGTTTCACCACGTAATATCTTTTCCTCTGCTTTTTGTGCTTTTGCTCCTAGCGTTACGGTCGCTCCTTGCGCCGCATTTGAATTTGCAGTATTGGCCGCATTTCTTGACTCGATAAGATTTAAGCCAGCAAAAGCAAGAATTCCGATTAGTAGCAAAACGCCGACTCCGCCAAAAAATGAGCGGAAGATTATTCTTCGTGTTCGTTTTCTGAAATTCAAATACGGGATCGTCCTCGGGATTTGTATCAGGGGTTGCAGCGGCGGTAAGGTCGAATGCACAATGCTTGCAAAATCGCGCGTCGGCATCAACCTCTCCATGGCATTGTGGACATAATCTTTGAGGCACTTCCGAATAATCGTTCATAGATTCAATTCCTTATCGCTGCAGATGGAGTCGTATTTCTTTGAACCAATACTCTATGTCAAATCAACGAAAAAAACAAGCAAAAATGACATGGACCATAACACCTTTATAGCCGAGCCGTCTCGTAATATTATCTTCTTTTTTCGGTCGCGATCTTTCCGTCGGCGGGATCCTACCAGCGATGTAGCCCATTTAGAGGGCTGATTCCACTCTCGACCAAGGTGCCGGATAAATACTTATGCAGTACGCTTGATATTAGTGTTTGGTAGGGAATTCCCTCTTCAAGCGCTCGTTTTTGCATACCGATGAGGTCCCTAGACGATATTCGGATGTTGACGCGACGATCCTTGCGGAAAGTCGCGGCAGCGATCTTCTGAGACTTCTTTTTCTCGCGTTCCAGATTAGGAACCGATCGCCATTCGCCTCGCTCGAACGAATCGACGAGGTCTTGCTCTTCCTTATCCAATTTTATCTTCTTCATCTGTCGTCTCCAATGTAAATCTTAGTAGCTTTTCGATTCGGAATAATCGTCTTCAAGAATACTTCGTCGCCATCCTGCACAAAGGGAATCAGGAAAGCATAGTCATTAATTCTGACCACGTACATCTTTTGATGAGGATACTTCTCAACATTCGGATGATCGATCACGTCCAAAAGATCACCGTTCTCAATGTGAAATACAACTTCCTCAAACGATACGCCACGTTCCCGCCTCAGCACCTCATTTTTCTCGGCATCCCAGACGAAATATTCCACGCTAGGATTTTACCAAAATGTGTGCCTTTTGGCAACATGGGACTTACTGTTCGCATTCCGAACACGGCAGTTAAGCCCGCCGATGATACTGCATCTTTCAGGTGTGGGAAAGTAGGAAGTCGCCGGATTTAATATAAAGTAAAAAGCTGATCTTTAGATGGACAGGCTTTTTGTAATTCAAGGCCATCTCGCAAGTTGCCGACGACGTTGTGCGGTTCGTTTGTGATATTCTTTATGTTTGCTCAGTGAGCCGAATCGCAGTATGAAGAAAGTAGGATTTGTCAGTCTCGGATGCCCAAAAAATCTCGTTGACAGCGAGGTGATGATGGGCCAACTCGCCGAGGAGGGCTACGAAATTACAAATAACGCCGATGAGGCTGACACGGTTGTCGTCAATACGTGCGGCTTTATCGAATCGGCAAAGCAGGAATCGATCGATGCGATCCTCGAAGCGACCCGTTGGAAGACGGACGGCAAAGCGACGCGCGTTATCGTCGCCGGATGCCTGGTCGAGCGTTACCGCGATGATCTGATGAAAGAGCTGCCCGAGGTCGATGCGTTTATCGGCACCTCGCAAGTCGGCGATATTTTAAAAGCGGCTGATGCTGAATTTGACTCGAAAAAACTGACGATCTTGCCGATCGGCAATAAATCGGCGACCTATCTCTACGACGAATATACGCCGCGAATGCGTGCGACCGCTTCGCACACGGCGTTTATCAAGATCGCCGAGGGTTGCGACCGTCCGTGTGCGTTTTGCTCGATTCCGGCGATGCGTGGGAGCTTTAGATCGCGTCGTTTCGGCTCGATCATCGAAGAAGCCCGAATGTTGGCCAAACAAGGCGTCAAAGAGCTGGTTCTGATCGCACAGGACTCGTCACGTTACGGCGAGGACCTTGGCGAAGTCGATGCTCTTGCAGCGCTGATCCGTGCTCTCGGCGAGATCGACAACATCGAATGGGTCCGCGTCATGTATGCCTACCCGACGCATATTTCGGACGCTTTCTTAACCGCCATAGCCGAGACGCCGAAGGCAGTCAAGTATCTCGACATGCCGCTCCAACACGCTTCGCGAAATGTCCTGAAACTGATGAAGCGCGGCGGAAATCGTGAAAGCCTCGAAAGATTAATCGAGCGTGTGCGTGAAAAGATTCCCGGCATCGCGATCCGCACGACCTTTATCACCGGCTTTCCGGGCGAGACCGAAGAAGATTTTGAAGAGCTTATCAAATTCATTCAAAACTGCCGCTTCGACAATCTCGGCGTCTTTACCTACTCGGATGAAGAGGGAACGGCCGCCTACGATCTGCCCAACAAGGTCGATCCAAAGGTCGCAAAGCAGCGCCGCAACAGGCTGATGAAAGAACAGGCAAAGATCAGCAAGCAAATTAATTTGTCAAAGATCGGTAAAACTTACCCCATTATTTTCGAGGGTCTATCACAAGAATCCGACCTCCTTTTCCAGGGCCGTCTCGAAGGCCAAACCCAGGAAATCGACGGCTACATCCTCATCAACGACATGCCCGACGACCTAGACCCGAAAGTGGGAGCGATATACAACGTCAAGATAACTGAGGCACACGAATACGATCTCGTCGGTGCGATCGTGTAGCTATTTCTACCTATCACCTCTTCAACGCTCCGTTGCCTTGTGCCTCATATTAGTAGGCGTCTGACTCATTGTCAGCGGGCTGAGCGTGGTGGTCTGAGTTATTTCTGACTAAACTCTGCAAGAATGCTGCACATCGGCGTTCATATATTACAAGCAGCGACACTTTCCCGACATAATTTGAACCAAATAAGGAGTTTTGTATGAAATATAGAAATTTGGCGCGGGTGTTCGCGGCAGCATGTTTAACATTGGCAATTGCCGGCATGGCGGCGGCGCAACTGGACGATTATCGTCTGTCGCAGGCCTATACGCACAAGAATCTCACCATTTTCCTGATCCACGGCAAGGATCAGAACACCAAGGGCAACATTATGACGCTGCAGGAGGCAATGGAGCGAAAACTGTTTGTCGTCTATGAAACGTCGGAGGTCAATACACTCGAGGTCGAGAATTTGTCTAAGGAACTCGACGTGTTTATCCAGTCGGGCGACATCGTCAAGGGCGGCAAACAGGATCGCATTCTGGCCGTCAGCATAATCATCCCGGCGCGTTCGGGGCGGGTGAAAATTGACTCATTTTGCGTCGAATCAGGCCGCTGGACAAAACGCGGCGAGGAAGATTCGGGTAAATTCACCAGTTCGAACGACCGCATCGTGACCAAGGAACTAAAAATGGCCGCCAACGGCGAACGCTCACAATCGGAGGTTTGGAGCCAGGTCAGCGAGGCACAGGCACGGCTTGCGAAAAACGTCGGCGGTGATGTGGCTTCGGGAACGTCGAGTTCGAGTTTGCAATTAAGCCTCGAGAATAAACGGGTCGTCGCCACCGTCGATGAATATATCAAGAGTCTCGGCGGCATCATCGACGGACAATCCGACATCATTGGCTATGCTTTTGCCATCAATGGCAAGATCAATAGCGCCGATGTTTATGTCTCAAACTCCCTTTTCAAAAAGGTGTGGATGAAAATGCTCAAGGCTTCGGCGACCGAGGCCGTTTCGGAAGCAAATCAGATCAGGCTCGCCGATCCGGTTAAGGCCGACGCGGTAAAATCGTTTATGGACGACTCGGACAAAGCCGCTGCAAAGGATCAAACACTCAGCGCCGGAGCAACCCTCAGGACCCGCGAGAACAAGGAAAACGTGATGTACGAGGCCCGCGACGAAAAGACAAAGGTCGTCGTCCACAAAAGTTACGTAAAGAAAAACTAAGGGAGAGGAACCACAGATAAACGCAGATAGACACAGATGATTTTTTCCTATCTGAGTTCATCCGTGTTCATCTGTGGTTAAACTCTCTTTGTCTTCGGGCCTTCGCCTCTGGTGTGCGGTTAACGTCGCTGTGCCGCACGTCGAGGTCGAGGGCCCGATCTTTTTATTTATTCGCCGGCGGTTGTTTGCGGACAAAAACGCCAAGCAGCTCAGGCTGGACGAGCACATCGCGGCCCTTTGTATCTTTTTTCCAGACGAATTTCACTGACGGAGCGGGCGGCGGCACGATGTCGTTGGATGGGTTCTGATGATCGTTGAGCCACGGGTATTTTTTTAAGCTAGCAAAACGTATCTCGCGTTTGCCTGACTCGGTGTCGATGTTAAAGAGCTTGACGAGCGAATCGCCTTTCACCTCGTCAGGCGAGAGATCGTATGAGCCGATGACGGTCTTTTTGTCCGGCGACACGCCAAGCACATACTGGATCGGCGTCGAACCCATTTCATCATCTGTGAACGGCATTCCCTTGACCGGGATCTTTTCATCCGTCACGACGTTGTAGTAACACTTTTGCAGCAGCATCCAGCGGCCTTCCATATCGATCCACATCGGGCCGGCTCCGCAATCTTCATCGATCTTTTTGACCTCGGGCCGGTCGTCCTTGATGCGGACAAGGTAGGTGGTGCGATAACTTTCGGTAAATCCGCCACTACATCGGAGCATTTCGAGTTTGGGATCCGGGCTGGCATCGCACCCGCCGACTCGGTTGGCCAGATCTTCGTCGCCAGGTGGTTTCCATTCCGTGCCGTTAAAAAACAGGGCCTGATTGACGTCGCGGTATGCATAGCTATTGCCTATGCGAAGCGCATGCAGGCTCTTAGCAAATTTCAGCCGTCCGCGCTCCGTCTTTGGAGCGTCGGGATCGGTCTCGCTTCTGTTCGTGCTCGTGCAGCCGAGAACGCCGACGATGCCGATCAACAACACTATCATCAGATCGTGAATGCCACTCGGTTTTGGTTTGATGTTGTATTTTGGCATCGGGTTACAGTTTGCAAGGACAAAAAAATAGTATAGCCATACGGAACGTAAAGCTATACTACACAGTCGCCTTTTCATTTGGCGGCTGTATCTAATTCAAATATTCCGAAGCCATTAGTCCGACGCCGAGCCTTTATTCATCATTCCCAGCACCCCGCCCACGACTCCGGCAACCAAAGCGCCTAGGACGGTCCCGGCGACGAGATCGATAATAAAAGCGACAGGTCCCTTAAAGAAATTTGTAAACGCGACGTAGTGGAGATCGGTCATCAGCACGATGATTAGAGAAAGAAGCACTCCGCCCTTGATCCCGCCCATAAATGTCCTGATCCCCGCCCATTTTTCAAACACTATGGCGAAAAGAAAAGCCATGGTCAGGTTCCAAAGCGGCAGAAAAATAAGGTCTGGCATCGGTTCCTTCATGAGTCCCGGAAACTGATTAAAGTAAGGCTTCATAACGGGGTCAAGAACGATGCCAAAAAGCACAAACCCCAAGACGTAAAAGACTATCCCACCGGCAATAGTTGCCGCTAACACTCGAACTAACATATACAGATCTCCTTTTCGAAATACCAAAAAAGCCCTTGTAAATTAAGTTGTGGTAGAACAAAAGGAAAATATAGGAGTTTGGTGGGAATGTCAACAGTGTGTGGCCGGGTGGCGAACTATTTGGCGGCGAGTTTTCGCTGTTTTTCAAAATGGCTGGCGATCTCCGCGGCCGCTTTTGGGCCGACAAACGGTGAAAGCTCGTCGGTTGATGTCTTGGCGATGCGCTCGATTGAGCCAAATTCACGGAGCAATTTCATCTTTCGCTTTTCACCGATGCCGGGAATTTCGGACAGTTCGGATGTGAAATCTCGTTTTTCGCGACGTTTGCGGTGAAACTCGATGGCGGTTTTGTGTGTTTCCTCGCGGATCTGCAAAACGAGCCTAAACGCCAGCGAATTATGGTCAAATGGGATCGGGCGATCTTCGCGTCCGTGGATCAGCAGATGCGATATTTGTTTATGTTGCTTTGGCGGTTTGACGAGGCCGACGAGCATAATTTGTTCGAGATCGAGAGCCTGCATCGCTGCGGCAGCCGCCGAAAGTTGGCCCTTGCCGCCATCTATGAATATGAGTTGCGGCAGAGGCTTTTCTTCTTTAAGGAGCCGTTTATAACGACGAAAAACGGCCTCGTGCATCGATGCAAAATCGTTCGCACCCTCGACTGTTTTGATTATAAAGCGGCGATAAGCATAGCGTGCGGGCTTGCCGTTTTCAAATACGACGATGCCCGCGACATTCTCCGATCCCGAAATATTCGAGATGTCGAACGACTCAATACGCTCGGGAAAATATGAGAGTTCGAGCAGCTCTTGTAATTCCTCCAGCACCTTTTGTGAGTCCGGTTTGAGGACTCGGAACCGCTGCTCGAAGGCGATCTTGGCGTTGGTCTCGACGAGCTTTACAAGGTGTTTGTTTTTACCGCGTTTTGGGTCAAGTATTTTGACTTTACGTCCGCGACGTACGGTAAGTGCCTTTTCCAAAACCGCGCGATCCTCGAAATCCTGCGGCACATGTATCTCAAGCGGGATGTAGTCGGTCGAGTAATATTGCGCCAAGACTATGCCGAGAAACTCCGATGCGTCGAACGTGTCATCTTCGGCCAGATCCTCCCAAAAGAATTCCCTGCGGCCAACGATGCGGCCCTCGCGCATCGTAAATAGCTGGAGAGCGAGCCGCTGGTTTTCGCGGTAAAAGCCGATGATATCGATGTCGCGGTCGGGCGTAGTCGCCATTTTTTGCGTCTCGCCGAGGGCGAGCACGGTGCGGTGCAGATCACGGTATTTAGCGGCTAATTCGTATTTACCCTGCTCGGAATATTGCCACATTCGCTGCTCGAGCGTTCCGGCCAGATCTTTATTTTTCCCATCGAGCAGCGTCTTGACATCGGCGGCGGCTTCCTTATACTCGGCCTGTGTGCAGAGACCCTTTACACAAGGGCCGAGGCAGCGTTTTAGATGATATTCGAGACAGGGACGCGGCAGTTTGCCGTTGATCTCGATATCGCAGGTGCGAAGCTGAAAGGCCCGATTTACCAGATTAAGCGTGTTGCGGGCCAGCACAGCAGGTAGAAATGGGCCATAATAGCTCGACCCATCGCGAACGATTTTGCGGGTCACCACCACTTTTGGAAAAGGCTCATTTGTCAGTTTCAGATGTGGGTATGATTTGTCGTCCTTTAGAAAAACATTAAATCGCGGCTTGTGTTTTTTTATCAGGTTCGATTCGAGGACTAGCGCCTCAACCTCATTATCGACAACAATAAACTCGAAATCGGCGATTACTTTGACCAGTTGTCGCGTTTTCGGATCGTGATTCCGGCTCGAGTGAAAATACGATCTCACCCGATTGCGTAGATTCTTAGCTTTGCCGACATATATAATTTTGCCGGCCTCGTTTTTATGAATATAGATTCCTGCGTCGGTGGGCAAAGTTTTGAGTTTCTCGGCGATGGTCACGATACTATATTAACTTGAAGAAGGAGGAATTCACCACAGAGACACAGAGAACACAGAGAAAGAAAAAATTACCACAGACGGACACTGATGAACACAGGTAATTTTTCGTTTTTTATTAAAAGCTCTATGCTCTCTGTGCCTCTGTGGTGAATATCTTTCTTTGCGTTCTTTGCTCACTTAAGTGAAACTTCTTTTGTGAACACTGTCCTTACAAGATCGCCCGACGAGGCCGCCGAATTTATTAAACGCGGCGGGATCGTTGCGTTTCCAACCGAGACGGTTTACGGCCTCGGTGCGGACGTGTTTAACGAAGCCGCTGTCGCCAGGATATTTGAGGCTAAACGGCGTCCGGCCGATAATCCGCTGATCGCTCATATTGCGAGTATCGAGCAGATCGTGGATTTAGCCACAGAGATCACTGAGAGTGCAGAGAAATTTATCAATCATTTTTTTCCAGGGCCGCTGACCCTTGTTTTAAAAAAAACGGCAAAGGTTCCGCTGATCGCGACCGCCGGACTCGATACGATCGGCATCAGAATGCCGCGATTCGATCTTGCTCTGCGGTTTCTTGCCGCTTGTGGCGTTCCGGTTGCCGCTCCATCGGCAAATCTTTCGGGACGGCCGAGCCCAACGACATGGCAGGCGGTGATGGAGGATCTTGACGGGCGGATCGACTGTATTTTGCAAGGGGACGCCACAGAGATCGGGCTCGAATCGACAGTCGTAGATTGCACCGGTGATTTCCCCACTGTGCTGCGTCCAGGTTCGATCTCGCTTGATGAGCTACGTGTTATCGTGCCGGAAACTCTTTATAAAGATGCCCGCGACGATTATGCGTCACGCAGCCCCGGCATGAAACATGCTCATTATTCCCCGCTGGCCGAGGTCTTGTTGGTTAATTTCAAACCTGAAATTTCAAAACTCAAAACCGCCCCGATTATAAATAGTCACGATGCGAGGGCATACATAGGAATTAACCGGCCAAACGGCGAGTTTTCGATGATAAGAATATGCGAGTCTGTCGATGAATACGCTCATTCGGTGTTTGAGTTTTTCCGCGAGTGTGATCGAAACGGCATTAAAACGATCTGCTGTGAGTCAGTGGGCGAAAACGGGATTGGCGCAGCCTTGATGGATCGTCTGCGGCGGGCGGCGGCGGGTTAAATATTATTTTGCCGCAACGAGAACTACGGCCACCTCACCATTGTCGCGTAAAAATTCGGATCGCAAAGGCTCGTAAGCCATAAGTTGCGGCAGGTAGCTCAGCGGGATCAGCACCACCACGGGCTGCCCGTTTTCCGCCTTTATCTCGTCCATAACCTCATTTGGGCCGTTAAAATGACGCTGCGACCCGTTCGTCTCGCGCACCAGACGCCCGTCGGCGTAAAATTCGGCATTATACGAGATCGTGTGGAGCATGACGACGCGATTGATCGAATAACCGCGGGCATTTGCTGCCTCGATGAGCGATCTGACCGAGTCAGTTTCGGCAAATCGGGGCAAAGCAAAAATCGACAACAGGATCGAGACCACAAATGTAGATGCTGCAATAATGATAACCGTTTGACGCCAGTGTCTGCTTTTTTCGATCAGACCAAAAACATATGCAGCAGTAAATATTATCGCCGCCGGCAGCGCCGGTAAAATGTATCCGGGCAGCTTAGAGCCGGAAAATGAGAAGAAAACAAGCGGGACTACCAGCCAGGCGGCGGCGAAGAGGGGAAGGGGAGAGGGAGTGACGCAGAGACGCTGGGACGCCGGGACATTGGGACGCAGAGACTCATCGGTTCTTATCTCTGTGCCCTCTGTGCCTTTGTGGTGAAATATCCCTTTTGCATTCTTCCAGATCGAGGCCAGAAAAAATGGCAGCCACGGCAGCGTCATCAGCGGCAAAACCCACAGAAAAAAGTAGAAAGGCTGTGGGTGCTGGTATTTGTTTGAAGTAAACCTCTGAAAATGGTGCTGGATAAAAAATTCATCGATAAACGGCCAGCCGTGAAGCAGATACATCGGCAGGTACCAAACCGCCGCCACCGCAACCGCCAGCAGTGTTCCCCAAAACATGCTAAAAATTAAAGTTTTATTCGGCATCCGCCGCGACAACACATAAAATAATATGACTATCGCATAGGGAAATACGATGCCGATCAATCCTTTTGCGAGCAGAGCGACGCCGATGAAAAAATAAAATAAAACCAATGGCGCGGAAACACAGGGACGCGGGGACTGGTCAGAACCAATTGCGATTGCGGGTCGTTGAATTCGGCTATCATAAATATAAAAGCAGACCAACGCCGCCGTCATGGGAAATGTGACAATGATGTCAAAGCTTGCACCGTGAGCAAATACCAGAATCCCAATTGTTGAGGCTGCGATCAGGGCCAGGTAGTTTGCAAAATTTTTAGCCACAGAGAGCACAGAGTTCTCTGAGCCTGCTTTCAAATTTTCATCATCAATTGGTTTCTCCATGTTCTCTGTGGCTAATTTTCTTCCAAGCAACCAAAGGCTCGCGATGGTACCTAAGCCAAAAAGGGCTGGGCCGAACCGTGCTGCGAATTCGTTTACCCCGAATAGATAATAAGACGCGATCTCTAGCCAGTAGAGCAGCACCGGTTTCTCAAACCAGTTGACGCCGCCGAGTGTCGGCGTGATCCAGTCTCCGCGATTCATCATCTCGCGGGCGACTTGAGCGTAGCGGGATTCGTCAGGGCCGAGGAATGGGACGGTTAGGCCAAAAAAATAGGCAAGAATCGACAGGATCGCCAGCAGTATCCACACATATCTTGCGACGGTCTCGGGTCTTGAATTCTCGGTCTTTGTAATTTCCGGCATCTTAAATGAGAATGTAAAGTATTGCCGAAAAGCGGCTTGTTATCAAATTATGGGTGAAAATCATAAAGTTCGCGTTGCCGCGATCGGGGTGGGAAGTCTGGGGCGGCATCACGCCCGAAATTATACCGAGATGGCCACCGATGGCCGCGTCCAGATGATAGGAGTGTGTGATGCAGATGGCGAAACGGCGTCGCGTGTCGGTGCGGACAATGGGTGTGACGATTTTACCGACTGGCGTGAGTTGCTTGGCAAGGTTGATGTTGTCTCAATTGCAACGCCGACTGAAACCCATTGTGAGATCGCATGTGCATTTCTCGCAAGTGGTGCGAACGCTCTCGTCGAAAAGCCCATTGCTCTGACGCTCGCCGAGGCCGACAAAATGATCGCCGCCGCCTCGTCAGGTGCAAAACTGATGATCGGCCAGCTCGAGCGTTACAATCCGGCGATGGTCGCCGTCCGGCCGTATGTGACGAGACCACTTTATTTTGAAATCCACCGGATCTCGCCGTTTCCAAATAGATCGCTCGATGTTGATGTTGTTCTCGACGTGATGATCCACGACCTCGACGCCGTGCAATGGCTCGTCGGCGAGGATGTAAAAGTCGCGGAAATACGCGCCGTCGGCACACCGATAATCTCGGATAAGATCGACGCCGCAAATGCCAGGATCGAGTTTGAAAACGGAGCCGTTGCAAATATTACCGCTTCCCGGGCTGGGACGGAAACGATTCGCAGGATGCGGCTTTATCAGGCGGAATCGTATGTTTCGATAGACTACGCAGCAAAATCCGCATCAATTACAACCCTAAACGCCGAGACAGGGGATCCGTCGTCAGCGTTTTTAGTAAAAAGCCTTGAGATCAATAATGTCGAGCCTCTCAAGGCTGAAATCACCGCGTTTCTCGACGCCATCGAGCAAGACAAAACGCCGCCGGTCTCTGGCGAAGACGGCCGTCGAGCATTGGGACTAGCAGTCGGAGTTTTAGAAAAGATTGAGGCTCATATGGCGTGGATAAAATAAAAAGGGGGAGCGAACTCCCCCCAATCATTAACTTTATATACTCACCTAGGCCGACGCTTCTCCAGCTTTACCTGCCTGGGCGGCGGCGATCTGTTCGTTGATCGTTTTCATCCACTCCTGCGTTTTTGCGAGTCTTTCCGCACCGTTTGGAGCGTCCATAATGACCTTTTCAAGATTTTTGAACGCCTCGGGGTTTTGAAATTTTTCACGCATCTCAGCCAGAAACGGCTCGATCTTGGCAAAAATCATAAAATGCTCACCGGCCGTTTCGTTAAACATATCGGCGTCGATCGCCCCGTGATTAACCAGGGTGGCAGCCATATCCCAGTAAGATGTGACCATTCTCAAAAGCCCGCCAACCTCTGGATCCATCATCGTCTGCCAATATTGCTCGGCACTCGTCGGGTTGAAACTAAAGATCCAGTTGCGTGCCTCGCGCATCTTCGTCTCACGACGCAGGTCATACAGTTTAAGAATTAGATCCGCAGATTCTACTTTGCTCATAATAAATTTACCTCCAGAAAAATTTGTTCTTCTATTTTATTTTTATCGCGTTTCGATGTCAATAAACTCTTTAGCAAGTTAAGCGGAATTTAATAATTCGTGCAAAATAGAAACTAACGAGATGGCAGATCAAATCTCAAAATTTTTACAGGAACGCATTAATGCCGGTGATTTCCCATCCGCCGTCTATCTGGTCGCGGAAAAAGGTGAGATCGTTTTGAACGACGCGGTTGGTTTTGCCGTCATCGAGCCGGAAAAGATAGAGGCGAGGGTCGATACTATCTACGACCTTGCAAGCATGACAAAGGTGCTTGTGACAGGATTATTAACCGCTAAATTGATCGAGAGCGGGGAATTTCCGCTCGACGGCCGGGTCGCAATTTATCTAAAAGAATTTGAAGCGCAAGGTAAACGGATGATAACCGTCGTGGATTTGCTGACGCATACTTCGCATCTGCCGGCATGGAAACCTATGTATTTATGTGTGTCAGATCGCTCTGAGATTACCCACGAGATAGGTAAGACGAATCTCAATTACGAGCAAAATGCCGTCACATACAGCGACCTAAATTTTATTACGCTTGGCACGCTTATTGAGAGGTTTGCCGGAAAGACCTTGGAAGATGCGGTGATGAACGACATTTTTGTTCCGCTTAGTCTGAAAGATACGTCTTTCACACCAGCCGCAAGTTTCAGGCATAGAATCGCAGCAAGCGAGAAGGGAAATGAGTTTGAGAAGCAGACCTGCATCGAGCAAGGCTATCTTGTTCCACCTGTTCCAGATGTTCCACCGTTCCGGAACGGAACAGAGAAGGAGGCTTTTTTCCGCAAGGATATAATCTGGGGCGAGGTTCACGACGGCAACGCCTATTTTATGGGCGGCGTCGCCGGTCACGCAGGATTATTTTCGACTGCTGAAGAAGTTTTCAGGATCGCCCAGCAGTTTTTGCCGAATTATACGACGCTGCTCAAACCGGAAACCTGCGAGCTTTTCCACACAAATTTTACGCCGGGGATGAACGAACACCGGTCATTCGCTTTCCAACTCGCCACTTCGCCTGACTCGACCGCCGGAAGCAAGATGTCCACGACCAGTTTTGGCCATCTCGGATTTACGGGGACGAGCATGTGGATCGATCCTGTGAAAGATCGCGTTTTTATCCTTCTGACAAACCGGACGCACAATCATGGCCTTCCATTTGTGCTGCTTAACTCCGTCCGCCGGCGGTTTCATGACCTCTCGATTGATATTCTCGATAAAAATTGATTGCAACGTGAGAAACCCGGTTATAATCAAAATATACGCTTTCCCCAAAGTTTCGGCTCGGAGAATCAAATCTGATGAAAAATTTTGTTGCTATAGCACTGATCTCGGTTGTTTTTTGCCTTAATGCGTTGGCCCAGACGGACACCACCAGGCGTCCACGTGTTGCGCCGACTCCGACACCACCTGTGATCACGGGCGATCCTTATTCTACCCGGCCCAATGGAGGCCCGCCGGTGCTCATGGGCGGCAAGAATTCAGGCAATGCCACGCCGACGCCGACACCTGATGACGGCATAATAAAGGTCGAGACAAATCTTGTAACGATGCCAGTCTCGGTGCTTGATCGTGACGGACGCTTTATCTCTGGTCTCCAGCAGCAGGATTTTAAGATCTTTGAAAACGGAGTCGAGCAAAAAGTGGGATATTTTCAGTCGGTCGAGCAGCCGTTTTCGGTTATTCTGCTTCTCGATGTGAGCCCTTCGACATCGGTTCGCATCGAAGAGATTCAGGATGCAGCAATCACGTTTATCGACAAACTAAGGCCAAATGACCGCGTGATGGTCATCGCCTTTGACGAACATGTCCATGTTCTCAGTCCTTTTACAAACGACCGTTATGAATTGCGTGATGCCATTAGGCAGGCGCAATTTGGCGACGGAACGAGCCTCTACGAAGCCGTCGATTATGTAATAAATCAGGAAATGCGGCAGGTAAGGGGTCGCAAAGCAGTGGTTCTATTTACTGACGGTGTCGATACGACATCAAGACGCGCAAATTATCAGAACACGATCAACGAAGCCGAGGAGGTCGATTCTCTCTTCTATACGGTTTGGTATGACACTTCCCAAGATGGGCGCGGCGGTGGTGGTGGCGGCTACGGCCGACACGGTGGGTACGGAGGCAGACAAAATAATCCGTGCGGAGGCGGGGTACTGGCCGCCATTCTCTGCGGCGGCAATGTAAATATGGGCCGGGGTGGCAACGGACAAAGCGCATCCCAGTACGCCGTAGGCCGGAAATATCTGGAATCATTGGCCACAGTGAGCGGGGGACGTAATTTTGAGGCCGAAACGATGTTTAATGCCGACGCCGCGTTCTCAGGCATTGCCGAGGAGCTTCGGCGCCAGTATTCGCTTGGATATTACCCAGAAACAGTCGGGAAGATCGGTGAACGAAAGCAAATCAAGGTGCGTGTGATGCGACCGGATATTGTCGTCCGCGCCAAAACTAGCTACATTGTGGGACAGACTGATCGCAACCTCGCTGGAAAATAGCGGTCGTCAGATCTCTGTGCCATCGGCGATCATCGCGTTTTTGGGAACTATAATGATGCCTTCGCGGATGTAGATCGAACGGTCGGGGGCGTCGTAATTTTCGATATTATCGCGATTGAGCAGCTTTACATTGCTCCCAATTCTGACGTTTTTATCGACTATCGAGCGGCGGATGACGGTATTTTCACCGATCCCGATATGCGGTACCCTAGCAACTATATTCCCGTGAATCTCGTCCAGCGATTCAAAAATATCCGACCCCATAACGATCGAATCCGCAATATCGACTCCGTTATCGATACGGCTGCGCAGCCCGATAATCGAATTGCGGACGCGGACGCCGTTTAGGATGCAGCCCTCGCTGACCATCGAATTATCGATATCGCAATCATGCAGTTTTGACGGCGGCAGATAGCGGCTGCGGGTGTAGATAGGCGCGGCGGTGTCAAAAAAATTAAATTTTGGCAGCGGCGATGCCAGATCGAGATTTGCCTCGTAAAACGAGCGGATTGATCCGATGTCTTCCCAGTAATCTTTGAAAAGATAGGCCTGCACAGAGTATTTTTCGATTGCCGCCGGGATGATCTCACCGCCAAAATCGACCCACGAGTTATCCGCCTTGAGCAATTCGACGAGTTTGTTGTAATCAAAAACGTAAATGCCCATCGACGCGAGAAAGGGACGGCTCGCCGCCTCGTCCGCCGTCAAGCCGAATTTGCCCGTATCGACGCGCATCGCTTCGAGGGCTTCGCCGGTCGGTTTTTCCTTAAATTCGACAATCGCGCCGCTTTCGTTAGTCTTGAGCAGTCCGAATTGCGTTGCCTCGTCGCTGCGGCACGGAATAACCGAGATCGTCAGATCGGCCCCCGTGTCAAAATGGCGGTCGAGGAATTTGCGGTAATCCATCCTGTAAAGCTGATCGCCCGAGAGTATCAACAGCGTATCGACACGCCAATCGCGAAGGTGCGGCAGCATCTGGCGGACGGCGTCGGCCGTGCCCTGAAACCAATCAGGGTTGTCCTTTGTCTGCTCAGCCGCGAGCACCTCGACAAAGCCGGTCGAAAATGCCGAAAAGCGATACGTCCGCGAGATGTGGCGGTTTAGCGAAGCGGAATTATATTGCGTCAGGACAAATATCTGCGTGATGCCTGAGTTGATGCAGTTTGACACGGGCACGTCGATAAGCCGATAAGTCCCGCCAAGCGGCACAGCGGGCTTCGACCGCTCATGCGTCAGCGGAAACAGCCGCGAGCCCGCTCCGCCGCCCAGTATAACCGCAACTACATTGTCGTATCGACCCATACATAGTGAATAGTAAATCGTGAATCGTGAATAGTAAATAGCAAATCGTGAATCGTCAATCGTAAATAAGGAACTGTGACTGACAATTCATCGTTTACTATTTACGACTGACGATTTACTATTTACGATTGACGATGTGGTACTGGACAAAACTTCTATTTCTGATCTTCGCCGGAGCGGTCGGCGTGTGGTTGATCTATGAGTTCGTCACGTTCCCAAATATCTCCAAACTCCGTGAAGAGAATCCAACCACTTCGTCAATGATCGAATATCGTATTTTCGAATTTAATAAGAAAAAAGAGTATTTGGAAAAGAAAATTAAATGTTTGCAAAAAGACAGTGGAGTAACAGTTGGCGAATGTTTGCGACTTGAATCAGATTATAGGGTTATCGGTGACCCGGTAACTAGTTTGCCTCAGGCTTACGATTTACTATCAGAGAGGGGAACTCAACCGCGCAAATACATGATCTGGACGCCGATCGAACAGATCTCGCCAAATCTACAACGGGCAGTGCTCGCGGGCGAGGACACGCATTTTTTCCAGCACCACGGTTTTGATTGGGACGCGAGTCAAAAGGCTTGGGACGAGGGCGTCGAAGAGGGCAAAAAACAAGCTAAAGAAGAATGCGAAGAGGCAGCTAAGAACGCAAATCAACCTAAGAAGGATTGCACACCCAGCGAAGACGACTGGAAACCACCGATGCCAGATTTCAAACGCGGAGCCTCGACCGTCTCGCAGCAGCTTGCAAAAAATCTCTTCCTGTCCGAGAGCCGCAACTTTATGCGAAAGGGCCACGAAGCTCTCTACACCTACTTTCTCGAACGCGACCTGTCGAAAAAACGCATTCTCGAACTCTATCTAAATGTCATCGAATGGGGCGAGGGCATTTACGGCGCCGAGGCCGCGTCACGCACATATTTCAATAAATCCGCCTCCGACCTGACCAAAGACGATGCCGCATTCCTCTCCGCCATGATCCCGTCGCCGCTCAACGTCTTTAACCCATACAAAAACCGCAAACGCGTCGTCCGCCGCCAACGCGTCATCCTGCGAGGAATGAACTCGATCAAGCTGGATTACTGAGAATTAAGTCAGAACCGGGAGCAGTAGCGACTGGGTCTTTTCGCTGCATATCGTGGGTACTTGGGTCGCATCGCGACCATATGACTTTAGACGGGGTTTCAACCCACGGATAGGCGCTATTATCGCGCCAACTCCACTTTTCCGTTGCGAGACGTTCGATAAAAGCAAATTTGTAACTGGTTGGCTGTGCAGAAACGCAAAGAGTCACCGTCCAGATGAGCAAACTTAAAACTGCGATTCGTTGTACCAGGGGGCGCAGCGAGAAATAAGAAATTGCCCGCGAAACACACAAAAAGACACGAAATAGTTTATATCCTTTTCGCGCCTTTCGTGTATTTCGCGGGCAGATTTGGTCTTATTTCTTTCCCACCACCTTCATTTCATCGACGATCCATTTTGCACCGCCGAATTTCTCTGTGATGAATAATACATAGCGAATATCGACCGAGATGGTGCGGTTGACATCGTAATCGTAGTAAAAATCGTTGCCGAGGCCCTCGAAATTGCCGTCGAAGCAGATGCCGATCTCTTCGCCGTTGGCGTTGAGGATCGGGCTGCCCGAATTTCCGCCGATGATGTCGGTTGTCGAAAGAAAATTGAGCCCGACGCTGCCGTCCGAACCGTAACGGCCAAAGTCATGATTTTTCTGCATCTCGATCAGCTTTGGCGGAGCGTCAAACGGGTTGACGCCGGTATCCTTTTCGATCATGCCTTTGAGGGTCGTAAACGGGGTGCGATATTCGGCTTCGCGGCTCTGGTAGCCTTTGATGTTGCCGTATGAGAACCGCATCGTGAAATTGGCGTCGGGGTAAACCGTGCCGCCCTTCAATCCAGTCAACACCTCCATATAGAGCACTCGCAGATGGTCGATGCCGGCGGCAAATTTGGCACCGCGTGCAGCAAGCGCGGCGCGTTCGTCGACGAGACCGGCGACAAACGGATGCTTTGCCTGAATATCACTCCACGACATCGTCGAGAGCTCTAAGATCTTATCAGCCGTGGTAAGGTCACCATCGGCGATCTGCGTGGCAAAGGCTGCCTCTAGGTCCCGTCGCGCTTTGCCTTTTGTGTTGTTAAACTTCTGATCGGCGGCGGCAAACCGCTGACCTGCCGGAAGTTCGTCAAACTTTTTGAAGAAAAACTTGAGCATCTCACGTTCAAAGACAGGATCGCGGCGCTCAAGAGATCCGCGGATAGCAGCTTGCTGCCGGTCATCGAGTTTGCGTCCCAGTTTGACGGACGTTGCGGCAGCGATGATTCCGCCGAAAACGGGCATCGAATTAGGATCGGGAAATCGGCGGATGATGACGTCACGTTTTGCGGCGGCGTTCGACTCTTCGGAAAGGGCCTTTATGTCGGCCAGCATCGTGCCGTATTTCTTCTGACGGTCGGGATTTGCGGCGATCCACGTCGCCATTTTTGCTTCCTCGGCCTGTCTGGCCTCGACGACGCCGGCACGACGCAGGCGAAGATAGCCGCCCTCGTATGCCTTTCTGGAATTGTCAAAACCGGCAATATCCTCCTGGAGGGCGATCCGTTTTGCCTCATCGGTTGAGCCGATCTGTTTTAGGGTGTTGGCCAATTGACGCAGCCAATCAGCGAGGAAAGGGAAGTTGGCGTCGCGGGCAAACTGGATCGACTGGCTCTCGCGATAACGCGTCGTGCCGCCCGGAAAGCCAAGAACAAAGACAAAATCGTTATCCTTGAGACCACCGATATTCATGGTCAGATATTTTTTGGCTTTGTAAGGCACGTTGTTTGGCGAGTATTCCGCAGATGAGCCATCGGGAGCCATATAGGCCCTCAGATATGTAAAATCGCCTGTATGCCGGGTCCATTCAAAATTGTCGGGGTCGCCGCCATAAACGCCGATGTTGCGCGGCGGAGCAAAAACGACGCGAATGTCCTTTAGCTCAGTCGTTTGATACAGATAGAAAAAATAACCGCTGTCGATCGACTGTATGCGGATCGTCGATCCCGCCGGAGCCTTGGCCTGCTCAGCATTCTGCAGATCGTCGCTGTTTTTCCTGTATGCGGCGGCGAGAGCGTCTCCGGTTAAGCCATCGATGCCGGTCTTGACCTTGGCGGTGACATCATCAATCCGCTGCGTGAGCAGAATCGAGTAACCCCTGGCAGGGAATTCACCCGCGCGGCTGCCGGCATTAAATCCGGTCTCGACGAGATCCTTATCCGGGGTTGATGCCGCGACCAGTGCCTCAAACCCACAATGATGATTGGTCAGTATCAGGCCGTCCGGTGAGACAAACTCCGCAGTGCAGCCAATACTCAACCGGAGGATCGCATCGGTCAGACCGCCGCCCGCCGGATTGTAAATGTCGATAGGTCTGATCTTCAGCCCTTTCTTATTGAGCGGCAACGAAGCGATCTGCCCCGGTGCAAACATCCCTTCGTCCGGGACGGCAAACGTAAATGTAAACGAGGACAGTATCATCGCGACCATCATCGCGAGCGAAAAAAAGCGATTATTGTTCAGTTTCATAGCAAATTCCTTTAAGTCTTTACAAAATTTTAGAACACGAATATCTAAATATAAACGCACTCGGACAAAAAAAGCGAGTCAACAAACGGACTCGCCTTGATTGAAATTATTTTAGAGGCTTATTTTACGATAGTGTTCAGATCGATCGGCTCCTGAGGGAGCAGAAAACGCGGATTGATCGGTTTGTCGTTGAGCCTGAGTTCAAAATGCAGATGAGGGCCGGTCGAGCGTCCGGTTGAGCCGATATAGCCGATCAGTTGGCCGCGATTGATAGTATCGCCGGTCGAGGCTTCGAGTTTTGACATGTGGCCGTAACGCGTCGTCAGGCCGTTGCCGTGATCGATCTCGACCATATTGCCATAGCCGCTCGTCCAGCCGGCCTTGATGACCGTGCCGTTTGCCGGTGCAACGACGAGATCGCCGCGTTCGCCGTTGATGTCCATCCCTGGGTGAAACTCATACGAGCGTCCGCCAAACGGATTGCGTCTAAAGCCAAATTCGTTGTTGATCTTGCCCAGATGTGCCCACATCGTCGGCAGATAGGCCGGGTCGGCGTGCTTCTTTATTTCATTGATCTGATTTCCGATCTCGGCGTCCTCAGGGTCTGACAGATCGAGCGATACAGGGCCACCGCTGTTGACCGCGTAAACGTCGGTTGTTGTCTTTTCAACAACATCGAGTTGCTGTGGTTTTGCCGCCATCTGCATCGCCGCAGGGTTGTCGGTTAACGTTTTGGCAAACACCGTATCCCGGACGATGCCAGAGACGCCAAAACCCATAACCGTGATACCGGCGATCAGAAACATACAGATCGAACCAAAATGCATCGTCCTTTTGGAAACCGCAATTTTGCGAATATATATCTTTGATTTTGATTTATGAGATAAAAGAAAAGTATAAGACTTGTCGTTTTTCTGCATTATGCTTTTAAGCTCCTTTTAATGATTACGTACTGGAAATCCATCGTTCCAGCACACGGAATCACGCAAGAATAGCCGCGAGCGACTAACGCGAAACCTTCGAACAAGAGTTAACTTTTATTAAAACGAACTCTCGCTGTTTAGTGGGAAAAACCGCTTGTATGTTTCCAAATAATTAAATAAGGAAGTGTCTATCTAAACACAAACCGCCGGAAAAAGCAAACGTCCACGGACTTGTCTATGCCGGCGGCTTATGACTGAATCAAAATGATTTATGAACTAATCCGTTTTCCGTTGACTATTTTGCCATCCGCGAAAGAGCATAAATGCAACCGCAGCGAATAATGCCAAAAACATCAAAACAATAATTATTTTGATCGCAAGCGCCAGAAAACCGACGAAGCCGACGAGGGCCTTGAGCAGCGTAATGATGAGCGCGATTATAACCAGCAAACTGCCTAAAACGGACGCGGCCTTTACAAACAAGATCATAACTCAAACTCCTTTAGACAAAATAGCAATCTAGAGATCTTTCCAACTTCCGCTTCGTGAGCGCTCGGCGAAATCGTTTACCACCTGGTCGGCCTCGTTATAACGCGTTTGCGTTAGAGCAAAACTCGTCGCAGACCCGGCCCCTCGCCATTCATCTTTTTCTTTGGGCTTAAAAATATAACCGCGCAGCACATAGGCGGCGAGGCCAATAAGCATCACCGGCAGCAGCGCGCGCATCAGCAAACTGCGGTCAATAAATCGATTGAAAATGAAAGTAATACCCAGAACCGCCAAAACAATGCCCCAGAGTTTCGGATTCCCCGAAAATCGTTTGACCAGAATGTCGTCGGCGACGTCGGGCGTCAAGCCGGAGCGGATCATCTGAGCCGTCCGCCACGCGTCGAGTGCAGCAAAGCACCACATGCCCATAAATCCTAAGACAAACAACGGCGTTCCGCCCGTCAGGATCGCCATTTGAAACAGTCCGACAAAGACGGCGAAATAGACGAGAGCCTTTACCGTCTGGCCGTTATACGCGGCCCCGAGACCGGGGCAGATCATCGACAAAAACGTCGCAATGATTGGTGATGTGCGTTTTTTTACAAACGGAACGTGATTTGTTTGATTGTGTTGTCTGAGAAGATCGACCCCCATCACGATGCAGTCGGTGCAAAACGGAAAGCCCTTGATGCGGTGATCGCACGCCGGACATAACGGGCGTCCACACCCGTTACAGCTTACAACTGCCGCGTTTTGAATGTGATAGGCACAATTCATTATCTTTTGCCCTCGCTATCCACGTATGTCGTGCCGGTCACAGGATCCTGTTTTGTATTCTGATTTTCATCGACCGGTTTACCGTTCCAGGCGTTTGCACTCTGCTCGTAAGTTTGCTCGGCAAGCTGGTAACTCTTCTGATAAACATCGGTGAGCGAACCATCCGCCGAGACCGTCTGACTAAATACGAGAAACGCAAACATCAGCATCATTGCCACAGGAGCAAGCTGCGGAATGCCTATGGGGAATCGCAGACCGCTTATCCAATCACGCGCCTGTGCCGCCCAAGACGCTTTTGTGACCGTCAACTCCGTGTCGCCGCTCGTTACCAATAGGATCCGATCCTGCAAGCCGTCGGGCACGGCCAATTCTTCCATTTTGTATGTATAACAGGCCGCGATCGAACGGACGACCATACCCGGCAGATCCTCGCATGTCGTGCAAAGAGCGGCATGGCGTTCCCAACGGTGGTATGTAGCGGCAGGCAAAAATCCATCCAGATAATCGGTCAAATGATCCTCAAAATTCTCACACGGCATCGCCGTTTCGGGCATCGTCATCGAGAGCACACGGGCCTCGAGCCGTGTCACAGATACGGTCGGCGCTGAAATATTACGGCAAACTTCCAAAGATTCTTTTACGTCGTTGAGCAGAGAATGGCATAGCGGGCAAGCGAGAGCGTGGGCAGCGACAGCCTTGTGGGCCGGAGCCTCAAGCGTTTTGTCGAGATAATCGGTCAACAGTTCTTCAAATGTCGAACAATTTACTATGTTTGTCTGCTCCTTTTTCATAACTTTCACCCCTTTGTCTAGATCGTTACCACTCTCATCCGTCTCAATATCTTTGCCAATTCGATCCGTCCACGGTTAATTCGCGATTTGACCGTGCCCTCAGGTATTTTCAAAACATCGACGATTTCCTGATACGTTAATTCTTCGATGTCACGCAGGATCACGCAGGTTTTCAGGTCGTCAGGCAGCTTATCGATGCCTTCCTGCACTTGGCTCGCCAATTCCTTGCGTTCGATCTCCTTGTGGGCCGAGGTTCCTGCCGCCCGCAAGTGATACGAATGATCGTCCACCGAGTCGGCCATCGAATTTTGCGGGTTACGCTGGCGGTGGCGGTAGTCGTCAATTATCAAATTGCGTGCGAGACGCATCAACCAATTTGCCAGATCGCCCTGTTTGGGATCGTACTGGTCGAGTGTCCTGTAAATGCGGATAAAAACGTCTTGTGTCAGATCCTCTGCCCCATCAACGCTCGATGTAAACCGGTATGCGAGATTAAAGATCCGCCGCGAAAAATTGGAAACAATATCCTCCCACGCCGCGCCGTCTCCTGCACGAGCACGCCTTACGAGTTCAGCACCATTAATTTCGGCCACAGCCTTTAATGCTTCCAAAAACGTCTCCGTCAATAGCCCGTATATAAGTGAGGGCTTTAATCAATATCAGTCACCAACGAACCAAAGCACGAAACCTCGCCTTGTCAAAAAATTCTTACGACGGCCAAAAAACAAAAGTTCCAACAAAAAGATAGCAAATGTTTGGGATTTGTGCGCTGATTTTGTGTTGAGAGTTACGCCTGAATATATGATGCTGCAATCGGTGGAGCAAATTGAAAAAAAAAGCATGCCGCCCGAACATGGTATCCTGGCGGCACAATTTATTAATAATGCGTGTTTCATTTGAAAACAAGCTCAAATATATTTTTCGAGTGTTTTGGCGATTGCTTCGCGGGTGACGGCGCCGACGATGCGCTCCTGTTCTTTGCCGCTTTTGAAAACAATCAAGGTCGGTATACCTCGAATGCCAAATTGCTGCGGCACGTTGAGGTTTTCGTCAACATTCATTTTATAAACACCGGCACGCCCGTCATATTCCTCTGCGATTGCCTCGACCGTCGGAGCGATCATGCGGCAAGGGCCGCACCACTCCGCCCAAAAATCAACCAACACCGGTTTGTCCGAGCCTAAAATGTCAGTTTCAAAGGCCGTATCTGTAACTACTTTTGCAAAATTTCCCATTTCTTCTCCTATTTTCCTATAATAATTTTATCCGATAATATCTGCGATCTGCTAACTACGAAATATCATTCCCGGTCATGGTGCGGCAAGCTCTATGCATTGACCGAAGCCATCATTGCCTCGGGGTATCTGAGCCCCGCAGCAGCGTCTCGTGGAAATACATCATCGATCTGTGCTAATTCGTCTGTGGATAATTCAATATCAACCGCCGCCGCGTTTTGCTCAAAATATTTTCTACGTTTCGTTCCCGGAATCGGCACGATATTGTCGCCCTGTGCCAGAACCCATGCTAAAGCAAGCTGTGATGCCGCAATGCCCTTGCCTTCTGCGATCCCCTCTATCTTTTTGACGAGGTTAAGATTCTTTTCAAAATTGTCGCCCTGAAACCGCGGATTCGTCCTACGAAAATCATCCTCCGCGAGATCCTCAAACCGCTTAATCTCCCCCGACAAAAAGCCTCGTCCCAACGGCGAATACGGGACAAAACCGATTCCGAGTTCGCGGCAAGTCTCAAGCACGCCGTTTTCCTCTACATCTCGTGTCCACAGCGAGTATTCGCTTTGCAAAGCAGTAATTTCATGGACGCCCGAAGCCCGCCGCAGCGTTTCATCAGACGCCTCAGAAAGTCCCAAATGCCTGACCTTGCCTTCTTCGATCAATCTCGACATTGCCCCCACCGTATCCTCGATCGGCGTGTCAGGATCAATGCGATGCAGATAGTAAAGATCAATCGTCTCGACGCCAAGCCGTTTCAAACTTCCCTCAACCGCCTGTCGCACATACTCCGGCCGCCCGTTGATCGAGCGTTTTTCTGGCTCATTCGGATCAAAAACAATGCCAAATTTTGTCGCAATGACAAATTTATCCCGCCGGCCTTTTATTGCCTTGCCGACAAGTTCCTCGTTAGTATGCGGCCCATACATATCGGCCGTGTCCAGAAAATTGACACCCAGCTCAAGCGCCCTGTCAATCGTCGCCAGCGATTCGGTTTCATCGCCTTCGCCATACGCAAACGACATCCCCATGCATCCCAGCCCGACGGACGAAACCTCCAAATCTCTTAATTTTCTGATTTTCATAATTTCCCCCTTATCAATATTCCGTTGTTAATCCAATACGCTCCTATTCTACGCTGCCGAAGCTTGTTGTAGCGTCGGGTAATCCGTGTAGCCTTTTTCGCCGGTATTTGAGTAAAAAGTTGAGACGTCCGGAGTGTTCAGTTCCGCGTCACGTTTGAATCTATCCGGCAGATCGGGATTTGCCAGAAAAGATTTGCCGTAAACTATAGCGTCGGCTCTATTCTCCGCCAGAGCCTTTTCACCCGATTCTTTTGTAAAACCGCCATTGGCGAGATACATGCCGTCAAACAACGGCCGCAGTTTCGAGTGCCATCTAATATCCAATTCCGGCTTTTCTTCAAAGCCGATATGTAAGTAAGCCAGATTTTTTTTGTTCAGTTCACCGATAATATATGGATAAAACGATTCGGCGTTGGCGTCCTCCATATCATTAAACGGCACGGTCGGCGAGAGTTTTACGCCCAACCTTTCGGAGCTGATCTCGGCACTGATGGCATCCACGATCTCAAACAAAAATCGGGCGCGATTTGCGTCCGAGCCACCGTATTCGTCTGTCCGCAGATTTGTATTTGTTCCAAGGAATTGATGAACCAGATACCCGTTTGCACCGTGCAGCTCGACGCCGTCACATCCCGCTTGTATCGCATTCTTCGCCGCTGCTGCAAAATCCCTGACGGTTTGTTTTACCTCTTCAGTCGTCAATTCTCTCGGCTCGACAAATTCTTTCATTCCGTCGTCTGTGTAATTTTGTCCCTTTGCTTTGACGGCGGACGGTGCAACGGGTTTTTCGATTCCGTCTGGTAAAAAGACAGGCAAAGCAATTCGTCCGGTGTGAAAAAGCTGCATGAAAATCTTGCCGCCTTTTGCATGAACCGCGTCCGCCACTTTGCTCCACGCCCCGATCTGTTCCGGTGTATAAATGCCGGATGTTCGCACATAGCCTTTAGCCATCGGCGAAATATTTGTAGCCTCGCTAATTATCAAACCGCTCGAAGTCCGCTGAGCATAATATTTTGCCGCATAATCCGGCTGAATCCCGTCGTCACTCGCCCTGCTCCGCGTCATCGGCGACATTATTATCCGGTTTGTAAGTTCCAAATTTCCGATTTTAAGTTTGTCAAAAAGTGTAGTCATTGTTTCCCCTTATTAGTAATAAATCTGCGATCATCGGCGTTTAACCGCCGCTAAAAACCGCGTCTTAGTCATGTATTTTTACCACGATCTTTCCAAAATGTGATCCACTTTCCATATGATGCAATGCGTCCCGAAGCTGATCGAAGGCAAACAGACGGTCAATCACCGGCTTCATCTTTGCGATTTCGATCATTTTATTGAGATTTTCAAACATCTTACGAGAACCGACAAAAATTCCCTGTAGACGGATCCCCTTCATGAAAACGGGAATCGGATTGAATTCGCCAGACATATTCAGAGCTCCGATCAGAGCAATGTGTCCACCGACCCGCACGGCTTTTACCGATCTTGCGAGAGTGCCGGTCCCACCCACTTCGACAACATGATCAACGCCGCGTCCGCCGGTCAATTCGATCACAGTCTTGTCCCAATCCGCGTTTTCAATATAATTGATCGTCTCGTCAGATCCCAATTGCCGGGCTTTCGCCAACTTTTCATTGCTGCTCGATGTCGAAATGACTCGCGCGGCGAAATGCTTGGCGATCTGCAACGCAAATATCGACACGCCGCCTGTCCCGAGCGTTAGCACGGTATCACCGGCCTTGATCTTTCCCGAAACGACCAGAGCATGCCAAGCCGTCACGGCCGCACAAGGCAAGGTCGCCGCTTCATCCAATGATAGATGGTCAGGGACGTGAACAATCGTATCTTCGCCAAATGCCCCGTATTCACGCAAAACGCCGGTCATTCCGCCCGCTCCTATCGCGGTCTTCGCCTTTTCGGCGGACGTTTCGCCATCGATCCATCCCGGTATCACTGCGGTACAAACCCGTTCGCCCACCTTCCATTTAGTAACTCCAACGCCGATCTCGACAATCTCGCCTGCACCATCAGAGAATGGTATCGCCGGCAACTTCATTCGGGGATTGTATGTACTGTTTACGACCATTAAGTCTCGGTAGTTCAGCGAAACGGCATGAAACCTGATCAAAACCTCACCGGCACCTGGCCGAGATGTTTCCCATTCAGAAAGGCGGAGATTTTCGATCCCAAATTGTTCTAAAACGTATGCTTTCATTTGTCAGGCATCAATTGCTGCCCACTTTTTCGATAATTTCATTTAAGGTGTATTGCGAAAGCTTTTCGCCGACGCTGCTGTCGATCTCTTTTTGCAGGTTGCACAAAACTGCCTCAATGTTACGCCCGACCGGGCAATCCTGATTTGGCGATTTTGAGTGAAGAGCGAACACTTCGCCGCACGAAACTGCCTTGTAGATCTCGCATAGGCTGATCTTATCCGGAGTCTTCGCAAGGCGGGTCCCGCCCGTCGCTCCCGTCTGAGAGGCGACCAATCCTGCGTGATTGAGTTGGCCAATGATGCGCCGAATTACCACGGCATTGGTGTTAACACTGCCGGCGATACATTCTGATTTGACGTTTTCGTCGCCCGCATTAGCGAGCAGCGTCAAAATATGCACCGCCATTGAAAATTGACTATTCGCTGCCATATCTGTAACAAGTATAGTTACAATGAATATACATGTCAAATATGCCCCCAGGGGGTTAGGCGCAAAAAAGCCCGGGATATTATCACACCCGGCTTTTTCTATATTGTTTGTTAACTTTATTTCAAAGGGATTTTAATCTCTCGTCCGGCTGGCAGAACAGAATTCGGCAAGAGACCATTGTATTTTGCGATCTCGATCGGGTTTGCACCGTTACGCTCAGCAACCTTTGCAACTGTATCGCCGGCCTTTGCCTTAACAACCTTTATATTGCTGTTAGTGGTCGAGGGTGAGCTAACATTTGACGGACGGGAATATACGATACGATTAATGTTGTTGTTTGTTACAGGCACAAAAACCTTACCCCTTGGCTCTTTCATACCCTGATTCGCGGCCATCAGATCAGCGACACTGACGCCGGTACGGTTCGATATTGTCTGCCACGTCTCGCCGGCCGATGATTTTGCAAGATTTGTGTTATTGATCTTGGACGCGGGCATGCGTTTGAAAATCGCGACAACCTCATTCGCCTTGCCCGCCGGAACATTGATGATGTAAGGCTGCGGCGGCGTGGAATTAGTACGCAGATGCGGGTTGAGATACCGGATATATTGGACACTGGTATCGGCGGCCTGAGCAATAATGCTGAGATTTGTCGATGCCGGAACGCGGATGCGGTCGTAAACGAGGGGAGCTGCCGGGCGAATATGGCCAAATCCATATTGATTTGGATTATTTGCGATCAGTATTGTTGCCAAAATGTTTGGCACGTAATTTCTGGTTTCCTGCGGCAAATATGCAAAGGCGCTCCAGAAGCTTTCCGAGCCAGCCCGGCGAACAGCTCGATCGACATTGCCCTCGCCGGAGTTATAAGCGGCCATCGCAAGCTCCCAATTTCCATGGTATCTGTTTGCAAGGAACTTGAGATAGCGGGCCGATGCACGCGTCGCTTCGTCAAAGCTGTTTCGTTCGTCAACGTATGCCGTCCTCGAAAGGCCAAATCTCGATCCTGTTCCCGGAATAAACTGCCATAGCCCGGAAGCGGCAGCAGATGACATTGCCGTCGGTTTCCATGTGCTCTCGATCTGGCCGAGCCATGCAACATTCTCAGGCACGCCCTCTTCCTTAAAGATCCGGCGGGCCATACGCATAAACATACCCGAGCGGTAAAGACCTACCTCCATAGTCGACCGGCCGCGGCCGCGGTAATAGTTAATGAATTGCTGAATCATCGGGTGAACCTGGAACGAAAATCCCAGCGATTTATTCGCCACCGCATAAACAGCGTATTGATAAAGCTTTTGTGCCTCAGGCGAATCAACGTTTTGTTCGTCCTGATTGAGTTGGAGTCGGGCCAGATCATCCAAAGGCGAAGGCTCGAATTCCTGTGAATTAAAACCCGCCTTCGCAGGATTGGTCGAATTCAACGGGCTTGTTCCATTAGCGGCAACCGTTGTTGCCTGTTTGGTATTGACCAGTTTGACGGTTGATTCCCTCGCCATCGTCGCGATCTTATCGGCTAAGGCATTCTCAATGTTCCAATTACAAGTCTGCGACAGATTTCTGACCTGTGGAATCTGGGTTTCCGACGGAAACTCTATCCTGTATACAGTCTCGATCAGTTGGTTATAACATGTTTGAAGCCTCTGTTCCCTCTGGATATTCAGTGTGGAATAAAGAAAAACTTCGACAGATTTGTCGAATTTAGCACCAGCATCTGAACGGCGATTGTCCTGATAGGCGAGCAGTCCCTCGTTGAAAGGAATTCGTGCCTCAAGAAGAAGCTTATTGACATTATCCTCGGCGTTTGCAACCTCTCGCGTGCGGGTATCATCGCTGGATTTCGAACTTGTGATTTGAGCGCTCAAAAATGCGCTAAAAATACAAAATATAAATGCTGTAATACCTAAAATCTTATAAAGGGTTGTTTTCATTAAGTTCGTTTATGCTCCTGCAAAGTCTCTGGGATGAGTTTGAAAAACGACCTTAATCATGATCGTCGAATAAATCTAACGCTTTCAAACTCCAAAAGTTTCGTTAACACCGCCGCGCAATATACGCCGCATTTTAACTCTAATTACTATATCACCGGCAAAAAGTCTCTGTCAAACGGCTAACTCTCTGGAAAATAAGAGGGTTGGAACCCGGGGCTTTATGTCTAAGCCGCTTTTAGCGCACGCTCTTTTGTCTTTTCAACCGGCAATGTGCTCTCACGCAAGGCAACGTCAAACACCTGTTGAACGTTCTCGACAAATATAAACGTCAAATCGTCCCGAACTTCCTGTGGAAGATCCTCGAGATCCCGTTCATTTGGCGCGGGCATAATAACTGTCTTTATCTTGGCCCGGCGAGCTGCCAGCAGTTTTTCTTTGACGCCGCCAACCGGCAGAACGTTGCCGCGAAGCGTAATCTCGCCCGTCATAGCCACATCCTTACGGACCGGACGCTGAGCGAGGACAGAGACTAATGCAGTCGCCATAGTGATCCCGGCGGACGGGCCGTCCTTTGGGATCGCCCCTTCGGGAAGATGGATGTGAATATCAAAATTATCGAGCACCGTTTCATCTATTCCTAGTTCTTTTGACCGGGCCTTTGCGTATGAAAACGCCGCTTGGGCAGATTCCTGCATCACCTCGCCGAGTTGCCCAGTCAACAATAGTTTGCCTTTGCCTTTTGTCTTTAACGCCTCGATAAACAAAATGTCGCCGCCGACAGCCGTCCATGCAAGGCCGGTGACAATGCCGATCTGATCCTTTTTTAACGCCCCTTCGGTAAAAATACGCGGCACCCGCAGAAAATCTTTGAGATTATCCGCCGTGATCCGCATCGGTTTAAATCCGCCGTTTAGCTCGGCTTTGCTTCGAGCGGCTTTGCGGCAAACCTTGCCGATTTCGCGTTCGAGCTGCCTCAGACCGGCTTCCTGCGTGTATTCGCTGATTATTCGCGCCAGGGCCTTGCGGTCAAATTTGATGTCATCCTTTTCAAGCCCGTTTTCCTCAACTTGTTTTGGAATCAGATGACGCTTGGCGATCTCAAGCTTTTCTTCCTCGGTGTAACCTGAGAGCGAAATTGTCTCCATTCGGTCTCTCAAAGCCGGCTGCACGGTATCGAGCATATTTGCCGTCGTCATAAACATAGCGTTGGATAGATCAAATGTGACGCCAAGATAATTGTCGCGAAACGATGAATTTTGCTCAGGATCGAGCACCTCGAGCAAAGCGCTCGACGGGTCGCCGCGAAAATCTGCTCCGACCTTGTCGATCTCATCCAGCATTATCAACGGATTATTTGTCCCGGCCTGTTGGATCGCTTGGATTAAGCGTCCTGGCATCGCACCGACATACGTCCGGCGATGGCCGCGGATTTCGGCCTCGTCATGCAATCCCCCAAGCGAAAGGCGCACAAATTTGCGGTTCAACGCTCGCGCAACCGAGCGGCCAAGCGAAGTTTTACCTACGCCTGGAGGGCCGACGAGACACAGGATCGAGCCTTTTGGCTTTTCACGAAGTTTTCGAACCGCGAGCGATTCGACAATGCGTTCTTTTACTCGCTCAAGGCCGTAATGATCTTCATTGAGTATCTTTTCGGCCTTTTTGAGATTTAGGTTGTCCTTTGAAGAAATCGACCACGGCAGATCGGTCATGATGTCTAGCCAATTTCGCAAAGTCGCCGTTTCGGCCGTGTCAGGATGCATCCGCTCGAGTTTTTTCAGTTGTCGAAGCGATTCTTCCTCGGCACCTTCAGGCATTTTTGACTTAAGTATTTTGTCTCGATACTGTTCGATTTCCTCATAAAGTTCGTTGACATCTCCCAATTCCGCCTGGATTGCCTTCAATTGCTGACGCAAAAAATATTCACGCTGCGACCGGTCGATGTCGGCACGAGCCTGCGTATTTATCTCATTTTGAACAGTTAGAACGTCGATTTCCTTACTCAAAAGATCGTTGACACGACGAAGACGAGGGACCGGATTTTCAATAGCCAATACGCTTTGTGCATCTTCGATCTTAAGCTCAAGATTTGAGGCGGAAAGATCGGCCAAACGTCCGGCATCGTCGAGATTAGCTATGATTGCGAGCACCTCAGGCGAGATGTTTTTGCCGAGACTGGCGGCGCGCTCCATCGAGCCGCGCACATTTCGCACAAGTGCCTCGACCTCAAGCGAATTTTCGGGGGAAAGCGGCTCGGATATCGGCGTGATATTCGCCGAGACATACTCGCCCTTGCCGTCCACCGAATTCACACGGCTCCGCGACAGCCCCTGTATCAAAATGCGTATGCGGCCGTCGGGCAGCTTGAGCATCCGCATAATGATCGCCACCGTGCCGACCTCAAACAGATCTTCCTGCTGCGGCTCTTCCTTGTTAACGTCCTTTTGCGAAACAAGCTGGATCATCCGGTCGCCTTTCAACGCTTCCTCGACCGCGCGGATCGACCTGTCACGCGATACAAAAAGCGGCACGATCATAAATGGGTAAATAACAATGTCACGCAACGGCAGCACCGGCAGATCCGGTGGGATCTGCATCATCGGCTCGATGGCGTCCGATTCGGCAAGCGCAATTGGGAATTCTTCGATCTCGTCCATAAACCTCTATGTTAGGCAAATCAGCGTGAAAGGGCAAAAGGCTGACGGCAGCGAACAAGCTTTCAGGCGCATGTTATCCATTGTGGGTTTTGGTCATTCGTGCTACATTTCCCCAATCAAAGCCGCTAATCTCAGTTCGATAATTAGTCGGAGCCATATTAAGATACTCGTATGCTGTCAATTCTAACGAAACTAACTAATGCACCAATTCAAAATTCGCTATTCGGTGAGGCGACAGCCCCTACACAAGACCTTCGTATTGATTCTGGCACACATACCCGCGTAATTGGCGAGTTTTGGACGGCGAAGCAGAGGCAGGCAACCTCGATTCACGAAGTAGCCTATCGCGCGTGTTTCAAAGTGGAATTGCCGAATTTTTTCATTACGAAACTGACCGAAAAGGGAGATATTGTTTACGATCCATTTAGCGGTCGTGGCACAACGGTAATCGAAGCCGCTTTGCTTGGAAGGAATGTGATCGCTAACGAGATTAGCTTGTCGTAAGGATGTCGGTTGAAATAGAGAAATTACTTGACTCACTTACACCTGATGATATTGGATGGGACACGGCAGAAGATAAATTAATACGATTCGAAGGTTTTACCGATTATTGCTGGGAAGCTGCCATTGAGGACGCAAAGAGCATTGACGATTTGGAGGAGGAGATAATTTCTGATTGGGCCCAGAGGGAAGAAACGGCAGGATTAGTTCTACTGGAAATCGGCTGGTGGACACCTGATATCTTTTACGCGATCTATCACAAATAATCTGCAAGTATGCTGCCTGAACAACCAATCATCGACGAGATCCTGAAGTTTTTTTCAGATAAGCTTGAAGTGAAAACCAATGCGAAGGGTTTTGTTTTTGCTACCTATAAAGCCGATTGGCTTGAACAGATTGGATTAAATAGCGGTTCACCTATGAATCAAAGACCGCTCGAACACTTAAAAAGTTACAGGAAACTATTCTGCTTGAGTTCGACAAAAAGCGGATTAAATTAGAGGCGAGAGTTGCAGAAAATATGCAGCCTAGGTTCATTGACAGAGATTTGAATCTTGAAGAAGTAGTTGATACTTCAAGTTTAATGGCTTTCGACCTCTTGGATCTCGAATCCGGATGTGCTTTTGAAATCAGTCTTGCCGATGTATTCGCCGAGTTCTTCAAAGTTGTGTTAAAAGCTCTGCTAGATTCTCGCGTCAAAAAGCTGTATTTCTGTATGCGGAACCATAACTATCAGGGAGCTGGAAAAAGCGGCTTCATCAAGGTCAACGATTCACCGATGGTCAAGCAATACATAACATTGGCAAGATTATATAAGCT
>JBBRQM010000032.1:0-36171 GCA_038226395.1 Pyrinomonadales bacterium | reverse complement strand
TTACGCCCTTGCTTACGCGCGGGCTTCTGCACTGAATCCGATGAATGAAGTCGTTTTAGCCGTCGATCTCGGCGGGACAAATATGCGTATGGCCGCCGTTAGACCCGACGGCACGGTGCTGCACACGGCTCGCCAGCCGACGCCAAAGCCTTTTACACCTGAAGGGCTGATCGACTTGTCCGGCACGATGGCCGACGAATGCCGCGCTAATCTCGGGGCTGATGACCGCGTCATTGGAATCGCATTTGGCGTCCCGGCCAATGTCACAGGGGACGGCATTCTGCGGCGTCTTCCAAATATCCCCGCCCTTGAAGGCATGGATCTTAAAAACGCTCTCGTCGCAAAATTTGCGTTGCCGGTGACGATCGAGAACGACGCAACGACGGCGGCGATAGGCGAGCATTGGCTCGGAGCGTCAAAGGATGTCAAGGACTCTGTAATGATAACGCTCGGAACCGGAGTCGGCGGCGGCATCATTATAAATGGAGAGCCGCTTCGCGGCGTTGACGGAACGGCAGGCAAGCTCGGCCATATTTGCGTCGAGCCGGATGGCCACCCGTGCGGCTGTGGCAGCCGTGGCTGTGTCGAGCAATATGCCTCGGCGACCGCGATCGAACGTATGGCGACTGAAGCCGGGCTCGATACGACGACCTCGTTTGAGGTTTACGAGGCCGCCAAAAAGGGCGACGAGCGTGCCCGTGCCGTCTTTCAAAAAATGGGCCGCTATCTCGGCATTATGCTCGCCGGTCAAATAAACGCGCTTAATCCCGCAATGATCGTGATCGGCGGGGGCGCCGCCGCCGCCTGGGACGCCTTTATCGATCATGTCAACGACGAGATCCGTGCCCGTGCATTCGATGAACTAGCGAAAAGCGCTAAGGTCGTCCGCGGTACACTCGGCGACGACGCCGGCATCCTCGGCGCCGCCCGCTCGGCCTTCCTCAATGTCTAATCGGCTTTGGGCTTGCTAAATTAGTTAAATCTTGTATATACTAGTCGTTTGTTGAGATGCGCGTGGCAACGTATCAAGTGGGTTTCGCACCCACTTTTTATTTTGCGTTGGAGATGATGGACAAGCATTTGATAATCGATCACGTTAAGGAAATCGCCGCACAGGTCACGACAGCGGCCAGTCTAGAGCTTGTTCATATTGATATCGCGGGGACAAAACGCGATTTGGTTTTGCGGATTTTTATTGACAAAGATGGCGGCGTGAATATCGACGACTGTGCCAATGTTTCGCGGGACATTGAGGCCGTATTAGATGCCGAAGACTTTATACCGTCAAAATACGTACTCGAAGTTTCGTCGCCCGGTATCGAGCGTGAACTTTATTCATTGAGTGATTTTGTTAAGTTCACCGGTCATCTGGCAAAGGTGAAATTGAAAACAGAGATCGACGCTCAAAAGACATTTGTCGGAAAGATCGTCGAGGTCGATGACGAAAAAATTACCATCGATGACCGGACAAAAGGCGTCGTGAGCTTTAATTATTCTGATGTCGAAAAGGCAAATTTGAGGATCGATCTTGCAAAAGAATTTAAGAGCCGCTGAAAGGGCGGACACAAAAGCACACAAAAAAGAGAAGATTATGAGCGTGAGAGAGTTATGACAACATTATCGTCCATTGGACAGAGTATAGAGGTATTGTGCACTGAGCAGGGGCTTGACCGTGACATGGTTATCGAAGCCATGAAAGACGCCGTTAAGGCTGCTGCGCGCAAGCAATTTAAGGACAAAACGGGTGACAGCGTTCAGGTTGACTGGAACAACGAGGATGGCTCGATCGAAATCTCGGCCCAAAAGACCGTCGTCGAAAATGTCGAAGACCCTCTCAGCGAACTTTCTTTAGAAGATGCGATTGAGCTTGCCGGTGACGAAATCGAGATCGGCGATATGCTGCTTCTCCCGCTCCCGACCGAGGATCTGGGACGCATCGCCGCTCAGACAGCCAAACAGATACTTGTTCAAAAGGTGCGCGAGGCTATTCGCGAAAAAGTTTACGACGAATATATCGATCGCAAGGGAGAACTGATCAACGGGACCGTCAAACGATTTGAGCGTGGCGACATGATCGTCGATCTCGGCAATAATCTCGAGGCCGTCGTACCGCGACGCGAGCAGTCACGAGGCGAGATATGGAATCAGGGCGAGCGCATCCGCGTCGTCATTGAGGATGTTTCCAAAGAGCAAAAAGGCCAGCAGATCAGATGCTCGCGTGCTTCGTCCGAGCTTTTGAAACGCCTCTTTGAGATGGAGGTGCCCGAGATTTACGATGACACCGTTGTCATCAAATCGGCAGTCCGCGAACCCGGCGACCGGGCAAAGATCGCCGTGACTTCAAACGAAAAGGACGTCGATCCAGTCGGTGCCTGCGTAGGCATGAAAGGCTCACGCGTGCAGGCGATCATTAAGGAAATGCGCGGCGAAAAGATCGATATTATCGAGTGGTCGGACGAGCCTTCGGTCTTTGCGGCCAACGCTCTTTCGCCCGCAAAGGTGTCACAGGTTCGCATTACCGACATTAATAACCGCCTGATGGAGGTCATCGTCGGCGAGGATCAATTGAGCCTGGCGATCGGAAAAAAAGGACAAAACGTGAGGCTCGCGACGAGGCTCGTCGGCTGGGAGATCAAGATTGTCAGCGAGGAGATCCTCAAGAAAGAGATCGCTCAGCAGATGGGCAAAATGATGGCGAGCGGGGAGGCTGTGCCAATCACCGCTCTCGAAGGCGTCACAACGACGCAGGCTGAGGCTTTAGCCGAAAAAGGCATCGAAGATGTCGAGACATTGGCCGTTACATCGGTTGACGATCTGGTAGATTTTCTGGATATCAGTCTCGATCAGGCCGAGGCTATCCGTGCCGCAGCAAGTTTGATCGTGGCCGCCCGAAATGTCGAGATCGGCGTTGAGGAGCCAGCCCAACCAGATGTTCTGGAAAAAGACAAAGCTGCGGAAGAAGCGGGGTCGCCAGCAGAAACTCCAATAGAGACAGAGACCGGAAAAGATACGGAAACCGTCGAATCGACGGAAATTGAGAGTGAACAAACGGCATCGACCGACGAGGAAACCGCACAGGTCAAAGAGAGCTCCGAAACATCCGATCTGACTGAACAGGGGGAAGAAGATGCCGTTGATGGGTCAAGCAAACCGGCGGCAAAGAAAAAAAAGAAATGATATAAATAATTTCTTTGGCAGTACAGATAAATATTAATATGGCGATGGGCAAAAGTATTAGAATTTACGATCTTGCACGCGAGGTGAAGCAGGACACAAAGCGCGTGATGGAAGATCTGCGGCGTGAAGGTGCAGACGTGAGCGTCGCGTCTAATTCCGTAAGCCATGACCTTGCCGAGAAGGTTCGCAGCAAATATTTTCCCAAGACAGAGGGGGCGCCAAAACGCGGCATCAAGGTCATCAAAGCGGCCCGGGTAGTTAAGGCAGAGCCAGAAAGTGCCGAAGATATCCCGCCAGAAACTGAGACTCTGGTTGAGACAAAGCCAGCGGAAAAAATCCCCCCACCGCCCATTGAGGACGCAGAGGTGATCCCCGCTCCCAATGTAAAGAAGCTTACAAAAAAGGTGCTCGCCAAACCCGCGGCTGAAGTTGAGCCACCGAAACCCGTAGAGGCGACTAAAACCAAGACCACGGATATAGTTCCTGACCTGATCGCTGAACCTATTATCGAAACTCAGCCAGATGAGATCGAGGCAGCACCCGCAGAGGTCACTCTCGACCTTGATGACGCTAAAATCGTCCCCACATCCGGAACACGCGTCAAGACATTGATCTTGACCCCTGATGCTCTCAAGCAGGGAATCAAACCAGGCGAGCGTGTCGTAGCCGAGGCTCCGACCAAGACCGGAAGCTTAATTACCGAAAGGCCGCGTATCGGCGTTGGCGGCGACCGGCGACCGGAATTCCGGGGCACGCCCGGCGAGACCGCCGCTCCGCAAATGACTTATACGCCTCCGGTCGATAACCGGCGTCGTCCGGGGCGTTCGGGCGGTCGCAAGGGCAAGGTTTTTGACGATAAAGGCGGCAGGTTTAATGAACGCGATCTCGATGCTCCGCGTCAGCGGTCTATCGAGGAACGCGTGATGGATCAGGTCGGCGAAGTTGACGCCGAGCGTTTGAAAACCGTTCGTTTGATTGATGGCGCCACCGTCCGCGAATTTGCCGAGGCTCTCGGCATTACGCCCCGCGACATCGTCCAACTCCTTATTAAACGCGGTGTTTTTGCGACGCTCAATCAGCCGATCGGCGAAAAAATGGCTGCCGAGATGGGGCTCGATTTTGGCTACGATGTCAGCTTTGTCCCGTTTGAGGAGATGGTCATTGAGCAGGAATTCGAGGAGCTGATCGCGGCCGACGCCGACGATGTCGAGCTGCCGAGAGCACCGGTCATCACCGTTATGGGCCACGTCGATCACGGCAAAACGTCGCTCCTCGATGCTATCCGCTCGGACAATGTGGCCGAGGGTGAGGCCGGCGGGATCACGCAGCATATCGGTGCATACAGCGTCCAGGTTCCCAATCCTGACAAACCGGGCGAAGAGCGACGCGTTGTTTTCCTGGATACACCGGGTCACGAAGCCTTTACCATGATGCGTGCGCGCGGAGCCAAGGCGACGGACATCGTTATTTTGGTCGTTGCGGCCGATGACGGGGTGATGCCGCAGACAATCGAGGCAGTCGAGCATTCAAAGGCCGCCGGCGTCCCGATGATCGTTGCGATCAACAAAATCGATAAACCCGGAGCTAATATCGAAAAAGTCAAACAGGGTCTTGCCGGACTGGGGTTACAGCCGACTGATTGGGGTGGCGATGTCGAAATGGTCGCGGTCTCAGCGAAAAAACACGAAAATCTTAAGACTTTGCTCGATACCGTTTTGCTCCAGGCCGACATTCTCGAACTACGTGCCAGCCCGACACGACGTGCATCGGGTGTCGTGCTCGAAGCAAAATTGGACAAGGGACGCGGCGCTGTCGCGACGGCCCTGGTTCAGCAGGGAACTCTCCGGGTGGGTGATCCGTTTATTGTCGGTCAGTTTTCGGGCAAGGTCCGGGCGATGTTCTCGGATCGCGGCGAACTTGTGACCGAGGCGCAGCCGGCGACTCCGGTCGAGATTCTTGGTCTCCAGGGTGTGCCGCAAGCGGGTGACACTTTTCAGGTTGTTTCCGACGTCGAGCGTGCCCAGACGATCGCCGGACAGCGGCAGATGCAGGCACGTCAATCGGCGATGCTCAAGACGACAAAACGCGGTATCGAATCGCTCGGACTGGCCGAGATCAAAGAGCTTTTGGTCATCCTCAAGGCCGATGTGCAGGGCAGCGTCGAGGTGCTCAAGGGAACGCTCGAAAAACTTTCGACCGACAAGGTCAAGGTTCGCGTCATCCGTGCCGGTGTCGGTGCTATCGCCGAATCGGATGTTTTGCTCGCTTCGGCTACGCAGGCCGATGATGCTTCGACAGCGGTTGTCATTATCGGATTTAACGTGCGGCCCGAGGCACGAGTGGCCGACATCGCCAAGCACGAGGATGTCGATATTCGCCTTCACTCGATCATTTACAAGGTCGAGGAAGAAATCAGGGCCGCGATGATCGGAATGCTCGATGCGATCGAGAAAGAGTCGATCCTCGGCAAGGCTGTGGTGCAGGAGATCTTCAAGGTGTCAAAGATCGGCACGATCGCCGGCTGCAAGGTGACCGATGGTGTCATTCGCCGTCAGGCCAAGGCGCGGCTGATCCGCGACGGAGTTGTGATATGGGATGGCGATATTTCAACACTCAAACGGTTTAAGGACGATGTCAACGAGGTCAAAAACGGTTTTGAATGCGGCATCAGCCTGGTCAATTACAACGACCTCAAGATCAATGACGAGATCGAGGCATTCGTTATCGAAAAGATCGCCGCGACCGAGTTATAGTTTTTTCCGAGGACATATGGCATACGCGAAATACGAAGTCAAAAGTCCCGAATGGTGGAAACACCTAAAAAAAAATAAACGAAGGTTCTGGAAAAAGGTGAGGAAGCATTTCAGGCAGAAACTAAAGGAAAACTAATGCAACCTGGCCGATTCCCTTACGATAGATGAGACGTCCGGAACGAATGGCAGTGGCTTTGAAAGTCGAGATCGCCGAGGTAGTCGGGTTTGAGCTCGACGATCCACGGCTCGGATTGGTAACCGTGACGGATGTCGAGGTTGCACCGGATCTGCGTGATGCCAAGGTTTACGTTTTTATACGCGGTACCGAGGATGAGATCGACAAGGCTTTGAAAACGCTGCGTCATGCATCGACGTTTGTTCGGCAGCAGGTCGCTCTGAACTTAGATCTGCGGCACGCACCGCATCTGCATTTTATGCGCGACACCGCCGAGGAAAATGCCTCGCGTGTCGGCGAGATCCTTGAGGATCTAACGAGCAAGGGAGAATTAAAAAAGGATGATAGTGAACAGTGAACAGTAAATCGTGAATAGTTAAAACCCGCTTATCTATTCACGATTCACTATTTACAATTCACTTCCTACAAAGTGTTAAGTCAAGTAGTAGAGTTAATTGAAAACAAGCGAAATTTCGCTATCACAACCCACATCAAGCCCGATGGCGATGGCGTTGGCTCGTCGCTCGGCCTATGCTGGCTGCTGCGCTCGCTTGGCAAAAATGCCGAGGTGATCGTCCACGGTGAAGTGCCTATAGCGTATCGCAGCTTGCCCGGTGCGGACGAGATCCGCGACATTAAGGCGATCGACGGGAAATACGATGCGGTTTTTGTGATCGAGTGTTCTGACGTTGACCGTCCGGGCATAGCCGGCCTCGACCGTGAATTCACCGTAAACATCGACCATCACGCCACCAGCGAGCATTTTGGCTCGATCAACTGGATCGATTCGACCGCCTCGGCAGTCGGCGAGATGATCTACAATCTTTGCAAAGCGATCGGCGGCAAGATCACAAAAGACATCGCCGAATGCGTCTATATGGCTCTCGTCACCGACACCGGTTCGTTTCATTTTCCAAATACATCCGACCGCACATTAAAAGTCGCATCCGAGCTTATCAAAGCCGGAGCCAAGCCATCAAAAATCGGCGAAGCCGTTTATAATAACTACCCGTGGTCGCGTATCGAGTTAATGCGTCAAGTCCTCGAAACCGTCAAACGCGACGAGACGGGACGAATCGCGTCGATGCGTCAGACTCTGGCTATGCACGAAAGTTCCGGTGCGGTCGATGGCGATAATAACGGCTTTGTAAATATTCCGCTTGCCGCAAAAGAGGTCGTTGCGGTCGTTTATATGCGTGAGATCGGCAAAGACAAGTATCGTGCCAGTCTGCGTTCAAAAGGCGATATTGATGTCGCCAAGGTCGCAGAGAAATTTGGCGGCGGCGGACATAAAAATGCCTCGGGACTGAGCATTGACGGGAGCTGGGACGAGAAGGAACGAGAGTTGGTCGAGGCCTTGACAGAGGCCGTCGAAAAAGCGGTCGATTAGCGGACAAATGCAGAAGCCCGCGCGTAAGCAAGGGCGTAACATCCACCATTTCTGTTACGCCCTTGCTTACGCGCGGGCTTCTACATTACATTCTTTCCAATGCCTGAAAAACGCTACAAATGGCGGCGAGACGATTACCGCGAAAACACCAAAGGCCTGTTGATGCTCAACACCGGTGACGGCAAAGGCAAAACGACTGCCGCGATCGGTGTGCTTGTTCGTGCTGCTGGTCGCGAGATGCATAGTGCGATGATCCAGTTCATGAAAGCAAAGACCGACCGTTACGGCGAGCATGAATCCCTAGAAAAGCTCGGCATTGAGGTCCATACAATGGGCGACGGCTTTACATGGGATACCAACGACAAAACGCAGGACATCAAAACATCCGAAGAAACTTGGTCCCTTTGCGTCAAAAAAATGCGAAGCGGCGAATATGACATGCTCGTTTTTGACGAATTGTTGTATGTTTTAAGCTATGGTTTCCTCGACATTGATGCAGTGATAGCTGAGATAAGGGCTGTTCGCGAAAAACAACCGCATCTGCACCTGATCTTAACTGGCCGCAATGTCGATAATTCATTAAGGAAAATGATAGACGAAGCCGATCTTGTCACCGAAATGACCGAGATCAAGCATCCATTCAACGCCGGGATTTTTGCCCAGCAGGGAATTGAATTTTAAAAAGCTCCCTCCTTACGAAGGAGGGGCGGCAGCGGCTTCCGCTGACGGGGTGGTTCTCTCCGATTCTGCGGTGGTAGTAGCGACCGGGGCATTCTCTTATGAAACAAACCGTCGAAAAACGAAAACCATCCGGCATCGTCGATTACATTGCGCTTGCGATAACGACTGTGGGGGTCGGTTATGGTCCGATCGCACCGGGAACGTGGGGATCGATGGTCGGCGTTTTGATCTATCTTGGCGTGGCGGGGTTTGAAACGTCCGCCGCGGTTCACGGCATGGCCGGTGGCCTCAGGCTGGAACAGGTAGCCGCGTTTCATTGGGCAATGAATGCCGTTTTGCTCACGGTTTTATGTCTCATTGGCATCTGGGCGTCGGGTCGGACTGCCCCTATCTTTGGCAACAGCGACCCGTCTCAGGCGGTTGTTGACGAAGTGATGGGCCAGTTAGTGACATTTTGTTTTATTCCATTTGGACTGAGTTGGCCATTTATACTCGCGGGCTTTCTGCTCTTTCGCTTCTTCGATATCTGGAAGCCCTATCCGATTAGAAGTCTCGAGGCATTACCCGGCGGTCTCGGCATCTGTGCCGATGACATCATTGCGGGCGTTTACGCCGGTATTTGCCTCGCCATCGGCTATGCGGTTTATTTAGCAATATGATCTACCATGTCCTACCCGGCGATGTGCAAGTAGAGGAATTCCGTAAAACCGGTATCGGCGGCGAGATCATCGTCTGCCGCGAATGTCTCATTGTTGGCGATATCGATGCCGAAACGCTGCCCGAACTTTGGTAACAGCGTGCCCGCTTTATCTTGTCCGAATGCGGCGAAGACGAGATCGAATATCATGAAAAGGTCGCTGGTGAACTTGCCAAACTGATCGACCTCGATCAGGACACAGAAGTAAATCTCTGGTTCGAGTACGAGCTGTTTTGCAGCGTGAATATGTGGTTTTGCCTGTGGCTGCTGAGCGAAACGGGTGCGACGGTTTATCGCGTCGAACCGGTCATCCTGGATTACGAAAACCGCTGGCTGGGCTTTGGCAAACTCGAAGCCGCCGATCTGCAAAAATGCTTTGACCGCCGCACAGCCTTCTCCGCCGAGGATATCAAACTTGGGGTCGATTTGTGGAATGCATATAGAAAGGATGATAAAAACAGGCTTGCCGAGCTAGGCGGAAACCCTCACGGTAGTAAGGGTGTTTCTTGTTTCCCCTACCTCGCCGAAGTAGTTGCTGCCGCGATCGAAAAAGACACGCGTCCGGCGGAGATCGTTGCGGAGATCCAATTTGAGGGCAAAACCGAGTTTGAAGATATTTTCCCTGAATTCACGCGCCGGGCTGGTGTTTATGGGTTTGGCGATCTACAGGTAAAGCGGATAATGGAGTCCACGAACATATGACTAAAGTTTTTGTCGCCGATGACGTTAACGAAGACAAACTTGCGCCGCTCACCGACGCCGGTATCAACGTCGTCAAAGAGACAAAGCTCGACGACGCTGCCCTCGCCATCCAACTCTCCGATGCCGACGGTGTGATCGTCCGCAGCGCTACAAAAATAACCGCCGAGCTGATGGATCAGGCCCCCAAATTACGGGTCATTGGCCGCGCAGGCGTCGGTGTTGACAATATCGATGTCCGGGCCGCCACGCAACGGGGCATCGTCGTGATGAACGCCCCCGACGGCAACACGATCACCACCGCCGAGCACACGATCGCCCTGCTCATCTCGATGGCCCGCAATGTGCCGCAGGCTCACGCCAAACTGCAATCCGGCGTTTGGGGTAAAAAAAACTTCGTCGGTGTCGAGCTAAACGGCAAAACGCTTGGCGTCATTGGCCTTGGACGTATAGGTAAGCACGTCGCCCAGATCGCACGCGGCTTCGGGATGCAGATCGTCGCCTTCGATCCTTTTACGTCCGCTGAAAATGCAAAGGAACTTGGCATCGAGACGGGCTCGCTCGACGAGGTCCTGAAACGTGCCGATTTTCTCACCATCCACACGCCGGTCACAGACGAAACGCGCGGCATAATCGGCAAGGACGCGTTCAATAAAGTGAAAAAAGGCGTTCGCCTCGTCAATGCGGCACGCGGAGGCCTCGTCGATGAAACTGCTTTATTAGAGGCAATAGAAAACGGCACGGTCGCCGCCGCCGCTTTAGACGTATTCTCGACCGAGCCGCTCCCGGCCGATTCGCCTTTGCTCGGCAATCCAAAGATCATCACCACGCCGCATCTCGGAGCATCGACCACCGAGGCACAGGAGGGCGTCGCGCTAACGGTTGCCGAACAGATGCGTGATTATCTGCTCGACGGCGTATTAAGAGGCGCCATCAACGCCCCGTCACTTGACCCCGCCCAACTTGCTGTTCTCCAGCCTTTCATCGACCTGGCTGAGAAACTCGGCCGCTTTCAGGCGCAGATTTTGGAGGAAGGCGCGATCTCAAATGTCCGCCTCGAATTCACAGGACAGCTCGCCGATCGTGACGCCGCACCGGTCACGCGGGCGTTTCTCGCCGGTCTGCTCCGCGACGTTTCCTCACGCGTCAATGTCGTCAACGCCCTGCTCATCGCCGAGGAGCGCGGCATCCGCGTCACCACGTCCTACACCACCTCCGCCCGCTCCGCAAACGCCGACATCCTCACATCGGTCACCTCAACCGACGGCGAACAAACCCTCGCCGGTCTCGTCTTCGCCAACGGCGAAGGCCGCATCACGCGGATCGGCGAATTTTCGATCGAGGCCGTCCCCTCAGGTTTTATGCTTGTCACAAAGAATCAGGATGTCCCGGGCGTTATAGGAGAACTTGGGACGATCCTGGGCCGCTCCGGAGTGAACATCAGTGACTTTTTCTTAGGACGGCAGGCACACAGCGGCGAGGCACTGGCAGTGATTCGCGTGGATTCACCTCCTGATGATTCTGTGCTCAGTGAAATTCGCGCGATGAAAGCCGTTATCCTTGTTAAGGTGGTAAGATTGTGATTGTGTAAATAACTTACTGGTGATAAAACTTATGTAACGTTTCTACGAAAACAGGAGGCACGTATGTCGACGAAGTATATTGGAACCGCGCTTGGGGTGGTCTTTTTTTGTTTAAATGCCCTTTGTCCGGCGGCGGCTTTGGCCCAGGAGGCCGACACGGGCGGGAGCCCTTGTCTGCCGCATGCTAAGGCTGACGGAACGTGGGTAGACAACGGTAACGGTAAGGAGGTCCGGATCAAGGTTATTCTGAATGCCAAGGACGATCCGCTTCACGGCCGGATCGTGGCGAGATACACAGAGAAGGATAAAGTGTGCCGCCACGACGATATCAATGGCGTTAACGTACCCTTTCAAACCGATTTTGCCGCGGCCTACGATGCGGGCAAGATCACCGGTTCGCTTTTCTATTGTTTGCAGAGCAGACGGGAAGACGATCCCGATAAGTCGGGCAAACCGATTTATACCATTTCGGTATCAAACGCGACGCTCGAGTTGACCGAAAGCAAGGACAGCTCTACACTGACCGGAACTTTTAAAGGCTATAACGGCGTGGAATCGATCACATTCACCCGGACCTCAAAAAAGCCTGATCCGAATCAAGACTATCAGCTTACACACGACGAGGTTTATAAAGCCGTCTTTAACGCTTTGCATTCGCACGGTATAACCGTCCCCGAGATCTTTCAAAACCGCCCTGACATCTTTACTGGTTCAAACAAAGGGATGGGTGTTGCCATACCGGTTGTTTATAATTCCAAAGATGCAGGGCCTGCTCCGCTGATCGTCCTCCTCGGTATCGAGGCCCTTCTCCCGTGTAAAACAATAAACGTCCGGATCCAGATCCTTCAACAAGGCACGCAGGCAAATGGCAAACCTTTACGAGATCTTATACCCAATGCAGGCGGCACCGGGCAGGGGGATTTCAGCTCGGACGGCCTCAGCAGCGCGATCAACAAGGCCTTTGATCAGGCCAACGTCAATCAATACATGCCCACCAAACCGCCATCTTGATCGCCGTCACCGAGATCGACTCCGCCCTCGAAGAAAGTGTTGCGGTTTACGATTCACTCGTCAAAAACCTCGGCCACGCAATGGATGAGTTGTTTTAGCTAGGCTGCAAGTTTCTCTATTACGCGATTGATTTCTATTTTGGGCTTTGGCAATCGCAGTCCGTTGCGTTTTGCAGTTTGGAGCCAGAGATTCTCGACGATCTCAAGCTCGCGAGAGTTTCTTCCAGCGTATCGCCTTGAGCAAGACAGCCTTTTAATGCAGGTATCTCAGCGACAAAACCACCTTCAGGCGAAGGATATGTTACGAATGGATATTTAAGGCTTGCCATAGACTTCGATCAGCTCGACCAGTTGCCCTACGCCCAGTTGTCGATTTCCAAACCGTCGATTCTGGAAAAATGGCTGGTGTTGTTCGTGATTAGAGTTAAATTGTGGACAATGGCAGTTCCGGCGATCAGCACGTCGTTATGGCCGATGGTTTGTCCTTTTTTCCGCAACTCTGCATATATTCCGGCGGCTGTCTTTGCTATTTCTTCGGTCAGCGGCAAGACCTGATTGAGGCTTACAAACTGTTCAAATTGCGGGAGTTGGTTTTTGGCATCTTTGAAGTACAAACCGTTGAGGACTTCGTAATAGTTGACGACGCTCAAGAATACAAAACCGTGCTCAAGCAAATACTCGTCGAGCTTGGCTATGACATCGGCATTATTGCGAAAAAAGTAAGAGATCGTGTCGGTATCGACGATTGCGGGTCTCATAGGCTACTTTCGTCGCCAAACATTTCGCTGCCGCTTCGTTTCGCCTCGATCAGGTATTCCTGAAATTCATTTTCAGACATCATATCCCAGCCGCCCGCCAATGCCATGATTGCGTCTCGATTATTATTCTTATCGCCATTTCCCAAAACAGTCACGAGTGCACGCGATCTCGTCTTGATCTTGACCGGTTCCAATAATGTAACCGTTCCATCCGGCGATATCTCTGCCTCAACCGTTGTCATCATCGCATTTACCTCCAGGATTTAGTGTAGCACAACAAAAACCTGAGTTGACGACAAGGTCGGCGTCACCAGCGAAGCCATCGCCGTCGTTGAGATCGACTCCGCCCTCGAAGAAGCTGTTTCGATTTGCGGTTTACGATTCACGATTCACGATTCACGATTCACGTTTTACGATTCACGATTTACTATTCACGGTTGAGGTGGTCTTTGGCATTTGATCTTTCAATTTTGCATTCTGCATTTTGAATTTTGCGTTGGATACGTCTTACTCTGAGCCCCATCTTCACAGTTACAATCTACTTCTTTGCTACAAAAGCTATCACTTGATTTGTAGATGAACCCGTCATAGCAAGTGGATTTTGCTTAAACCCTGTTTCCTTCTGGACACTTGCCCGAGTAAATTGGAATATCTCACCTGTGGTTATCATGTGATCCCCATTCAGATCGGCCTTCCCTTTCAGACCTTCGAGCAACGCCCAGGTAAAGACGCCATGATCTCCCCATTGTGAAGATTCGCGTGAAAATTCATTAACATCGGAAGAAGTGATGACAGCGCGGCCTTTTTTTCGAAAAAGCTGTTTAGTGGCATAGAAATTAGATAGATTATTTTCGCCCCCTTCCTGGACCAATTCGCGACCGGCAACCGGTGATCCTGTTTTTTGATTTACGCCTGCGCTGTGGCATGTGTCAATAAGGACCAAAACCCGCTCGGCTAAAAGCTGACTATCCAGATAACGCCTTAATTCATCCATCGGAAAAGCCGTGTGTTCCATATCCACGACTTTCGTATCATGGAGAAGAAAATACAAACGGCCGGTAGAGTAGGGATCGGGTGCACCGTGTCCTGCAATAAAAATAACGACAAGATCGTTACGTCCCGCCCGATTTGCCGTTTCTTTCAATGCCGAGCGAATAGCACTCAGTTTTGCATCCTGATTGACGAGCAATTTGATATCGCCGGGAGAGAAATTACCGCCCTCGGGAGATGTCAGGAATTCGGCGACGGACTTGGCGTCGTTATCGGCATATTTTAGAGACGCCAGCCCCGCATCCTCAAATTTGTATCCCGATACGCCGATGACCACCGCAAACTTTCTGCCGCTGAATGTTTGGTTTGTTTATGCCGCTTTATATTTATTCGGCTCAATCACACGAACTGCCAACATTATTATTAAAAATATTATTGGTGTTTTTTCCCGTGGCCGGTTTTTTGCTGGGCGTTGCCCCAACATATTTATATGAATATCGCGGGCGGCTAAGTTTCTTATCTTACCTCGGCGAAATACTGTTAATGTTGGTTGCTTTTGTTTTTGTCGGCGGTGGCCTCGTTTTAGGGTTAATAGCAGGATTCAAGAGCGCGGAATCAGTTGTCCATTCGGACGGAACGGGTCTCGCCGTGTTGTTTTTTTTATTATCTGGAGCAATCGTCGGGGTTATTCCAGGCATAATTTTAGGCGCGTTGGCGATAACGATATGGAAATTTCGTGGCAACAGTAAAGGGAATTTATCACCGGCGGTTTCCCTCTTTTGCATGATTTAGCCTTTTGATTCTGTCGCTATTAGCAATTCGATCAAGACGCACTTAAAATCGGGTTGTGGCGAAAAATAACAAAAAAACCACTGTCCCGAGTCTCGCCCGACAACTCGAACAGATGCCGGCGGATAAAAAACGCGTTGCACTCGAGCTAAGCGCGGCTCTGGCGGGCGTCAGTTTGCGTGTAAGCCGCGAATTTGTCGCGGCCATGACCGAGGCGGCAAAGATTCTCTCCGCCGACGATCTGCGCGCCTGGGGCGAGATGGGGCGGCGGCTATCGATGGGTAACGTCGATCTGGGAGTCAAATTTTTTGCCGATGGCGTTGCCGGATTGAAAAATGTTCCCAAGAATGCACGAGCCGCCGTTTTCCAAATCTGCACTCAGCAATTAGTGCTATCGAGTTCGATCGCTCTCGAGACGTTCGAGATGTTCCCGGATCTCGTACGCGATGTCGCAGACGACAAACTGCTTGAAGACATACTTTTTCTCGCCGTCGAGATCGCTCAGCGTTCGGCCAAACACAGCTCAGAGTTTCTAAAGCATACTCCGCATATGGCAAAGGCCCTTATAAAATTTGACGACGAAAAGTCATCGGTCGCTGGAGCGGTCATCACACTCGCGTCACAGTTTGCTAATCGCACGGGCGGCATGACCGCCGATCTCTGGTTGGGTCTGCCCGATTCACTCGAAAAATTAACAGCAGAAAACGCAGTACTCCTTTTGCGGAGAGCCGGCGAATTCCTCGAGTTTGGCGGCAGCGTGACGCTGCATTTCGTCGCGTCCGGCAGCAAAATTCTGGCCGCGGCCGAAAATGCCTTTGAAGATTGGTGCAGTCTCGCCCGCTCGATCGCCCGGCATGGAAATGCAGTTCTGATCTCGTTTCTGCGGGCGACTCCGATGTTTTTTGGCTCGCTCAAACGCGGTAAAAAGGACGTTTCCTCTGATGATATAAGCCGCGTGCTTCAACTAACGTCAAAGATCGCCGAGACGGACGCCGAGAGTGCCCTTGCCGCGTTCAAATCGAGCGCCGGAGCATTAAAAAAAGTTTCGATAGAGCAGTTTGAAGAGTGGGTGGAAACGGGTCTTCGAGAGCTGGAAGCCGATTCATCCAAGGCCCGTCGCAGCTATTTTGCCCTCGAAACACGCGCGTCTAACGAATGTTTGCAAGAAACACGTCTCGGTCTGCCGCTCGAAAAAATACAAGCCGTTTTGCGTATCTATGTCGAGGCGCTGACCGGCAAGGAAGTTGAGATACAGCCGCTAACGTCGATGCCGCAGGAATCGCGGATCGGTGATGGCAAAACGATCTATCTGCCCGCGTCAGTCGCGGAATTTGACAACGACGAGATGGATTTTCGGCTTTATAAAGTGCTCGCGGCACATGCCGCCGGACAGATCGAATTCGGGACATTTGAACGCGATACCAACGGGCTGAAAGCTGCGTTTGCCGATTTGACTGAGTTTTATTCGGAAACGCCCAACGATCTCGAGCACATTCATGCTGAGACTAGGAAACGCCACAAGACCTTTCCCAAAGACTCCGATTACAAGATTGTTCTAACGGCATTTCCCGAGCCCCGTCTTGCGCGAAAGATATTCGCCACAATGGAAAATGCGCGTATCGACGCCCGCTTGCGGCAGACCTATCGCGGATTGGTCAGGGATCTCGACCTGATGCGGTCGCATTTAAGGTCAAATCGCCCATATATTTTTGATCTGCCGATACATCAGGTACCTTTTGAGTTATTATTTCAGATCACGCTCTGCGGCGGTGCTACCGATGATGCTAAGCAATTCTACGGCCAGATCGTCTCCGAGATCGAGACCGTGATCGAGACGCACCTTAACTCTAAACTCTCAACTCTCCACTCACAACTCCCCACGGTGGCCGATTCGCTGATGGCGACAAGCCGCGTTTACACACTGTTTCAAAACATTTCGCCGGAGCAGTCGCAGGAAGCCGAATCCGACAATACCGAGGAAAAAAGCGATTTTGCCTACGATGACAAAGACGCAACCGAGGCCGTGACCGAGGATCAGGTGAAACGCGAACAGCAAAAAAATGCACAGGACATCCGCGACCTCTTTAACGCCTGGAACAGCCTCGATGACGAGGGCGAGCCCGACGACCTACAGGGCTCCGAAGCCTGGTCGCAAAATGAGATGCCCGAACAGGCCCTCGAACCGGACGATGTTGCCTTTGCCTACGACGAATGGGACCGCGAACTAAACGATTACCGTGTCGGCTGGAGCCGCGTGATCGAGAAAAAGGTGAAACAGGGAGATCACAACTTTGTCGAGCTAACCCGCTCGCGTTATCGCGGGGTAATCTCTTCGATCCGGCATCAATTCCAGTTGATGAAGCCCGAAAACCTGACCCGCATCAACCGCGAGATCGACGGCGAGGATTACGATTTGAACGCGCTCGTCGATTTCGTCGTCGACCGCAAGGCCGACGGCCAGCAGTCCGAGAATATCTATACCAAACGCCTCCGTAAACAGCGCGACGTGGCCGTGTCGATCCTGCTCGACCAATCGTCATCGACCGCGCGTACAATCACGCGAAATCCGCTCCAGCCATACACGCATCCCGGCCGGCGGATCATCGAGATTGAAAAAGAAGGACTCGTGCTGATGAGCGAGGCTCTAGAGGCAGTCGGCGACGTGTATTCAATCAACGGTTTTACGAGCGAAGGCCGACGGAACGTAAAATTTTACGTCGTTAAGGATTTTGCCGATAAATATTCGGACGTGATAGAGCGGCGAATTGGTGGTATAACATTTCAAAATAACACGCGTTTGGGAGCCGCGATCCGCCATGCCTCGGCCAAATTGCTAAAACAAGAGGCCCGCACAAAGCTGCTCATAATCCTGACCGACGGCCGCCCCTACGATCACGATTACGGCGACGCACGCTATGCCCGCGAGGACGTTCGCGAGGCATTGACCGAAACCAAAACGATGGGCGTCACGCCGTTTTGCATCACCATCGACCGCGAATCCGAGGCTGAATTAAAAGACCTCTACGGCAACGTCGGCTACACGATCATCGACGACGTGCTCAACCTGCCCGAGAGAATGCCAAATATTTATAGGCGGCTGACTAGTTGATCTGTGGTAAAATCCACGTATGAAGAACGGAGTTATAGAAATTAATCCGGAAAAGGTAAGCGGCGTGCCTGTTTTTGCTGGGACTCGTGTGCCAATACAAAATCTATTCGATTATCTCGAAGGCGGTGATTCACTCGAAGATTTTCTCGAAGGATTTCCGCCTGTGACTCGCAAACAAGCGATAGAGGTGCTTGAACTTGCCAAAAAGTCTTTGCTAAAAGAATCCGCGACAAATTGAAGATACTGCTTGACCACAATCTTGACCGCCGACTCAGAAACTTTTTAACCGGTTACGAATCCGCAACTACGCAAGAATTAGGTTGGGCCGATGTTTTGAACGGCGAGTTGCTTTCTCTAGCAGAAACTAATGGCTTTGATGTTCTGCTGAAAGCAGACTCTAACATCAAAAATCAGCAAAATTTAGCAAATCGCAATATCTCTATCTTGGTTCTGCGAGCCTTCGATTATCGGCTGACAACTCATGTTGAAATGATTGACGATATCGTTGCGGCTTTGAGTAAAATTCGTGCGGGTGAGGTTGTTGAGATCTTTCATAAAGACATGTTGAACAAATGAAATCATCAACACTTTTTTGCAAATGAGTCTCCCGAGGAGAATAAAACAGATCATGAACAAATCCGAAACCGTTTTTCTATTCGACGTTGACAATACGCTGCTCGATAACGACCGCGTCACGCAGGATCTCAGACGTTTTTTGGACAAGGCTGTCGGAGCCGAGCGAAGCAGCAGTTATTGGAAAATTTTTGAGACATTGCGCAGCGAGCTGGGTTATGCCGATTATCTGGGCGCGTTGCAGAGATACCGGTTCGAGCACGATTACGACTCGCATATACTGGCCGTCTCGACCTATCTGATCAACTATCCGTTTGCCAACCGTTTGTTTCCAAATTCGCTTGATGTCGTCGAGCAATGCAGCCAATTGGGCACCGTTGTCATACTTACCGACGGCGACGTTGTTTTTCAGCCGCGAAAAATTGAAAGATCGGGGTTGTTTGAGGCCGTCAGCGGAAACATTCTTATCTACGTCCACAAAGAAACTGAACTTGCCGATGTCGAACGACGCTATCCCGCGAAAAAATATGTGCTCGTTGATGATAAGGTCCGAATTCTATCAGCGGTCAAGGAAGTTTGGGGCGAGCGCGTAACGACCATATTTCCTCGGCAAGGACATTATGCTCTCGATGAGAAAGATGTAGCCAAATATCCGCCGCCCGACATTACGATCGAGCGGATCGGCGATCTGCTGTCGATTGATTTGGGGTAGAAAACATGATGAAACAGTCTGATCGAAATTAACCTGGCAGCGGGTGGTAAATATTCAATCGGTTGGTTTTTGCTTATTGGTTTTCGATAAGGTAGATTGCTTTTTGAATATGCCTGTTTCTCAAGACGAATTTCGCCACGCTCTCTCGCATTTTGCCAGTGGTGTCTCGGTCGTTTCGACCAAGGATGCAGCGAGTAATATGCACGGCATCACGGTATCGGCCTTTTGCTCGGTCTCGCTCGAACCGCCTCTGGTGCTTATCTGCATCGAAAAAACGACAACAAGCCATTCTGCATTTCTGGAGTCAGGCGTCTTTGTCGTCAATATATTAGACGATACTCAAAGCTCTCTGTCCGAGCGGTTTGCCGAGCCGTCCGCCGATAAATTTGAGGATGTCGAATTCTTGACCGGCATCACAGGGGTTCCGGTTTTGAGAGACGCGCTTGCCATTCTCGAATGTACTCTCATGTCCGCTTATGACGCCGGCGATCACACAATCTTTGTCGGCATTGTCGAAAATACGACAGTTCGGGACGGAAATCCGCTTGTATATTTCCGAAGCGAATACGGGACGGCATCAAGATAGAATGCTCGTTCTATTCGCGGGTAATAATAAAAATTTTTTCTGTGTCATTATAAATTCGCAAGTTAAACAAGCACTTTGACTTACGCCATTCTGTTGTTGCAGACAAGCGGCTTAACCCAAGATGTTGTAGAAAAAAACTGTTGACATTCATTTCGCTCTTGTTTACCATTGGCATCACTTGAGGTCGAAAATTATTCAGTGATCTTCAAGCTCGCAACACACAATTCATCATTTTTTTCATTCCAAAATGCTGCCGGGAATGTTAAAATAGTATTAAATCGGCACCGGTGGCTTTACCTCGATCTGACCACAGAGGCAATCAATTATGAGCACAGTTTTTGAGTCGGCTATCAGTAGTTTTCTCGAAAAAAACGGCGTCGGGAATGGCACGGGCACGGCAAAAGCACGCGAGATCGCCCCGCTTGGCGTCAATGCAAACAAGGTCGTCAGCCTTAGATATTCCCTCAAGGATGAGCACGGCCAGCCGCTCGAAACATGGAACGACATCGTCCGCCGCGTCGTTGGTCATGTGTCAAAGGCCGAGACCGATCCGATCCGCCAAAAACTTTTTTATAACGAGATGACGACCGTCATGCTCGCCCGCGAATTCATCCCCAACACACCCTGTCTAGTCAACGCCGGCAAGCCTAAGGGCCAGCTTGCTGCCTGTTTCGTCCTCGACGTGCCCGACTCGATTGAGGGCATCATGGAACACGCCCAGAATGTCGCCATCATACATCAGACCGGCGGCGGAACGGGCATGACATACGAATTTCTGCGCCCCGCCGGTTCGATGGTAAATTCGACCCGCGGCGTCGCATCAGGGCCGGTGTCTTTCATGAATATCGTTAATCAGACAACTGAGGTCGTCAAGCAGGGCGGCGTGAGGCGCGGCGCGAATATGGGTATTTTGAACGTCACGCACCCCGATATTCTGAGATTCATCCACGCCAAAAACGACCAGACGAGCCTGACGAATTTTAATATTTCGGTGACAGTCAGCGATCTGTTTATGGATGCGGTTGACAGCGGCGTTTGGTTCCAAACCGAGTTTAAGGGTGAGCCGTGGACACAGGCAATTTTTGATTCGGTAACGGGTGCGGATTATGCGGTCTATCGCCGGCCCGACGGTACAACAGCAACATTTGCTGACAAGCTAGCATTTGAAACAGCAGACCTGAGCGACTGCATAATTGAGGAGCCTCCCATGCCGGGGATGGTCTTTGCAACCGACATCTGGAACCGCATCATCGCGTCGGCCCACAAATACGCCGAGCCTGGCATCATCTTTATCGACGAAGTCAATCGCCACAATCATATGATGGCCTCGATGGGGCCGATATACGCTTGCAATCCGTGCGGCGAACAGCAGTTGCACTTTAACAATTCATGCAATCTCGGCTCGATCGACGTCGCCAAATTTTACCGCAAGCTCGACGACGGCAACGATCCCGCGAAAAACGTCGATTGGGAGCGGCTCTCGCGGGTCACGCATTTATCCACGCAATTCCTCGACAATGTCGTCGACGCAGGCCATTTTCCGCTGCCGGAAATCGATGACGTAGTAAAACGAACGCGCCCCGTCGGCCTCGGGATCATGGGTTTTGCCGATTTATGCCTCAAGCTGGGCGTCACCTATGGCGAGGACGATTCGATCAAGCTGATGGGCGACGTGATGGGTTTTGTCCGCCGCGAGGCGTGGATGGCATCGCTCGCACTAGGCAAAGAAAAGGGCGTGTTTCCCGAGCTTGAAGCAAATCGCGACTCGTACGCAAGTTTTATTTACGACGAGATCGGCATTCCGCGCGATGTTCCGCTAACGCCGCGAAACTACGAGGTGACGACGGTCGCTCCAACGGGCACGATCTCGCTAGTCGCCGAAACCTCGTCGGGCATCGAGCCTAATTTTTCTTGGGCATATGTTCGTCAGGACACAATCGGAACACGCACATACGTTCACACGCCCGCAGCCGAAGCTCTCGGCATCAAGGTTGATCAGACTAATGAGGACTCTATAAAACAGGCCGCCGATTTCGTCGTCGAGCACGAAAACGAGCTTCCGCCGCACTTCATCTCGGCGATGAAGATCAATTCGCTCCAGCACGTCAAGGTGCTCGCCGCGGCGCAGAAACACGTCGATAATTCGATCTCAAAAACCTGCAACGGCGCGACCGACGACACGGTCGAATCGGTTGATGAGCTTTACCACCTCGCCCGCCAACTCGGATGCAAAGCCGTCAGCTATTACCGCGACGGCAGCCGCGAGGGACAGGTGCTCAATTCAATGAAGTCCAATGTCCAAAGTCCAAAGTCCAAAGTCGACAATGAGCAAGATGAACCCTTTGAAAATGCATCGTCGGTGGGGGACATTGGACATGGGACTTTGGACTTTGGACAGGCTTCACGCGTCACGAGACCCCGTGAACTGCAAGGCTCGACGTGGCGTATCCCGTTTGAAGGACAAAATCTTTATGTCACGGTCAATCATGACGGCGCACGGATCCTCGAGATCTTTGTCGCCGGGCCGATCAGTGCAGGGGTTGGTTTGCTAGCATCGAAGATGCTCCGCGGCGGTTTTGACGCCAAGGATGTTGCCCGAAGTTTGAATAAGGTAACGGCAACCCACGCCGTCTGGTTCAACGAGCGCCTCCTGACATCGCCCGAGCAAGCCGTCGCCGAATGCCTCTTGCTGATCGACCGCCGGCTCAACAAACTTCCGGAATCGGAACGCGCCATCGGCAAATCCGCCGGTACCGAGATCACTATGTCCAGCATGGTCGGAACGTGCCCCGAGTGCGGCGGCCAACTCGAACACGCCTCCGGCTGCGACGCATGTCGCGACTGCGGGTATTCAAAATGCAAATAAAGGCCTGATTGATCAGGGAGCAAACGTAACCGCCCCCAACGCATTTCAAGGCGGCAGCGACTATGGTTGTTGCCGCTTTTTTGTTTAGCTACTCAATTGGCATAGAATTATCTGATGAAAAACAAACGGCTCAAGATCGTCTCTTTGATCGCAGTCCTTTCTGCTTTTATTTCGCTCAGTATTGTGGGCGGTGCGTCGGCAAGATCGTTTGCGGGTGCGATAACGACCCAAACTCCGATGCCAACGCCAACCACATCGCCGACGCCGATTGCTACGCCGACCGTCGTCCCGACGCCGGTTCGCATCCAGACAATTGACGAACTTCAATCAAAGATTCGCATGAGGATTTTCTCGCCCGATGTTCGGCGCGGACGCGTCGGGATCAGGATCACGTCGCTCAATTCGGGCAAAGTTATTTTTGAAAACGATGCGGACAAATACTTTATGCCCGCGTCGAATATGAAAAACTTCACTGTCGCGGCGGCGATGGAGCGGCTGGGACCTGACTTCCGGTTTGTGACCAGCGTTTACGCAAACGCGAAACCAGATGCGTCGGGCACGATCAAAGGCGACCTGCGCATTTTCGGACGCGGCGACATCTCGATCTCGACGGCATTTAACCCTCTGGAGCCGTCGGACGAAGATCCTGTAACTCACAAAGTTGACCCGAAGAAGATCTACTATAAAGGCATTGACAAGCTCGTTGACAAAATAGCCGCCGCCGGAGTCCGGCGCATCGAGGGCGGCATCGTCGGCGACGAGAGCTATTTTAAGGGTTTTGCAATTCCCGGCACGTGGGAATGGGACGATCTGCAACCCTATTACGGAGCTGAAATATCGGCTTTGCCGCTCAACGACAACGCGGTCGATCTTGCCGTAACACCTGGCAACGTCGGCGGCTCGTGCGTTGTCACGATCTCGCCGGTCAATGCTTTGATGCGAGTGGTTAACCTTTGCACGACCAACGCAACCGCAAAACATGATCTGCGGGTCGCCAAACAGCTCGACCGTAACGTGCTGGAAATTACCGGCTCGATGTCCACGGGCGAAAAGGCCTTTAACGAATCCATCGCATTCACGCATCCTGCCGATCTCTTTATGACGCTCTTAAAACAGCGGCTTGAATTAAAGGGCGTAATTGTGACGGGTAGTTCACAGACATTGCCGGCTAATCTAAAGAGTGATGCCGCGCAGATCGAGATCGCAAAGCTCGAATCGCCGCCGTTCAGCGTAATTGCCCAAAAAACGATGAAGCCGAGCCAGAATATGTACACCGAGACGATACTGTGGACGCTCGGCGAGCAAATCGGACGCAAGCAAGGCGGCAGCGGCGAAAGCTCACAGCTCGGGCTGGGTGTGGTCAAGAATTTCTTGAAGCAGATCGGAGCCGCTGATGACGGCATACTGCAATACGACGGCAGCGGCCTCTCGCGGCACGACCTGATTACGCCATCGGCGGTCGTCACGCTCTACACCTATATGGCCAAACAGAGCAAATACTCACAAGCGTGGCGTGACAGCTTATCGATCGGCGGCATTGACGGCACATTGCGAAATAGATTTAAAGGAACAGCCGCCGCGGGTAATTTTCGCGGCAAAACCGGCACGATAGATCAGGTCTCAGCGCTTTCAGGCTATATGACAACCGCGGGTGGCGAACAACTCGTCATCTCAATCATAGTCAACGACGTCGCCGACACGCACACGAGAACCGCTCTCATCGACGACATTGTCCTCCAGCTTGCCAAATTTAATGGAAAGGTTGAATAGGAAAGAAGAAATAGCCACAGAGATCACAGAGAACCCAGAAGTCTGTAATTTCTTTCTCAGGGTTCTCCGTGATCTGTGTGGCTAACCTTGCTTAAGTTTATTTAAGATTTTCTCGTGGATCCCGCCAAAGCCGCCGTTGGACATTATGGCGACGACATCGCCGTCACGCATTTCAGGCGTCAGATGCTCGACAATCGCGTCGGCATCCGCGAAACTCATCGCAGGTTTTCCTTGTCCGGCGACGTTGGCAACAAGCTCATTGACATCCAAAACTTTACCAAGTTCGCTCGCTTTTGAGGTGTTGTAAACACCTGCGATGATGACGTAATCGGCGTATGAAAATGCTTTGGCGTACGGTTCCTGAAAGATTGCAAGCCGCGATGACCATGTTCGCGGTTCGAAGACGGCGATCAATCTACCGGCGTATTTTTGCCTTAGAGCTTTGAGCGTTTCCTCGACAGCGGTCGGATGATGGGCAAAATCGTCGATCACGGTCACGCCCCGCTCGACGCCGCGAACCTCGACCCGCCGCTTGACAGATTTAAAGGTGCGAAACGCTTCCTGAATTTTCTCCTTTGAAATGCCCCACGCATCCGCCGCTATGATGACAGAGAGACTGTTGCGGACGTTAAACTCACCGATCAGATGCGTCTCAAACTCGCCCCAGCCCTGCCGTTCGCGCAAAACTAAAAACTTAGTCGTATTGCCTGTAAAATCAATGTCACGAGCCTGCCATTTTGCATCGTCCGACAACCCGAACGTCTCGACGTTTGTAAATAGTTTGCCCTTCATCTCGTCGAGAACTTCGCAAACGACCGGTGAATCCACGCCGGCGATCAACCGGCCATTGGCGGGGACAAGATTCATCAGCCGCGAAAATTCCCACTTAATATCATCGATGTCATCGTAAATATCGGCGTGGTCAAACTCGATATTACCCACTATCGCAATCTCGGGCTGGTAATGCATAAATTTGGGCTTTTTATCGAAATACGCGGTGTCGTATTCGTCGCCCTCGATTACAAAATGCTCGCCACCAGTCACGCGAAAACTAGCCCTAAAATTTTGCACGATCCCGCCAACAAGAAATGACGGATCTAGGCCGCCGACTTCGCAGACCCAGGCCGCTATGCTCGTCGTCGTCGTTTTGCCATGCGTCCCGGCGACGACAAGCGAACGCCGCCCGCGGATAAACTCTTCCTTGACGATCTCGGCCTGAGAGCGATAGAGCAACTTGCGGTTGAGCACCTCTTCAAGCTCGGGGTTGCCGCGCGAAATGGCGTTGCCGACGACCGTCACATCCGACCCAATGTCTGCGTTCCCGGCCTTATAGCCATTGAGGATTTCGATGCCAAGGGCCTCAAGCTGCGTGGACATCGGGGGATAAACATTCTGGTCAGACCCGGTCACTTTATGCCCGCTAGCCTGAAGCATTCCGGCCAGAGAGGCCATAGCCGTACCGCATATTCCAATCAGGTGATAATGCATAATTGATAAAATATAGTGAAAATGGCATATTCATTGTCGAATACGATTTACGGAAAATCAATATCGCATCGAACAGGAGATTATTTGCATGAAAAACAATTTGCTTGTACTGATGGCCGCGTTTGCCTCGATGTTTGCGTTATCTGCATTTACATTTGCTCAGCAGCAGAAATGTACTGAGGAAGGCTCGATCCTTCGTGTCATAAAGGCACGCTCAGGGAATTTTGAGACCATCACGTTTGAGGTCTTTACGCCGGGTCCTGATTTTAAGGTAACTACTGCCCACCGGCCGTTTGAGAATTACAACGGCGACCCCGTCCACATCAGAGGCAATTATTTCAAAGAGGTGCGGTTTACTGGCGTGAATTGGACTTGCGAGATCGTTCAGAATTTCCATGCAGCGACCTCGACGGTCATGGGGATCGCAAACACCGAGCAATTCGAGGGATATGTGACCTACATCATCGGCTATAAAACCAAGTGGAAATATCTCGGGCAGAGTTCCTCGACCTCAGGCGGCGTGAAAAGGATCGTCTTCAAATTCAAGAAATAAGATATCGATCTCTGCCAACAGCTAAAAATATCGAGCCGCAGGTTTACCAAGCTTGCGGCTATTTTGCTATTAAATGGGCAAAAGGCACTTTCTTTGTTGTCTTAAAATAATCAGCCGAAGTAAAGCTTGAGTTAAACATCGACGTAGCTTTTTTCGGTTTGTGGGTCGTCAGGTCGAGATACTTTACCGTCTTGCGCAACTGCCTGCCGCTGCTGGTGAAATACCGCGTCTGGATCACAATATAATCTCCCTCGAAGGTGCGCAACTCGGATGTTACGCGCGCCAATGTGCCGTCATCACGAAAGTAATGATAAACATACATCGTCCAGTCGCCCGACGGGCTGAAATTGGTAAAGTTTGAAGCTACTATCTTGACGCCCTTTAGCCAGTTATACGCAATGCTGTAAGTCTCGGTCTTTTCCCGAAATTTTTCGAGCGCGTTTGAGGATTCGAATTTCTGCCATTTCGGTTTCGCATTAGCGGCCTCATAATCGCTCGTATCGGCAAAGACCATCTGCGGCTCCTTACTTTTCTCCGTAATGCCGTCAATGGTTTTGCAATACGCATCTATGCCCCTAACCGTGTCGGTCGGCTTCGTTTGGGCCGAAATGTAAGACAACTGACAAGCAACAATTACGATCAGTAGCTGTAAATATTTGAGTTTTCTCATAGGATAAATGTAACAAAAGTTTTGAAATGTCCTTTGGTTTTTTTCATAAGTCCCGCATACCACTTTACGTCGACTAAAAACATCTTAGTTTAATGTAGCCGCGGGTTTTGAGTTAAGTGTACTTTTCATTTCCACCGAACTGAACGAATATGAAGGTCTCAGCTTGCATATCCTTATTATTGATCCTTGTCCTAATGTCGGGCGGTCTGACCGGCGTCGCGATGGAGACCGATCAATACGATCTGCCGCCGGTGCCGCTCGCTGACATCGGCGATGAGGTCTCGGAGCATGTCGAACACGCAATTCGGATTGCCATTACAAAAGTCAACGCCGACATTGTGCGCAGTAAGACTTGTATCGATATCGATTCGCCGATACATTCGAAATGCGATTCCGTTGGAAATGAAAGCAGAAAACTTACCTATCTGCGGTCCAACGACGCGGTCGCCTACGAGACCTACAAGCAACTCGGCTACGGCACACTTCTCACTACAAAGATCGGCGGATGGCTGAGTAAACACAAATTTCGTCAGCAGCCCGCCGCATACAAAACGACCTATCTCGAATCGATCTATGTCTTTCGCCCGATCAACTATTTTTTCACCATCAGCCCGACGGTGCATCTTTACGGCGCGGAATTTGGCACTGACAAACTGGAGCATATGTTTCAGCAGGGCTACGACTATTACAAGATACAAAAAAACGCATCCGCTCAGGGATTGTCGCCGGACGCGGCAGCCAAAAAGGCCGTCGCGTGGGGCCAAATGACCGAGCGGACATATTTTGGCTGGATGGTCTCGGGCGTTTATTCCAACGCCGATCTATACGCAAATTACGCCGGGATGAGATTTTATCAGGGGTTGACCGAGCCAATTAGGGTCGGTGACGTCACGCGCCCAGCAATTTTGATTCAAAAAGACGGCGTCTGGGCATTTAACGACCGCGCCGATCTGCGGCACGCCCTAATCCGACCGTTTCTCACCGAACATCTCAACGAAGCGCTGAATCCGTCGGTTTACGTCTTCACGCTCTATCTGTCCGTCCACGACATTGTCAAAAAACAAGCCTGCCCTAAGTGGATTAAAGCATTCCCCGCCCTGTCAAAATCAACCGCCGAAGCAACGACAAACTCCCTCACCCTCTGGAACAGCGAAGATTACGGCTATCTAAAAAAAGAAAGGATGGTGACGATCGGCGGAACCTGTTTTTCCGGCGAAGTCGCTGCGAAATAATTACTAATTACGAAAGAACATTTTGCAGTTTCTTCATCGCTCCATGGAGAACGATGTCTTCGCGGGCGATGCAGATGCGCACATAGGCGTCCCAGTCGTCACTGTCGGCGAAGGCGGAGCCGGGGGTCATGCCTACGCCGGCGTCTCGCATAAGCATTTCGTTAAAGGCGATGGCGTCGTTAAATTGATCGGGGATGCGGGCCCAGAGATAGAATGCCGAGCCGGAATCGTAGATCTTAAAACCAAGATTTGTAAGTATTTCAGAGGTAAACCCTCGTTTGCTGTCAAACTTGTCCCGGAGCCGCGGGTAATAAGTTTCATCCGCCATCAAAACGCGGGACAGAGCCGCTTGTAGTGGCGTCGCCGGACAGACGTAGATAACGTTGGCGGCATTATTGAGCGGAGCGATAAGCTCGCCCTTGCCGAAGGCGTAGCCGAGACGCCAGCCGGAGATATTCCATGATTTTGAGAACGAGTTGACAGTGATCGTCCGCTCCCACATTCCTGGCAGCGTGGCGATGGGAATATGCGGGTTTTCGCCGGTGACGTAATGTTCGTAAACCTCATCCGAGACGACCATCAGGTCGAGTTCTTTTGCAACATCGGCGATGGCTTCAAGCTCAGTCTGCGACAGCACCTTGCCGCTCGGATTTGCTGGACTACAGACGATGATCGCCGAGAGCGGAAATTCGTGCCGGTCTTTTAATTCCTTACAGCGGGCCAGCAAAGCGTCCTTTTCAAAAGCAAGGTTCGCGTCGAGTTCGAACGTCTCGGTCTTGCTGCCAAATTCCTCGAGGATCCGGCGATGATACGAATAGTACGGCTCAAAAACGAGCGCCGATTTGCCCCGCAAATAACTCTGAGCGATGCCGATCAAGGCTCCGGTGCCGCCGTTGGTTATCATCACCTCAAAGGGGCGGGCGTCCACATCGACATTGATGCCGTTGTATTTGGCTATCTTTTCGGCGACGGCCTTTCGCAGGTTTTCGTCGCCCTCGCTGCCGCCATAATGATTTTGGCTGGCGGCAATGATAGCGGCGGCCTCGCGTGCCAATTGCGGATCGATCGGCAGTTCCGATTGTCCCTGAACCAGATTTCCGCTCGGCGGCACAAGCCGCGTGATCGCGCGAATGTCCGGTTTGACTTTCTTCGCTCTTGCTTCTGACATAAACTATTAAAATAACAGTTTTCGAGAGAGAGTTCTAAATGCCGGACAACAAAATAACCAAACAGCTTTTACAAAAACCACCTTCACAGCCGCTTAGTATTTATGGGGGGCATCTGCGGGCGTTTTGGCATGACCGGACGGGTTTTCTTATCAAGAATGCCGAGCTTGGCGACGTTAGTTATCTCGAGATCGGCAGCCAGCCGATCTATTTTTTGAATCACCCCGATCACATCCGCGAGATATTTGTCGGTAACGTCCAAAAATTTACAAAGGGGCGGGCATTTATACGCGCGAGATTGATACTTGGCAACGGTCTGGTAACGAGCGAACGCGAGTTTCACCTCCGTCAACGTCGGATGATCCAACCGGCCTTTCACCGCGAACGGATAGCCGGATATGTCCGCTCGATGGTCGAATATGGCGATCAGATGGCCCGCGAATGGCAGGACGGCGAGACCATGGACATCGATCGCGAGATGATGCGTCTCACCCTACAGGTCGTCGGCAAGGCCCTGTTTGGCGTCGAGATGCATGGCGAGGCCGATGAGTTTTTTGAGGCATTGACGACCGCTATAAAGGTATTTAATTATATGGAGGCGCCTTTCTCCGACCTGCTTGATGAACTACCTGAGGAAAAAACATCTGAATTCACAAAAGCGATAGCCTCGCTCGATCGGATCGTTTACGCAATCATCAACGAGCACCGCCTGGCTGGTAAAGATACCGGCGATCTGCTCTCGATGCTATTATTGGCGCAGGATGAGGACGATGGCACTGGGATGACCGACGAACAGGTGCGGGACGAAGCTCTGACGCTCTTTCTCGCCGGTCACGAAACCACCGCAAACGCGATGACCTGGATGTGGTATCTGTTGTCGCAAAATCCCGAAAAAGAAGCAAAGCTGCACGCCGAATTGCAGTCCGTTTTGGGTGACAGGCTGCCGTCGCTCGACGACGTGTCAAATCTCAAATACACCGAGGCCGTCTTTGCCGAATCAATGCGTCTATACCCGCCGGTATGGTCGATCGGTCGACACACTGCCGAGGCCCACGAATTTGGCGGCTACACGGTTCCTGAAGGATCGATTGTTATGGTGAGCCAATACGTGATGCACCGCGATGCCCGCTTTTGGGGCGATCCAAACGATTTTGTCCCGGAAAGATGGGAGAAAATGAGCATAAAAGAGGCAAACCAGCGGTATATTTACTTCCCGTTTGGCAGCGGGACACGCCGTTGTATCGGCGAGAGTTTTTCGTGGGCCGAGGGCGTCATACTAATCGCTATACTCGCTCGAAAATGGAAATTAAGACTCGATCCCGGCCAGCGGATCGCTACCGACCCACTCATCACAATGCGCCCAAAATACGGGATGAAAATGAAGATTGAGAGTGTATGAACTACCTCTGCGTTCTTTGCGATCTCTGCGTTAAAAACCCAATTTAACGCAGAGACCGCTGAGAACGCAGAGATAAAATTAAAAAAAATAAGATTCATTTTTTGCTCACGAACTGATTTCCAATAACCCAAAACCTCCACGGCTTTTCCACGTCATCTCCAGCGTAGTCGATTCCGATGCGGGTTCCGACAGCAATCTCGTCGTTAGTGAATGAGCGATGATCTTCGAGCCAGATTCGCTTTCCACGCAGGTTTTCTCCATTCAGGCTGCGGTCGATGGACAAAGCGATACATAATTTACCGGGGCCGGAAGTTAGATTTTTGTCAGCCAAGAACCCAGTCGCTATCGCTCCCGGTTCTGACTTCTTCTTGCCGCGACGCTCACGCATTATCTCGATACCCTCGACTGGCTCGACCGCCCGGATCAGGACGACATGCGGATGATCGAGAGGGCCGGTGACGACGTTTAGCTGGTAATAAATACCGTAAATAAAGAAAACGTAGACGTGGCCGCCGGCGCCGTATGTCACCTCGTTTCGCGGTGTCCGCCGTCCGCCAAAGCTGTGGGCCGCGCGGTCTGTTTCGCCGAGATAAGCCTCCGTCTCAACGATCATTCCCGAAACGCGTCGTCCCCGTTCGTCCGGAACGACGATCCGCTTACCGAGCAGGTCCCGGGCGATCTCGACGGTATTTTTGCGTATATAAAACTCGCGTTTTAGCTTCATATGCTTGTCACGATCAGATCTGGGGAAACAACCATCCGTCGCTGTCGTGCGTCAGAGTTTCGGAAAATCTGATAAGATTTAGCTTGCATTTTGAGCCGTTATTTTACAAATGAAGATCATATTCTCAATTCTCTGTCTGCTGCTCGACATAACTGCGTTTGCACAAAAGCCGGATGACTTGCTAGCGACCGCTACGGGACATACATTTAAGGCAAGCGATCTGTCGCCAGAGGCACAGAACGCCCGTGTCAAACTCCCGGCTTTGATCGTCGAAGTGCGAAAACAATTATTATCACAGACCCTCGGCAACATCCTGCTCGAAACCGAGGCAAAGGGACGAAATACCACTGTCCCCGCCCTTATAAAGATCGCGACTGTCAATATCAAGGACCCGACAGCCGCCGAGATACAGGCCGTTTATGATGCAAATCAGGCGGCTATCGCTGGAAGGCCGCTGACCGAGGTGCGAAAGCAGATCGTCGAATTCTTGCGCCGCGACCCTGAGGAAAAGGTGATGAAGACCTATGTCGACACTCTCGCCGCTAAATACAAGGTCGTTTACGGCAAGGATGTAAATGCCATCGATCTCAAACCCGCCGATATAGTGTTTTCAATGACCGGGCGCACGTTTTCGGCGAAGGAATTTGAGGACGTCAACAGACTTACGCTTTACGACACGGTGGCGACCTTTTATGACGATCTCAGGGCAGAACTCGAAAAAAAGACCTCGGACACCTTGCTCATCGACGAAGCAAAAGCGCAAAAGATCGAGCCCGGCGACCTGATCGCCCGCGAGATCACCGGCAAGATGAAGGATTATACCGAGGCAGAGAGCGAAGGGCTGGAGTTCGCATTTCGGATACGGCTTTTTACAAAATACGCCGTTAAGATCCTGCTCAAGGATCCGCCGCCGCCTATCCAGAATATCTCGGTCGGCGATGGCCCATCGCGCGGTCCCACTATTGCGCCGGTGACGGTCGTGATGTTTAGTGATTTTCAATGCTCGGCTTGCTCGGCGACGCACCCGATCCTCAAGGATGTGCTTGCCGGATATGGCGACAAGGTGCATTTCGTCGTTCGCAACTTTCCGCTTGAGTCGCTGCACGAAAACGCTTATCGCGCTGCCCTCGCCGCTGGAGCCGCCAATGCGCAGGGCAAATTTTTTGAATACACCGAAGTTTTATATAAAAATCAAACCGCTCTCGACTACGCTTCGCTTAAGAAATATGCCGCCGATCTGGGTTTGAATGCCGCTCAATTTGCGATAGACTTTAACTCCGAAAAAACAGCCGCCGTAGTCCGCCGGGACCTGGCTGAAGGCAAGAACTACGGCATTACCGGTACGCCTTCGATATTTGTAAACGGCATATATGTGCGGCATTTTTCGGCTGAAAATTTTAAGAAACTGATCGACGCGGCGTTAAAAAAATAAACCGTCTATACAAATGGATTTTAATTTTATGCGACCATTACTATTTTTCGTTTCAATCGCTCTCTCGCTCGCATGCAGCGGGACGGCGAATAACGCAAAACCAAACGTAAACAACTCAAATGCCACTCCGGCCAAAGCGGGACCATTGCCGGTTTACGGCTACGAGGTTGTTAAAACCTATCCGCACGACCCAAAAGCGTTTACCGAAGGGCTGTTTTATCATGACGGATTTCTTTATGAGAGCACTGGTCAGGAGGGCCAGTCACAATTGCGCAAGGTCGAGCTTGAGACCGGAAAAGTCGTTCAAAAATGGGACATGCCGCGAGATGATTTTGGCGAAGGAATCGCGATGATCGGCGACAAGATATATCAATTGACATGGAGGGGGGGACTTGGGCGCGTTTTCGATGCAAAAGATTTCAAGCTAATCAAGGAGTTTCAGTATCAGGGTGAAGGCTGGGGAATGACTACGGACGGCACAAATCTTTATCTGACCCAGAGCACGCACATCATCAAGGTGATGGCTCCGGAAACCTTTCAGACGGTGAAGACGATCCCGGTCTTTCGCGAGGACGGCAAGCCGCTGATGCAGATCAACGAGCTTGAAATGATAAAGGGAGAATTGTGGGCCAACGTCTGGCATTCGGAACAGACGGATATTTTGGGCAAGCCGAACTATATCGCACGCATCGATCCAAATTCGGGGAAATTGCTGGGATGGATTGATCTCGCCGGTATTTCCCCCGACGATCAGCCAAAGCCAGAAAAAACAACCGTTCACAACGATTCAAAAGCGGAGAACACCCTCAACGGTATCGCCTATGACGCAGAAAAAGACCGTATTTTTGTCACCGGAAAGGATTGGAAAAAGCTTTATGAGATCAAGTTAACCGCGCCAAAGAATCAATGACCGACACGGATAAAAAATTCATGACGCGGGCGATTGAGCTTGCGAAAATTGGCGTCGAGAAACATATTGGCGGACCATTTGGCTGTGTCGTGGTCAAAAACGGTGAAATTGTCGGTGAGGGCAATAATTGTGTCACCTCGACCAACGATCCGACCGCCCACGCCGAGATCACCGCCATTCGAGATGCATGTAAGACGTTGAACGCATTTCAGCTTGACGGCTGCACGATCTACACGACATGTGAGCCGTGCCCGATGTGCCTGGGCGCGATCTATTGGGCACGACCCGAAAAGGTCTTTTTCGCCTGCACCCGCGACGACGCCGCCGCCGTTGGCTTTGACGATGATTTTATTTATCATGAACTCGAAAAAAACAACGATGAGCGCGAGATGATTCTGGTAAACCTGATGCGCGACGAGGCTCTCGAACTGTTCCAACATTGGGCTGTTAAACCCGATAAGGTCGAATATTGATTTGGATTTATATAGTTCTAGCTGCCAGCTACTTAGCTAGTATCAATTCCGGCTTTGATTAATTTTATTCTCAATAACAACGATATTTCGACGGATCAGCCGCCTGGCTCGACCGTGCTTGATTATGTCCGCTATCATAAAAACTTAAAGGGCACCAAGATCGGCTGCCGCGAGGGAGACTGCGGCGCATGCACGATCCTGGTCGGTGAACTGGTTGGCGACGAGGTCAAATACCGCACGATGACCTCTTGCCTGATGCCACTCGCCAACGCCTCGGGCAAACATATCGTCACCGTCGAGGGCATCAACCCGGCAGACCGCGGCCTGACGCACGTTCAGCAGGCGATGATCGACGAAAGCGGCACGCAATGCGGATTTTGCACGGTCGGTTTCGTCATGTCGCTCACCGGATTTTGCATTGACGAGACCGCGAAGACACACGAAATGGCCGTTTCGGCCGTCGATGGAAATATTTGCAGGTGCACGGGTTATAAGTCAATCGAGCGAGCGGCGAAAAGTGTTTGTAGGCAGTTGACCGAAGACGGTAGGCAGTTTGTACCTGAGTATTTTAATGCCATTCCCCAACGGCTCAAGGACATTGCGGCACAAAAGGCGGAAACACGCCCGGTAGGGAGTGCGCCAATCTCGTTTGTCAGTGGTGGTACCGATGTGTATGTTCAACGTCCCGATCAGATCGTGGATGAACCTGTTGCTCATCTTTTCTACGACAAAAATCTTCGCGGCATCCGCGACACCGGCGAGTATATCGAGATCGGAGCCTCCGCGACGGTCACCGATTTGCTTGTCTCGCCCGTTATGCAGTCGATCTTTCCACAACTGTACAAACACCTAAAACTCGTCTCATCAACCCCGATCCGCAACATGGCAACACTCGCCGGCAATTTCGTCAACGCATCACCCATCGGCGACATGACTGTCTGGTTCCTCGCTTTGGATGCAGAGATAGAGCTTAGATCGGCAGAGCGTGTCAGTAGCCCGCACGTAAGTGGGGGATCAACCCGGACAAGTAACCTTTGTGATCTTTACCTCAGCTACAAACAGTTAGCAAAATCAACGGACGAATACATAACCACGATCCGTTTCCGTAAACCAACCAGCGATTTTCGCTTTAATTTTGAAAAAGTCTCTAAACGCACGTATCTCGACATTTCGACCGCCAACACGGCAATTTCGCTTAGAGTCAGTAGCCCGCACGTAAGTAAGGGCTCATCTCAGCCATCAGGAGCCCATACTGACATGCGGGCTACTGACACGATTATCGAAGCCCACGTCTCCGCCGGCGGCGTCGCGCCGATACCACTTTACCTAAAAGAAACCTCGGCGTTCCTAAACGGCAAAGAGGCGAACCCCGAAACGGTCGCGCAGGCGAACGAAATAATGCAATCCGAGATCTCGCCGATCTCTGACGTTCGCGGGACGGAAAGCTACAAACGGCTACTTTTGCGGCAGCTTTTCACTGCTCATTTTGTGGAGTTATTCAATAAATAATTCACCACAGAGACATAGAGAGCACCGAGAAGAAGAACTAAAATAACTCCGTGAACTCCGTGCCTCTGTGGTGAATATACCTTAATGAAAAACATCGATTCTAAATCTCACGTTCGCGGCGAGTCCATTTATCTGGACGACATTCAGCTTGTCCAGGGGACGCTGTTTGCGTGTGTTTTTGATTCGCCGGTCGCTCATGGAAAGCTCAGATCGCTAAATACGACGGAAGCGGAAAAGTCGGAAGGCGTTTTCAGAGTCATCACCGCAAAAGACTTGATCGGCGAGAACCAGATCGGC
>JBBRQM010000031.1:0-36473 GCA_038226395.1 Pyrinomonadales bacterium | reverse complement strand
TGCTGTGCATCCGGTCTCAAGGCAAAGGACGTGACGACCGAGCCGCACCCTGATTTTCCGACCGATATGCAGGCGCAGTATATGGCCCTGATGACACAGTCCGAGGGAACTTCGACGGTTACCGAGACTATTTTCGAAAACCGCTTTATGCATGCCTCCGAGCTCATCCGCATTGGCGCCGATATTCATATCAATGGCAATACGGCGGTCGTTCGCGGCAAAACGCAGTTGATGGGTGCACGGATAATCGCATCAGACTTGCGGGCGTCGGCGTCGCTGGTTCTGGCCGCTCTGTGCGCACAGGGTGAAACGACCATCGACCGCGTTTATCACATCGATCGCGGCTACGAAACGATCGTCAGAAAACTCCGTTCGCTTGGCGCCGATATCGAGCGAGTCAGCGAGGGGCTCTCCGCCACAGCCGACGAATCCTCCGCGTAACCAATATAAGAATTTTTACCGCAGAGACCGCAGAGTATGCAGAGATAATTGAAACAGGATGACAGGATAAAACAGGATTTAAGATAAAGAAATATCGGTATTATAATTCAACCCATCTTGTCTATCCTGTATATCCTGTTAATTTTCTTTCTCTGCATGCTCTTTGATCTCTGCGTTAAGAACGTTTTTCGCCAGATCTGTGATGATTGTGGTTTAATAAAACCGATAGGATATGGATGTAGAGCACTGCATTTTTTGCAAGATCGCTGACGGTCGCATACCGTCTGAGCGCGTGTTTGAGGACAGCGTTTGCGTAGCGTTTAACGACCTCACCCCGCAGGCTCCGACGCATATTTTGATAATTCCGCGCGAGCATGTTGACTCGCTCGACAAAGCTGGCGAAGGAGAGAAAGAAATCCTCGGACATTTGCTGCTCACTGCCGCTAAGATTGCCCGCGACCGGGGATTTGCTGACGACGGCTACCGCGTGGTGATTAATACCAACGCTGACGGCGGCCAGACGGTCTTTCACCTGCATCTGCATCTGCTCGCCGGGCGGCCATTTGTTTTTCCGCCGGGTTAAATTTATGAAGCACGTTGCTCTTTACCTCTGTATTGTAGCGGTCTTGATCGCCGGTTTTGGCTGTTCGAAAAAGGCAGCAAATACGGCTGACGACAGTAATGCGAATGTTGCTGCCGAGTCGCCGTTTGCCGACATAACGGACGCAAATCAAGCTCTCGCCGAGGGCAACCGTCTGCTCGACGAAGATCAAACGGATATGGCGATCGCGGCATTTCGACAGGCGGTCAAGCTCAACCCAGACCTCGCCGAGGCCTACTTCAAACTAGGCATCGCCTATTTGACGCTGGAAAAGCAGATCAAGTCAGATACGGATACGGGCACGTCATCCGCGGATAACAAGAACGGCCTGAAGTCGGAAAAAGCCTTTCAAAAGGCGGTCGAAACATATAAAAAATGGATAGTTGCCAACCCAAACGACGATGTTGCGTTCTATAACATGGGGCGTTCTTATAGCAAGCTGAATAAGGACGATGAAGCCGAAACGGCAATCCGTCAGGCAGCTAAATTAAAGCCGGATGATGTCGAGTATCAGATTGAACTAGGTGCGATCCTTATCCGTCTAGCCAAATATCACGAAGCGCTCATTCCCCTTAAGAAAGCAGTCGAACTTGACGAGACAAATTCACGTGCCATCGACTTGCTCGACGATGCTGAGGCCGGTGCAAAACGACTCGATTACGTCGCGCCAAAAAATACCAACCAAACATCAAGAGCAAATGCCAATGCGAATGCAAATATGGCCAACAGCAACGCAAATACGGGATCGAAACCGCCCCCAGCCAATTTAAAACCGGTTAAAGACAACAAACCGCCTCATACTAGCAACAGGCCCAACTAAATTATCGACACACTTGATGCCAAAAATACACACCTTGTAATCAAGGTGTGTCAACTTGACATTATCCACTGAGCGACGCAAATTAGATTCACGGGCCCGACCTGTCCCGACGTCCGGCATTACTTATGAAGACTGATTTAGAACACCCGCCCGCGCTTTCACTTGAGCGTAGAAACAGCATGCACGACGCGCGCGAGGCAATCATCGACCGTCTCGCCCGAGACCTACCGACCGATATCGATCTCGAAAGGTTTTTGACTGTAGTCGTTTCTGAGGTCGGGCGAATGCTGCAAGCCGACAGGTGTGACCTCTTGCAGTTAAGCGACGGCAAGGATCTAATCATTAGCCACGAATGGCGAAAAGACAAATCTGTTCCTAAGAGCCAAGGCACAACGATCCCGTTTGACGCTCATAAGTTGTCCGAGAGGCTTGATATAACAAAACCGATCCGCATCAACGACGTATCCGGGATCAAGGATGCAACGCTGAAATTTTTTGCAAAGGCGCTCGAAACCCGCTCTCTGCTCATAATTCCAATCATTCTTAGCGGCAAGGTTCTCGGTCTTTTGGGTCTGCACGACACGCATGAGCCGCGCGTCTGGCTCGATGAAGAAGTGGCGTTTCTCGAATCGATAGCCCGCCATCTCGCTATCGGATATCAATACACCAGTCTCTACGTCGCTCAGGAACAGGAAACCCGCCGAACGAACGCCCTGCTCGAGATCGCGAATACTCTCAACTCTCATTCGGATTTTAATGAGGTGTCTGAGGGCGTTTTGGAGCGTGCGATTGGCCTCGTCGGGGCTGATTACGGTGCCCTTGGTGTCCTCGATCAGACAGGAAAGAGCATCTCGCTTGTCTCATTTAAATCCGCCGCAGGGATCAAGCTCGGGCGTATCCTGAAAATGATCGAGCAATATAATAAATCGCTCCCCGTCGATTCATTTGCCGCTCTCGGTGAACTGCTTCGCGATGGCAAAACGCTGCGGCTGGTCGATTCGCAGTTGCCATTTGCGATCAGGCTGTTTTTTAATACACAACTTAGCGGCAAGACGGCGCTGGTTACGCCGGTTCATGTTGCCGGACAGGCGTTTGGTTTGTTGGGTTTTGTGTGGAGCAAAGAAAGCGCGTTTGAGGAGCACGACATTGCCCTCGTCGAGGGGATCGCCGATCAGATCGGCACCGCGCTCGAGCGCGATCAACTCTCGACGGAGGTGATGCGGCTAAGGAGCCAGCTTCACGAGCGGCACAGCGAGATCGTCGGCCAGGCGTCGCCGATCCGGCGTGCGATCGAAATGGCGCTAAACGTGGCGACAACAAATTCGACGGTTTTGATCGAGGGCGAATCGGGCACCGGAAAAGAGCTAATTGCCAATCTGATACATTACAATTCCGGCCGTGAAACCCGGCCATATATCAAGATAAATTGTGGGGCGATACCCGAAACTCTGCTTGAGTCCGAGCTCTTTGGCCATGAAAAAGGGGCATTTACCGACGCTCGAATGCAGCGCCAGGGGCGATTCGAAGAAGCGAATGGCGGAACGCTTTTCCTTGACGAGATAGGCGAGATGTCTTTGCAGGCACAGGTTAAATTGCTCCGCGTGCTGCAAGATGGCGAGTTTACACGTGTCGGCGGCAAGCAAGTGGTAAAGACCGACGTTCGCGTCGTTGCCGCAACAAATTCCGATATGGCAAGGGCGGTCGAGGAAGGGCGATTTAGAAAAGATCTGTTTTACCGGCTTTCGGTCTTTCCGCTCACGATGCCGCCGCTTCGCGAACGTCGCGAGGATATTCATCTGCTCGTATTTCACTTTCTCGAACGCTATAAAGAGAAGTCCGGCCGGTTTGTGTCAGGCATTTCAAAAGAGACGTTAAGGGCACTTATCAACTATAATTGGCCTGGCAATGTGCGAGAATTGGAGAATGCGATCGAGCGGGCAGTAATCATTGCGTCCGGCCGCCAGATTGAGCTTGACGACCTACCCGAGGCGATCAGCCGGAGCGCGTCAGATGCGTTTGCACATGCCAGACAGGAGCGAGTTATTGCGGCTGGTGAAGGTCGCGCAATCGGTATCGAGATTGAGCTGCCATCGGCAATGGACGAGATCGAAAAACATGTAATCGAGGCGACGCTCGATTATACCGAGGGCGACAAATCGCGTGCGGCCCGCCTATTGAACATTGGCCGCAAAACGCTTTACCGCAAGCTCGAACAATACGAGAACAGCACAGCGTAACTCCGTCTTCACCGCCGGCTTCACCAATATTCCCACTTTTAGCAAAAGCAATGTAAACTGGTCGTTATTGGTGAAAGGTAAATTGTGAATTGTAAATCGCAGATCGTAAATCACGGGTCATTGGTGAATTGGTAACAGGAGCGACTATGTCCGATGCAACGAGAGGATGGCTGGAGAGTCTCGTTTTTTTCTTCGGACTTTTTGCGTTCACGATCGCCGAAGCCCTTTTGCTCGTTTGGTTCCAGCGAAAGAAAGGAGTATCGGTGGGAAAATCGCTTGTACTTGCTTTCGTGCCAAATATTCTTAGTGTTGTGCTCGGTATTTTTTTGTTCTTTATTTACATGGGCTTATCGGTGGTCATAGGTTTCAGCGACGAGCCGCCCGTTAAAATCGATACTTTTATCTTTTTTGTTATAATCGGGACGTTTTTGTTTCCGGTCATTTTATTAATTCTCGTCAAGAGATTATTGATCAGACTATTAGAGCCTGGCGGAATCCGGCGCCCGTGGACATATTCAATTCTCGCTTCAATTTCATTCTTCATGGTTACGATCACCAGCCTGCAGTTTTCGACGTATCTATTGAGTCCCGAATAAAATATGGATATCATCGTGGGCGCAACGGAATATCTAAACCACGACAACATTGCTTCTGATCAAAAAAATGGCTGCAATCAACGCAGAGGAAACGTAGCGGTTGGAGATCGATTGAAGGAGATTTGAAATGGCTGGAACAATTGTTGAATGGATCGCATTTTTGCTTTTTATCCTTTTATTTGTCGGATCGATAATTGCCGAGGTGCGATGGCTCACCCGCAAGGGCTGGACCACATCGGGCCGCGCCGCGGGATTTGTCCTGACCACGGATCTGCTCGGCTTTTGTATCGGTGGATTCATAGTTTTTGCCGCCTTTCTAATTATGTTTGTGATGGTGATGGGGCCGGCAGGTCAGGGCAGTAATACTCCGGAATCTGCATATTGGGTGGTTATGGCGGTCTCGGTCATTGCTGTGCCGGTCGTCTTCACCCTTTTGAAGCGCGTTTTTCTTTTCGTTTTCAAGATCGGGTCGGGCAAATCTGCCTGGCTCTACTCGTTGGCGGCCTCGATCCTCGTCTTACTCGTCGTCCTGATCCCGCCGCCGCTCCTCACTTATCTCGTCGTGACGCTATGGAAATTATAGTCGGCACCGCGGGTCACATCGATCACGGCAAGACCGCGCTCGTGCATGGGCTGACCGGCATCGACGCGGATCGCCTGCCCGAGGAAAAGCAGCGCGGCATTACCATTGATCTGGGTTTTGCCGAGCTTGATCTGGGAAATGTGCGGATCAGTTTTGTCGATGTGCCGGGACATGAGCGATTCGTAAAAAACATGCTCGCCGGTGCAATCGGTATCGACCTCGTAATGCTGGTCATCGCCGCCGACGAAGGCGTGATGCCGCAGACCCAAGAGCATTTTGACATCTGCTGTCTGCTCGGCATAAAAGACGGTATCGTGGTTCTGACAAAGACAGACTTGGTCGATCCCGAAAATCTCGAACTCTCAAAACTAGATGCGGCAGAACTCGTCTCGGGTTCATTTCTCGAAAACGCTCCGGTTGTCTGCGTCAGTTCGCGAACCGGTGATGGTATTGCGGCATTAAAAGAAGAGCTTTTCCAAATCGCAGTGAATCTGCCGCCGCGCAATGACCAACTTATCGCGCGTCTTCCGATTGACCGCAGCTTTACGATGAAAGGTTTTGGCGCGGTCGTTACCGGCACTTTGGCGTCGGGTGAGATCACCGAAGGCACGGAATTGGAGCTGCTGCCCGACGGAATAAAGGTTCGCGTTCGTGGCCTGCAAACGCATGGAAGGGCGGTAAAAGCTGCGGAGGCTGGACAGCGTATCGCAGTCAATCTAGGCGGCATCGACCACTCAAAGATCACGCGCGGAATGTTGCTGGGAGAGCCTGACGTGCTGCGGACGACGCAGATCTTTGACGCAGAGATCGAGGTTTTGCCGCACGTCGCGCGGCCTTTGCGTTCACGGCAGCGTATTCGGGTTCACATCGGGACGGTCGAGGCGTTGGCGAGGGTCCATGTTCTAAATGACTTTGGCGTAATCGCGGCCGGAGCAAGAGATCTTGTTCAGATACGACTCGAGATGCCAGTTGTGGCCATTTTGGATGAGAAATTTATCCTGCGCAGTTATTCGCCGCAGGCCACGATTGCCGGGGGCAGGGTTATCGACGCATTTGCCCCAAAACACCGTAAAAAAGATTTAGATTCTGTCCATCAATATCTAAGCGATTTGTTGACCGCATCCGAGGACAATGATCTAAAAATAGGGCTTCTTCTGGACGGGGCGGGCGTCTCGGGTCTGAGTTTTTCTGATCTTCAGGCTCGAACCGCTCTCATGAAGGAAGTCTTAACGGCCGCGATCAACGTGGGTCTTGCGTCAGGCAGGATCATCGATGCTGCCGGTCGTTTCATCGCTTTTGACCACTTTGAAGCACTTGTAAAAACGGCCGAAGCCGCAATTACGGACTTTCATAAACGCGAACCGCTGGCAAAAGGTATAACACGTGAGGCATTGCGCGAACGAGTCTTTGCAGGTATGTCCGTCAGCCAATTTCAGTCGGTAATTGCATCGATGGAATCGTCGGGCAGCATAGTCGTGGACAAGGAAACGATCCGGCTTCCCGCCCATAAAACCAAACTCTCTCCGGTTGAGGCAGCCATTAGCGAAATAATCCTGGCAAAATATCAAAATGCCAGATTGGAAGTGCCGAGGCTTGAAGAAGCTCTCGCCGAGGCGATCGACGGAACACAATTTAAGTGGCAAGACGCGCGAAAGTTTTTCCAACTATTTATAGATTCGGGAGAAATTGTTAAAGTTACCGAGGAATTTTATTTCACAAAAAATGCTATCGATGGGCTTATCGAACTGGTTCGACAATTTGCCGCTAAAACAAGCGACCGCCTGATCGATGTTCCACAATTCAAGGAGTTGGCTGGCATTTCACGAAAATACGCGATCCCCCTGCTCGAATACTTTGACCGCGAACGCGTGACCCAGCGATCCGGTGATAAACGCCTGATTTTGTAATGAGAAAATTCCTAACAGCAAAATGGCAAGATTTGATAATGGCTAACTATGAGGTTGAGCCGTCGCTGCTCGCCGGGCGGGTTCCCATGGGAACCGAACTCGATTTGCAGGATGGAAAATGCTTTGTCAGCCTTGTCGGGTTTATGTTTCTCGAGACGCGGGTTTTGGATTTGCCGATACCGTTTCACATTAATTTTGAAGAGGTAAATTTACGTTTTTATGTCAAACGGAAAACAGGCGGAGAGATTCGCCGGGCGGTCTGTTTCGTCAAGGAGATCGTGCCGCGTTTCGCCATCGCAACCGTCGCCCGCGTCCTTTATGGCGAACCTTATGAATGTTGGCAGATGAGCCACTCAAGAACTGAGTCTGAAATTTCGTATGATTGGTCAAAAGGCGGCCGTCAAAACCGTCTGAGCGTCGAGATCGACGAAAGCGTCGGTGTCCCCGAAGTCGGTTCACATGGCGAATTTATCATCGAGCATTATTGGGGCTATACCAAACGCAGCTGCACGCGGGTGGACGAATACAAGGTCGAGCACCCGAAATGGGAACTTTTTTCGGTCAAGAATGAAGAGATCGACGTCGATTTTGGCGCAACTTACGGGGACAAATTTGCGTTTCTGACGAACGTAAAGCCATACTCGATCTTGTTGGCAAAAGGCTCCAATATAGCTGTTTACAAAGGCAAACAAATATCTGAGTAGATTATTCCTCCCTTTGCGTTCTTTGCGTCTTCGCGTTAAAAATTTCTTATGATTATCGGCATCGTCGCAATTTCAAAAAACCACGCCATCGGCAAAGACGGTAAACTGCCGTGGCACTATTCTGCCGATCTTAAGTTTTTCAAAGAAACGACAACCGGCCACGCCATTGTAATGGGAGCGAATACTTGGCGCTCGATCGGAAAATCTCTGCCAAATCGTTTGAATATCGTCCTCACCCGCACAGGCAATGTAGAAACACCGCCGGACGTAATGAAACTCAGCAGCTTGGATGAGGTCGTCGATCTGGCGCAATATCTGAACCGCGATGTTTTTATTATCGGCGGTGCAAAAACCTTTATCGAATTTGCCGATATGATCGAAAAATGGTTTGTGACCGAGGTCCCGTTAAATGTAAACGACGCCGATACATTTATGCCGTCCGACTTTCTAAACGATTTTAAAATCGTCGATACGCGCGATCTCGGCGACGATCTGCATGTAAAAATACTGCACAGAAAATAAAATTGATGTAAAATCAACGCAAAAAGCTGACAGGAGAAAAACTCAATGATGGGCGGAAGAACTTGGGACGATTGGATTGACGAATATTCTGAGAGTCATCAGCACCCGGTCAACAAGCTGATGCATACGTTTGGCATACCGATGATCGTTTTATCGCTGCTGCTGATACCGGTCTCGTTTTTTGTCGCGGGCGCATGGCGGATCGCCCTCGGCCTGTTTGTTGTTGGCTGGGTACTGCAATTCATCGGCCACTATTTCGAGGGCAAGCCGCCTGAGTTTATGAAAGATTACCGGTTTCTCTTTGTCGGAACCCGATGGTGGCTCAAAAAAGTTCTGCACGGCGAAAATTAAATCGGAACTCATTATTGAGTTTAAGCCCTTGCTTACGCGTGTGCTTCTGCATTAGATATTCCCCGTCGATATTCCCCAGATAAGGTATCCGATCACATAAACACTCAACGCGATCGAGCCGACCAGGATACCGATCAACAGCAGGATCAGGCCAAATACAAAAACATAATCGCTCGTTGTGCCTTTGCCGTGGCCGGCGGCACGGGTGCGGATCAGGTTCATGTTTTGCTGATTGGACTTCCAGATGAAATCGAAGGCATCGCCTAAGACGGGGATTGATCCTACGATCCAGTCGAGGCCGATGTTGAAAGCCATCCGCAGCAGCGTAATTTTTGGCACCCCGTAACGCACACCTGCGATCAATATGTAAAAGGACGCAAACGATGTAAGTGTGTCGCCAAAGCTCGGTATCAGCCCGATCAACGGATCGAGCCCAAACCGCCACGCCGTCCCCGGCACACGAAACAACCCGTCGAGGTAAAATGCGAGGTTGTCGAGGCTCTCCTCTACCTCGACCTGCTTGCGTGTATTAATATCTGCCATATAAATTGGCCGCAAAAAAGCACAAAAGCCGCAAAAAATCGAATAACTATTTTGAGCTTTTTGCGCCTTTTCGCGGCGCAATTCCTTCCACGATCCTTACCGAGATGATCTTGTCGCCCCTTACAATGTTATCTATGACTTTCATGTCCGTCTCGTTCACGTGACCGAAGACCGTGTAGCCGCCGTCGAGGTGCGGTTGCGGCGAATGCGTCACGAACCACTGCGAGCCGCCGGTGTCCTTGCCTGACAGAGCCATGCCGACGGCGCCGCGATCGTATGGCAGCATATTGATCTCACAACGTATCGACCAGCTGGGACCGCCGTTGCCGTCACCTCGCGGATCGCCGTCCTGCATTACGAAATTAGGCACGACACGATGCACCTCAAGCCCGTTAAAATAACCCGAACGGGCTAGTTTGATAAAATTATCCACCGTCAGCGGAGCTTCCTCAGGGTTAAAAACGATCGTGAATGTGCCCTTTTCAGTCGCCAGCACGGCTTTGACCGAGCCGTTTTTGCGGCTCAATGCCCGGCGATAATCGGCATCGGTATTTAAAACCTGCCCGAGTCTGGTGCCGGCCGTGCGCGTGTATGGCAAAACCTGATCTCTATGCTCGGTGCGTGCAAGGTCGAGACTTGTTTGCATGCCCGGAAGATCTTTTAGCAAATCCTTGTCGGCAAGCAGCTCGAAAGCTTTCTTACGGACCAGATAGTCCGGAGCATTAAGGGCCGCAACAAGCATTCCTGCCGATTCCTTTTTGTCGAGCTTGTTGAGAGCTTCGAGCGTGGCAAGCTGCGCGTCGTTATAATTTTTGTCATTGAGCAGAGCGCGAACGAAAGCCTTTTTTAGGGCCTCGAAGTTCTCTTTAGACGCTGGTTGGTCGGCGATCAAACCTGCTGCTGTCGCGCGTATGATAACGTCGTCTAGCTGTAGATGATTTAGAAGTATCTCGCTCAACCCGTCCGGTTTAAAGGCCGCATAGGCCGTCAAAATATCCGACAGCGGGAGATAAACATCTGGATAACGGGTGTGGCCGGGGCGGAATATCATGCCGTGTTGACTGATGATAAACTCTTTGTTCGCAGGCTTTTGAGCCTCGGCCCAAGTAAGCGAATTGATACGATAATAAGCCGCAATCCAGATGGCGGTTTCGGCCATCGCTCTTTCGCGTAAGGCCTTGTTAGCGTCCGTTTCCGGCAATTTCGCCAATTCGCCAAAACCCTGGACTAAGGCGCTCATTATGCGCCAATCCATTGGAAATTTGGTCAATTTGTAATCGCGATTGAATTGGCCATAGTTATCAAACAGTCCTTTTGGCGATACCTGAGCGAGCGCTATCTTGACCTCGGGCGATCTATAACCCGCCGCTTTGTCGACTTCATCCAGAAAACGTATAACCCTCTCGTTGTTCGAATTTGGAAGTAGGCGTCCACAGGCGGTCGCGATCTCAAGCAGCTCATTTAGGCTTACAGGACGACCTCGCTGCGCGCGCTCCCGCTTTGCCTTTAACAACAACGCCTCGCCATAAGCTACTAGATACACGCCTGACTTTGCATCCTTAAGGTTCCCCAATGCCCGGATCGCCGATACCCGCACACGAGGATCGTCATCGCCGACGGCGGCTCGCTGCAATACGTCTATAGCCTCTTTGTCCTCGGCGGCGCCGAGGGCACGGGCGGCATTTGCACGGACAATGGGATCAACGTGAGTTGCTAACAGCCCACGGGCCTCGGGATGGGAATTTTTTGCCTTGAGACGGGTCAGTGTATTCAGTGCGTCAGCAATAATATAAGGATCGGTTGAGGCAAGCAAGGGTTGAACAGCATTTTCACCACCTACAGGCCGGGCACGCAAAACGGCCGTAAGCGCGCTGCGGATCACATCGGAATATTGTGTCTTTGTGCCTTGTTCCAACTCCAGGCCTTTTAAGATCACCTCTCCGATCTCTTTTGCCTTAGGGTCTTTTGCATTTGCGGCAGCGATCTTTCCGGCGGCTTCGAATGCACGCGACAAAAGTTCATGATTTCTATTAATATAGCCAGACTCGGCCTTTATCACGTCTATTACATGTTCAGCGCCTTTGATCGACTCTATCTCACCGAGAGCAAATACCGCCATCGTCCATACGCGACCTGAATTTTTACGATCTTCTAAAAGGGCGGCAAGAGCCGGGATCGCCCGTTCGTCGCCGATCCGTCCCGCTGCGAGAGAGGCGCGCTCGCGGATCAAAGGATTTGGCGACTTCATTAGTGCTACGAGCGTGGCGTCATAACGGCGAGCGTCTTCGGCTTTCGTGATCTGAATGAGCGTTGAGGTTGGGATCTGCGGACGAGCCAGAGAGACAAAGGTGAGCGTGATGACGAGCGTAAGAATTAGTTTTTTCATAGATAATCGGCGCCCTTACTACGTGTGGGCTTCTGCAACCTGGGATTCAACCACCCGCTACCGCAGGTGGTTCTGACAAGATCTCATAACTCGTCGTGATCTCGGCCGTTGGCCGGACGGTGGCGGCGACGGAGCAGTATTTTGTATCCGACAACTCTATAGCGTCGGCGACGGCCTTTTCCGAAACGTGGCGCCCGTGCACGATATGGTGGATATGGAACGACGTAAATTTGCGCGGATGGTCCTCGGCGCGTGTCCCCTCGATCTCGACATTGTAGCCGGTCACATCCTGCCGTTTTTTTAGCAAAATCGAGATCACATCCGCGGCTGTACAGCCGGCAACCGCGACCAGCAGCATCTCGACCGGCGTCGGTGCTGCAAGCCTATCCCCTTTTACATCAATGACTTGTGAGTGTCCGCTCGGCGGCGTGCCTATGAAAATTTCATCACCCGCGTATTGGACTGTGGCCTTATATGTATTTCCTGACATAATATTATAAGTGTTTTCTGAGGCGATTTTAGCATACTCGTGGCATAAGCATACGCTTCGCAAACAACCATTGGCACGGAAAATGCTTCAAATGGCGCAGAAAGGTTTGCGCCTAAAGGTTATCGAAAAAAGGAAGAACAGTTATGAAACGATTTGGTACGTCATTTGCGGTTATTACGATGTTAACGGTGATGGTTTTGGGAGTTGCAGGGTCGGTTGAGGCTCAAAAACGCAACGATCGCGAGATCCGTGACACAATTCGCACCCTCAACTCAAAAATCGAAGATTTTGAATTCAATATTCGCGATCAGATGCAGAGCAGCTCGGCAAATAACGGCCAGGTATCAAATGTTTCGGACGAGATCCGCGAATTGCGAGACAGCGTGCGGCGGTTTGAGACCAACTTCGAACAGAAACGCGATAACCGCAATGACGTCAGTAAGATAATCGACGCTGCACGCCGCATCGACGGATTCCTCGCGACCGAGCCTCAAAACCGACGTGTCGAGGACATCTGGACGGACGTGAGAAAACAGCTCGATCGGCTCGGGGCAAATTATGGAATAACGACAAATTGGAACGTCGGAGATACGCAGAATATCAGAAATTATCCCGATCAAACTCCGTCAAATACAATAAACGTAGGGTTATCTGGCACCTACCAACTCGATGCCGCCAGAAGCGAAAAGATCGACGATGTCGTTTCGGATCCAAATCTGGCCAATGACCAGCGTGAAGACCTCAAAGACAAGCTGACGGCTCCAAATGAGATCGCGATTGATATTCGCGGAAATCATGTAACCCTCGCTACTTCGAATGCGTCGCCGGTGACGTTTGCCGCCGATGGCAGCGAAAAAACTGAACAATCTGGAAACGGCAAGACTATCCGCTTGCGCGCGACGATAAACGGAGATGTCCTGACCATTTCTTCCCTGGGTGGCGATACGGACTATACGATCACATTTACGTCGGTCAGTAATGGCCAGACTTTAAAGGTGATGCGGCGGATCACGACCGAATATACGAGCCAGACAGTTTTTGCCGAGAGCGTTTATAACAAAACCGACGCGGTTGCGCGGCTTGGCATCGACACCGGACAAGGCACCGGATCCACTGACCCCGTCCGAAACACGGGTTCCAACGACCCTGGCCGAAATACTGGCAATACCGACCCCAACGGCACATATTCCGACAATGACCAGAACGGAAACCGATCTAATGGCGGCGTTTATAATAGAGGCAGGACGGGTGGACAGCCAAACAACGGGTCGCGAAATGGTGCGCCGTCGGTCACCACAAAACCGGGCAACTACACGGTGCCAAACGGCACCATCATCACCGGCAAACTCGAAAACGAGATAAATACAAAGGTTTCACAAAACAACGACCATTTTCGCATGACCGTCCAGTCGCCGGATGAGTTTCGCGGAGCGGTCGTCGAGGGCTATATTTCCAATGTCGAGCGCTCAGGCAAAATCACCGGCCAGTCAAGCATCACGTTCAATTTTGAGAAAATAACTCTCAGCAACGGGCAGACATACGATTTTGCAGGCAACTTGCAAAGCGCGACAGATACTACTGGCAAGATCGTAAGAATAGACAACGAAAGCACCATCCGAGGCGACAGTCAGACCAGACAAACTGCGACCCGCGGCGGTGTGGGGGCCGGTTTGGGAGCGCTGATCGGCCTGATCGCCGGCGGCGGCAAGGGCGCGGCAATTGGGGCCATCATCGGCGGCGGTGCTGGAGCCGGTTCGACGGCAATATCGGGTAAAAGCGATGTCCAGCTAATGCAGGGCTCGACGATTTCGGTTCAGTCATCGTCACCAATAAGGCAAAATCAGCCGCGGGATCACTAAAGCCAGAAACACGACTGGTAGGGAGTGTGTCTTTAACCTGAAATACTTGGACGAGTAATGGAAACATTGCTCGTCTTTTTCTTTTTGTCTATCATTTCTTATCCGCGTTCATCTGCGAAAATCCGCGGCCTAATCTTTATGCGTGAACTTCCCGAGGAGATCGAAATTTACCGCGACCGCAAATGGCGGCGTGAAGAGTCGTTAAAAGTCGACTCGGCCGAGGATGTTGAGACGTTGGTCGAGGACCTCGGCTTCTGCCTCGGGCTGACCGATGCCCGTACGGGCCTGCCTTCAGTTTATACGGCCGTATGCGGTCGACGCGACGCGCACCTGCCTCGAAATGTTCAAAAAGACTACGAAGCAAGCCGAGCGTGGGTGCTCAAGGACGAAGTAATTGCCCACGGCAAAGTTTATTACGCCAAATTGATAAAGGGTAAATCATGGTTTCTCGCAAGGCGAATTATCCCGGTTTTTAACGCAATCTGGGGCTGTACACGCAAGGGCGAATCTGGCATTCTCACAAAAAATGCTCAAATTGTGCTCAAGGTTTTACGAAAGGAATGGGAGATGGCGACAGCCGATCTCCGCGAAGAGTGTGGATTTAAAGACAAAAAAGACCTCACCAAAGCTATGGACGAACTCCAGAAACGAATGAAAGTCGTGCCGCAAGAGGTCGTCTATGTTCCGAAATTTACCTACATCTGGACACTCGCCGAGGCCAGATTTCCTGAGGAAATGGCCTTAAAATTGCCGCGTGACGAAGCGGTTCTCGAACTCGCCCGCGCTTATCTTCAAGCGACCGGCATGACCCTGCTTGGCGAATTGTCAGGTAAATTCGGCTTGCCCCGTTGGGAATCTGGCAAGGCGAATCACCGGCTCGTTGATCAGGGATTTGCCGAGCGACTGGCGATCGGCGTTTATAAACTCAGCCAATAAAATATTTTTTTACAATGTGAAAAAAGTGCTTGCGTATGACGCAGCGTCATAGTTTAGCCTCTTTCTTGGGTGGTGAATTTTATGATGAATTTAACCGAAAATCTGTGGCAAACTCGTGAATTTGCAAAGCTGTCGAAAGTGACTGTTCGGACGCTGCATTACTACGACCGGTTTGGTCTGCTTAGGCCGACTCGGCGTGACCATAACCGCTTTCGGCTATACAGCGAACGCGATTTTGCACGTTTGCAGCAGATAACGACGTTAAAATTCATCGGTTTTTCACTCGCTCAAATCAAAAAGATCCTTGGTCAAAAAGAGTTCGACTTAGCCGAAACGCTACAGCTTCAACGCTCGATCGTTCAAGCTCAGCGAAACAGGCTAAATCTCGCTCTCGAAGCGATCGCTCGTGCGGAAAAGACTTTTCAGGCAAGCGGAGCAACCGACTGGGAATCTCTAAATCAAATAATTGAGGTGATAAATATGGAACTGAATACAGAATGGACAAAGAAATATTATTCGGATACGGCACAGGCCAAGATCGAGGAGCGAAAAAACCTCTGGTCGCCAGAGTTGCAGGAACGTGTAACGCGCGACTGGGCCGAATTGGTCGCGGATATCGAAAGCGCGATGTCAGACGGCGCAAAGCCAACGGATGAGCGGTCACAGCCGCTTGCCGCCCGCTGGCGCGGGCTTGTCGGGCAATTCACCGGCGGCGACAAAGAGATCCAAACAGGACTCAATAAAATGTATGCCGACGAAAAGAACTGGCAAACCGAGTGGAAAAAGCCTTTCAGCGATGAGGTGCAAAACTTTATCTTTGAGGCGATGAAAGCGTGATTTAGCCACAGAGGGCACAGAGAACTCCGAGAAACAAAGCAATTTCTTTTATCTCAGAGTTCTCGTGAACTCTGTGGCAAATCCTCTTAATATCTCATCAGTTCCTGCACTGCTTTTTCTACATCCTCAGACTGCGGCAGGATGAAATCTTCTAGATTGGGGGCGTAGCCGACGAATGTGTCGGTGGCTCCTACGCGGCGGACGGGAGCGTCGAGGTATTCGAAAAGCTCGTCGGAAATGCGGGCGGCGATCTCGGCCCCGTAGCCGTATGATATTGGGTCTTCGTGAGCGACGACTACCCGCGAAGTTTTATGCACGGATTCCACGATGGCTTCCCAATCGTATGGCACGAGCGTGCGGAGGTCGATGATCTCGACCGAGACGCCTTGTTGCTCTAGTCGCTTTGCCGCTTGATTTGAGCGTTCGACCAGAGCTCCAAATGTAATTATCGAAACGTCTGTGCCTGACCTAACGGTTTTTGCCTTGCCAAATGGAATCAGAAAATCGCTCGACGGATACTGTGATTTGTTGTAAACCTGTCGATACAAATGCTTGTGCTCTAGGAACATCACCGGGTCGTCGCAACGAATTGCGGTCCGCAAAAGCCCGTTGGCGTCGAGTGCTGTTGACGGATAGACGATCATCAACCCCGGCGTGTGAGCAAAAAGAGTCGTGCCTGATTGCGAATGGTAAACGGCCCCGCCCTTGAGATAACCGCCAACCGGCACGCGAATGACCATCGGGCATTTTGTGTCGCCATCAGAGCGCCAACGCGTCACCGCAACCTCGTTGCGAATCTGGTGAAACGCAGGGAAAATATAATCAAAAAACTGAATCTCGACGACGGGTTTCAGATTTCGTAAAGCCATGCCAACCGCACGGCCGATGATATTTGCCTCGGCGAGCGGTGAATTAAAAACGCGTGCCGAGCCAAATTTTCGCTGTAGATTTGCCGTCACTTTAAAGACGCCGCCCTTGCCCTTGACCTCGTCGAGATATTCCTCGCGTGAGCAATCGGCCACGTCTTCGCCAAAAACCACGATGCGCTCGTCGCGCTCCATCTCTTCGTGCATTACCCGATTAATAAGATCGACCATCGTACCGGCATTGCCGCTCAATTCGGCTCCGTCCTCGGTGTCGAAAAGCTGTCGATCGGTCGGATCAATGTCCGGCGAAAACACGTTGCGAAGCGCTGTTTCAGGTGCCGGCTGAGGCGTTTCGATGGCGATATCGGCGGCAAGTGTGATCTCGGCATCGATTTCCAAGCGGAGCTTTTCCAAATCTTCGGACGAGGCAACCCCCTCGGTCATCAAAAACTCGGCGTATTTCTTAATCGGGTCGGTAGCGGCGTCGGCCTGACGCTCTTCATCGGGGCGATAGAGTTTTTCGTCATCCGAGAGCGAGTGTGAATACGGTCGGATGACCTTGGCGTGAATAAACGCCGGACCTTTGCGCGTCCGGCAATATTCGACTGCACTTTTGAAAACTTTATACGATTCAAGCACGTCAGTGCCATCAACTTTTTGAATAAAAAGATCGGGAAACCCTGATACCAGCTTTGAGATGTCGCCGCCCGCCGTGCCGACCTCGACCGGCGTCGAGATGGCATAACCGTTATCCTCGACGAGGAAGATTACGGGCAATTTCAGATTCGCGGCGGTGTTCAGAGCTTCCCACCATTCGCCCTCGCTGGTCGTGCCATCGCCGACCGACATATAGACCACCTCGTCGCCTTTGAATCCTGTGATCTTGTCCTGCAAACCCTTAACAAGACCCGCTCGGTAACCCGCCTCGGCCGCTCCGACCGAGTGCAAGGCCTGCGAACCGGTGCAGGACGATTGTGAAGGCACATTCAACTTCACGCTCCCCCAGTGCGAAGCCATCTGTCGGCCATGTGAATTTGGGTCAACCTCGGCTCCGACCGCCGACCAAAACATTTCCTGCGGCGTCATTCCAAGCCCGAGCATCAAGGCACGATCTCGATAATATGGAAAAAACCAATCGTAACCTGGCTTCATCGCCAATGCGGCGGCGGCGAGAATTCCCTCATGACCCGCACCCGAGATCTGAAAAAATATCTTGTTCTGACCCTTTAGCTGTATCTCTTTGTCGTCAATCCGCCGCGACGTATACATCGTCCGATAAAGATCGACAAGGGCCTTATTATCAAGACCCTGATGATCGCTAGAGCCTTTAATTGTGGATTTTACGATCGAAGGCGTCTCGTCCTTGGCTGTCTTTTGGGTCTTGGTATCAGCAATATAGTCATCGGCCTCGGTCGTCTTGGCCCGTTCGGCGATGACCGACTGACCATTTTTACCGACCGCCGCACCTTTCGCCGCTTTTGTATCTATGTTCTTTGCTGTAGTCGCCATTTACGGTAAATCCTATCTATTACAATATATTTATAATCGGATAACTTTTTAAGATACCAAAAGCGACGGATTCGGGCAATTTAGTGTGGGTGCCAGACGAAGTGTTCCTTTCCGGAACAGTGGAACACGTGGAACAGGTGGAACAAGAATCAATCAGATCCGTCCGCGACATTCTCTCGGATCCAAAATGGCGCATCCCGCTTCGAAGTTATATGAATAATTAGGCACTTCACTAAAACTGGAACTTAATCGTTTAATCCGCAAAATCCAGATCCAGCGTCATTCGATATTCGTTTGCCATTGACGGGTGGCCGTGGCCCAATGCGACGTCGATGCCTTTTTTGTATGTTTCGATGGCTTTTTCGCGGTTCCCGGAAAGAGCGTAGGCATTGGCGAGGACGCCGTATGCATTGCCCTCGTCGTTGGCTTTGGCGAGGTAATCCTCGAGTAACTCGATCACGTCGTCGTTTTGGCCCAGTTTTTCATATTCCTTGGCGAGGCCAAACATGACCATTATGTTCGCAGGATCGGCGGCGAGCATTTCTTTAAAGACTATAATTCGATTCGACATATTAGTGAAATTAGCACCGCGCACCGGTTTCTACAAAAGAAAAACGCCGCTTTGTGGGCGGCGTTCTAATAATACAGACGGTGGCGGTCATCATTTTGAATAGTTAGAAACCGTTTTGGGGAAAATCTGCAATGACGCCGGTGCGTCAGCCCAGGCTACGGGTGAATCACCAAAAAACTGTTTCGCAGTTCGCTTATAGATCGACAGGTTCATATTGTCATCCGCCGATATGAACACGCCTTTTAACGATAGTCCGGCAAATAATCCACGGCTCCGCGAGTAGGTCAAAATCTCGGCATCCAATCGTACGTCGGTTGATGCCGCCGCTGTGCGTCCGACAGGTCCGGCAGAGACGCTTCCCTCGCCGCCCAGCTCGATCTTGTCTCCCAATAGGTATCTCAACCCCTTATCATTCATAACCAAAAGGACATAATCGGTCTTTTGGCCGCCGATCTGCGGGCCAAAGCTGCCGCCGCCCATGCTGATAAATGCCGGAGCGCTCCAGCCGCTGCCCAAACGTTTGATAGCAACACCGGAGCTGCCCTGTCCGCCCACGATAAGCGCGAGTTTTAAGGCGCCTGGAAAGACGATGACCGCCTTTGCCTTGCTCAACAGCTCCCTCGGGATCGCCTTGTCATCCGCCCGCATTATCTCATTGATAACGTCGGATGCGTTATTTACGCGTTTCTCGGCTGATTTCAATTCCTTTGAATTATTCTGCGCAAATGCGATTGTGCCCATTGCGAAAATCGTCATCGCTAAACAGATCAACCTAAAAGTGATTTTTTTCATAATTCTTTCCCCATTGTATTGATATATCGACAATTATAATATAACAGAATGTTGTCCTGGACTGTTTTTCAAAACAGGCTAAGTTGTTCCTGAACTAACGGAAGTTCGGTCTCGGCCGCACTATTATGCTGATTAAAACCAAGTCGTTTTGCGTGAAAATCAAACAGCTTTCTTGTCATCTCCCATTGTTCGGTCTTTCCCACGCTTCTGTCCTTATATGTGAGATGCCTGAGTGTGCCGCCGCGTTCGCGCTTTATTGTGTTGATGATCTTGTTGACGCGACTGGGTGGTAGTCGCTCATGCATCTTTTGGACAAAATACTCTTCGATAGAATCCGTGTCGAGATGAAGCATCGACATAAAGGCCCGCGTGGCACCGGCTGTCTGCGCCCGTTCGAGCAATCCCGGAATATCCGATTCGTTGTAGCCGGGAATGATTGGGGCGATCCCGATGCCGACCGGAATGCCGGCGTCGGTAATTGTCTGCATCGCTCTAAATCGCGCCTCAGGACCCGGTGTATAAGGCTCGAATGGGTTCGATTTTTCTTTTGTTAAAAACGGCAGCGAGAAAAAGACAGATACTTTTCTCAGCTTTTTTAATATATCAATGTCGCGTGTCACAAGTGGCGCTTTTGTAATTACACTGACCGGAACCTGAAACTCGGCGCAAACCTCGAGGCATTTACGCGTAAGCTCATAACTGGCCTCAAGCGGCAGATATGGGTCGGTCGCAAACGAAAAATCGAGATGCGGCATTTTGTCACGTGTCTTTTTTAGTTCTTGCCTTAGCAAAGCAGATGCGTTTGGCTTGACGACGATCTTTGTTTCAAAATCAGTCCCGGCACCGTAGCCCAGATATTCATGATACTGCCTCGCAAAGCAATAAGTGCAGCCATGGACACATCCTCGATAGCAGTTTACAGTAAAACGCCAGCCGCCCTCCCAATCGGACGCAAACGCTTTGGTTATCACCTTTTTTGTCGCAAGTTCCTCAAAGATCTCAAGCTTTGTTGGCGGCGGCTCGCCAACATATTCGGCTGAGTATTTGTTATACGGATTCGGCGGATTTGTAATTTGTCGCATAAATGCAACAATAATGCATTGTTAGGAGAAAGGCAAGATCGTTAACTAAAATCGCCAGACGCAAAGAAAAAAAATAAAAGTCTTTGCAGCTTTGCACCTTCGCGACTTTGCGTTAAATTTCCCGTTGCATTAGTAAATCGGTTTGGGGATCGGCGCCTAGTTGGAACGTGTGACGGCCGACGACGCGGAAGCCGTTCTTTTGGTAAAATGCTTGGGCCCGCGGATTAAATTCCCAGACACCAAGCCACATCACGTCACGGCCTTCTTTGAGGGCACGATCAAAACATGCATCCATCAATGTCTGCCCAACGCCTTTGCCGAGAAACTCTTGTCTGGAATATAACCGTGACAGTTCAACCGGACGCTCCGATGTGATCCCCGGCTCGATATTACCAAGGATGATCTTTGAGTAACCGGCCATCTCGCCGCCGATCTCAGCAATCAGAAAGATTGATTTTGGGTCATTGAGTTCCTTTGTTATCTGCTCCACAGTAAAGGCCTGTCGCATATAATATGCCAAATCGTCAGGCGCATTTTTCGGGTGATGAGCAAAAGCATCCCAGAATGTGGCATAGGAAAGGTCGGTGAGCGGCTTGGCGTCATCGAATGTTGCTTGGCGGATATTAATCACAACAAATCCACTCCGTAAATGGAAAAATCGTCATCCTCAGTCATTATTGGAATACTCTCAACCATTGCTTGAGCAATTATCAGACGGTCGAATGGGTCTTTGTGATGAATGGTAGTTGAGCGACTCGAATCAGGTGTTCCGGTTCAATTGCAAAAATTGAGCTGGTGGAAAGGTTGATCTCTCGGAAAATATCATTTATAAATCTGGATATTTTCAACTTTCCCAGACTTATTTTTATGGCTATTTCCCAGAGACTCGCGATACTGATCAAAACACTATTTGATGGGTCGGCTATCAACCTACGTCGAGATGTCGAAAGTTGAGTATCACCTTCAATCTGCCAAATCAGGATATGCGTATCAATCAGAATACGCATCACATATATTCCTCAAAGTCGTCTAATGGTGCGTCAAAATCTTCCGCAATATATGTAACTAAACCTTTCATGCAACCAAACTGAAGAGGTTTTTTTTCACCGCCATTTTTGGGGTGTTTAGAGAGTTTAATAAGCTTCTCACTCTCCATTTCATCGAGCATCGCTTCTGCTTCTAAAATTGTTACTTCGATGGTCTGCATATAGGTAATTTTAGCATAAAGGCTTGATTTATAATCACTATTTACCGCTCATTATCAGTTTTGCAATAGTCTGGAGCTGCATATTCGAAGTTCCCTCGTAGATGGCTCCGATCTTGCTGTCGCGCCAGAATTTTTCGACGGGGTAGTCCTTGACGTAGCCGTATCCGCCGTAAAGCTCGATAGCGGTTGATGAGACTTTTTCGGCGACGCGCGAGGAATAAAGTTTTGCTATAGCAGCTTCTTTTACAAACGGCTGTCCCGCGTCCTTGCGTCGGGCGCCATTATAGACGAGCAAGCGGGCGGCTTCGATCGCGACTGCCATTTCGGCAAGTTGGAACTGCACAGCCTGGAAACTAATGATCGATTTGTCAAACTGTTCACGTTCGGCGGTATATTTCAGAGCACATTCAAACGCGCCTTGGGCGATGCCGACCATTTGAGCGCCGATGCCGATACGGCCCTCGTTTAGAGTTTCGATCGAGACCTTATAACCTTTGCCGATCTCGCCAAGAATGTTCTCTTTTGGCACTTTACAATTGTCGAGAATAAGGTCGGTCGTCGAGGACGCCCGGATGCCGAGTTTGTCTTCCTTTTTGCCCACCGAGAAGCCATCGAATTGCTTTTCGACGATAAAAGCTGTAATTCCTTTGTATCCGGCCTCGGGATCGACAGTCGCAAAGACTATAAATATCTCGGCCTCGTTGCCGTTGGTGATCCAGAGTTTTTGGCCAGTCAGAGCGTAATGATCGCCCTTGTCAACGGCTCGCGTCTTAAGTGCAAACGCATCCGAGCCGGAAGCGGCCTCGGACAAAGCATATGCTCCGACGCGGCCCTCGGCCAGCTGTGTTAGGTATTTCTTTTTCTGGTCGTCGTTGGCCCACCGCATAAAAGCGTTCGTAACGAGTGTGTTGTGGACATCGACAAAAACAGACACGGACGCATCTACGCGTGCCAATTCCTCAATCGCAAGGATCGCGTTAAAAATAGTCGACCCGGCTCCGCCGTATTCTTCGGGCGATTCGATCGCCATCAGGCCGAGATCAAAACATTGTTTTATCAAATCGGCGTCAAGTTTGCCCACGTTCTCCATGGCCTCGACACGCGGACGGACCTCGCCCTCGGCAAATTCGCGCACCGAGGCTCGAAACATCTCTTCGTCCTCAGATAAAACAGTCAGTCCCGGGTTTACTATAGCGGCGCTAGCGGCAGTGCTCATATATTTCACTCCATACTCATGTCAGTAGCCCGCACGTAAGTAAGGGCTCGATGTGTTAAAGTAAAGCCCTTAGTTACATGCGGGCTACTGATACTTTCGATAAAATACCATTTTAGACAAGCCGTAGGGCAATGGCAACGCGTGGATCCGGCAATAGAAACACAACCCAAAAGATCAAAACACGTCAATCGTCTTAAAATCGTCGGTGCGATACTCACCCTTGGCGGCATTGCGCTCTTTATTTACTTTGTTTATATGGTCGGCCTCAACGATATCTATCTGGGTGTCGTGAGGTTTGGATTTGCTGGTTTTGCAGTTATTCTTTTTATTTATTTTATTCGGGTATTGACACGATCATGGGCTTGGAAACTATCCGTCCATGAGCCGTATTCATTAAGACTTAGAGATACTATTCCGGCCGTTGTCATAGGTGAAGCGCTGAGCAACACGATCCCGCTCGGCATCTTGATCAGCGGTTCATCAAAGGCCATCGCCGTCAGAAAACACATCCCTCTCGTCGGCGGTTTATCGTCGGTCGCGACTGAAAATCTCTTTTACAGCCTCATCACAAGCATTTTTCTGATGCTCGGCGGAGTTGTTCTTCTGAGAAACTTCGCGATTGATGAAAGCCTGGTACTCACTGTCAATTTCCTAATTATATTGGTCGGGGTATTGGTTATCCTGGGTATTTTTATGGTCATCCGGCAGTGGCACATGGCAAGCGCCTCATGTGAATGGCTTTATAAAATGGGCTTGTTTCACTCTTTGCTCGAACGCGGCCGCTCAGACGTCAGACGGTTTGAAGACTTGATTTACGGATTCTATCGCCTCTATCCAAAACGTTTTCTTCCGATCTGCCTGCTCGAAGCCGCTTATTTTTTACTTGGCGTCGGCGAGGTTTGGTACATATTAAGCCGCCTGAGCGATGCGTTTCCGAGCATTATTAATTCGTTCCTGCTGGAAACGGTCAGCCGGTTCATCATTCTTCTCTTTAAGCTGATCCCTTTTGTGATCGGCGTTGATGAGGCAGGGGCTCAATTTATCGGCAATATGGTTGCACTGGCAGCTGGCGTCGGCGTGACACTGGCCATCATTCGCAAAGGCCGTATATTTTTTTGGACGGCGGTGGGCTTTATCCTGATCGTCAAACGCGGGCTTTCGCTTCGTGAAATAGCGGATGCTGGAAAAATATAGAGAAAGAGCGCGAATCTGTAGACAATGAGACTCGACAAGATCGTGTCGGATATGTCAGAATTTCTTTCTATTAGAGTTTAGAGTTTATTAACCATTAGTGTTTTAAGGAGATCATTGATCCAGATGTCAGAAGAAGCAGTACAGACCGCAGAAACTGCGGAAGAAAAGTCCGCCGTGGTGAAAGAAGAAGTAAACGAAGAGCAGGCTGAGTTAGCCGTCGAAACCGAGTCGTCTGTAGAGCCGGAAGCCTCGGCAGGGAGTGAGGAAACGACGGCTGAGACTGAACCTCCGGCAGCATTTGCTGAGCCCCTCGCCGAACCAGCAACATCCGAAGATCTTTCCTATCAAGCAGTCGAAAAAGAAGGAACTGTCACGGCGATCTGGGAGATGCAGGGACGTAAGCACATGCGTACCATCGATCCTCGCTCGATCGAGGGCAAGCAGATCCTCGCCCTTTTCGAAACCGCCGGTTAGAGAAGTTAGAAACGCGACTGTAAAGGAGCGTGCAACGGGTTTATCATTAGGAATCCGGCACACTCCTTTACAGTCGAGTTTCTGCCTTTAGACGTTCGATCTCATTCGACGTGCCAAGTAATATTTTTCCTTCAAACTCATTGACCTGAGCTAGACATAACCCGGCTGAGGTCAGAAAGATCGCATCTGCCAAATACATCTCGTCAAGCGTCACTTCAACCTCGTGGCAATCGAGATTTTCCATTACAAACTCTCGCGTAGTCCCTGGCAAACATCCCGTTTTGAGGCTCGGCGTGAAAAGGACGTCATCCTTTAGCCAAAATACATTCGCCATTGCGCCTGACGTTACCTCATCGCGTTCATTGAGCATTATCGCCTCGTCAAATCCGCGCGTTTTTGCTTCGTCGAGGGTCATCAATTTTTCGAGATAGTTGCACGATTTAACACCGGCGAGCGGCGACTGGGAATTGGTGCGATACGGCGAAACTGTCAGTCGGAAATTCTCCGGCACCACTCTAAGGTTACCGGTCATTATCAGCAAACTTGTCTTGAGGCCAATCTCAAACGGCCAGGTCGCACTCGGCGAGTCGTCAAAGAAAGTTATCCGCGTGCGGCCATTCACGACGTTATTCCTTTGGATTATTTCGTCGAGCGCTTGTCTTGTCTCGCTTTCCGAAAACTCCGCCAGATCGATCTTCAGCTTTTCGGCATTGTCGGTTAACCTTCGCCAATGCTTTCCCCAAAGAATAGGCCTCTCGTCATAGATGGCAAGCGTTGTGAAAATGCCTTTGCCGTAAAGGATAGAGCAAGAAATTGCCGCAACCGATGGAATTTGTCCGGCGTTAACCTTATGATTGAAAGAGATAAATTCGTGCATCTACGCTTACAACCGCACCTGACTGTCGCCCTTTTTGTTGATAAGTCCTTTCCTATCGCGGCAAAATTCGCTGACGAGTTTCGTAAATATCTCGCTCTTTTCTTCGTGCGGGACGTGGCCGCAGTCTTTGACGACGACGAAACGGGAATTGAGAATATTTTCGTGCAGTTTGTAGCCATGTTTGATCGGAACGACGGTGTCTTCTTCGCCCCAGATGATAAGGGTCGGCGCTTTGATGAGATGGGCGTCCCGCTCCAGGCGGTCGGCGTGCCAATTTCGCGAGGTTGCGAGCACTGAACGATGAGCGTCGGCGGCGTTGAGCGGCCGGCGGATTGATTCGATACGTTCGTCAGTGATCAAATAGTGATTTGCCTTTGCTAGGCTGCCGCGAGCCCGCAATCTCATAAACGCTGTGCAATCGACCAGAAACGGCGCCATTAACTCGCCGACGCCCGGCAGAGAGGCGAGCTTGATTATGGGATGCTTTTTCGGAGCGTCGTTACTAACCGCATCGACGAGGACGAGTTTTTCGATTGTTTCAGGATAATCAAGCGTCAGCATCAGAGCCACCGCGCCACCGTATGAGCTACCCACAACTGTCGCGCGACCGATGCCGAGGCGGTTCATAAACCGCGAGATCATTCGCGCGTGCGAGGCAATCGAATAATCAAACCACCTCGGTTTTTCGGAGTAGCCAAATCCGAGCAGATCGATCGCAATAACGTGAAATCCGGCGTCGGCGAGCATCGGCGCCACCGTTTTCCAAACGTAAACCGATGATGTAAAACCATGTATCAAAATTATCGGCGGTTTGGCAGTATCGCCAAACTCCTGGTAATGCACGCGGGCGCCGTCTATGTTAATAAAATGGGATTTGTCCGAGTGTGGCACGCTTTTCCTCACGTCGTCCCAATTCACGGTGCGGGAACGCTTCAGCATCTTGACGGCAACCGCCGCCCCTAAACCGGCGCCAAACGCCAATGCCAAGTCTCGTTTTTTCATAAGCGAATCTCTGCCGCCATTTTATACCAAAACGACCTTTGGCTGAACTGAATTTTCCGCTTCGTTGTAAAATCCGATTGCGATAAGGGTTTCATCACCGTCAAGCATTTGCACCATATCACTATCCTTCATCTGTGTCTCTCCGATCCTCGTCGGCAAACCGTTACGGGTTTTTGCAATCCGATCGTCGTCGAGAATAACGCCTGGCAAATGCGAAACGGCCTCATTCATCGGGATCAGAGCTGATGACGGATCGTCGAGTTTTTCCATTTGTTCGAGCGTCTGACTCTGCTCAATTGTGAATTTTCCCGCCCGTGTTCGCCGCAGTTCAACCAAATGTGCTCCTACACCGACTTTGCGGCCAATGTCCTCGGCAAGTGTGCGAATGTAAGTGCCGGCGGAACAGACAACCCGGAGTCCAAAGTCCCAAGTTCCAAGTCCAAGGTCTTCTGAATTGACGACCTCACTAACTTCGAGTTCGAGGATAGTCACAGCGATGGGCTTGCGTTCGACGATTTCGCCTTTTCGCGCATGTTCGTAGAGCTTTTTACCGTCAATCTTTTTGGCGGAATACATCGGCGGCAACTGTTCGATCTGGCCGCGAAAATCCGATAGAGCCTCTTCAATTTCTTTCGATGTCACCGCGTCACCGCGTTCCGGCATCTCCGCGTCGCGTCTTACTCCCGTCCGGTCGCCCGTATCGGTCTCAAATCCAAATCTAACCATCGCCTCGTATTCTTTTTCGTCTTTATCCAGGAATTGCGCCAGCCGCGTCGCCTGTCCGATGAGGATCATCATCACGCCCGTGGCAAAAGGATCTAGTGTTCCGGTGTGTCCGACGCGTTTTGTTTGCAATATACGGCGGACCCGAGCAACCACATCGTGCGATGTGATTCCGGCCGGTTTGTCGATAATGAGTATGCCGTTCACGGTTTTAAGTCTAAGCTATGCAGAAGCCTGCGCATAAGCAAGGGCGTAACATTCAACGCTGCTTGAAGGAACCTGCTTGAGCATCGAAGTTGATTTTTGCTTAAAGTTCGAGTTACGCCCTTGCTCACGCGCTGGCTTCTGCAACAGAATGTTCCTTGAATGTGGCGAAAACGATATAGAAAGATCGAGGATGCAGAGCGTGTCGTCAAGGATATGGAACGCTCTCGTGAACGAACGATGAACCGCGCGGTTAAGCTGCTCGCCGCCAAACCGCGATCCGTTCGCGAACTTCGCGAGCGTCTGCTCGAAAAACTCTGGACTGACGCCGGCATAGTCAATGCCGTGATCGAAAAGCTGAAAGAGTATAAATATCTAGACGACGAGCAATTTGCACGCAATCTGGCCGTTTCAAAACTCCAACAAAAACCGCAAGGCCGCCGCCGTTTACAGCAAACAATGTCGCAGAAAAAGCTGGACAAAGAAATTGTCGAAACAGCAATCGCCGAAGCGTTTGAAAAAATGCCCGAAGACGAACTGATCGAGCAAGCCATCGCCAAACGCATGCGTCTAAAGGGAAAGCCCGAATCACGCGCGGAACTCAAGAAATTCTACGACCACCTCCTGCGCCAAGGATTTGGCTACGATCTGATCCGCGAAAAGATGTCTAATTTAACTAAACTAAATTTCGAACAGGATGGACAAGATTAACACGATTTAGTTTTCATCCTGACTATCCTGTATATCCTGTTTAAATAAACGGTCAAAAAAAATTTTGAATCCGATTTTCCCCTCCTCACGAAAAACACTCCAAAGGGGAAAAAAGCCTTTTCAAAAGAAAATTAAAAAATAAGGAAATAAGGGAGATCAAGGAAATGAAATCAATATTAGCATTAGTTATTTTGGCAATGGGCGTGACGTTTGGAGCCTCGGCCGCTTCGGCACAAGGTGGCATGAAGGGTGACGGCAATCCGATGGTCGGCGGAGCCGCGATGTATAAGACAAAAAATATCGTCGAGAACGCCGTAAACTCAAAGGATCACACGACACTCGTCGCAGCGGTTATGGCTGCGGGATTGGTCGACACGTTGAAGAGCGCGGGGCCGTTCACGGTTTTTGCGCCGGTCAACAGCGCATTTGACAAACTGCCGGCTGGCACCGTCGAAACTCTGCTCAAGCCCGAGAACAAGGCTACGCTTGTCAAGATCCTGACATACCACGTTGTCGCTGGAAATATGGATTCAAAAGCAATCGCCAAGGCCATCAAGAAAGGTCACGGCAAGACTCAGCTAACAACCGTTGCGGGCGGCAAGCTATGGGCGTCGATGGACGGTAAGACACTCGTGCTGACCGATGAAAAAGGCGGCATGTCACGCGTGACGATCGCCGACGTTCGCCAGTCGAACGGCGTGATCCACGTTGTTGATACGGTGCTCATGCCGAACTAACCAATTAGACAAGTTCGTTCGATGATCGAAGGCAAAATATCAAGTTTTCATCTAACTGGCATTCCTAGAGGGGTATGCCGAATAGAGAGAAAGGGAAAAGCCCTTCGATCATCGAGCGATCCGAACTCATATTAAGTTTGAAACACCCTTTACAAAAATTCACGCATCTTTACTATTGAAGACCCCCGACCGTGTATCAAAGTATAGATGCAGTCATAGGAATTGTTATGAAATATAAATTAGCAGCTTCATTATTAGCATTTATTACGGTTGCGGCCTGCGCCGCCTCAATAAAACCGGTGGATCAATCCAACACGGCGTCTGGCCAGAATGTTGTGGCCGACACGCTGCCGACGCCTAAACCGGTTGCAAAGGTCAAAACCGTCAGCGAAATTACATTTACCGACGGCGAATATGACGGCAAGGAAATAATTAAAACCGACGCCGAGTGGAAAGAACTACTTACGCCTGAGGAATACAACATTATGCGCGAGGCCGGCACCGAGCGGCCTTACTCAAACAAGGCGATGCTGGGGAACCACAAGCACGGCATATTTTATTGTGCAGCTTGCGGTCTGGCAATATTTAAGTCAGATGCAAAATTTGAATCCGGCACCGGCTGGCCAAGTTTTTTCCAGCCTATATTTGCCAAAAATGTAATTGAAAAGGTCGATAATACGCTCGGTGAGACCCGGACGGAGATCTTATGTGCCCGCTGCCATGCGCATTTAGGCCATGTTTTCGACGACGGGCCGAAGCCGACCGGTTTGCGATATTGCATGAATTCACCTGCATTAAAATTTAAGTAAGGTAATTAAAATTCATACTAATGCCGCAAGCCCGCGCGTAAACAAGGGCGTAACTCGTATGTTAAATGTTACGCCCTTGCTTACGTGCTGGCTTGCGCATAAGATTTTAACTATGACCGGAAATGAGATCAGAGCTAAATTCCTCGGGTATTTTGAGCAACACGGACATAAGATCTTGCATTCGTCGCCGCTTTTGCCGGCGAACGATCCGACGTTGCTGTTTACCAACGCCGGTATGAATCAGTTCAAAGATGTATTTCTCGGCAACGAGAAACCAGCTCATAGACGAGTTACTACCTCACAAAAATGTATTCGGGCTGGCGGCAAACACAACGATCTCGACGAGGTGGGCAAAACGGCGCGGCATCACACATTTTTTGAGATGCTCGGCAATTTTTCATTTGGCGATTATTTTAAGAAAGAGGCGATTGAGTTTGCGTGGGATCTGCTGGTACATGAATTCAAGCTGGATGTCGAGCGGCTTTGGTTTTCGGTCTTTGAGGGGGATGACGAGGTCGGTCCGGATACGCAAGCACGCGCGGAATGGGAGCGGGTCGGTGCAAAACCTGAGCGTATCATGGGGTTTGGCCGCAAAGACAATTTTTGGCAGATGGGCGATGCCGGACCGTGCGGGCCTTGCTCGGAAGTTCATTACTACATGGGCGAGGCACCAGATAACCCGGAGATGAATCATCCAAAATGGGTCAACGGCGAAGGCGATACGACGATGGAGATATGGAACCTCGTTTTTATGCAATATAACCGCACCGAAGAATCACCCGGTATTTTTAAGCTAACTCCCCTGCCCTCTCCGTCAGTCGATACCGGCATGGGGCTTGAACGGATCACGGCAGTTATCCAGCACGTTAAGACCAATTATGACACCGATCTGATAAGGCCGCTTGTAGAATTTGCTGCCGGACTGTCAGAACCACCTGTGGTAGCGGGTGGTTGATTATAATAATTTCGCAGATCAGCTAATCGCGGCTGCGTTAAAATAGAAATATGAACGACGAACTTATTAAATACGCTGAGGATTTTACATCCGACGAAAGCGAGGTTTTGCAGGAGCTTCGCGCGCATTGTTACGCACATTACAAAGATTCAATGATGCTTTCGGGCTTTTTTCAGGGTCGGGTTTTGAGCCTGTTGTCACATATGATCCGGCCTCGAGTGGTGCTTGAGATCGGAACGTATCTTGGTTATTCGGCCTTATGCCTGGCCGAGGGGTTAGCCGAGGGCGGCAAGGTAATTACATTGGACATACAAGAAGACACTAATCGCGTCGCCCGCTCATATGTCGAAAAAACCAGCTATAAATACTGCATCGATTTTCATCTTGGGCAAGCTATCGATATTATCCCGACCCTGCCAGAAATGTTTGATCTAGTCTTTATCGACGCCGACAAACCTAATTACTCCAATTATTACAACCTCATTTTCGACCGCGTGCGTTCTGGCGGATTTATCATCGCCGATAATGTTCTATGGAGTGGCAAAGTTCTGGAAGACGAAAAGGACGAGAATACGCAATCACTGCACGATTTTAACAAAATGGTACTGGCAGACGATCGAGTCGCAAACGTTTTGCTGCCGATCCGAGATGGATTGATGATTATCAGGAAGACATAAATGATTACGATTAGAAAATCGGACGAACGCGGATATGCCAACCACGGCTGGCTCGATACGCATTATACATTTTCATTTAGCGATTATCACGACCCGCGATTTATGGGTTTTCGCGATCTGCGGGTCATAAACGAAGATGTTATTGCGCCCGATCAGGGGTTTCCTAAACACGGCCATCGCGATATGGAGATCATTACTTATATAATCTCGGGTGAGCTATCGCATCGCGATTCGATGGGCAATGGCGAGACCATTCACGGAGATGAAGTTCAACGGATGACCGCTGGAACCGGCGTTTTGCATAGCGAGTTTAGCTCACCGAGGGACAAGACGCATCTGCTTCAAATTTGGATATTACCCGAACAAAACAGGTTAACGCCCGGCTATGAGCAGAAGAAATTTTCGCCTGAGGAAAAGCAGGGCAAGCTCAGGCTCGTAGCTTCACGGGGCGGTGATGACGGTTCGGTTCATATCAATCAGGACGTAAAACTCTATGCCTCTATCCTGAAAAACGATGATGAGGTTTCGCTCGATCTAGCTATTGGACGGCATGCATGGTTGCAGCTTATCAGCGGCAGTCTCGATGTCAATGGCGAAACATTAAACGCCGGAGACGGCGCGGCCATCAGCGAAGAAACCACATTGCAGATAAGGGCGCGAGCTAATGATACCGAGTTTTTGTTGTTTGATCTTAATTGAAAACAATGTGAACTGTTAAGATAGTGTCAGGATGTTGACGAGAGAGTTAGAAGAAACATTGAGCTTTGCGGTTGATGAGGCCGTTAAGTACAAGCATGAGTTTGTAACGCTTGAGCATTTGCTGTTTGCATTGCTCGAGGATGGCTCGGCGCGCGAGATATTGTTTAATTGCGGGGCCCAGATCGACGAGCTTGGCCGTGCGCTCACCGAGTATTTCGAGAACGTGCTCGAAAAAATGCCGTACGACGTAAAGGCGATGCCTGAGCTGACCTCGACGTTTCAATCGACGATCTCGTATGCCGTTTTGCAGGCCGAGGGCAGCGGACAAGGTGCGGTTGACGGCGGCAATATCCTTGCGTCCATGTATCAGGCGGAGCAGTCATACGCGGTTTATCTGTTGCTCCAACAGGGTGTTTCGCGCCTTGATATTCTCAATTACATCTCGCATGGCATCTCAAAGGTCGGTTCGGGCGAGTCGCTGCCCGACGGCATTGACGGGGAAGATCTTGACAGTCCGGCCCAGCGTAAAAAGCCGCTCGAGAGTTTCTGCGTAGAGCTTGTGGCAAAGGCCGCCGCCGGAGAGATAGACCCGATCGTCGGCCGCCTGCCCGAGATCGAGCGAACGATCCAGGTGCTCTGCCGCCGCAAGAAAAATAACCCCCTCTATGTCGGCGAACCCGGCGTCGGCAAGACCGCTCTGGCAGAGGGCCTCGCTCTCAAGATCAGCGAGGGCGACGTGCCGGAGGTGTTGCAAGGGGCAAAGGTTTTTGCCCTCGATATGGGCGCAGTGCTCGCCGGGACACGTTACCGTGGCGATTTTGAACAACGGTTCAAAGCGATCATCAACGAGCTAAAGCAGCAGGAAAACGCCATTCTGTTTATCGACGAGATTCATACGATCGTCGGTGCCGGAGCGGTTTCGGGCGGCTCGATGGACGCGTCGAACATCCTCAAACCGGCGCTTGCCGACGGGGCCCTCCGTTGCATCGGATCGACCACCCATGCCGAGTACAAGGCCGCTTTCGACCGTGATCGGGCGCTTGCACGGCGCTTTCAAAAGATAGAAATTGGCGAGCCAACCGTCGAGGAAACCTTCGAGATACTCAAGGGCCTCAAGAAATTTTACGAGCAGCATCACGACGTCAAATACGGCAATGACGCTTTGCGAACGGCCGCCGAGCTTGCCGGAAAGTATATCAACGACCGCTTTTTGCCGGACAAGGCAATAGACGTGATCGACGAGGTCGGTGCCTCGGTCAAACTGCTTCCCGCAAGCCGCCGTCCAAAAAAGGTCACTGTGCAAATGGTCGAAAACACCATCGCCCGCATGGCAAAGATCCCGCCAAAGACAGTTGTCGCCGACGAACGCTCACGGCTCAAAACGCTTCGCGATGACATCAAAAAAGCTATTTTCGGCCAGGACGAGGCAATCGACAGGATCGTTGACGCTATTCAGATCTCGCGTGCCGGTCTAGGTGCACAGACAAAACCAGTCGGGTCTTTCCTGTTTTCCGGCCCGACCGGCGTTGGCAAAACCGAAGTTTCAAAACAGCTTGCCGAGATTTTAGGCGTCGAATTTCTGCGTTACGACATGAGCGAATACGCCGAGCCGCACACCGTTTCGCGTTTGATCGGAGCACCGCCGGGATACGTCGGCTTTGACCAGGGCGGTTTGCTGACCGAGGCGATCATGCGGACTCCACACGCCGTGCTCGTGCTCGACGAGATCGAAAAGGCGCATCCAAATCTCTTTAATCTTTTGCTTCAAGTTATGGATTCGGCGACGCTGACCGACAACAATGGCAAAAAGGCCGATTTTCGCAACGTCATCCTGATAATGACGACCAACGCTGGTGCCCGTGAATTGTCATCGGGCGGAATGGGCTTTCGCAATTCGTCGGACACAAAGGGCAACGCCAAAGGCGTCATCGAGCGGACATTCACTCCCGAATTCCGCAACCGTCTCGACGCATGGGTGCCGTTTAAGGCGCTCGATATGGATGTCATCAAGCTGATCGTCGATAAATTTATCAACGAGCTAAACGGCCAGCTTGCCGAAAAACGCGTGCTTGTAAAACTCATCGAAGGCGCACGCGAATGGCTTGGAAAAAACGGCTTTGACGCCCGCTACGGCGCCCGGCCGATGGCGCGGCTAATCCACGAAAAGATCAAGCAGCCGCTTGCTTCCGAGATTCTCTTTGGCAAATTGGCACACGGCGGCAGCGTCCTGGTCGAAGCGAGCGAAGACGAACTGCAACTAAACTTTAACGAGCCGCAACCTGCTCTCGTCGATCAGAGCTAATAGAGATGAACACGGAAGTTATTATCATTGGCGCCGGGCCTACAGGGCTCGCGCTAGCCTGTCAACTCATACGTTACGGCGTTGACTTCATAATCATCGACAAAAAGGAAACGACCACGCCGCATTCAAAAGCGATCGGTGTCCAGGCACGTACGCTTGAGATCTACGAGCAGATCGGGCTGGCCGACAAGCTGATCGAGCTTGGCGCAATCGTGCAAAAGGTGCGGATGTTCGCGGGCGGAAAGATCCGCGGCGAGGCCGAGTTCAAGGAACTGGGCAAAGGCCTGAGTCCGTACCCCTACGTCCTCATCGTCGAGCAGGGCCGCCATGAGCGGCTTCTTTACGACCACATCAGGGCGAACGGGAAAGACGTCCTTTGGCAAACCGAACTCGAAAGTTTCTCGCAGGATGAGGCTGGTGTCACGGCCAATGTGAAAACTGCGGACGATAAGACGGACACGATCGAGGCCAAGTACCTCGTCGCCTGTGACGGGGCAAAGAGCCTCGTCCGCCACAACCTCGGCCTCGAGTTTGCTGGCAGCACGTTTGAGCGTATGTTCTACGTCGCGGACGTCCAGCTCGAGTGGGAGTTTGGCCACGACGCTCTGCAGGTTTTCCTGATGAAAAACTCGCTGCTCGCATTTTTTCCGATGGTTGGCGAGCGGCGGTATCGCATCGTCGGCACATTCCCCGAGGAATTTGACAAGGATGAGGGCGACATCCTCTATGACGAGATCGAGCAGCGGATCAAACAGGACACCGAGTTGGAAAATATCGATATCAGCGATGTTAATTGGTTCTCAACCTACAAGGTGCATACCCGGCATGTCGATAAATTCTCGGTCGGCCGATGTTTCCTCGCCGGCGACTCGGCCCATATTCATTCGCCGGCCGGTGCCCAGGGGATGAACACCGGCATTCAGGATGGCTACAACCTGGCCTGGAAATTGGCGTGGGTTTTGCGCGGAAACGCAAGCGGCGAACTGCTCGCTACATACAACGAGGAGAGGCTGCCAAACGCCGAGCAGCTTACCAAAACGACGGACCGGTTCTTTGGCCTGGTCGCGAGCCCCGAGCCTTTTTTGGTCTTTACGCGGCTATACGTATTTCCGTATGTCGCCCAATTTCTCTTCAGTCTCGACATGGTAAAGCGGTTCGTTTTTCCCCGCATTTCGCAGATCAAGATCAATTACGAGGACGATAGCCTGAGCCAGGAAAGCGGTAACTTTGCCGTGAATGCAGGCGACAGGATGCCGTGGTTTGAGGTCGAGGGCGCCAGCATTTACGACCGGCTGTGTGATCCTAAATTTCACCTGATCGTGTTTTTTGACGGAAAGGCCGAAATACCCCCGCTGCCTGACGATCTGATGAAAGAGTGGGAAGGCTCGGTCGACAGCACTGTCATCTCTCTCTACCCTGAGATCACTGAGATCTTTGGCACCAAAGAGTCGTTCTTCCTGATCCTACGGCCGGATAACTATATCGGCCTGATCTCGGACGATTTTTCGCCCGACCATGTGAGGAAATATCTAAATCTCGTTTCGAGGTGAGTCCAAAAAGCTCCCCTCCTTACGAAGGAGGGGTGGCGGCGTTTCGCCGACGGGGTGGTTCTCTCATTTCTTGGGCTTTCGCAGTGTCACCAAGATCGCATCACCAACCTTTCGCTCGCCCTCTTTGTCCGAGGGGTGATTGACGATCTTGCCATCGAGAAACATCGTCGTCGAGCCGCCGCCATCGAGATTCATCGCGTCGGTCGCGCCGAGGCTCAGCAGATACTCCGCCAGGTCCTGCAGCCCGATCCCGCCGCTCGATTCCGTCCGGCCGTCGACCGTTATCATCAGAAACCTGCCGTCCTTGAGCTTCGCCACCGCAGTGCGCGGATGTCGCGTTTCGACAAAGGATTTTGACTGCTTTTCCTGCTCCCAGGTGATGTCGATCTTGCCGTCTTTGATGAGTTGAGGTACGCCAGCAACAATGTCAGTCCGTTTCGAAATATTAACGCCCTTTCCTTGGAAATAACTGCTGGTTGTGAGTTCCACGCTTCGGAATGTGC
>JBBRQM010000030.1:0-37075 GCA_038226395.1 Pyrinomonadales bacterium | reverse complement strand
CCGATTGCCCGAATGATGAAGAACACCGAGGATGTGGCGATGCCCGAAACGGTCGTTTGACAAAGTAAAAAGGCAAAATCAGGAATTAGTTCGATAAATACGGGTGACTCTTCCGGTTTTGCCTTTTCTATTTTTTATTTTTGCCTTTCGCGATATGCGGCCATCGCCTCGGCGGCACCGGCGTGGATGATCTCGGGTTTGTGATAGCGCCAGTATTTTTCAAACTCTTCGACGGTCATCTGCGTATTTTCTTCGCGTGTTTTTTCCTTTAGAAAATTCTCGGCCCAGGCACGAATGTCCAAATCAGTGTTCAACGCTGTGCGGGCGCCGTGCATCAAATTATCTCGTTCCATAAATGTTTCTCCCTGTGTTACATTTCAAAAAGAGCGTCACTAACGTCAGGAGTCCTTTTGTGAAAAAATATTTTCTTTCCTTATTTCTAATCTTATCATTTCTACCGATAGTCAGCTCCGCGCAGCGGAACCCTGCCATGACGCCAAAGCCGCTAGTCATCGCCGCGTCGTCAAAACAGGCGTATGAGATCCCGATCGTAACAAAAACGCTCTCCAACGGCCTCGAAGTGATCGTTTTGGCCGATTCGAGCATCCCGCTTGTGACGGTCGAGCTTGATGTGCGAAACGGGTCGTTTACCGAGCCGCCGGAATATAACGGCCTGTCTCATTTGTTCGAGCATATGTTTTTTAAGCCAAATTTGGCGGTTCGCCTGTCACAATGCGAAAACACTCCGGCAACGGAACGCATAGGTAATTACAATTCCCTATGTGGCGAGGCCGTCAGGCTCAAATCGCAAATTGGGGATATTTCGTATCTCAAAAGCAGCGAGCAGCTTGGTTACTATAACGGCTCCACTCGCGAAGAGGTGGTAAATTACTTTTATACCGTGACCAGCCCTTACTTCGGGGCGGCGATACGCCAGATCAATGATTCTGTCCGCTACCCGTTATTTGACGAAACCGAATTTGCAAATGAAAAAAAGGTTGTCATCGGCGAGCTTGACCGTCACGACGCAAATCCGTTCGAGTATCTCGACCTGACAATGAAGGACAAGCTCTTTTACAAATATCCGACAAGAAAAAAAGAGGCCGGGACGCGAGCCACTGTTTCGGCCGCGACAACCGACCAGATGCGGCTGATCCAATCGCGTTATTATGTGCCAAATAATGCGGCTCTTGTAGTTACAGGCGATGTAAAACCAGACGAAGTTTTTCGTCTTGCCGATCAGATTATGGGAAGTTGGGAGCGGCGAAAGGTCGATCCTTTTGTCGAATTTCCGCTCGTCGAGCATCCGCCTTTGACGAAGAGCGAGGGTGCTGTGATTGAAAAAAACATTGAGGATCCGACTTCACAGGCTAAAGGCCAAAATGTAATTTTCGAGATCGGATGGCACGGCCCGTCGATCGGTAAAGACAACGAGGCAACCTATGCCGCCGATGTATTTTCCTATATTATCACGCAGCCTGATTCGCGATTTCAACGAAATCTGGTCGATTCCGGATTGGCCACGTCAGCTAATTTTGGATATTACACTCAGAGAAATATCGGCCCCATACAACTTTCGCTGATCACTACGCCGGATAAGGCAAAAGCTGCTGTCAAAGCGGCATACACCGAGATCGCTGCGTTTACAGATCCGCATTATTTCACCGACGAGGAACTTGAGAGCGCTAAGACGATACTCGAATCGAGAGATCTCTTTGACCGCGAAAAACTCAGCGAATATTCGCATGTGCTCGGATTCTGGTGGTCATCAACGGGGATAGACTATTATCGCGGGTATTACAAGAATCTGCGTGCCATCTCGCGTGCGCAGATCAATAATTATCTGCGGACATACGTTCAGGACAAACCCCACGTCGCCTTGGCATTACTCGCACCCGCAGCAAAACAACAGGCAAATTTGACCGAACAAGATCTGACCGGAGGAAAATAATGACCAGCACCCGCATAAAAACAATAATCGCTCCGGCATTTCTAATCTTAACTTTTGCCAGTTTCGGTTTTGCTCAGACAGGGAAGATCGATAATATCTCGGCTCAGGCCGCACAGGTCACCGAATTTGAAGTTAACGGCCTAAAGGTGCTCGTCAAACGCAGGCCTTCGTCGCCGACGGTCGCTGCCGCACTTTTTATCCGCGGCGGAAGCCGCAACGTCAACGAAAAAAATGCAGGAATCGAGGAACTGATGCTCAAATCTGCAATTGAAGCAGGCAAAAAGTATCCGAGGGCCACGGTCAGACGCGAGCTTTCCCGCACGGGCAGCGGTATCGGGGCCTTTGCCGGCAATGATTACAGCGGAGTCTCGCTCGCCGTAACCAGGCCCAATTTTGACCATGTTTGGGATATTTTTGCCGATGTAATGCTAAATCCGGCATTTGCGGCTGACGATATAGAGCGAAACCGGCAAGAAACTTTGACCGGGCTTCGCGAGGCCGAGAGCAGCCCCGAAGGTGCTTTGGAGGCCGAAATCCAACGTGTCATCTATGCGGGGCATCCCTACGCGAACGATGCATCAGGAACCATCGCGACCATTAACGGATTTAAGGCCGCAGAACTGATCGCTTATCATAAAAAATTGATGCAAACCTCGCGGCTGCTGCTTGTTTTTGTCGGCGACCTCGATGCAAATGAGTTAAAAACGCGCATCGCAAATTCGTTTGGAATGCTGCCTCACGGCGACTACACAGAGCAGATGTATCCTCCGCTCAATTTTTCCAAACCGACCGTGGATATTGTTGCCCGTCCAAACATACCGACAAATTACATCCAGGGTGTTTTCGACGCCCCATCGTTGAATAATCCTGATTATTATCCGATGCAGGTAGCTACGGCGATATTACGGCAGCTAATTTTTCAGGAAGTGCGTGAAAAACGGCAGCTAAGTTACGCACCCGGAGCCGATCTCAATAAGTTTGCCGCTAATACGGCCAACATCTCGGTTTCCGCGGTGGATGCCAATCAGAGCGTCCAGGTAATGCTGGAACAAATAAATTCGTTGAGGACGCGTTTATTAAACGACGATCTCGTTTCCGAAGTATCGGGAAATTTTCTCACGACCTATTATCTGGGTCAGGAAACGAGCACGGCTCAGGTCGGTGAACTGGCCAGATGGGAGCTTATCGGCGGCGGATGGCGCAATTCGTTTGAATTTCTAAATCGCGTTCGCGAAGTTAAGTCTGCGGATGTCCAGGCCGTCGCAAACAAATATATGAAGAATCTGCGTTTTGTTGTGGTGGGTAATCCGGCAAATGTAAACCGCTCGATCTTTCTCCAAAATTAATGCAAAAAAAGACAGGCTGCTGGATCACAGCCTGTCTTTTCAAGTTTCATCCTCTTATCTGCCGTCCTTTGTCTTGACGACGCCGCTCTTTTCAGCGGGCGGTGATGGCTTTGTAGTCTCCTTTGGCTCATTCTTTGGCTGCTGTGGCGTCCGCGGCGGTGAGTCCTGGTGAGGTGGCGGTGTTCGTGCCGGAGATTCCGAGCGAGGGGGAGACTTACTCGCCGGTGAGTCAGGGTTGGTCGGAGCCTGATGTGCCGGCGATTCCGAACGAGATGGGGGCTTACGCGCCGGAGAGTCAGGGTTAGTCGGTGCCAGATGAGCCGGCGATTCCGAACGTGATGGGGGCTTACGAGCCGGTGTATCAGGGTTAGTGGGGGCCTGAGGTGCCGGCGATACATACCTGTCAACCGCTCCGGTTCGACGAGTACCCTGCACTTTGCCCTCCACGCTTTTGCCTCCGGCCGGCTCGTCATTTGAAATGACCGGTTGCCGGTCACCAAACATTAGCGTTTTACGCAATTCCTTATCTAGTGGGGCATCCGTATTTCGCGGCGCGGCTCCCGTTTTTATCTGCGTTGAGACAACGGCGATCGAGGGCGTTTCTCTCTTAATGTCACGGCCCATCTTTCGATTTACGTCCTTATAATCAGGCAGAAATTGTGTTTTATAGCTTTCGTCCGGACCCTTTGAAAGAATGGCGTTCGCCAGCGTGGCGGGAGGCATCCGATGACGACCATCGGTTCCTCTGCCGAACCTATCCTTTGTCTCTGACATGACCGCTCCCGGCGGAACGTTTAGCGATAAAGGCGGCTTCCAATGACGATCCAAGTCCGCTTTTATCATACCGCCGCCCGGTGTGGGTGACGGAGCCGGTAGGTGATGATGGTCGCGATCGTGATCGTGATCGTGATGGCCGCCTCTGCCGCCGGTGTTGTAATAATAGTAATTATAGTTGTAGTAATTGTAGTTGTATGGCAGCGGATACCAGCAAATGTTGTCGGCGATCGTCTCGATCACGACCAGAGCCGGGAACCACCAACTGCGCGTATTCCGGTAATAGCTGTATGGTGACCAATACCAATCACCATTATCATAAAACCAACGGCCGTGATGATATGTAGCCCAGCCCCATGGCTCTTCATTGACCCATGTCCAGCCAAAAGCCGGTATCCATCGCCAATGTCCATAACGGTAAGGCGACCAGTTGGAATAAGACCTGATCGACGCGGGATACGGACGCCATACGTAACCATATTGTTTCAAATGGATCCATTCGCCGTTGCCGTTAAGGTCATCAGCTCCGTAGATATCCTGGTCGTAATACTGGTTGTAGTATGCGTCCTTTAGGCGTTTTGCGATCTCGGTGTCGCGGTCGAGTGCCCAACTGTCAAACTCATCCGCATACTGTGAGGCGTCGGCGATTTCCCATTCCCCGGCGTTTGCTCCGTCAACAAAAAGACGCGCGCTGCGTCCGTTTTTCAGCGTGAATCCGGCATTATCCGAATAAACACGCGCCTCGCCGTCATCCGTCGCGCTGACGCGTACATCGGCGTCGCCTTTTTTGCCGACGTCGATGCGGTACATACCCGTATGCTGAACGGCGAATGTAGTATTCGGAGCGTCAATCTCAAAATAGGACTTGTCCTTGTCAAAAGCCGTGATCCGCACGCATATGCGTCCAAGCGGAATGCTGACCGCGATGCCTTCATCCTTCATTTTAACTATTTGCAGCATCGAATTTTCATCCAGCCGCAGATGCTCATGACTGTCGAACTGTATCTCGACCCTCGAACCTGCCGAGGTCGTGATCTCGTCGCCCTCAACGATAGGCAGATTCAACGTGACGTTTTCCCACTCTGTCATACCCGAACGCCGGATCTGTGCATCGCCCCTTATAAAACTGATCCGGCCAACCCGGTCGGTCACATCCGGCACCGAATCGTCCGGCTCGTAATTATTAAAGCCCTCATCAGGGTGATTTATCGTCTGTGCTCCCGTAAGCGGCGAAGCAAAAACCCGTCCCCCTACAGCCGTCGCGAGCAACATGATGAGCGGCGCGTAACTCTTAAAAATAGAGAACATAACCTATCCCTCCTAACTATCAAAATGTTGTGTCCGGAAGAGTGGTTGAAATAGAGAATTTCAACTTTTAATGCCGCTCCTTGCAAAAATCATACCTCTGAGCGCAGCGATACGGTCTTCCAGTAAAATCGAGCTTCGCGACACCAAACTAACCCTTTTTCACAGCTTTTTAGGACGAAATCGTGCATGTTTGCGCATTTCCGGCACGAAATAGTGCAACCTACTCAGCAGTCAGTTATCAGTTATTAAACTTAGTTCTGCTTTGTGTCCCTTGTGCTCTCTGTGGTTAAAATATTCCTGTGAGGTTAATGAAATGAAAAAGACTGGTATTGGATTAATAATTATCTTCGTCCTGGCGCTGTCAACATTCGGCCAAAAGGCAGGCACGATGAAAGCTGACACGACAAAGGGCGTTCACGATGTTTTTGACCGGCTGATTGACGGCATCAAACAGGTAAATGTCGATAAGGTAATGGGCGTTTATGAAAAGAGCGACCGCCTGTTGATCTTTAACAATAACGGTTCGGCGACCATCGGATGGGACAACGTCAAAGCCAACGTCACCGCAACATATCCCAAAATATCAAATGTCACCCTCGATATCACCGGCTTGCGAATCGAGATGCTCGGTGCGCGTGACGCCTATGTCACCTGTAAATGGAAGCAGTCGCAGGAAAATGACGGCAAAGTCGAAAACGCCTCGGGACGAATGACGCTGATATTCAAAATGATCGGCAAGGACTGGAAGATCACCCACCGCCACACATCACCTGACAATCCTCCGGCCAGCCGCCCGGTCTTTCCATCCGAAAGACCGAGCTAAGCGAACCTTAATAAAAAACCATAATAAGCATAGGATGCATAGTATGGTTTTGGCTCAAAAGATATTAACAAATCTGGTAATTGTTGTTTATACGAGTTCTTCACCCTTGGCCTTTAGCATCCTTCGCCAAAGCTCCCGAAACGATGTGAATCTCGATACGAGGGTATTAAAATAATATCTCTGAGCATAACTCAGATTGCGGTTGTCGGCGATCCGCTTTACATTGGATTCGAGCCGCGCTTTTGACTCGAGCGGAGCACGCTTGGTTGAGCCGTTAAAAAATATGTCAAAATCAATCTTCAACTTGCGGATGTCGTCCTCGAGACGACCAAGTTGGTGATCGATATCGGCTCCCTCCTCGTGTTTGGAGAGCACATTTCTATATAGTTTGTTTCCGATGATTGCCATTTTAAGGATTTTCCCTGGGAGATGGGCGCTTGGGTTGGCCCAATCATAATAAAGCGCCAAAACGGCTGTAATTCCACGTTTTTTTCGTTTTCAGTTAGAATGTTTGTATGGAAAGTGCCGGTAAAACCCCCGTGAATCATTTGGGGAACTTGCCCTCGGTCGATGAACTCCTGCGTTCACCCGCGGCTACTTTGATCGTTACCGAAGCGGGCGGCATACATGTAGCCGAGTTGGCCCGCGAGGTTATCGATAGTCTCCGCCATGAATTGCAAGAAAGTAAAGTCGATAAAATCATTACTCAATCAAAACAGGATCTGCTGACAGTCTCGATTTCACGGCTCGAAAATGTCTGGGGATCGGAGCAGAAAACCCGTGTTCAGCGTGTCATCAACGCGACCGGGGTTGTAATTCACACAAATCTCGGTCGTGCTCCGCTCTCAGAAAATGCAAAGCGGGCAATCGCCGATCGGGCGTCAGGTTATTGCACGCTCGAATACGATCTCGCCACCGGAAAACGCGGAAAACGCGGGGCTAGTGCGGAAAATTTACTTGCGGAATTGACAGGGGCCGAGAGCGCTTTGGTAGTAAACAACTGTGCCGCCGCCGCCTTCTTCGTGCTGACGGTTTTCGCCTCGGGCGGTGAAGTCGTCATCTCGCGCGGAGAGCTTGTCGAGATCGGCGGCGATTTTCGTGTGCCTGACGTACTGGCTCAGTCAGGCGCTGTTTTGCGCGAGGTCGGGACGACCAACCGCACAAAACTCGCGGATTACGAGAAAGCGGTTAATGAAAATACCCGAGTTATCCTACGGGTTCACCCATCGAATTACCGCATCGTCGGTTTCACTGCGACGCCGTCACTTGCCGAGCTTGCCGGTCTCGCGCACGGTCAAAATGTTTTGCTTTACGAGGACCTCGGATCCGGTGCATTGATTGATTTGAGCGACTTTGGATTGAAAGACGAACCCGTGGTTAGCCGGTCAATTAGGGCGGGAGCAGATATTGTGACTTTTAGCGGCGATAAGCTCCTCGGCGGGCCGCAAGCAGGAATTATCGTCGGGAAACGCGAATTTATCGAGCGGCTGCGCAAGCATCCTCTCTACCGGGCGCTTCGGGTGGATAAGCTGGCATACGGGGCTCTCGAAGCCTCGCTCGATGCATTCCGCCGCGGAACCGCTTTGCAGGAAATCCCAGTTTTGCGCATGCTTTCAATGACAAAAGATGAGATTGCAATGCGAGTCGGGCACTTTGCCGTAAGGCTCAGAGAAAGCCTCTGCGAAGATAACGATCTGCGGTTTGAGATAATTGACGGTGTTTCGGCAGTCGGTGGCGGAGCGGCTCCGGCTGTTGAGCCCGAGACTAAACTGCTGGCATTTAATCACCCTCTTATGGCCGCCAGCCGGATCGAACAACTTTTGCGCAATTCGACCCCGCCGGTAATCTCTCGCATTGTCGATGAAAGGGTTTTGATTGACCTGCGGACTGTTTCAGAGGATGAGGAATCGGAGCTGCAGACGATATTCGCCAGTATCTGACTTATCGCGAATTGCCATTTGGAAACATCACCTTGCCCGGCTCGGCATTTAGCCGCTCGAGCATTTTTTTCACCAGTCTGGTTTTGACGGAACCCGACGTTCGAGGCTCGACAAGGTAGCGGCAGATTGCCTCGATCCAAGTATTTGTGCTCGTGCGAAAAACGACTGATGGGTATTCCCTGACCTCCAATTGGTCAACCGGCGATTGCTCGAGCAATTCACGATAGATGCGTATTCGCTCCATCATGGCTTCGCCGACCTCCTCGGCGGCTGCCTCGCGCATGGTTTTGGCCACAAAATCCAGATCGCTCTGATATGCGATCTGAAATTTTATGTCGTTCCATATGTATGGAAAAAGGGACCATGAATAGTTGTAAACCGACGAATTTAGAACTTTGGAGTTGGGAAATTTTATTATTCGTCCGCTTGGATGATCGGTCGAGACGAGCTGGCCGCCAAATTCCCACAGCGTCGTATCCAGATAGCTGACATCTATCACATCGCCGGTCGCCTCGCCGATCTTTATCCGGTCGCCGACCTTGTACGGTACCTTTACGAGTATGTAGATCCAGCCGAAAAAGCTCGAAATCAGTGTTTGAAGCGCTAGGCCGAGAACCAGCGAGATAAGACCTAGAGAGACGATTGCTGTGTACCACTCGGCAAATAAAAGTGAGAGGACGACAAAAACGATGATTAAACCCGCAACGAGGTTAATAATCTGATTGAGATTGTAACGGGCGGCATGATTGCTGAGTCGCTCGATCACATACAGCTTGATTGCCTTAATGAGCGTTAATAATACCACTATCGCTAAGGCGCCGAGGCTTAATCTTTGCAGAAGCGGCACATATTGCTCGGCAAAACCGAAAACCTGAAGATGCAGCAGCCAATAAAACGCCCCAAAACCCAGCAGCAATATAAAGTAGGTAAATAAACGAAATTTCTGCTTTGGCTCAACGGCCGGTTTTACCGGCTTATCGGTACCAGCCGTCTGTTCAAGTGCCCGGCGGACATCCTCATCCTTCTTTAATTTTTCGACCTCGGCTTGTTTCTTACCCTCTTCCATTATTCGTTCTCGCTTGCAAATTCCTGCATAAATTCGACCAGCTTCTCTACCCCGTTCTTCGGAAAAGCATTATATATCGAGGCTCGTATTCCACCGACCGAGCGATGACCTTTAAGCCCGTCGAGCCCCGCTGCGGTCGCCTCGATACAGAATTTCTTTTCGAGGTCTTCCGAGCGTAAGCGAAATGTCACATTCATTATTGAACGAGCGGTCGCTACCGCGTGTCCCGAATAATACCCGTCGCTGCTGTCGATCGCATCATATAGAATTGATGCTTTTTCTATATTTTTTTTCTCCATTTCGGCAAGACCGCCCTGGCCGCGAAGCCATTTGCACACTAAACTGATCAGGTAAACTCCCCACGTATTTGGCGTATTTAGCATCGAATCGTTTTCGGTAAGCAACCGGTAATCGAGCATCGAATGCTGGCCCGCGGGCACTTTTGCCATTAGATCGTCGCGGATAATGACTACCGTGACGCCGCTCGGCCCAATATTTTTCTGCGCTCCGGCATAAATAAGCGCGTATTTTCTTATGTCGAGCGGTTTTGAGAGAATATTTGACGACGCATCACAGACAACGGGCGTGCCGCCGCCGTCAAGCTCGTATTTGAACTCGACGCCCTCGATTGTTTCATTCGATGTGTAGTGGATATATTTCGCGTCTGGGCTGAAATTCAACTCGGCCTGCTCCGGCACGGATTTAAACCCCTCAGCCTCGGTTGAGAAAACTATGTTTGCATTCCCGCAGCGCTTCGCTTCTTTTAACGCCTTTTTACCCCACGCACCGGTGATGACGTAATCCGCCGTCTCACCCGCTCCGAGAAAATTCATCGGGATCATCGAAAATTGCAGCGTCGCGCCGCCCTGCAAAAAGAGGATTTTATAATTTGCCGGGATATTTAATAACTCTCGAATGCCGTTTTCCGCCGTGTGCAAAACCGTCTCAAAGGGCATTGAGCGATGGCTGATCTCCATAACGCTCATCCCTATACCATGTAAATCCAGCATTTCCCGTTGGGCTTCCTGCAAAACTATCTCAGGCAAAATGGCCGGCCCAGCGCTGAAATTATATATTTTCTTTGTCATTTGGTCTCCGTCATCCAGCTACTGCGATGCCAATGAAAGTAAGATAACACAGTAGAAAACCTTTATAAATCACAGATGTTTTGTTAATTTTTGTCTCTAACCGATCATGTGTTTCAATTTTGGGCATATATTGAGTTAGAATAATGGAAAATTAACGAACTCTCATCGATAGATCGGCATCAAAAAACAGTGTGATATTCGGTCAACCCCGGAGGAATTTAATGTTAAGCAAGATTTGTATTTCACTTTTTGTTATCGGAGTCTATTTTACGACCGGAAGCATCTCGGCATTTGCTCAGTTTGCCCAGCTCAATGGCATAGTCGTATTGGATAAAGGCGACGGCACCAAGGAACCGGTCTCCGGCGCATTGGTTGAGGCTTACCGTTTCGATATAAAATCTGTCTCTCCACCCGCCAAGACGAATAAAAATGGCGCATTTGTATTTGGCGCTCTTCCATTCAGAGCGCTTTTTGCCGTTTCCGTCAGCGCTCCGGGTTGTGCTCCCCAGGTTTTCCCAAATATCAGAATTGGAGTCAATGACAATGTTTCCATCACCCTTTCGCCCGGCGACGGCAAGCGGCTTACCGAGGACGAAGCGAGAAAGGCAGTGGCCGACAGCCTTAAGAATGGCACCGCCGGAGGCGATTTGACCGCCGAGCAAAAAGCCGAGATGGAAAAAAATAAAGCTGAATTTGCCAAAAAGAACAAGGAGATCGAGGAAAAGAATAACAGGATCAAAACCGGGGATGCTACAGCCCGCAAGGCAAACGAAGATGGAATTGCTGCGAAAAAGGCAGGCGACTATGACACCGCGATCGCCCGGTTTAACGAGGGCATTGCCGCCGTTCCCGACTTCGTCGGAAGCACGCCGATTCTGTTGCTGGGCAAGATGGATGCCCTAAAACTTAAAGGATACAAGATCTATCGCGAGGGCGTCGTTCTGACCGACGCGGCCGCCCGACGAGCCAAATTTGACGAGGCCAATACATATTTTGATCAAGCCCTCGCAGCCCTGCCGTTGGCAATGGCCGTCTTCAAGAGTGCTGACCCTGCGGATCTAAAGGGAAATGAGGGAACCAGGATTCCACTGTATTCTTTGGCGACCGAGGTTCACCGTCTCAAGGCCGTCACCGGTATCGACACTTCGAAGACAAACGACGCCTTTGCAGTAGTCACGGAATATATTGTGCTGGAGCAGGATCCGGCAAAAAAGCTGGCAGGCCAAATGACATTGGGCGACATTATGCGTAATGCCGGAGATTTTGAGCGCGCGGTCGCGGCCTATCGGAAGGTGCTCGAAATGAAACCCGATTATCCCGATGCCTTGGCGGGTCTTGGTCTTACTCTTTTTGCCCAAGGCGCCGGCATAGTTCCGGAAGACAAAGAGAAGGAACAGGAAGGCCTGAACTATATGACGAAATATACCGAGATTTCGCCAGTCACAGCATCCGATTCACTCTCAGTCCAGGAACTCAAAAAGAGCGTTAAGGATGCCGTCGAGTATCTTAAATCGCTAAAAATGGCGCCGCAAAAAGTACCCGCGTCGGGTAAGAAAAACCCCTGAGCGTGTCTCTACTGATTACTTTTAAAGGCCGGGCTTGATATGATTCAGGCTCGTCCTTTTTTTATGCGAATTAGAAATATCGTGGAAACGGATATGCCAGCGGTCATCGAATTGCTGCACGAGTTTGCCGCTTTTGAAAAGCTCAGTCACATTTTAGAGGTGACCGAAAAGCGACTCCACCAAGCGATGTTTGGCGATGCCGCCTTTGTCGAGGGACTAATTGCGGAGGATGAGACAGCTCCCGTCGGACATGCTCTTTTTTATCCTCATTTTGCCAGCTTTCGCGGCCAACGAGGGCTGTATCTCGAGGACATTTACATAAAACCGGAATACCGCGGACAAGGAGCCGGCGAGGCAATGCTCCGCGAGATCGCCCGCATCGCCGCCTCACGCGGTTACGAACGGATCGATTTTCAGGTGCTTGAATGGAACACGCCGGCCGTCAAATTTTACAAAAAACTCGGAGCAGTTCGCGACATCGACGAACGCCATTTCAAATTCACCGACACTGCCTTTCGCTTCCTCGCCTCTTGATTACCTACTGCTGACTTTTGGCTAAATTTTTCTGTCACAAACCGCTGCCCGGCGGTGTTTTCTCATTGTTACGCAGCATAATTGCACACAAATCAGCTAGTTTTTGGAGGTTTCAATGCAGAAAAATTTATTTCGCCTGGCATCTGCGCTCGGCTGCATCGTTTTTATCGTTATCGTTATAGGTTCGGTCGTGATCGTTGCCCAGACGGCCATAACCGGCACATGGATGGCGGATCCGCGAACCGGCAAGCAGGAAAAAGCCGAAAACGCGGGTAAGATCCACCTTTCTTTCGAACGCAGGACGGCACACGGCAGCAATCAAAATGGCCAAAGTTACGCCTTTGACGAGCTGCAAGGGCTGACCCGCGAACAAACGCAAAACGGCAAGGTCAACTTTCGGCTCGTACGCGAGGCCGGCACCGTCGAATGTGAAGGCTCGTTTACAAATGGCATAGGGGCGGGGACATTTGTATTCACTCCTGATAGCGGTTATGTGAGTGCGATGAAGGCTCGCGGATTCGATTTTGAAAAAACAGAGAATAGACACGAAGAGAGCATCGACGAAAGGCTTCTGTCAGCCGCGCTTCTAAATGTAACCACGGCTTTGGCCGACGATCTTAACTCCGCCAATTTTGGCACGCTCGATGTCGGCGATCTGTTTAAGGCTGCGATCTTTAAGGTCGATTCTAAATTTATGGCCGAGATGAAAGCCACCGGCTTTCCAAACCTTAAAATGAATGACCTTGTAAAGGCCCGCATCTTTAAGATCGACGCCGATTATGTTAGACAGGTAAAGGATATGGGGTTTGCGGAGAAGTCGGATTTTGAGGGCCTCGTCAAATTTCGTATTTTTAAGGTCACGCCCGAATATCTGAGCGAATTAAAGGCCGCCGGTTTGACCAATCTTGACGGCGAGGATGTCGTCAAATGCCGCATCTTCAACATCAATCCCGAATTTGTCCGTAAAGCCAAGGCCAGCAATCCCAATGTGACGGTCCAGCAGCTCGTCGAGATGAAAATCGGCGTCGGCCACTGGAGGGGTAAGGATTCAAATTAACGGTTTAGGATAATGATGGCGAGGCCGCTTTGGTTTCGCCATTTGCCCGTTTAGCTCGTTATTCTCAGGGCGATATATGGCGCGAGATTAAAAAGCCAGATCGCGAGTTTGAAAAAGAGCATCCCTTTACACGTCATCGAATCGTATCTGTCGGGGCTCATGTTAAAAAATCGCTGGCCGAGTCCTGTAAACAGCCCATGTAAGGTCAGGTGAAGAATGAACCATATAATTAGCAACGTGTAGTTAATTACAGCGCACCACAAAAAAAAATCGATTGTCATTATCGTCTCCTCCGTTTAGTTGGATTATTCAAATTGTTTCCTAAACTCGTCAAATGTCTGCCTGATCGCCGCAACCTCTGACCTCAAATTTGAAACTTCGTCTTCCAGTTTTACGATCCTTTCATTGTTAGTATCTGCGCGCGATGCCCGCTCAGAATGGGTTGCAGCAATCGCCTCGATGTCGATATCACCACATAAAAGATGCGCAAAGCGGGCTTCTTTTTGCCCCGGCTGGCGTTCGAGTTTTATTACAAGCGGATTGTCACGGCGCACGAGACCGTCGAGCGTTTCCTGCACCTCGCCGAGGCCGGAAAAGTTATAGAGGCGTTCCGTTCGCGTTCGCAGTTCGCCAAGCGTCTGAGGCCCGCGAAGCAGCATGACGCACATAACGGCTACCTCGGACGGCTCAAGCTCGTAAACCGTCGGCAGCATATGCTTGTATTTTGGCACACGGCTCGTGCTGCCATAAAAAACATAGACCAGATTGCGATCGCGGAGCCGCTCAAGCGCATTGGCAACGGTTGTTTCGTCGTATACGACGACAGGGTCGCGATTGCTCTTTTGATTACAGGCGTTGACGAGCGCATTTATCGTCAACGGATAGTATTCGGGCGTCGTCAATTGTTTCTCGACAAGCGAGCCGAGGATTCGGGATTCGGTTTCAGTTAAAATTTCGGACATTTTGCGGTTTTAGTTCCTCTGCGGTTTCTACGTTTATGTCTTGTAATTTACAATCATTGACGTGGATATACTAGTCGCCCGCACCGGGGCTGAGATAGAAATGGCTTATGATAAACTCGCATCGGCCGCCGTGATCGGCTGCGATACCGAAACTTCGGGTCTGAGCGCGCAGAATAGCCGGCTGTATTCCGTCCAGTTTTCCGATGGCGAATTTAACGTGCTCGTCCCGGTCAGCGAAGGCGTCCCGCTTGGACAACTGTCACACATTTTAACAAATAGCTCGATCACAAAGATCTTTCACAACGCCAAATTCGATCTAGAATTTTTAAACGAAAATGGATACTTAGTGGCAAATTTTTTCGACACGATGATCGCGGAAAAGGTTTTGACGCGTGGAGCAAATCAATCCGCGTCGCTCGCCGAGACGCTGTATCGCTACTTCGCCGTCGATCTCGACAAATCGCAGCGTGCGAAATTTCACCGTAAATGGGACGGCGTCTGGACAGAAGAGCTTGTCGATTACGCCCTCGCGGACGTCATTCATCTGCCGCGTCTGATGGCCGAGCAAATGGCATGGCTCGAAAAACTTGGCCTCACCGACGAATTTGAACGCCAGCTCAATAAGATATTTGCCGCAGATAAACGCAGATAACGCGGATAAGAAGACAACTCCTATCTGCGCGATCTGCGTCAATCTGCGGCTAATTCTTCTCGGCGTCTTTTCGCGTATTTCGCGGGCAAAAAAACTCTTACCAACGATGATATGCCGGGTGGCCTTCCTTGACGGCTACAAATACGCCTCGGCAAGTGTCGCAAACTTTCCCTCCGGCGATCAACTCGGCCTCGACGGTCGCCCTGTCCTCGTTTGAATCTACGACGTGTGCTTTTAACGTGATCGGGCCGTCGACCGGCGTCGGACGCAGCAATTTCACATGAAACTCCGCTGTTACGGTACACGGAGCTTCGCTCTTGCCGTCGCGTTTCATCATAAAATACGCAGCAGTCCAATTGGAATGGCAATCGAGCAAAGCCCCGATTATGCCGCCGTTGAGCATACCCGGAAACGCCTGATGATGCGGCTCGGCCCGCCACTCCGCGACGACCTTGTCTCCGTCGGGGAAACTGTATATATGCAAACCTTTATCATTTGCCGGCCCGCAACCAAAGCAGATGCTTTTCGGGGAATAAGTCTCTTGCAAAGATAGCTCATTACTCATAGTATTATTTCCAGACTAGCACAAACTTTAACATCTATGGAGCAAGCTATAGGCACCCGGCAGCGTACGCTGCTCGACATGAACGGCTATCAGTGGACGGTGCTTTTCGCCGCATGGCTGGGATGGGGGTTCGACATTTTTGACGGGCTGCTGTTCAATTATGTCGCGCCAAACTGCGTTCCGACGCTGCTCGGCCTGGCGATTGGCTCGGCTGAAGCCAAAGCCGCGACGCTGCAATGGACCGGCATTCTGACCTCTATTCTGCTGATCGGCTGGGCGGCGGGCGGCATTATATTTGGCAAGTTAGCCGACCGCATCGGCCGCTCGCGGACGCTTTTGCTGACGATCATCCTTTATTCGATCGGCACGACAGCTTGCGCCTTTGCGCCAAATATCTGGATCCTCATACTTTGCCGGATCGTGTCGAGCTTAGGCATTGGCGGTGAATGGGCGGCCGGGGCGGCGATGGTGGCCGAGGTCGTGCCCGAAAAACGCCGTGTCGAGGCCGGGGCGCTGCTTTACACGTCGGCGCCGATGGGGCTTTTTCTCGCGACGTTTGTTGTCTTTCAGGTAACCGGTGTCTATTTTAACGATCCGGCTATGTCGTGGCGATATGTGTTTCTGTTTGGGCTGATTCCCGCCGCCGGGGCCTTTTTTGTGCGGCTATTTATAAAGGAGCCGGAGCGTTGGAAGAATGTCGCCGCCGTAGGCCACGCAAAAATATCCGAGCTTTTTGGTCCAAAATATCTTCGCCTGACGATCAGCGGATTTTGCATGTCGATTACGGCTCTGATCACGTGGTGGAGCAGCAATGCCTTTATTCCGGTGATCGCAAAGGGACTGGCCGCCCGCGAGTCGCTAATTCTTGGGCTTGACGCTTCGGCGGTCGAGGCAATGGGCCAGCAATGGGTCAAAACCGCGACAAACAGCTTTAATCTTGGCGGGCTGATCGGCACCCTGATGACGATCCCGATAGCTAAATACCTTGGCCGCAAAAAGATGTTTTTTATCTATTATCTGGGGGCCGCCGTGTCGATAATGTGCGCGTTTGGTCTCGATCTGGCGCCGCACACACGGCTTTATATGTATTTTCCTATCGGATTGACGGTGTTTGGCGTTTTTGGCAGCTTTACTTATTATCTGCCCGAATTATTCCCGACCCGTCTGCGGGCGACCGGAGCCGGATTTACGTATAACATAGGTCGTTTTGTCGCCGCCGCCGGGCCGTTTCTGGTTGGCAGCATCGCCGCCAGCGGTGCAAATGCCCTCGATAGCGCCACCAGCGTTCTGTTTTGGGTGGGGATCGTTCCGGTTATTGGAATTTTGCTGCTTCCGTTTGTAATTGAGACAAAAGGCCGCGTTTTAGAAGATTAACTTGAGCTAATTGTCGGTCAAAGGAACTTTATCGAGCGTCTTTGTAGTATGTTCGGTGACGCTCATCGGTCGTGCAGGTTCGGTAAGTTGTGCTGTGTTGATGCCTCGAAAGGCGTCCACGCCGCCAAAATCTTCTGATGATTGATTCGTTTTGATCCGAATATCGCCCGAATTTTTCCACACGTGGCCGATCAGCACCGCAAACATCGCGAAAACTGTCAGTAAATACGCAACAAGGATAACAATGACCGCGGCCGTATCGAGCGTGCTGTGCAGCAACGCCTGCAATAGAGGGACAAAACAGATCAGACCGACTATGCCGATAAATACGGCACCGATCCCGAGCGCGGGCGACGACGAGTTTCTCACTAACAATGCCTTGCCCTCGACCCTCGTCCCGCAACTATTGCAGTAGTTAAGGCTTGCATTGAGTGTCTTGCCGCAGTTTGAGCAGTACATATTCAAATTAGATTAAGTTTTGATTTTGATCTTTTCTTCCAAAACGTTGGTGAGAGAATCGACCGATTCGATATGAACGGGCTTGCCCTTCCACGCCCTAATTGACCAAATTACGAGCATTACTGTCATTAAGATCTGGAAAATCAAGTTCCCCACCTTGGCCACGCTGGTAATGTTGCCGACAGCACTTAAGAGCGTGGTGACGATCAAAATTCCGATGTGGATCGCAAGGCCTTGGGCCGCGTGAAACCGCACTTTTGTCTCGCTCTTGGGCACAAAAAGCAGGATCAACAGCCCGGCGACCAGTCCGATATACCACGGAAAATACGGCAGCGAGGTCATTATATTTTCGGGCAGCCCGACCTTATCGACCTTTCGCGAGATCGACTGGTCAACCTGTCCAAAACCGGCCGGGTTGTAGCTTGCCGGCACGTATTGCCCGTTAAATGGCGGTGAATAGTTTGGAATGCCAGATTCGGCAAACCGCCGCGTTTGTTCCTCTGTCGCTGTGGCTCCGGCAAATTGTCGGGTCGCGGCACCGTTCGCCGGAAACGCCTGCGTAGCCGCATGAGCCTCGGCCTCGGCTTTTACTTTCTCCGGAAAATCCGGATCGAGCGGATTTGTGTCGTACTTTGTCGGCATCACTAAAATACTTCTACGACAATTTGTTTGCTTTAGTTCGCAATTTTTACCCCCAATTCCTTCAACTGCGAAACGTCAACTGCACCCGGCGAATCCATCATCAGATCCTGCGCCGAAGCCGTTTTGGGGAAGGCCATAACGTCACGAATGTTCTCAGTGCCGCAGACGATCATGCAGGTTCGCTCGATCCCGGCGGCAAAGCCACCGTGCGGCGGCGTACCGTATTCGAGTGCGTCGAGGAAAAAGCCAAACTGCACGCGAGCCGATTCGGGCGTCATGCCCAGGGCTTTGAAATTCAACGCCTGTACGTCCTTTTGATGAATACGTATCGACCCGCCGGCGCACTCGTAGCCGTTGATCACGGCGTCATAGGCTTTAGCGCGAACCTGGCCGAGCAGATGATGCTGCGAATCGTCGTTTACCGCAGTTTTGAAAAGTTCGAGGTCCTCATCCATCGGCGACGTAAAAGGGTGATGAGCCGCCAGATAGCGATCCGTCTCTTCGTCGTGCTCGAACATCGGAAACTCGGTCACGATCAGAGCCTCATACTGCCCGCGGTCGATCAGATTCTCGCGACGTGCGATCTCGCCGCGCAGTGCTCCGAGTGCGGCGGCAACTACTGATTTTCTGCCTGCAACGATCAAAACTGCGTCGCCTTTTTCGGCGCCTGAAGCTGCGATCAACTCATCGATCTTGGTTTCTCCCAACACTTTCATCAGTGACGAACTAATTCCCCGGTCGCTACCGCTCCCGGTGCTGACAGCAGCCGTCTGATCGCCGAGCTTGATCCACGCCAAAGCTCCCGCGCTATAACGTTTGACAAACTCCTGCAGCTCATCGAGCTGTTTCCGCGAATAATCGGCTTTGCCTTTAACAACAATGCACTTGGTCGTTCCGCCATCAGACAGTACCGACGCAAACGGTGCAAAATCCGTATCGCGAAGCTTCTCGCTCAGATCTGCCAATTCCATTCCGAAACGCAGATCAGGCTTGTCAGAGCCGTATCTCCGCATTGCCTCGGCATAGGTCATTCGCGGCCATTGCGACGGTAGTTCAACATCGATCAGTTGCAGAACATGGTTAAACATGCCTTCCATCTCGCGATAGACCTGTTCGCGATTAACAAAAGACATTTCCATGTCGAGCTGGGTAAATTCCGGCTGGCGGTCGGCCCTGAGGTCCTCGTCGCGAAAACACCGAGCGATCTGGTAATACTTATCAAAACCCGAGATCATCGTCAGCTGCTTCAATATCTGCGGCGACTGCGGCAGCGCGAAAAACTTGCCTGTGTGGATCCGCGACGGGACGATAAAATCGCGCGCGCCCTCGGGCGTCGATTTGAGCAAGATAGGCGTTTCGATCTCGATAAACCCGCGATTGTCAAAATATTCGCGGATTCGCCCGACAACTTTCGCCCTCATTCGGATGTTGTTTTGCAATTGCGGACGCCGCAGGTCGAGATAGCGATATTTTAGCCGCGTCGATTCGTCCGCGAGATTCTCTAATCCGGCAACTTCAAGCTGAAACGGCGGCACTTTGGCGTCATTGAGCACTAATATCTCAGACGCTTTAACCTCGATGTCACCGGTCGCGAGTTTTGCGTTATGCGTCCCCTCGCTCCGCGAAACAACCTCGCCTTTGATGGCAATCACAAATTCGCCGCGAAGATTCTTGGCTTTCGCATGAGCTTCAGAAGCCTTTTCCTCGCTGACCACAATCTGCGTCAATCCATCGCGGTCGCGGAGATCGATAAACGTAAAAACGCCAAAATCGCGCTTCTTTGCGACCCAGCCCATCAGAACGACCTGCTTGCCGACATCCACCTGACGCAGTTCACCGCACGTGTGCGTCCGCTCCAAATTTCCTAAAACATCCAGCATAGAAATAAAAAACGCCTTTCGGTTTACGATAAACGAAAGGCGGAACGTCTGTGAAACAACGCTCTCGCCTGTCAATTATTATCGTCGTTAAACCGAACTGCGTTCATAAAACTAAAAGTAGAACCGAGCAAAATAATACAAGATTGGCGCGCCTAAAAGCAAACTATCGAGCCTGTCGAGCAATCCGCCATGGCCAGGCAGTATGTTTGCGGCGTCTTTAGCTCCCGCGCCGCGTTTCATCGCGCTTTCAGCTAAATCGCCGAGTACGCCGACAGCCGCGAGCACAACAGCGAGCGGGATCGAGCATTTATAAGGCAATTCAGGAAAGAACCAAAAAGTCGCAATTGCGGCGGCAGCGGCAGCAAAAACAAGCCCGCCGATCAGCCCCTCGACCGTCTTTCCGGGTGAGATCGCCGGAGCGAGTTTATGCTTGCCAATAGCGCGTCCGGCAAAATAAGCACCTATATCCGACCCGAATATGACGAGGAAAAAATATCCGAGCAGATGCGACGACAGATTTGGCTGGGTTTCAAACCCGACTCGTGTCGCGATGAGAAAACCGCCAAGAAATGCGACATACAACACACCGAGGAGCGTCACGCCGACGCCCGTGAGCATCTTTGAGAAATTTTTTTGAAACCGGAAAGTTTGCGAGATCAGAACCGCAGTAACGATAAGGGCAAGAGTCGCAATCAACAAATCGGGCGATTTTGCGGGAGCGTCAAAGACAAACCCGACAAACAGCGCCGCCGCACCCAGATAGCCGATAGCCGCATCAGCTTTCAACTCCAGTTTCTTCGTCAGCGAATAAAACTCGAACAGCCCCGCCGCCAGAGCAAACGCCGCGAGCGCAACAAACAGCCAAACCGCTGGTGGAAACCATAAAGGCAAAACGATCGCCGCGATAACGATTGGCAACGCGATAACCGCTGTGAGTATGCGTGTTTTCATAAAGGAATTCTTAACGCAAAGACGCTAAATGGGAAAGACGCAAAGGAAAACATTTATAAGAGTTAATGTGGTTCAAGTATTTTTCTCCTCCTTTGCGGCCTTGCATCTTTGCGACTTTGCGTTGAAAAAATCATTTCACTCCGCCGAATCGCCTGTCACGCTTCTGATAGTCAATGATCCCCTCAAAGATCTGTGGCCGTCGAAAATCCGGGAACAGCGTCGGCGTCACGTAAATTTCACTATATGCGAGCTGCCACAACAGAAAATTCGAGATGCGAAATTCGCCGCTGGTGCGGATCAACAGATCGACCTCGGGCAAGCCGTGCGTATAGAGATTTCGCTCTATGCTTTCCTCGGTGATCTCGCCCGCCGCAGCCGCACGACGCGCAGCCTCTGTGATCTCCGCCCGGCCGCCGTAATTCAGTGCAACGCTCATTATCGTACCCGTATTTGCTGCCGTTTTTTGCATCGCGGCGGCGATCTCTCGTCGCACATCGTCGGGCAAACCAGCGATATTCCCGATCGCCTGAAACCGGATATTGTTGGCGTGAACCTCTTTCAGATCGCTGCGGATATAGCGTTTGAGCATCTGCATCAGGCCATTTATCTCGGTGAGGGGTCGTTTCCAGTTTTCGGTCGAAAATGCGTACAGCGTGACGGCCTTGATCTCCATCCTCGCACAGGTGTCGATGATCGCTCTGACAGATTCCGCCCCGGCACGATGGCCAAAGATACGCGGCTTTCCACGCTGTTTTGCCCACCGCCCGTTGCCGTCCATTATCACCGCGATATGCTGCGGCAGACGCGTTTCGTCAATCCCGGCCAGGAGCCTGGCCTCGGCGGTGTTTGGTTTGACGATCCCTGCAAAATTCTCGTGCATAACCTAAAATAGAACGCGGATTGGGCGGATCAAGCAGATTTTTTACGGATTAAGACAAAATTGATCTGCGACAATCCGTCAAATCCGCGTCCAAACTTCCTTTCGCTGACATTCAAAATAGCATCCCGGTTTATCGGGCCGTAGATATGCGGATATATCTCGTTATTCGTTGACGGCTCTTTTATCATCCGCGACATCAGCCGGTCGCTCTCGATCTCGATCAGCATGACTCTTTCAACGTCTTCGTAATACCGCTGCAAAACCGAATCCAACTGGTCCGCAAAACTGCAATGAATAAACCCTTCGCTATCGAGGCTCGCCGCCCGGTAGAGATCGCCCGTAAACGCCGCCCACGCCTCCGGCAAAACTATATGATAAATAAGCATTTAGATTCTTTGCCCGCGAATAACGCGAATATTCGCTAATAAAGCATTTATTTCTTTTTTCTTATTCGCATTCATTCGCGTTATTCGCGGGCCAAAATCCTAATCATAATCGACACGAAACAGCGTCAAACCCTGTGCGGGTGCGGTCTTGCCGGCAAGGTCGCGGTCGCGGCCGATGATCGTCGCTTGAATTGTATCACTATCTTTTTCGCCTCGCCCGACCTCAAGCATCGTGCCAACGATCGACCGGACCATGTATCGCAAAAAACCCGATGCGCTGATCCGAAACTCGATCATCACGCCCTGGGCACGGTCGTCCCAATGCGATTCTACGCAGAAATCCGTCACATTTCGCACGCGGCTCTCGCCATCCGCCTTAGCCGATGCAAACGCCGTCCAGTCATGTTCGCCGAGGAAAAGCCGCGCGGCGTCATTCATCCGTCCGACATCCAGCGGACGTGCCTCATGATGTGCAAACCGCCGCCAGAACGGCGACATCACCGGAGCGTTGACGACACGATAGATATAGGTCTTATTCTTTGCCGAAAACCGGGCGTGAAAATCATCCGGCGCCTTTTCTGCCTTCATTATCCGTATGTCCCGCCACAGATTGCCATTGATCGCGAGTTTGAGTTTTTCCGGGGTGAATTTAGCGTTCAGATGCACATTCGCGACCTGTCCCTCGGCATGAACACCGGCGTCCGTCCGGCCCGATCCGACCACCGCGACCTCCGAATCCGCCAGCATCCCGATCACGCGTTCCAGCTCGCCCTGGATCGTCCGGTCATTTTCCTGCACCTGCCAGCCGTGAAAATCGGTCCCGTCGTATTGTATTAAAAGCTTGTAATTCATCTATAGAAAATTGTTAATTGGGAATTGGGAGATTGTTAATTGGGTTAAAGAAAGCTATCTCAAAACTAATTTACAATTAACAATTCGCCAACTAACGATCATGTTCTGCTGCCCGGCTTGATAGCAGTCGCGCCCCCAGCGCACATCGGACAATCTTCGGGTTTGTAACTCGGAACATCGAGCGAAACAAGCGAGATTCGCGGTACACCGACATCCGCCGTACCGTTTGACCGGTCGATGATAGACGCGACCGCGACGACCGTGGCACCGTGAGATTCCAGCGCCGCGATGCATTCCCGCGTCGATCCGCCGGTTGTTATCACGTCCTCGACGACCAATATCCGCTCGCCTTCGCTAACCGCAAAGCCGCGGCGCAGCGTCATCACGCCATTCTCGCGTTCGGTCCAGATAAACCGCACGCCAAGAGCCTGCGCCGTCGCAAAACCTATGACAAGCCCGCCGATCGCCGGGGAAGCAACGGTGTCAAACGGCTGACCAGCGAGACGTACCGCGATCTCGCGTCCAAATTCCACCGCATCCGCTGGTTTTTGCAATGCAAGCGCGCATTGCAAATATTTCGAGCTGTGAAGGCCGCTTGATAAAACAAAATGCCCGTCGAGCAGAGCATTCGTCTCTCTAAATTTCTCTAAAATATCCATCGAAGATACGCTTACTCAAAAAACTCAACGAACTCTGTAAACTCTACGAACTCTTCTGCTAAACTACTCCTGATGACACCGTATCGTAACTTAATTTCTGACTCTTTGCTAATAAACGAAACGATCGCGCTGTTGCGTTCATTTAACGGCAAAGCGTCGGCGGGGAGCATCGTCGATTTTGTTATGAAGATCAGAAAGCCGGAGCCAAGACTCGCCCGGCTGCTCGTCGCCGACCTCATCGAACGCGACCCGCGACTTAAGCTAAATGGTGACACGGTTGAGCTTGCGGTTGACGATTTTAATAAACGCGAGTTTGCCGGGACGGATTTTGTTGTATTTGATCTTGAAACGACAGGGGCCAAGGCGCCGCCCTGCCGCATCACCGAGATTGGTGCTTACCGGGTGCGAAACGGCGAAGTTGCCGAGTGTTTTGAGACGCTGGTTAATCCCGAAATGCCGATCCCTTGGTTTATCACACAGCTTACCGGTATCGACGACGAGATGGTTAGCACCGCACCGGTATTTGCCGAGGTCGCGCCCGATTTCCTGGGGTTTATCGGCGATTCGATCCTGGTTGCGCACAATGCGGGGTTTGATATGCGCTTTTTAAACTCTGAGATTGGCCGCATTTACGAAAATTACCGCCTTGCAAATCCGTGCATGTGTACGGTTCAATTGTCGCGGCGGCTGTTGCCGGACATCGTTAATCACAAACTCAAGACCGTCGCCGAGTATTACTCGATCGACCTCGTAAATCATCATCGGGCCAGCGCCGACGCATACGCGACCGCGCAGATTTTTGTAAATCTGTTAATGCGGCTCAAAACCGACGGCGTCAACGATTTGGCAGCGGTCAAGAGTTTTGGTTCGCGAAAGAGTGTCTATGTCAGATAAAAGCGTCCCGGTTGGGGCAAACATACAAAATCTCGACATCTGTCCTACGCCACGAACCGAAATGGGACTCTATCCACTCGACACGTTTGCTTACGAATTCCCCGGCAGTGAGATCTGGGTCGAGTTTGAAATGCCTGAGTTTACGGCTATTTGTCCCTTTTCTGATTTTCCCGATTTTGGCGTAATCCGCCTGAAATATGTTCCAAACCACCTGTGTATCGAGCTAAAAAGCCTCAAACTTTATATCAATTCATACCGCGACGTAAAGGTTTTTCACGAGCATGTTATTAACATTATTCTCGATGATTTCGTCGCGGCCTGCGACCCGTTAAAGGTCGAGATTGAAGGCGATTTCAATGTCCGCGGCAATATCAAAACTGTGGTGAAAGCCAATTACGTATTATCAACCAACAGATAATCCGAACATAACGAAATAAAGTGTTTTGTTATAAAATCAATTCTTTATGGAATTAGCAGTCGAAAAATATAAGGTAGCGAGCGAGCCGTATTATTTGCCGTTAAATAACGAGGTCGAGCTGTTCGAAGCGGCGTTTGCGGCGCGGCTGCCGGCGATGCTCAAAGGGCCGACCGGCTGCGGCAAGACTCGCTTTGTCGAATACATGGCACACCGCCTCGACCGGCCGTTGATAACCGTCGCCTGTCACGAAGACCTTTCGTCCACCGATCTCGTCGGAAGATTTTTATTAGAAGGCGAAGAAACTATCTGGCACGACGGCCCGCTGACCACGGCGGTGCGGAGCGGTGCGATCTGCTATCTGGACGAGGTCGTCGAGGCACGAAAGGACACGGTCGTCATCATCCACCCGCTAACCGACGACCGCCGCCGTCTGCCGATCGAAAAACGCGGCACGGTGATCGTGGCGCCGCCCGAATTCATGCTCGTCGTATCCTACAATCCGGGCTATCAATCGATACTCAAAGACCTCAAGCAATCTACCCGCCAGCGCTTCGTCGCGATGGAATTCGATTACCTCGGCGCGGAAGCCGAAACCGAGATCGTCGCCAAAGAAGGCGGCGTCGATGCCGACACGGCCGCCGACCTTGTCAAGATAGGCCAAAAGGTACGCAACCTACGCGGCCACGGCCTTGAGGAAGGCGTCTCGACACGCCTGCTGATCTACGCCGCCCAGATGATCGCCCAAGGCATCTCGCCCATCGCCGCCGCCGAAGTCGCCATCTGCTCACCCATCACCGACGACCGCGAGCTGCAGCGCTCGATCCGCGAGATCGTAACGACGATAATTTGACTTATGAAAACTGACGAACAAAAAAAATTGTATATTGACCAGGCATGTAACGAGGCATTGGGTCAACAGCCTGTGGGTGAGAAAGACCTATCAGAACGGATTCGTTTCAGGCAGAGCCTTTCGAGCAGCGATCGGATGGCCGCAACTTGGGAAATTACGAAACGCGTTCATTTAGGTAATGGCGGGAAGGTGGAAAACTTAAGACTCAACAAATCGGTATCCATTTTGAAGCGAACTCTCGACTGAGCTTTTTGATGGCAATCTACGGCACGCCGACCTTTTTGAATGGCGCGAGGACAACAAAACCGTCGTCCACGACACCCAGCGCTGGCGCACCCTCGCAAAACCGCCGCCCGATGTGAGCATCCAACCACCCTCCGCGAACTCCCGCTCGACAAGCTGGACAAGCTGGAGAAGTTGGGTGAGATTCTTGCTGAGTTAAAGAATGAAGAAAGCTAGTAGTACGTGTCGTAGGTTGTGGGCTGCCATCCAGTTTCCGTTCTGACGACTGTCATTCTGATGGGAGCTCCCGGCACGATTTCTCCGTTTTCTGGAACCGTGTCACCCCGAATTTTTCGATAAGGGTGATAGATCAAGTCAGTCTGCGTTTCCGAGTCTAGACGGTCCATCAGGGACCAGCTCTGGAGGGGATAAAATCCTTCCCGCAAACAGAGATAGTCGATTCTTTCTTCGTTCAACTTCGTAAGCGATAACGCCTGAACACACTTTTCCGCATTCAGCGTAAGAAGGACTTGTTCCGCTTGAATCTCCGGCCCCTTGTCGCGAAAGGGATTCAAGATAACGAATCCGCTGTAGTCGACCGATGCCTTTTCCTCGAAACGATATACGACCGCATTTCTGCGGAAGAAAAACAGGCACGCGACTGCGGCGAGAATAAATGCGAGTACAATGATTAGTAGCTTCTTGAACATGTTCTATTTGCCATTGTATACGATGCGATCATTACTTCTTTTGGTTTTCCTTTGTCTAAGCGTTATCGCAGCCGAGGCGCAAGTAGTGAATCCGTTGTCATATCCTGCCGTCTGGTTCGCGGCGATCAATGATCCGAACAAACCGGATTGGGAGATCTTGCCGCAGGAGCGACAAGCGGGTGAGGTTATTTTGTCGAAGCGGAATGAGCTTGGCGTTTTGTCGAATTTTGCGGCGACGCCGTTCGAGTTGGATGGCAAGCGGTATGCGTCGGTCGAGGGATTTTGGCAGATGATGCTTTATCCGGATGGGCCGGACGACGAGCGAGCGAAAGCAAAGGGCATCGAATGGAAATACACCCGCGAACAGGTCGGGCAAATGACCGCTGTTGACGCCAAAGCCGCCGGCTCGCTTGCCGAGGAGAATATGAAAAAGCTCGGTATAGACTGGGTGACCTATAACGGCAAGCGTTTTCCATATCGCTCCCTAACGCCCGGCGATCATTACAAACTGATCCTCGCCGCGATGCGTGCCAAGCTCGAACAAAACCGCGAAGTAAGGCGCATTCTCCTCGCGACCGGCGACCTCATCCTCAAACCTGACCACCACGGCGAAGAGAACCCGCCGCCCGAATGGAAATACTACGAGATCTGGATGCAGATCCGTTCCGAAATGCAGCGGGCAGAAACGCATTAATTGGGTTATGCCAGTTTATTTGCGGAAATTCTTTTCCGCAAGTCCTCATATACTCTGCGGCTACGAAAAGTTGTTTGAGCCGGAACGGTGAAGCAGAGCTTCACCGCAAATAGAGCGGCATAGCCACACACGATTATTTTATGGCCGTATTCTTGGGTTCCTTTGGGTCGAAGGGGTTGGCGAGGTATTTTTTGACGGCGTCCTGGGCGTTGTCGTAGTTGTCGCCGAGGTTTTCGGCGCGTTTGTAGGCGGCGACGGAGCGGGTGCGGTCGCCTTTTGCGTCGTAGGCGTTGCCCATCTTGATATTTGACCAGGTGGCGAGCCATTTGGGGCTGAGATTGCCTGAGAGGGCGGCTTTGAAATTATCAACGGCTAAGTCGTAGTTGCGTTGTTCGAGAAAGAGCAGGCCGAGGTGGTAGTAAATCCACGAATTTGACCGGTCGAGCTTTAGAGCGGCCTCAAACTGCGTCTGGGCCTCGGCGTAGTTGCCCTCTTTAAACTGTTCGATGCCGCGTCGGGCAATCGACGATACACGCAGGTCGGGCGAGATGCGCAGCAACTTAAAGCCGGGGTCGATGATGACCTCGATCGGTTTGCCGCTGGATTCGATATTAAAATCCGCCGTTGCCTCGTCCATCTCGAGCGTCTCGGTTTTGAGACCCTGTTCGCCCTCGGAGCGAAGCTGGATATCGACCGGGAGCCGCAGATTGTCGTAATTTTGCTTGACGGTGCCACGGGTGACAAATTTGCCGCCGCGGGTGCGGATGATCTGGTAATCGGCGTCAAACTCGGGCACGCCGGTGCCCTCGACCCAACGGGCAAAGAAATACCGCAGATTCTGACCGTGTGTTTTTGACGCCAGCTTTTCAAAATCGTCGATCGACGCGCTTTTACCTCTGAAATTCTGTAGATACGCACGTAAAAGACCGTCAAATTTATCGGCGCCGAGCGTGTCTCGGAGCAGGTCAAAGACCATCGCTCCCTTGCCAAACATTATGTATTGATACGCCGTGCTTTGGTCGTCGAGCGCCGCCGGTGCGCGTAGCAACGAGGCGGTCTGCTCGAAGGTGAGCGATTTTTCGAGCAGTTGGCGGCGGGCGTCTTCGAGTTTGGCGCCTTCCAGCTGGCTGGCGCGTAGGCTAACCGCGCTGTATTCCGCAAGGCTTTGCGAGAGCCATGCGTCGTCAAACGATTTGAGGCCGACGGTCAACCCCCACCATTGATAAGCTGCCTCACGCTGGAAGCGTTCGGGCGTGATGTCGCGCGGCTGTTCAAAATTGCGGCTTGCGACAAAAAGCATACCCTTTGACGAGTAAAAATCGAGGCTTTCGTCGTCAATCTGGGCGACTATGAGACGCTTGCCGCTGGCGGCCGCGCCAAAGCGTTTTGTATAGTATTCGAGCGCCCTGCCAAGCGTTTCGCCGTATGACTCTAGAATCTTGTCATAGCCGGGCTTGGTGTCAAACTGCAGTTCGAAATCGCCAAAACGGAGCGTTTTTGGCGTAAATCTGCCATAGGCAAAATTGCCGAGCAGCGATGGCGTCGTCTGGACAAAATGGTATTTGCCGCCAGCGTTTGTCACCGGCACATCGGATGAGCCGACAAGCTGAAGCCCGGCGGGGAGCGAGATCGTGATATCCGAAGTGGCTGGATCGGCGGCGTAGTCGTGAAATGGGAACCAGCGGGCGGCATACATCAAGTAGCCATTGTCGGTGCCGATATAAGCAAGCCGTTTATTTAGAAGAGGCCCGCCAGCGGCGGTATCGAGGACGCCGCTGTATTTGAAACGGAGGACGACCGGCGTCCCTTTGACAACGTTATCGCCGAGGTCTATGCGGATATTTGGACCGAGATCGGTCGTGCCGACCTGATCCTGGACAAATGTAATTGCGATTTGCGTGGTCGTGAGCTTGGCCCCGGGTTTTGACCCAGGCGTTGTTGATGCCGAGACCGATTTATCCTGTCGCGTGATCGAGTCGACCTTTAGCGATCCGTTTAGCTCGAATGAGACCGAGCGAGTGTCTTCAAGCGGCGTAAAGGCGACATCGACGGTCGCATTAATCTTGCGTTCGGCCGGTACAAGCGACACGTCCATCACGTAATTTGTAACGTCAAAAGGCGTACGTTTAATGGCCTGAGCCGAGGCCGCGATAGAAAGAACGGACAAAACCAACGCCGTCTGAAATACGCTTGTTAGGATCTTATTCATTTATATAACCAACTTAAATATGCTTCCTTTTTGATGTTAGCAAACCTTAAATCGTTTGCTTTTTATGCGGCAAACGGTTCGCATTAATACTATTCTGCCCGAAAAAAATCGACCGAAACCACCTTTTCGGCAATCTGTTTGCCGATTGCGGCAACTAATTGGTGCTCTGGGTGATCCGTGTAACGATCAAGAGCGGGCCGGTCCATAAAATGGGCAACGAGGCCTGTGTCGAATGAGCGATCAAGATACAAAATATCGCTGCCGACGTCAAAACTGATAATATCGGGGACGACGGCGGACAGCGCGAGAAGTTTTGCGATGTGTTCGTCGCGCATTTGTGCGTCGGTTTCGGGCTTGTATTTCCAGCAGACGATGTGGATTAGCATAAAGATTATTTTCGCATGTTTTGTTTTAATCTTTCACGCGAGAAAACGGAATCGTCAATCGCGGATGGGAATTCGCGGGCTACGATCTCGATAGTGATTTTTGCCTTGTAGATCGGGTTGTCGGCCTTGGTTTTGGCGGCGTATGGGTGATCGGCGTCGTCCTTAAATTCCGTGGTTTTATACGTGCGAATCTCGCGACCGTTGTTATCAAATAAGTGCAGTTCAACCGGGACGTAATTGTCGGAGCGGAATGACGCGACCATCCGCGAGGCGACCGAGTCGGCGTCGGGTTTTAGCTTGCCCTCGACCTCAAAAACCTTTCGGCCATCGATCTCTTTTTCACTAACGAGCCGGAAAGCATACTTTTGCCATTCGCCCAAAAGCTCGCCCGCCGTCAGACCGCCGAAGAACATTTTTTTTGTATCCGTCTCGCGAAACTCGCCGCGTGACGATGCATAGGTCACAACCGTCGCTTTTTGCCCGTTTGGTTCGATAATTAACGACGCAACGTCGGTGTTATCCAACGATTTTACGATCTGCGAGAGAGTGGTTGTGGCTTCAGGAGTTTGCTTTCGCCAATTGTCGATCTCATATATCGCGTCCGGCTCGCCCTCAGTCCGGATGGTGAAACGGACGCGCATTTTGCGGAACGGGGCCGCGTCACGCTTGAGATACTCGGCAACGACAGCCTCACCACGGGAATCGGGCGAGTCGGTCTTTGACAGGCCATTTGCCGCCGGGCCGCCCGAATCCGGTGACCCGCAGGCGGTAAATAAATAGACAAACCCCGATAGGGCAACGATCAAAAAAAACAATTTCATTGGGCATACTCCTTTACATTCGCTGTTTTTTCTAACTATATTAACACCTGTCGTTTGCCGACAAAGAGCCGCAAATCAGGAATAGACAAAATATGAGCCTTGAAACGGATCAGATCGTGCGATTCGAACGGGTAAGCAAAACTTACGGCGAGCGAAATGAGATGGCCGCGCTCGATGCGGTCGATCTGGTAATCTGCCGCGGGACGCGAGTGGCCGTGATGGGGCCGTCGGGATCGGGAAAATCAACGCTGCTCAATCTCGTTTGCGGGCTCGATACGCCGACATCGGGCGCTGTCATTTTTGACGGCATAAACCTTGCGGAGAGGTCAGACGATGATCGCACACGGCTCCGACGCGAAAAGATCGGGATGATATTCCAGACGTTTAATCTGCTGCCGACGCTTACAGGCGTTGAGAATGTAGCGCTGCCGCTTAGGCTTAAGGGGATGCGTACGGGCGAGGCCGAGAAAAAGGCGCGCTCTATGCTCAAACGTGTCGGGATAATCGGCCAATCGGGAAACCGGCCTGACGAGATGTCGGGCGGCGAACGCCAGCGTGTGGCCATCGCCCGCGCGCTTGTTTTTGAGCCGCCAGTGCTGCTCGCCGACGAACCGACCGGCAATCTCGACTCGCATACCGGTGACGAGATCCTGGGGCTGATGGACGACCTTCATAACGAATACAACACGACAATACTGCTCGTGACGCATAACGAGGCGGCGGCGGCTCACTGCCAGCGGCGGCTGACGCTGCTTGACGGACGTATCGTTGCGGACGTGGGCGAGTGAATATGACCGGAGCATTGCTACAGATCACGACACGCCAATGGCGGCAGCATAGGCTGCGCGTGACGCTAACCATTATGGGCGTGGCTCTGGGCGTCGCGGTCTTTTTCGCAATCCAGACGACGAATATAACGCTGGTAGATTCGCTTCACTCGATGATCGAAAAGCTTGCCGGAAAGGCAACGATTCAGATCGTTGCCGGCGATGCCGGTTTTTCGGAAGAATATCTTAAAACCGTGCGGGCGACGCCGGGTGTCGATCTCTCGGAACCTGTAACGGAGACAACCGCGACCGCCGTTTCGCTGGGCAACGAAAAACTGCTAGTTCTCGGTCTCGATACGTCCAGCGAACTAAAAATTTACTCGGATATGTACACGGATGGCGGATTGGTGGTCAAAAATCCGCTTGTCTTTGCGTCGCGGGCAGATTCGATAGCGGTCTCGCGTAAATTTGCTGCAAGGTTTGGCCTAAAGGACGGCGATAAACTCATTCTGGAGACGCAGACCGGCACACAGAATCTCACCATTCGCGGATTTTTTGATTCCGCCGGTGCGAGCGATGTTTTTGGCGGCAACCTCGCGGTGATGGACATCTACGCCGCGCAGGACGCGTTTGGCAAGGGAAAGCGGATCGATCGGATCGATGTGATGAATGCTGGGGGCGTGACCGTTGACGAATTGCAGCGGCGGCTTACTGAGCAATTGCCATCCGGAATAAAGGCCGTCAGGCCGGATCTTCGCGGCCAGAGCCTCGAAAATTCGATCTCGTCGATGCATTTGGCTCTGACGATAATGAGCTTTTTGGCGTTTATCATCTGCGCGTTCCTTATCTTCAATTCGTTTAGCATCAGCCTAAATCAGCGTTCAAAAGAGATCGGCATTTTGCGCTCCCTTGGCGTGACGCGCGGCAATATAATGCGAATGTTCCTGGCCGAGGCAGTAGTTGTGGGGCTGATCGGCTCGGCGGCCGGCGTCGCGGGGGGGTATTTTCTCGCAAAAGGCGCTCTGGCCGTGGTGATGGACGTAACGACGACGGTTTATGGATTTACGTCATCGCCGCGTGTGATCGAGTTTAATTATACATTCGCCGCCGAGGCATTTTTGGCCGGTGTAGTGGTGTCGATGATCGCCGCATGGCTGCCCGCAAATGCCGCCGCCCGTCTCGATCCCGTAGCGGCCCTGCATAATATCGAAACGCAAAAACGGGAATCCATCGCGGGAAAACCACGCCTAATGGCGGGTATCGCTCTTATCTTGCTGGGCCTCGTTCTAACGCGGCTGAGCACGATAGGAGTCGATGGAAACATACAGTTGGTCAATGGGCTGTTTATCCTGTTTGGCATGATTCTCGTGCTGCCTAAATTGATACAGATCGGCGCCAAATTGATCCGTCCGGTTATGAATCTGGTCTTTGGTGCCGAGGGTTTGATCGCGGTTGAGACCCTGGTAAGGGCGCCGCGCCGCACCTCGTCAACGGTAGGCGCGTTGATGATCGGGCTGGCGTTCGTACTGTCAAACGGGGCGTTAATCTATAGTCAAAAAGCGGCGATCAACCGTTCGCTTGATAAAGCTCTGGGCGCCGATATTTTGGTGACCTCGTCCGAACAGCTACAGTCGCGGACATACCATTTTACCGACGAAACGGCAAAACGAATTACATCGCTGCCTGAGATCGAAACGTCTAGTAACCTACGCGTGACTACCGTGGACTACGGCGGCGACGAGGTCACGATCCTCGCGCACGATATGAACGCGTATTTCAAAATGTCGCCCGATCTGCTTGATTCCGGCGATCCCGAAACGGCGCGCGCAGTCACCTCTAAAGGCGAGGGTGTTTTGATCTCAAACAATCTCGGCTTGCGTTTTCATCTCGGCGTCGGCGACCGGATAAAAATAGAATCGCCCGGCGGAACGCTCGATTTGCCGATTGTCGGCATGCTCGATTATTTTCGGTCGGAAAAGGGCACTATCTTTCTAGACCGCAGCCTTTACCAAAAATATTGGAATGACACCGATGTAGATTACGTATTTATTAATCTAAAACCTGGCGTTGACCGTGCCGCATTTAAGCAAAAGGTGCAGGCAGCGATCAACAACGATCGAAACGCCTATATCTACACGCACGACGAATACAAACAATGGGCGACGCGGCTGATCGATCAATTATTCTCGCTGATGTATCTTCAGATGGTGGTTGCGATATTTGTAGCCGCTCTTGGGCTGATGAATACGATGGTGATCTCGGTTGACGAGCGAAAACGCGAACTCGGCATATTTCGCGCAATCGGCGGATTTAAACGCCAAGTGGTCAAGATGGTTCTGCTCGAGGCGGTTGTGATCTCGCTGATCGGACTAGCCGCGGGGACGATCGCCGGCCTCCTAAATGCGTATTTTCTCGTTACCACGGCCGCCAGGGTCGTCGCCGGATTTACGCTTAGGTTTTATTTTCCGGTATCTATCGTATTTATTGCGATACCGATAGTAATCGTAATTGCGATATTTTCTGCCTGGCTGCCCGCAATGCGCGCCGCTCGCCTGAATGTGGTCGAGGCGATTGGATATGAATAAATAACTGAGATCTTTGAGGCCTTTGTGATAATGTTTTTTAAATCACAAAGATCACGAAGGGCAGACACAAAAACCACAAAGTTTTAGATCAATGAGCTACCCGGCCTTTTTTGTGCTAAGGTTTTGAAAATAATGAGCCAATTTTCAAGCGACGATATTTCGAGAGGGCGGATTTGGAAGGTAATCGGAACCTCGGCCATCGGGACGATGATCGAGTGGTATGATTTTTATATTTTTGGAAGTCTGACGACCACGATCGCGCCACTGTTTTACCCGCCCGAGAATCAAACGTTTGCCTATATTGCGTATCTGGCAACCTTTGCTGTGGGGTTTTTGGTTCGTCCGTTTGGAGCCCTGTTTTTTGGGCGGATCGGGGATATTGTCGGGCGAAAATACGCCTTTCTGGTGACCATGCTGATAATGGGCGGGGCGACCGCAGGTATCGGTTTTCTGCCGACATACTCTCAGATAGGGTATGTAGCTCCCATCGTTTTGCTTCTGATCCGCGTGCTTCAGGGTCTCGCTCTCGGCGGTCAATATGGCGGAGCCGCTACCTATGTTGCCGAACATGTCCCGGACGGCAAACGTGGGTTTTATACATCGTTTATACAAATTACCGCATCACTCGGATTTTTTCTGTCGCTGGCAGTGATCCTGATCGTTCAAAACACGATGAGCGCCGACCAATTTGCCGGAAAGGCCGATGGATTTGGCGGCTGGCGAATACCCTTTCTCATATCGATATTTCTTGTCGCCATTTCGCTTTATATCCGTCTGCGGATGAAAGAATCGCCGATATTCGAGAGTATAAAAAGCAGCGGGATGACATCGGCAAATCCGCTGATCGAGGCTTTTACAAAATGGGAAAATCTCAAGATCGTGCTGATTTCGCTTTTCGGAGCGACCGCCGGCCAGGGCGTCGTTTGGTACACCGGGCAGTTTTACGCGTTGTTTTACTTGCAATCGATCCTGAATATAAACGCCACATCCGCAAATTACATCATCGCCATCGCTTTGCTGCTCGGAATGCCGTTTTTCATTATTTTCGGGGCTTTGAGCGACCGCATTGGCCGCAAATGGATAATAATCGCCGGATGTTTGCTGGCTTTGCTGACATATCTTCCAATTTACAAGGCGATGCAGTCGGTCGCAGGCTCTAACGTCGTTACCGCTACCTCGCAAAAAGACCCTGTGACCGGAGCGATCAAGCTGACGCCGCAGTCTATGGATGAGGCAGGGAATCTCGTCGCGTCACCAAAAGTTTTGCCATATACGACATTTCGCGACCTCACCGCAAATCCAACCGGGTGGTATCTGATCCTGCTTATTTTTATTCAGGTTCTTTGGGTAACGATGGTTTACGGCCCGATTGCTGCCTATCTGGTCGAGGCTTTCCCGGCGAAAATCAGATATACCGCCCTTTCGCTGCCGTATCACATCGGGAACGGCGTCTTTGGCGGCCTTTTGCCGCTGATCGGCCTGTCCGTCATCGCCCAGACCGGGAACATCTACGCCGGGCTTTATTATCCGATGGGAATAGCGGCGATCACGGTTGTTATAGGGTCGATATTTCTAAAAGAAACCCGAAAGAACAAGATCTGGGCGGAGGTTGAGAAATAAGAATTTTCAACGCAAATACGCCAAGAACGCAAAGAAAGACAAATCTCGTTTTTACTTTGCGTCCTTGGCGGCTTTGCGTGCAATCGATTAGTGAACGACCTTCGGCGACCACTCTTTTAAAAATGCCGTAAATTTGGCGAGATGGTAGATTTCACCTTTTTCGAGACGCGACGTGTCTTCCGAGTGAAGAAGCTTTCCCGTTTCGTCCAAAACATACAGATGCGGAAAGCCGGTTGGCTCGGGATAAGGCGATAGGAAAACCTTATTTTCGTTCGCCTCGCTGAAATTAACCTTGACCCAGACAAAACCGTCGCCCTGTAGCTTTGCGAGTTCCGCGTTTTGGGCAATAAATTTGTCCATGTACACGCACCAGCCGCACCATTCGCCGCCGACATCGAGGATTATACGCTTGCCGTCTTTCGCGGCCGTCACAATGGCTTTTTGAAGATCTATTTTCGGATCGCGCGTCGGGTCAAATTTCTCTCGCGTGAAAGCCGGTTTGCCGGGGTCAACCTTTGCCGAGGGGCCGGTTGTGGGACCTCTCTGACCAAAAGCTGAAACCGTCCCCAAAACAATTGCAACGATAATCAATAATGAGTTTGTCATATTTTATTAGCCCATCCGCAAACGCTCGTTTAGAATCCTCCAAACCTTTTCAAGATGCCTCTCTTCGACGCGGATGCTGCCGACCGACAGACGCTGCGTGAATTTGCCGTTAAGCGTCGTATGCGAGAGATATGCGTCGCCCGACGCATTAATGTCGTTCATGATTCGCTCATTGAACAAATTAAGTTCATAGTCAGAAAGGCGCCCAGTCGCTATCGCTCCCGGTTCTGACACGGCTCGGAAGCAGACGAGGGCGAACGGCACCGGCGCGAGTAACTCAAAATCCGGCGATGCCTCGACCCACGAAGCGAAAAGGCGAGCGAGGCTGCAATGTTCGCTGATGCGCGCGATTAGGCCTTCGCGGCCAAAATAGCGGATGACAAACCAGAATTTCAAAGCCCGGAAACGACGCCCAAGCTGAATGCCGTAATCCATACCGTTCTTGACGGTTTGTTCATCGCTTGTTTTCAGGTATTCGGCGACGAGCGAAAATGCGTCTTTTAATATACTTAGGTCCTTGCAATAAAGCACCGACAGGTCAAACGGCGTAAATAGCCATTTGTGCGGGTTGACGACGAT
>JBBRQM010000029.1:0-37735 GCA_038226395.1 Pyrinomonadales bacterium | reverse complement strand
TGTCCGGGTTTTGTCGATCCGCATACTCATATTGTCTATGCAGGCGAACGGCTAAATGAATTTGAGATGAGGATCAAGGGTGCTGAATATCTCGAAATTCTCGCAAACGGCGGCGGTATTATCTCGACGGTCAATCAAACAAGGGAAGTCTCCATCGAAACTCTCGTCGAGCAAAGCAGCAAGCGGCTCGACAAAATGCTTGCGTGTGGAACGACAACAGTCGAGATCAAAACCGGTTACGGCCTTGATACAGATACCGAATTGAAAATGCTCGGAGTGATCGCCGAGCTTGATAAGACACATACAGTCGATATTGTTCCGACATTTCTCGCCGCACACGCCGTCCCGCCGGAATACAAAGGAAATTCTGAGAAATATGTCAATTTGATATGCGATACGATGCTCTCCGAGGCGTGGAAATGGTTTGTCGGATCGCGTTTTCACGGCCGCATGCCATTTTTTTGCGACGTGTTTTGCGAGAAAGGTGCGTTTACGCTCGAACAATCGCAGAAGATACTGGAAACTGCAAAAAGCCTTGGCTTTAAGCTAAAGGCTCACGTTGACGAATTCACAAATCTCGGCGGCAGCCGTCTTGCAATAGGGATGGGAGCCGTTTCGATAGATCATTTAGACATGATTTCGGACGATGAAGTCAAACTGCTCGCCGCTTCAAATACAGTCGGCATCATCACTCCGACGGTCAATTTCAATTTTGGCAGCACGCATTTTGCCGACGCGCGAAATCTGATCGATGCGGGCTGTGCAGTCGCTCTTTCGACCGATTACAACACCGGCTCAGCGCCGTGTCCATCTCAGCCGATGGCGATGGCAATAGCCTGCCGGTATCAAAAAATTCAGCCGTCCGAGGCATTGAATGCAGCAACTGTTAACGCAGCATTCGCGGTCGGGCTTGGCGGGCGGGCGGGGTCGATAGAGAAAGGGAAAACCGCCGATATGTGCATCCTGAAGACACGCGACTACAGGGAAATTGCATATGAGTTTGGAGCGTCCGGCCGTTTTGACGTAATAAAGTCTGGCAAATTTTTGCAAATTGACGGCAATTAGCTACTGACTATTACAGCTTTTTATGTCTCTGACAAATCTCGTCTCTGTGTGTAAAACAGCTTTCGTTACAACCGTTTTTATTGCCCTTGCGTCTAAAAATCGGGTAAGCTTTTAGCGTAGCCTCTTCGCCCTTTTTACTCTTATGAAAAATCTATTAGCCGTTGCAGTGATTTCTTTCCTGATGTCGATCCCTGCTAGCCCACAGGCATCGGACTCCGCGTTAAAAGGCGTTGTCGAAAAGGATAAGGCCAGCCGCGGCAGCGACGGAAGGCTGCAGACGCTCTCGGCGGCGGAGCATCTGTCGCGCGGGCAGGTTTATTACGACAATCGCCAGTTTCCGCAGGCGATCGTGCATTTTCAGAAAATATTCGACAATTACCCGTCCGATCCGGCGATGTCGTCGGCGCTTTTCCTCACGGGGCGTTCGTATTACTGGCAGCGCGAATATGCGCGGGCGATCCCGTATCTCGACCGCGTGTCGCGAGCGTATCCGGCGTCAAAGGACGGCCGCGAAGGGCTCTATTTCAATGCCACCTGCCACCTCCGCATCGGCAAGAACCTCGAGGCCGCCCAGATCTTTGCCCAGTACACCGTGATGTATCCGACCGGCGAGCGGATCGACAATGCTTACCTGAACACCATCGACGCTCTCCGCGAGGCTGGCAAGGATCGCGAAGCGATCGCATGGGTGGACAGAACACGTGAGCATTTCAAGGACGGGCCGACCTCGACGAATGCCCTGCAGGCCCGGCTCAGGCTTGAGATCAATCGCGGACGCTGGGCCGATGCCGTGGCGACCGCTGCGTTGATACAGGCTCAAGGGACATTCCCCGGCTCGATGACCAGCGTGGACGAGATAAAGTACCTGCGGGCATTTGCTTTGGAAAAACAAGGTAAACAGGGTGAAGCGAGGGCCATATATGGGTCGATACCGGAAACAGCCACTTCGTATTACAGCGGCCTCGCGGCGGATAAACTAACTACGGGCGGCGGGCGTGTAAAAACCATCGCACAAGTCACGCAGTCCGATTTTCCAGCGGCCTACCGGATTGAGGTCATCTATGAGTCAAAAAGGTTGAAACTCGATCCGCGTTTCGTGCTTGCCATTATGAAGCAGGAAAGCACGTTCCGCCCCGGCGTCAAGTCGCCATCGGCTGCGCGGGGTTTGCTTCAGTTGGTTATGGACACGGCACTCAAATACAACAAAAAAGCGGGCTATCCCAATCTTAAGCCTGACGATCTCTACGACCCGCGAACAAATATCGCCATCGGCTGCGAATACATCGCCGCTCTCCGCGACCAAGTCGGTGGCCTTAACGAAGCGATCGCCGCGAGCTACAACGGCGGCGAAGACAACGCCGCCCGCTGGCTAAACCGCTCAAAGCCAAAGGAACCGGGCATCTTCGCCGCCGAGGTTGGCTTTGCCGAGACCAAGAATTATGTTTTTAAGGTAATGACCAACTACCGAATCTATCGCGATCTTTACGACGAGAATCTCATGAAGAGATGAGATGTTTTACTTCGCAACTGGTAATTTACTCTTGCCTTTGGTTATCCGAGCAAGTAATCACTTAACTTTTCTAGCAACCTTTGATGATGTGTCGCCGATACTGAGCCAACGATGCCGAGTATCTGACTTTGTGGAATAACAGTCAAAAACCCTAACCTTATCAATGAGTTTCTGATCAAACCGCTATCCGCAAAATCAATCTCCGACGACGAAATTGTTTCATCAAAATCTTTTACTTCCTGGTGAATTTGCGTGCTCACGCCGCAAACCAGCATATCCCGAAACGGCGGCATTTCACGTAGGACAATTGCTGGACGGCTCTTTATTGTTCCGTCAGCTTGCGGCATAGCAACGAGGGCGACATCACCTTCCTTCATACTTTGGATTTAGCTCTTTGATCAGGTCTAATGGGTATTCCGGCTCATCATCGCCATAGGCGCGTTCCAAATTCGCCAAAGAAAAGCGTGTCCAATCTTCCCGTTTACCATTTTGAGGTTGAATAACACTGACAACTAATTTAGTGTCTGGTTCAAGCTCGTAAGGCTCGTCAAGTAGTATCTGCTTGCCGTCGAAATGAGCGTTTAAGGTAATAGTTTGCATGTCAGGATTTTATCATATTATACGTCATATAGCTGGAGATCGGCTTTGCCGAGATCTCTTACTTCGTGCGGGATTCTGCATTTTTATTGGCAAAACATGCCCGCATCCACAATCTTCCAGTTATGTTTTTCTTTTATCCATAAAAAGTAAAGGAAAGTGTCTATTTTTGTCCCATCCTCGTCATGAAATCGGACGTGATCAGGGTGTGATTCAGAAAACAGTATTCAAGTAACTCGTGACAAAATCCACGAGAGATCAATGCCGCAATCAAAACATTCGTATCGACTACTATTCTCACGAAACAATTTCGAAGATCTGTTCATCAGTGTAATTCTTTTCCGACTCAGCCATCATTCGTTCGCGAAAGTTTCTGAATCGTCTTATAAACAAATAATCCTGCAAAGCGCGCGCGGCGAGGGTGTTTTCGGAAACACCATCTTCGCGGGCGGCTTTGCCGAGAGTTTCCTTGACTTCATCAGTTAAATCTATTGTAAGTACTGCGCTCATAATGATTAATCCTCCAATGATCGAATAATTTTACCATTAGGGTGCGAGGACATAAAGAAAAATCGGAGCAATTATTCCTCCCAGTCGCCCTGGCCTTCGCGTTCGACGTGGTAGCCGGCGTCTTCGAGGTGTTTGTGGACCTCGCGGCCGTGCTTGTTGTCGCGGACTTCGAGGAGCATTTCGATGCCGACACGGCCCAGAGGGGCGAGCCACATCGCGCGGCGGTGAAAGACCTCGATGACGTTAGCACCCGATTCGGCGACCGTCGCGAGCAGCGTGGCAAGCATTCCGGGGCGGTCGAGGACGAGCAATTTGAGCATGATGTAGCGGCCCTGGCGAACGAGGACCTGTTCGAGAACACGGGCGAGGAGGTTGGCGTCGATATTGCCGCCTGAGAGCACCGCACAGACTGTGTCTTCGGGCTTGATCCTGATCTTTTTGGCAAGCAGAGCAGCGAGCGATGCACCACCGGCACCTTCGACGACGAGACGGTTGTTTTGGACGCAGAAAAATATCGCCCGGGCGATCTCTTCATCGCTGACCTCGACCACTTCGTCAACCAGATCGCGGATAATCGGCAGCGTCAACTCACCGGGTGTCTTTACCGCAATGCCATCGGCAATTGTCTGAGTGATCTCGACCGTTACGGCGTGGCCGGCTTTGAGCGAGGGATTAACCCAAGCGGCATTCTCGGCCTGAACTCCGATTATACGCGCGTTTGGCTTTAGAGCTTTGACCGCAGTCGCAATCCCTGAGATAAGCCCGCCGCCGCCTATCGGCACGATAACCGTCGACACGTCCGGCAGCGATTCGACAATCTCCAGCCCGATCGTTCCCTGCCCCGCAAGCACAAGCTCGTCGTCGAACGCGTGGACAAAAGTGTAGCCCTCTCTTTCCTGCAATTCACGCGAATGTGCGACCGCTTCGTCAAATGTCGCCCCGTACAGCACAACCACCCCGCCAAAGCCTTTTGTCGCCATGATCTTAGTCAGCGGAGCGGCAACCGGCAAAACGATGACGGAACGGATGCCCATCAGCGTTGCAGCAAGTGCAACCCCTTGGGCGTGATTCCCCGCCGATGCAGCTATGACGCCGCGTTTTTTCTCTTCGTCGGTGAGACGCGAGATCTTGTTATATGCTCCGCGTATCTTGAATGAACCGCTCTTTTGCAGGCATTCGGCCTTGAGATGAGCATCGGCACCGATCTCACGCAACAGCCGGGCGTCAGCGATCATCGGCGTCGGGATTATTATATCTTTGAGAACACGGCGGGCGTCTTCGATATCGGCGAGTTTGACAGTCATAGCTGAGAAAATTATAAGTCAATAGTAGTAAAATGAGAATCCCAGTCAGAACCATCTGCGGTAGCGGGTGGTTTAAGATAGGGAGTTCGCAACTCTCAAAACTTAAGTTCAACCACCCGCAACCGCAGGTGGTTCCGACTCTGGGAAAATGTGATATATTGGCATTGAATAGAGACTCGGAGGGATATGGATATGTTCGGAATCGGTGCGGCATTTTTAGCGTTTCTTGGTTTGGCTCTGCTGATCATTGCGTGGAAAACGATAAAGATCGTCCCGCAATCCAGCGTTTTGCTGATCGAGCGGCTCGGACGGTTTCACCGTGTCGCAGCTAGTGGATTAAACATAATCGTGCCTTTTTTCGAATCGCCCAGAGCGGTGTATTGGACGAACGTTAGGCCTGGAACGACGTTTATCGATTCGCGGGAACAGTTTATCGACCTACCCGCCCAATCCGTAATCTCGCGTGACAATGTTATGATTACGGTCGATTCGGTCGTTTATTGGCAGATCACAGATCCAATTAAGGCGACCTACGAGGTAAATGATCTCGTCGGCAGTATCGTGCAGTTGACGTTTACGGGGATGCGTTCGGTCATCGGCAAGCTCGATCTCGACCACACACTCTCTTCCCGCGATCAGATCAATAACGAATTGCGTTTAATTCTCGACGAAGCGACCGACAAATGGGGCGTCAAGGTGACCCGCGTCGATATTAAAAACATCACGCCGCCTGAGGACGTCCGCATCACGATGGAAAAACAAATGACCGCCGAGCGAAACCGGCGTGCATTGATCCTGACGGCCGAGGGTGACAAACAGGCGGCGATTACGCGGGCCGAAGGCGAAAAGCAGGCTGCCGTTACCCGCTCTGAGGGAAACAAACAATCGGCGATCCTTGACGCCGAGGGCGCGGCTCAGGCTCGCCTGACCAACGCGACGGCCGAGGCCGCAGCTATACAACAAATCGCTGGCTCGATCGGCGATCGCGGCAAAACAGCCCAGTATCTGATCACCGCGCGTTATGTCGATTCGCTACGCGATATGGCACGAACGCAGAACGCCAAGGTTATTTTTATGCCGACTGAGACATCCGGCGTACTCGCAAGCGTCGGTGCATTTAAAGAAGTGTTTTCAGAGACAGGGGAAACCGCGCAGGAATTGCCAAAATCCTCGCGTAGTCCTAAAGAATTGGAGAAATAATTATGTTAAAAGTCATTATCGTCATTCTGGTGTTGGCCGGTATCGCCGGTGCCGCTGCCGCTTATAAATTTGGTTTCATCCTGAATCCTAGCCCAAGCACACCGCCGCCCGAAAAGTCCGTCTATGACTTTACGATGAAAAACATCGACGGCCAGGACATTAAACTCGACGCCTATAAGGGCAAGGTCGTGATGATCGTCAACGTCGCGAGCAAATGCGGATTTACGCCGCAATACGAAGGTTTGGAGACACTTTATGAGAAAAACAAGGACAAGGGTTTTGTAATTCTCGGCTTCCCTGCCAATAATTTCATGGGCCAAGAACCGGGGAGTGACGGCGAGATCAAGGAATTTTGTCAGGCGAAATACGGCGTGAGATTCCCGATGTTCGCAAAAATTTCGGTCAAGGGCGGCGACCAGCATCCGCTCTATACTTTTTTGACCAACAAGGTCAGTGATCCTGATTTTGCGGGAGATATTTCGTGGAATTTTAATAAGTTCTTGCTCGATAAACATGGAAAAATCGTCGCCCGGTTTGGCTCTAAGGACACGCCTGAGGGCGAAGCCGTGACGACCGCCGTAGCGAAATATATCGCCGAGAAATAGTCGGAACCGCCTGCGGTAGCGGGTGGTTGAACACAAGGTTTGTGCACGCCGACCGGTACGTTTGCCCCATCTTCAACCACCCGCTACCGCAGGTGTTTCTGACAAGTCATCCACGGATCACGGCGCCGTTATTCGTGGATTTTTTCGTTATGAAGACTGTAATTGTGATTGTAATCGTCTTGCTGCTGGTGTTGCTGATCGCTGTCGGCGGATTTTCTTACTGGCTTTACAGTTCGCTCAATTCGCCGCACCACCACGACAAGGCGACCGAATTCGTTAAGATCGAAAAAGGAACAGCGCCGCGTGAGATCATCGCAAAACTGGCCGCCGAGGGCATTTTGACCGGTGAATTGCCAACGCTTATATACGTCCGCACTTTTGGAGATGCGAGCAAACTACAGGCTGGTGAATATCAATTTGTGTCGCCGATCACGCCGCTGCAAGTGCTAAAAGTGCTTGAGAAAGGCGAGAGCCTGACGACAAAATTGACGATCCCTGAGGGCTTCACGCGCTTTGACATAGCAAAACGTATCGTCGAGAAATTCCCGCAGAATCCGCCCGTGAATGACAAGGCGATCCTCGCGTTGATGGATGACGTGTCGCTTATAAAAGACATAGCCCCGACCGCCAAAAATCTCGAAGGCTATATGTACCCGAGCACCTATGCCTTTCCGCGCGAAACTGCGGCAAAGGACATTATCAAAAGGATGGTCGATGAATTCAAAAGCAAATGGAAGCCCGAGTGGAACGACGCCGCAAAGGCACTCGGCCGTACACCAAATGAGATCGTGACCATTGCGTCATTGATCGAGACCGAGACCGGCACCGAGACGGAACGACCCATAATCGCTGGCATTATCAATAACCGCTTAACAAAAAATATGCCGCTCGGCATCGACCAGACAAATGTCTATATCGCAAAGATGCGCGGCGTCTGGAGCGGGACCATTCACGAGAGCGATCTCAAGTTCGATTCGCCCTATAATACGCGGATAAACAAAGGTCTGCCGCCCGGCCCGATCTCGTCCGTATCGGAAAGCTCAATCAAGGCCGCCCTCTACCCGACGCCCAATGACTATCTCTTCTATGTCCGCAATGTCGATCTAAACGATGGATCGCATTGGTTTTACTCATCCGCCGCCGAGTTTGAGAAAGGCAAGATTAAATACCAGCAGTGGCTCGAGCAACAGCGACAGCAAAAACGGGCGGAGACAAATTCTAACCAATGATCAAACTCCTCGCCCTCGATCTCGATGGAACGACGCTCAATTCACGGGGGCAGATTCCTGACGCCAATCGTACCGCGATCCGCGCGGCTGAGGAGCGTGGTGTGCTGGTGACGATAGCGACCGGGCGGCGTTTTCGTGACGCGCAGCCGGTTGGGATTGATCTCGCTCTAAATGCTCCTTTGATAACGCATAATGGAGCGTTGTTAAAGTATGGCGATTCGGAGGAAACCATATCGTGTTCCCTGCTTTCCACTAAAACAAGTCAGGAAATTGTTCGTGCCGGTAAGAATTACGGCGGCGACGCGCTTGTCAGCACTGACCCTCACGGACACGGCACACTACTATACGATCGCGTTTCTGATGATAATATCCCGCTCAAAAAATATCTTCGTTGGTCCGAGACTCTTCACGGCGTCGAGATCGGGCGCGATGGCGTCGCTCATGTGCCAAAACTTGAAGATGTTTTGCACGAGCATGAGATCGTTCACGTATCTTTTTCCGGGAACTGCGATGCAATGAGTGCGATGTTGTCGGTACTGAACCGGAAGCTGGGCAATTCCGTCACCATCTTGCCTACTATTTATCCGAGGCTTGATTTTACACTGATCGACATACTCCCGGCCGATGCTTCGAAAGGTCATGGAGTGGCAAAACTAGCTCAAATAAATGGCCTTGCCCCTGAAAACGTAATGGCCATCGGCGACAATTTTAACGATCTGGCGATGCTCGAATACGCCGGGACATCTGTCGTCATGGGAAACGCCGATCCGAGTTTGCTCGAACGCAAGGAATTTTATACAACTTTAAGTAATGACGAGAGCGGCGTTGCCGCGGCTATCGAACGTTTTATTTTGAATTAGGAGATTAATTAGTGGCTAACAGAATTGCAGTTTTAGAAACGAATAAAGGGATAATCAAATTTGAACTCTTAGAGACAGATGCGCCGAAAACGATTGAGAATTTTCGGCTTTTGGCAGATAAGAATTATTACGACGGTGTTATTTTTCATCGTGTCATACCAAATTTTATGATCCAGGGCGGTGATCCGCTGGGCGAGGGCTATGGCGGCGAATCGGCTTGGGGCGGCAAATTTAATGATGAGATCGACCGCGGATCGGAGCTTTACGCAGGTATTTACGACAAAGGCACCGTCGCGATGGCAAATTCAGGACCTAACACAAATGGCTCACAGTTTTTTATTATGCACATCGATTATCCGCTCCCGCCTAGTTATACAAAATTTGGCAAGGTGATCGAAGGGCACGAAGTCGTTGACGAGATCGCCGCCGTTGACCGCAATCATAACGACAAGCCGCACGATCCCGTCGTTATGAACAAGGTCTATATCGAGGATGCAGGCGAATAGTGCGTGCGGTCCTCCAGCGTGTTTCGCGTGCTAAAGTAAGTGGTGTCGAAGGCACCCTTACAGGCGAGATAAATCGTGGTTTGCTCGTTCTGCTCGGGGTCACCCACAATGATACTGAGAAAGATGCTGACTATCTCGTCGATAAGATCGTGAATCTGCGCATTTTTGACGATGCATTCGGCAAAATGAATCTCTCGCTCGCCGACATCGACGGCGACATATTGGTTGTTTCGCAATTTACGCTTTACGGCGACACGCGGCGAGGCCGGAGGCCGTCATTCATCAATGCCGCACCGGGCGAGGATGCCATGGGAATGTATAAATATTTCGTTGATAAGGTACGTAAAACCCTCGGTAAAGTCGCGACGGGATCATTTGGAGAGATGATGGACGTAGAATTGGTTAACGACGGCCCGGTGACGATAATTCTGGATAGCGAGAAAACTTTTTGACTTGTATGAAAAAGATCATTCTTTTGGCGGTTTTGTTGGTATCGGGATTTATCGTTGGCTGCGGCGATAAAAAAACGGCGAATAATGCCTCGCCCGATGTCAAAAAAGGCGTGACCCCGGTCGCCGATAACGAGATCGCGGTGATCGAGATGGAAAATTCAGCATACGGAACCATTAAGCTCGAACTTTACTCAAATATTGCCCCGAAAATGGTTGAGCGTTTTAAGTCACTTGTGAAGGAGGGATATTACGATGGGATCGCGTTTCACCGCATTAACCAAAGCGTTATTCAAGCCGGAGATTCATATACGAAACCGGGTGCAAATCCTGTTCCGGGAAAGGAGGGAGATTCAGGCAAGCCGAACGTGGAAGCTGAGTTCTCGGACGTTAAATATGATACAGGCATTGTCGGAGCCGCACGTCTCCCTGATTTTAATTCTGCCAACTCACAGTTTTTTATTACTCTAAAACGGGAGCAGAGCTTTGATAATAAATACACAGTCTTTGGCAAGGTTATAGACGGCATGAACAACGTCAAAACGATCTCCGGAGTTCAGCCCAAACAAGGCGACCGCCCACTCGAACCCGTGCGGATCAAGCATGTCTCGATCGTTCCGCGCTGATAGACAAAATGATATAATTTGCCTTTGTGATCTTTGTGTCTACCCTTTTTGACCTTTGTGATTATGCATTTAAATCCTTAATCACAAAGAACACAGAGTTAGGACACAGGGGTCTCAAAGAAAGTCATTAATATGCTCGCGTAGCTCAGATGGATAGAGTGCTTCCCTCCGAAGGAAGAGGTCGCAGGTTCGAACCCCGCCGCGAGTACCAATTAAGATCGTGAATCGTAAATCGTGAATAAAAAAAAATCTATTCATGATTTCGATTCACAATTCACGATTTACGGTCTTATCTTCAGCATTGGGTCACCCAATAACGCCCACGAAAATCTAACATCTGTCCCCGCCGCCGGGATCGCATTTTTTGCGTCACGGATCAGATCGCCCATTCGGGTTATCGTTCCGGCGGAAAGTCGATTATAAAATCGCTGACCCATAGGGTTCTGATCGAGCGGTATTGTCTCGCCAGTTGACGCCCATACAGCGACCGCACCACCGGTTTGTGTCTTCAAAAGGTTTTCAGCCAGAGAGTCACCGACAGGCAAGAGAAAATAGCCGTTGAGACACGTCAAAAGTGTATAGATTGATTCGTTGTTGGTATTAGAGAGGCAGTTGGGACCGGGGGAACAGACCACATTACTGTTGCTGAAAAACGATGACGCCGCCCATACGCCAGCTGAGCCGTGGCCGGAGTAATTTACCAAATAGACACCATTACCGCCGTTATTTAGAGCATTCATCAATGTCGTCTGTGAATTTGCCGCCCCGCGATCGACCATTGTCGTCGGCATGGATGAGGGCAGTTCATTTCGCAAAGTTTGACTCGTAGCCGCGAAATCGTAACCGTTCACCTGGTCAAACTGGTCAAAAGCGAAAACAGCTCCGCGATTGAACGACTGTAGGCCAGGCGTTTCAAACCGCATAACCTTTGCCAGAGCATTAGTCACATCATCCGGTGTCCGGGCGGGTATCCTGCCGATCGCCATTTCCGCCAGACCGTCATTATTAAAATCAGCCAGAGCCTCGTCGCTGCCCGTTGTCAGATAGACAGTATCGACCATCTTTGTCGGCACCAGATTGTTATACCCCAAGCCTTCATAATTTCTCGGGTCATAGGTGGCGTCGCCGACCAATAAGACGTAACGCGGAGCGGTCTGCCAGTTGCTGTTGGTGTACTGTAGGAAATTATTAATTGAATTGGCATTTAAAACACCGTAATTAAACTCGTCAAAAATGTCCGCAACGTCCACTACTTCGACATTAAATCCCTGTCCGCGGCGATAATTTGCCCAGGCTAGAGCCTGCGGCATAAAATCAGCGTATGAAATGATGACAAGATTTGCGTTATGCGTGGCAGTGGCGAGCGTCGAAGGATTATTATGCGTAACGGCCGGCGACTGTAGAATGCCGGAATCCTGTGGGTTGCCGGTATTTTCGAATGCATACATCACCGCCCCTCGATACGAAGGTAAAAGTACGGAATATCGTGAGCCACTCTGCTGGATACGCAGATTTGTGACCTCAACCGGATCCCCCGCCGTATTAGTTTCAAACGCCCGTATATTGGGAGAGGTAAATCCGGTGAGTGTCGCCCCCCTGTAGTTATCTGTATAAAATGAAATCCTGTGCCCGTCGGCTAACTGAGTCCGCGCAAAACTCGCGCTTACCGTATCAAACATGCTGTAATCGCTGGACGACGCCGAGGATGTCATTTGAAGAGAGTTCACTCCCTCGACAAGATATGCGGTCGGAAGCGTGAAATTTCCATTGTAAGGGACTTGACCGGCTCCCGTCATAGTCCCAATTGAGTTTCCGTTTAATACAAGATTTACCACATGCGACCCAACGTTGAAACCATGCAGCTTAAGGGCAAGATTAAATCTGATTTTTGTAAAATCAATGCCGCTGAGCGTAAAACTCATCGTAGTCGGCGTCGGCGTGATCGATCTACCCCAATAGTTATCGAGGTCGCCGTTTAGAATATTGTAATTGTAAAAGGTACGTTCTTTTTTAACGAAAGTTTGCTGATAGCTCGGCGAGACGAACGTGCTAAATGCTGGTCGCGAAACGCGGGTACGCATCCTTTTTCCATTGATGTTTCCGGTTATGAGATAGTACATCCGCGTGTCGCTTTCGACCGTATCAATACCAGTTCCATAAAACTCGATGTAATCTCCATTACCGCCTATTTGGATAGCTTGTTCGTTGCCATCGGTGAAAAGCCGCCAAAACGCCGGATCGGTGCTAAGATCAAAACCCGCATTCAGCAATTCCGCACGCGTAACGCGGTATATACCTTCCTGTCGTACGGCTATTTTGGCTCCGGGCTGCGAGACGACCCAACGCTGGTTTGTCAGATCAGGCAAGGCCTGAGAAGCGCGGGTTTCCGTATTCAGATCTTTTGGCATGGATAGCCGTTTCATCTCGATATTACCCGTGGCCACCCTTTTTTTGCTGGTTAAATCTTCTCTTGAATGCCCTGTCGCCATTTTAAGATCGTCTGAGTAAGTTGAAGAAACAGGAACCGTCGAGATGCGGCGGCCGTCAAGGCTCAGGCATTCTATATAGTAATTTGAATCTATTCCGCCGGCCTCATCAAAAAGCTCATAGGTACCACCAATCAACGGATCGCTTCCGGCTTTCATAGCGGCCCCAGGGATTAGCTGCTGGCTTGCCAGAATCTTGTGGTTCGCATCGATCCTGTGAACATAGAACCCGAAATTGGCTTTTTCAGATGCCGTCTGCCACCTCACGAGTACGCCGTTGCCTTCCGTAAAGGCCTCGACCTTAGTGATAGAAACAAAATCGCCTTTACCTGATCGGTCTTTAAAGACTCTGTCAGTATTGTCGGACACCACGTTACGCTTTTGCGCAAATGTCGCGGGACCGGTAGTAAACACAAATATCCCTAATAATAAGGCCGATACAAAATTCTTCATTACAACTCCAGTGAAAAGAGGCGTACTTCGACGATACATATGTCAGGGCGAATTTATCATTGATTTTGAATTTTTACAAACAAATCAATGGCTGTTTTATAATTCAAAATCTACACAATCAGGATAATATCTGTCGCAGCACAAATGGAAGAATGCCACCATTCCGGTAGTAATCGAGCTCGATCGGTGTATCGATTCGCAGGGTCAATGTAGTTTCATCTATGTCGCCGCTTTTTCGATAAATACGTAATGTAACGTCCTGCATTGGCCGCACATCCACGCCATCAAGGCCAACGATATCAAATGTTTCGCTGCCGTCAAGCCGGAGTGTCTGTGCCGTTTGGCCATCCTTAAATTGCAACGGCAGCACCCCCATACCCACCAGATTTGAGCGGTGAATACGCTCAAACGATTCGACAACTACGGCCTTTACGCCCATCAACGCCGTGCCTTTCGCCGCCCAATCCCGCGAGCTGCCCGTGCCATATTCTTTGCCGGCGAAGATCATCAGCGGCGTGCCCTCGGTTTTGTATTGCATCGCCGCGTCATAGATCGTCATCTCTTGCTCCCCTCCTGCCTGAGGAGGGGTGGCAGTCCCGATGTTTTCCGTCGGGATTGACGTGGTGGTGGGAGCGGCGTAATGCTTCGTAAAACCGCCCTCGGTTGGTGCCGCCATCAGATTCTTGATGCGGACATTAGCAAACGTTCCGCGCAGCATAATGCGGTCGTTGCCCCGACGGGAGCCGTAAGAGTTAAAATCCGCTGGCGACACGCCGAGTTCCTGCAAATAGCGGCCAGCCGGTGAATTGGTCTTGATCGCTCCGGCGGGTGAAATATGGTCGGTTGTCACCGAATCGCCAAATATCGCCAAAGCCCGAGCCTCATGCACATCGGCGAATCTGCCCGTTTCCATTGAAAAATTCTCAAAAAATGGCGGTTCCTGAATGTATGTTGAGGCTGTGTCCCATTCGTAAATCTTGCCGACGCTCGATTCGATATCATTCCACAACGGGTTTTGCTCAGCAAATTGTGAGTAAAGCCGTCTGTATGTTTCCGGGTCGAAAGCCGTCTGTAAATACTCTCTGACCTCATCCAGCGACGCCCAAATATCGCGCAGAAACACGCCGTTCCCATCTCTATCCTGTCCGATCGGGTCGAGATTTACGTCTTTCAGCACCGTTCCTGCAAGGGCGTATGCGACGACGAGCGGCGGCGACATCAGAAAATTTGCCTTGATATTTTGATGGACACGGGCCTCAAAGTTTCGATTTCCGGAAAGCACAGATGCGGCGATAATGTCGTTTTCGACCACTTGTTCTTCTATCGACGGATCAAGCGGTCCGGAATTTCCGATACAGGTCGTGCAGCCATAGCCAACAAGGTCAAATCCGATCTTATTGAGATATTGCTGCAACCCGGCCTTTTCGAGATATTCCGTGACAACCCGCGAACCTGGGGCCAATGACGTTTTGACAAAGGCTGGCACCTTCATTCCGCGCTCAGAGGCTTTTTTAGCAACAATTCCGGCGGCGATCATCACAGACGGATTTGACGTGTTGGTGCAAGAGGTGATCGCGGCGATAAGCACATCTCCGCTGCCGATATTTGTCATCACCGTCGGGTTATCGTCATCGCTAAAGGCAACGCGATCAGGCGTCGGGCGGTTGTTGACCATCTCGATCTCGGTCTCAACATTAGTATTGTCGGGAGACGTTGTGTTGTGAATAGATTCGGGGATCGATTTTGAGCTCTGTTCGCCGCCGCCCTCGACCATCTCGGTTGAGTGTGAACCGATCGTAACGCTAAATCGCTTTTCGAGATCGGACGCGGCTTTGCCATAACCGCCGTCAGCGACCGGCTGTGAAAAAAGCTCGATAAAGCGGTCGTCGAGGCTCGACAGCTCGATGCGATCCTGCGGGCGTTTTGGCCCGGCAACCGCCGGTGTGATCGTATGAAGATTTAATTCAATCACAGTCGAATAATCGACCTCGCCGTCGCGCGGAATGCCAAACATTCCCTGAGCGGTGTAGTAATTGCGGATCGTGTCGATCTGCTCGGCGCTGCGGCCGGTATTTGCAAAATACTCGAGCGTCTTTTCGTCCGTCGGGAAAAATCCCATCGTCGCTCCGTATTCCGGAGCCATATTGGCGATCGTCGCGCGATCCGTCGCGTGCAGAGCAGCCGCTCCTTCGCCAAAAAATTCGACAAATTTACCAACGACGTTGGCCTTTCTCAACATTTCCGTTACACGCAAAACCAGATCGGTCGCCGTCGCCCCCTGGGGCAATTCGCCCGTCAAATGTACGCCGATCACATCGGGTGTCAAAAAATAGACTGGCTGGCCGAGCATACCTGCCTCGGCCTCGATACCGCCGACGCCCCAGCCCACGATGCCCAGGCCGTTGATCATCGTCGTGTGAGAATCCGTCCCGACAAGCGAGTCAGGAAAATAGACGCCTTCGCGTTCAAAGACGCCCTTTGCCAGGTATTCGAGATTCACCTGATGGACGATGCCGATCCCCGGCGGGACGACGCTAAATCCGTTAAACGCCTGTGTTCCCCATTTCAAAAAGCGGTATCGCTGGTCGTTACGCTTAAATTCCATCGCCATATTTCGCTGGTAAGACGTTTCACTGCCAGCAAAATCGACCTGCACCGAGTGATCGATCACCAGATCGACCGGCACGAGCGGCTCGATGACGCCAGGATCTTTTCCAATTCGTTGAACCGCCGAGCGCATCGCGGCCAGATCGACAAGCAGCGGAACGCCCGTAAAATCCTGCAAAACAACGCGCGCGACGACAAACGGTATTTCCGCAGTCCGATCTTCGGTTGGCTGCCAGCGGGCGAGCGAGCGTATATTCGCCTCACTGACGCGCTTGCCGCCGTCGAAATTGCGCAAAACGGATTCGAGCACGATCCGAATCGAGACCGGCAGCCGCGAAATATTGCCCAGTCCTGCCTTTTCCACCTGCGGCAGCGAGTAAAATGTGCCCTCGCTCCCGCTGCCGGTCGTAAATGTTTGTCGTGAATCAAAGAGTTCGTGTGTCATAAAGGGTGTGATCAATAGGTCTAAATTAATAGTTTAAGAACACCAGCCCGCGAGGTCAAGACAGTGGGCAAGGCGTCGTTCGGGTGTTTTTTGCCAAAAATGCGATCTTCGTTATATACTATGCAACGATACTTGTTAGCGGCGCCTTCGTCTATCGGTTAGGACGCGAGGTTCTCAACCTCGAAAGAGGGGTTCAACTCCCCTAGGCGCTACCAATATCAGTAGGCAGCGGAAGGCAGAAGTAGGCAGTTTGATGCAATGACATAAATATTATCTTCGACCACCAGCGACCGCGGGTGGTTCTGAAAAAAAGGAGCAAATCATTATGATGGTAACAACCGGATTCGAGGTACAGGGCAGGACTATCACGCAGTATTTTGGGGTCGTTCGCGGCATTGTTGTTCGGGCGACCGGCATCGGACGGGGGATAGTTGGTGGCTTCAAGGCTCTTGGCGGCGGCAACATCGAGGAGTGGTCCGTCGTTTGTGAGCAGGCCAGAATGGAGGCTTTTAACCGCATGTGCCAGCATGCTCACGAGGTCGGCGCCGACGCCATTATCGGTATGCGCTATGACGCAACCGAATTTTCGCAGGGAGCAACCGAGGTTCTCGCCTACGGAACTGCCGTCAAATTGAATCAGTAAAGGTAATATGTCAGTAGCCCGCACGTAGGTAAGGGCTCATTGCCGAGTGGAGATCAAGATGGAGCCTCTGGAAAATAAACAACGCTGCCAAAGCTGTGGGATGCCTATCGAAGCGACTTTTAAAAATCTCGGCCCGGAAGCCGACGGTTCGCCCGCTTCGGAATACTGCATGTTTTGCTATAAAGATGGTGCTTTTACAAATCCGACGCAGACTGTCGATGAAATGGTCCAAAGCTCGATAGATTTTATGACCGCAAACCTGGGCTTTACCGCCGAACAGGCCACCAAAATGTCAAACGACGTGATCCCGAAGCTAAAGCGCTGGAATTAAAACAACGGCGGTTTGCCATTCCTTCCGATCCGCAGGCCGGAAATCCAGCGAAAGAGCGGATTTTTTAGCCGCTCCGGAGCAATAAACTCTGTAATTCCCATGGTTTTTCGCGGCCTTCCGTCTCGAAGCATCAGGGTTATCTCACTTACCATGCTTTTCTTAAAGAATCCGGATTCGATAGAGCGCACCGGCTTTACTCTAAGCCGTATGTTGTCGCCGGATACAAAAGAAAGCCGCCCGGGCACTTTGATCCCGTAACGGTCGCGTTTCGGATTTTGAGTCTCGCTCAGTGCGTCACGCTCATGAATAGAGCCTTCGCGCACGAGAAACAGCTTTGAGAGAGACTCTGCGCTTTTCCCGATTTGATAGCAATGAAATATAACCGTCGAGTCAACAAAATGAGCACGCCCCCAACATCGCGAACCGACGGCCTGCCGAAGCGATGTTTGGCTTCGAAAATGATCGTGATAGCCGGTGCCGCGAAAATGAATGACCTTTTTCGTTTTTTTGTCCCGCCCAGTCAGCGTGACCCGTCCGCTGACATCGGAACGCGGGGCGACAATATTCCATGACCCTAAATACGATTCGGCTTTAACCGCAGGAGCTTTTAGATCGCTTTCGATTGACAACCATTCGAGCTCAGCCTCGATCCGGCATTTTCGTATTGTCAGCAGTTCGATTTGAACCAGAAAACCGGGCCCGTATTCCGCCGCCGCAACCCGAAACGACGATTGTCCGATCGAACAACCGATGACGGATCGATCAGCCGCAAATTCGTCTGTCCGAAATTCGTTTACCGCCCGCATCACGATCTTTCCGTCAACGGAATATGTAAATGTCACTGCGGGAAAACGCTTTGCTTCTGCGGCGGATTCTACGTTTCCGGTTCTCTCGTGGCGATAATGACGAGACGAAAAAGAATAACTGTCGTTAAAGGTAATAACAAGCGCCTCTCGGCCGTCGTCCGAAAGAGCGTCGAAATGCCATGATTCAAAAGCGCTCCCGCCCGCTTGATCGTGCCAAACATTGTCTTTCAGACTTGAACAGACGTTTATCGTGCCGGCCGATTTTATCTCTGTAATTTCTAACATTTATTATATTATCGGCGAAGCCGGAAAGTAAGAAAAATCGAATTCAGCATCGCAGAAATAGAAAAATATGGCAAACTTTAAGGCGAAGATAAAGGCGATTTGGCGGTAAAAACCTATTTTTCACATTATTTTATGACTGTCTCGGTTGTCGGACGAAAAACGGCTCAGACGCTGACCCGATTGCGAAACGAACTTTTTCGTGCAAGAATTCGTTAAGGCCTGTTTAGAATTGATTCTTATTATAACTTTTTGGAGTAAATGAATGCACTGTCCCGGGTGCGGACAACAGCAGATATCTAAAGAAACAAAATTCTGCTCGCGATGCGGGCTGCCGCTGACGCTTGTCTCGGAAGTGCTCGTGCACGGCGGTTATCTGCCGCAACTCGCTGAGATCGAAAGAGCCTCGGGGACGATCTTTTCGCGAAGGAATGGTGTTCTCTTTAGCCTCTTCTGGCTTATCTTTTGGCTTCTGATAATGGCAGTCGTCTTTGGCGGCATCTTTAGGATCAGCATTCTTGGCGAGCTGTTTAGCGTGATGGGCATATTCGGTGGATTGCTGATATTCCTCTTTTCGCTCTTTTTTCTAAAAAGAGGGCCAAAGGACGTGGCCTCAGTCCCATACATGCAACAATCGACGTCCGGACTTTACAGCCAGAGTATACTGGCCCTGCCTTCGCAGCCCGCGTCAGCGTATGCTCAACCGGATGCGAAAATGCGATATGAAACCGGCGATGTCATTCCGCGTAGTGTCACCGAGGATACAACGCAACTCCTCATGGATGAGGAGCACCATTCGCAAGCCACGCTGAGGTGCTCAGCTTGCAGCACAACCTACACGGACCCATCGCTCAGATACTGCCTTGTCGATGGAGCGGCGCTGACCGATCTCTCACTTGACCAGGAGACTGTGGTTCGATCTACGAATGACCTTTTGACGCCTCGCACTCAGCCCGGACGTCAAAAATCCGGCTAGCACAAGCCATGCCATTGCTTCGCGAATCAGCCAGACGGGACGATGAAGCTGCTGAAATGAACGGATTCAGCCATAGGGGAAATTAATGTTTTGCCCAAATTGCGGACAGAAAAGCATTTCCACAGCGACGAGGTTTTGTTCGAAATGTGGATTTTTGTTGACCGGCACGTCCGAACTAATTAAGACCGGCGGCGTCATCCCGCCACCTGAGAATTTCAAATTATCAAAATCCCATTCCCCCAGAAATCGCGGCCTGAAACAGGGGCTGTTCATTTTCCTGCTTACATTCCTGGTCGCTCCTCTGCTCGCGATAATCGCAACTGCGATTGACGAGCAGCCTGATGCGGCCTTGATCGCGGCGGTCGTACTTGGCGTCGGCGGACTTTTGCGAATGATCTACGCGTTAATGTTTGAATCCGCCGTTTCTGGTTCTCCAACCACTGAGATCGCAAACACCAGCGGTGACCCGGATCACCAGATCAACTCGCTTTACGACACCGTTGAAAATGTGGACATTGCTCCAACAACTGGTGAATGGCGCAACACCAAAGAACTGGAACCGACCGGTTCCGAGAGCGCGACAAAACCTTTGGAAGAGCAAAAGATAGATCAGTAACCAACGGCCTCGCCATCGCTGCGCGAATCTACCGCGCCCAGCCGCATGCCTTTTTCATCTATCATAATACCGGTTGCCGAGGCGACGTTGCCGGGTTTATCGGCAAACTTATGGCCGTAACCGGACAAGATCGCGAGCGTATCGGGCGAGATGCCAAATGGCTCATAAAGCAATTCATCCGGCAGCCATTGATGATGAATCCGCGGAGCGTTGATCGCCTCCTGAATGTTCATGTCGTGGTCGATGACGTTGATGACGGTTTGCATAACAGCGGAGATGATACGCGGGCCGCCACGCGCTCCAACTGCAAACCATAGCGAGCCATCCTTACGCAGAACGATCGTCGGCGTCATGGATGAAAGCGGTCGTTTCCCTGATTGAACTGCATTTTTTTCGCCCTGCACCAGGCCAAACATATTTGGTTTGCCCGGAAGCGCGGCAAAATCGTCCATCTCATCGTTCATTAGAACGCCCGTGCCTTTTGCGGTTACCCGCGAACCGTATAGATCGTTGAGCGTGTATGTGTTCGTGACTACCGTTCCATCGGCATCGACGACCGTAAAGTGTGTCGTATCCATTGATTCGCCGCCCGCAATGTCGCCATGGCTGATTTCCATGCTCGTCGATGCCTTTTTCTGATCTATGCTCGAACGCCGCTCCGCCGCGTATTTTTTATCGATCAATTTAGCCACCGGAACAGTGGCGAAATCGGGATCACCCATAAACTCGGCGCGGTCGGCAAAAGCCCGCCGCATTGCCTCGGCCAAAACATGATATTTCGCCGCCGAATTATACTTCATCGCCCGGAAATCATACCCTTCGAGCATATTGAGCACCTCGAGCATCACGATCCCCCCCGAACTCGGCGGCGGAAAGGTGATGATCTCGTAACCGCGATAGCTGCCGTGCAAAGGGGTCCGCTCTTTGACGCGGTAATTTTTTAGATCGTCAAGCGTGATGAGGCCGCCATTGGCTTTCATATCGGCCGCGATCAGGCGGGCGGTTTCGCCGTTGTAGAATTCATTTGCACCGCCTGTTTCAATCCGGGCCAATGTCCGCGCCAGATCAGGCTGTTTGAGCGTATCGCCCTCCTCAAAATATTTGCCGCCGCCCAGGAAGATACGCTTGCTTTCGGGATACTTTGAAAGCGTGTCTTTGTATCCTTTGAAAAGATTCGCGTGCCGGTCCGTCAGAACATATCCATTCTGTGCAAGCAAGCGAGCCGGTTCGACCAGATCGCGCCATTTAATCTTGCCCGAACCGTATTTTTTGAAAGCAAGTTCAAACCCGGCCATTGTTCCGGGAACACCCGACGCACGGTATCCGACTGTTGACGACCCTTCGCCGTTGATAAGATCGCCGTTTTTATTGATGTATATATCTCTACCAGCGGCCTTTGGAGCCATTTCCCGGTAATCAATCGCGTGAGCGTTGCCCTTGCTGTCGCGAATGAGCATAAATCCGCCGCCGCCGATGTTTCCTGCCTCGGGATAAACTACCGCCAACGCCAACCCGATGGCAATCGCCGCATCCACCGCATTGCCACCCCGTTTCATGATCTCGACGCCGATCTTCGACGCCAATTCATGCTGCGATGCAACCATCCCATGCCGAGCGCGAACCGGCTCCGGCCACGCTGCCGAAGATATCTCCCCCATCTTTGCTAATGAAGGCAGGACGCCAAGAAACAGCGCATAAAGAAGCAGGAAAACCGGAAACCTAATTAGTCGATTCTTTTTCATATAGGCACTCTATCAAAACTCCATTATGCACACAATCTCACGGCAAAATGCTAACTGCAAGGCTTTAATATTTATCTCAAAAGGTTTATAGTCAGACTTTCGACAGACGGCGGTTTTCTGCCAATTAAAGCATTAAAACAATGATCGAAGACGATAGTACTCGCAATGAACCTGACGCGGCTTTCTCCAAAGACTTTTGTGCAATCCGTCCGCCGGGTTCCGTCCCGACTGCGCCGCAATCTCTCTGAATACCGCTTTTACGCCTGGCTCGCCATCCTCGGCCCCGGAATAATTGCCGCCAGCTCGGGGAACGAGGTCAGCGGCATCGCCACCTACTCCGCCGCCGGTGCCGAATACGGTTATACTCTGCTCTGGACATTTATCCCGATGACGATTTTCTTTATCGTCGCTCAGGAGATGTGCGTGCGGATGGGCGTCGTGACGGGACAGGGACTGGCCGATCTCGTTCGCGAGCAGTTTGGCGTTCGCTGGACTGCGCTCGTGATGCTGGCGCTATTGACGGCGAACGCGGGCATCATCGTCGCCGAATTTGTCGGTATCGCCCAGGCTTCCGAACTGCTCGGCGTCACGCGTTATGCATCGGTCCCGATAACGGCTCTCGTCGTCTGGTGGCTCGTCGTTCGCGGCACGCCAAAACGCGTCGAACAGGTTTTCCTGCTGATGTCGCTCGTTTTTATCGCGTATATCTTCTCGGCTTTTCTCGCAAAGCCCGACTGGCCGGTCGTCGGACATGAATTTGTCACGCCGAGCTTTAACTTTGATTCCGGCTATCTGTTTACTGTTATGGCGCTGATCGGGACGACCATCACGCCGTTCATGCAGATCTATGTCCAAAGCTCGGTCGTCGAAAAAGGCATGGACAAAGAGGATCTCAAGATCGCCCGGACGGACGCCGTGCTTGGCGTTTTGTTTGCCAATATGATCGCCGCGTTTATCGTCATCTGTACCGCGGCGACGCTTTATTCGCAGGGCATCAAGCTAAACGACGCCGCTGACGCTGCGCAGGCATTGGTTCCCGTCGTTGGCGTTTATGCCAAGTATCTTTTTGCCATCGGTCTGTTTGGCGCGGCGATGCTCGCGATGGGGGTGCTGCCGCTGGCAACTGCGTATTCACTGAGTGAGGCACTCGGTTTTGAAAAAGGATTATCGCGCTCGTTTCGCGAGGCTCCGATCTTTTTAGGAATTTTTACTACGCTGATAGTATTTGGCGTCGCGGTCGCTCTCATCCCAAATATCCCTCAATTCAAGCTGCTTTTATTCACCCAGTGCATCAACGGTCTTTTATTGCCTGTCCTGTTGACTGCAATCGTAATACTTGCGAATAACCGCGAGATAATGGGAGAATACCGAAATCGTTTTTTTCATAATGTTTTTGCGATAGGAACGACGGTTATCGTCTCGATACTGTCGCTGTTGTTGATTGGGAAAACGATTGCTGATATGTTTTAGCAACATCTATTATGGCCGCAAGCGAGCTGCAAAAAAAAGGGATCTTCACCGTCATATTTGTCGGTTTGACGGGGCTTGTCATCTCGCTGCTGCCGTTTTTGGTCCGTTGGCTGCAGACGGAGGTATTGTCGCAGTTTGGGATGGTCTTCCAAAAGGGCTGGGAACTGACGCCCGAATCCGCCGCGATCGGCATGAACACCGCATATGCCGGGGCGCTTGACTCGGCATTTCGCATACTGGCGATCCTGCTGTGGATGGCGATCGTTATCGCGATCGTCAGGCTGACGGCATATCTCCTCTTGCGGGCGGTTTACCACAGCTCAAAACAGCCCGAGGTCTCGACGCTGTTAACGACCGTCTCGTCGATCGTCGTTTATATTTTCGCGTTCTTCCTGATCTTTCAGACGCAGTATCCGGGCATCCCGCTGACGGGGTTATTTACAGGCTCGACTATTCTCGGTATCGTTGTTGGTCTCGCGATACAGGATACGCTTGGCAATCTCTTCGCGGGCATCGCGATGCATACCGACCAGCTTTTTCAGGTAGGCGATGTGGTCTCGATACCAAATCGTGGAACCGGCGTCGTCGAGAGTGTCTCGTGGCGCGGCGTGAGAATACGCACATTTCAGAACAAACTGGTGATCATCAGCAACTCGGTGCTTGGCAAAGAATCGATCGAGGTCGCTCCAAAGGACAATCTCAACGCCCGCATCGTATTTTTTAGCACGCACTACACCGATTCGCCCGCGAACACGATCCACGTCGTCCGCGAAGCCGTCCGCAAGGCAGAGAACGTCTCTCAGAAAAAGAGCCCGGTCGTCCGCATACGCAATCTCGGCGACAGCTCTATAGAGTGGGAAGTCAAATACTGGCTCGACGATTACACTATGCACAACGACACCGACGCCCTGCTCCGCGAACGCATCTGGTATGCCTTTCAACGCGAAAAGATGTCGTTCCCGTCGCCCGTCCGGGCCCTCCACAGGCACGAGACAACGCCCGAGCTTGGCGTCGAAGCGAGGACCAACATCAAGATGGAGATACTCAAGCACGTGCCGATCTTTGACCCACTCTCGGACGAAGAGATCGAGCAGCTTGCGTCCGGTTCAAAACGCAGGGTTTACGCACCGAACGAGGCGATCGTCCACAAAGGCCAGGAGGGCGGCTCGATGTTCGTCGTTACCCGCGGCCACGTCAAGGTGCAGATCCCCGAAAAAGGTTATCAAAAGACGGTCAACGAACTGCACGAAAACGATTTCTTTGGCGAAATGAGCCTCCTCACCGGTGAGCCGCGCTCGGCAAATGTCATCGCCATCGAGGAAACCGAGGTACTCCAGATCCGAAAGATCGGTCTCAAACCCATCCTTGAAAATAATCCGCGTCTCGTTCAGTTAATCAGCGAATCGATCGAAGAGCGGAAAGTGCTCCTCACCGCCGCCGCCGCCGTCGAGGAAGAAGAAACAGACACCCCTCGAAAGGGCGTTCTCAAATCGATAAAGAAATTCTTTAGTTTGAAATGAACTGTAAGATGCTCGACTACTGTGAGTTTTTGTCGTAAATGTCACGCAAAACCTCGGAGATTGTCTTTCGTTCGGGGATCGGGGCGGAGTTGGCATTTTCTCGTAAACGTGTTTTTTGTCCTGATTCGCGCTCGACGTCTTCTGCCCGCTGACTACCGCTTTCTGCCTTCTCCCTTATGCTCCTTGTCTCCGGCGCGGTAATAGAATTGATGGGTATTATTTCCGCTGTCTCGTCCCGTTCGACGACGCTGCGCAAGCTGGCGGTTTGCATCGACTCTGAACGGTCAATTCCATTATTAGCTTTCGTTGATTGCGCGTTTGCAGATAGTGGCTGAAACTGTTTGACTGCGGGATCGTTTAGCTTAGCGCGGCTGTCTTCCAGCAGTTTCGCCGCCTTATTTTTGCGAATCCTTTCGAGCGAACGGATAGCCGCCGAAGTCAGAGGCGACTCGGCCGGAGCCCGCTCGATCTTTCGCAGCATCTTTACATAATCACGCAAAGCTGGCGATGGATACACGATGGATGTTTCTTCCGTAGCCGTGTCTTCGAGGATAAAGGCGAGGTGTTTGACGGCGGACGAATGGTCGCCGATCTTGCGGTAAAGGGCGCCGAGGCAGAATTGAACAAGTGGCGGGGCCGTCGGCATTGAGCGGCTAATAATCTCGCCACGGTGAATAGCCTCCTGTATCTCGAAACCATACCAACGTCTCGCGTCATCACGGATGATTTCATTCGTTGCGAGATAAAACTCAAAAATACGCCGGGTGCTGTTGTTCGATCCCGGCGCAAACATTTTTAAGATGAAATATGATAGGACGCCAAGAAATATGATCGCGAAAACCGGGAAACCGACAACATACAGCATCACGGCAATCACGCCAAATGCTAATGAGTGCTGCAAATTCTCCTTGAGCGGTGCCGGCACCCGTTTTTGTAATTTGTCTTCGCTCACATTTCCATGAAACTTCTTAGGTCTTTGGTTTTGTGGTTGTGTTTCGGCGACGAGTAGCGTTCTTGGGCTTGGCATCGGGACCCGTAGCTCCTGTCGGCGCAGCTTTTGCCTTGGCTGTCCGCGCCGCCTTTTTCGCTTCGGTTTCCATCTTAACTGCAAATTCGCCAATCGCGTCACCGACTTTTTCAACAACCTTCATCGGCGAATTGAAAACAAACGAGAGCGTCTCGCCAAGCGTTTCCGCCTCCATCTGCATCAGACGCGCAAACTTTTTCTCGAGCGGCAATGCCGAAAACTCTTCCTGAAAGGGGTCTTTTGCCGCCTCTTGCTTTGGCTCCTGTGCCTTTTCTTTGGTCATAATTACTACTTCTCCCGATTTTTCGATTTGTGCCTCACAGGCTAGTCTTTCATTACCTTTACGCCCTTGAGAGGCAAAATGTTCCGTCTCAGCCTGTGTGAGCGGCGAGAGCAGATCGGCACCCTTTACTACTTCAACTTCACATAAATGGATGCCATCTGCGCGGACACAATCGGTGTTTATCCGGACGCCAAGCCATTTTGCGGCATCGCTCAGATAGCTGCCCACTGCAATGACGCCGTCCAGCGACTCGCGCTCAAATTTGATTTCAACGTCTGTAAACATAACTTTCGTCCTCAACGGATCGCCGTTTTCACGCGTACCCGCGGCTGGGCGCCCGGCGGAGCAGTGTGCGAATCGACGTCGGCCGCCTGACAATTACTGCAAATTCCCCACAGTCGAAGGCTGTGATGCGTCGGCCGGAATCCAAAGTTTTCGGCCATCTGATCCTGTAGCGCCTCAATCTTTGCAGAGAAAAATTCGATCACGCGGCCACATTCCGTACAGATCATATGATCGTGATGATCGTGATTGTAGTGATGCTCGTAATAGGTCTTGTTATCGCCAAATCTGACCTCTCGAGCGAGACCGGCCTCGGTCAAGAGTCTCAGGGTGCGGTATATAGTCGTAAAGCCGATCGTTGGGTCTTTTTTCTTAACGAGCCGATAGAGGTCCTCGCTCGCAAGATGCTCTTCGGTTCGCAAAAAAATCTCTAATATCAGGTCGCGCTGACCGGTGCGGCGAAGTCCCAGCCGTTGGAGATGTTCGAGAAATATCCCTTTTTCCGCGCTGAATTCGTTCTTTTTCTTTGGCATCGCTCACACGTCCGCTTGAGTCGATATTACCATTTGAGTTTGGTTTTCGCTATCGAAACTTTTGTTCGCAGAGTCTCGATCTTTTCGGCGCTGACGCCCTTCCTGGCGGCAAGTTCAAGCGACCTTTCGCCAAGTAAAAGATATATTTCAAGCAGCTCGTCAGAAACATTTTCGTTCAGCGCCTGTAAATGATGTGTAAACGTTTCGCTGTCCGCTCTCGCAAATGTTCCGGTCAATGCGGCCGCGGTGCTCTGCTCGTCTAGGTTTTTAACTGTGCTTTTGACCAGCGGAAGTAAAATCTTTTTGGCTTCAGCATCCGACAGGCCGCAGTGAGTCATCATTTCAACCGCGGCATCAAACAATGCGACGAGATGCCCACAGGCAGTTACGGCCGATGCGTGGTAAAGAGTCTTAAATTTGGTGTCGATGGTAAATGGCACGCCGCCCAGGCTCTTAACGATGCCGTCGGCCATTTGGACCGCCTCAGTTTCACCCTCGATACAAAAATACGCTCCGCGAAAACGCTCGACGCCTAATTCCGGTGCGCTTATCGAAACAAGGGGGTGGATAGAACCTGTTTTGCAGCCGGTCTCGCGAAGGCATTGGAGAACCGAGGATGACAGCGACCCGCTGGTGTGGAACACAAATGGTTTATTGCGGACGCGGACAGCTAATTCCAGCGCGACGTTTTTGATCTCGGAATCCGGCGTCGTAATAAAAATAATATCCGACGCAACGATTGAGATCTCTTCGAGCGTGACGCGCGCAGGATCAGAGAGATCAATTTTGTCCACAACGCCGACAAGTGGACTTTGCTTGTAAATCAAATTCTCAACTGCATAACTGGTCTTATCCAGTGCGATCGAGAGGGCCCCGCCCACGCGTCCGACGCCAATTATTGAAACGCTCATCATATCGATAAAATATAATTTACCGACGCGTTTTTTGAAAAGGCTATCTTGTGAAAGTTGGAAATTGTATTATTTACGGTAGGCTTCAAGCCCTGCTTTCATTGTTTTTGACAAAAGATCGGGAAATTGCTGCCAATGTCTGGCTCCTGCAAAGCTAAATGAGCAAATGCAGCGGGGTTGTGTGTTGAGTATCTCTTTAGTATTCACATGACATTCCAACTGATTTATCTCACGAATTATCGAGCGGGCTTTAGCCATATGCCGACCGTCAAACGTTGGTTTCTGCGAGAGATTTTCAAATTCGAGCCAGTCATCTGACCGCTTCAATTCATCACACAAATCGCGAATTTCCGGTGTATTCATTATAGCGTCGTGATTTGTGAGATATAAGTCACAATATAATCTCCGATATTCATCAAATAATGTTTCAATCTTTAGGTTGGATGATGCTGAGGGCGATACTTGGCTCTCATCTAACATTTCCAATAAATTTTCACGCATTTGCTCAAGATCCCTGTGGCCCGTGAATTCGGATGTTGCAAGATAAAGAGCTATGGAATTTCGCTTTTCAGCTCCTTTCGTAAAGTTTTCGACCACACTAAGATCATCAGCTCTGAAAACAAATTCATCGTCGGAATCGGAAAATGCGTCTGCAATCGAACTAAGACACTGGTCGATTTGTGTTTTATTTTGGGTCAATGCAGCAATTGACTCGGATACGACGCCAAAAGATCTCTTAAGATTTGCGGCTTTTCGCCAAATTTGCGAATTCAGGTTCGCATCGGGAAGCGACTCAAATTGTTCGAGCAGCCGGTCTTGCTCCCATTTCGCGAGCCATGTCGAAAGTTCTCTGGTCAGATCAGAGCGATCGGATGCCTTGTCTAAAGACCCGACGAAATCTTTTCCGATGATGGCCGAAGCCCACTTTAACAACCGCTCGTTAGAATAAGCGGCGGCGGTTGGAGCTGCGAGACCGACTATATCATCCCAAATTATTTGGAGATCGAGCGAACGCCAATTTATTCGGTTTCCGTGAGCAGTAACAAACTCGAATTGACGCTGTGCGACAAGTGCTGTAATAACTAAGTGTTGGGCTTCGCGGCTGAACCCATAGGGTGTGCTGCCCATGCGGGATGAGATTTTTGCAAGCTGTATAATAGCGTTAGAGTTAAGTTCGTCCTTTTTAATGGAGTCCCTCACAACCGGCAATTCAAACAAGCCCGCGGAGGATTCAGGAACGCAGACCTCACCTTGACACGAAACCAGCCCCAACGGAAGCAAAAAAACCTCGGCCAATTCCTGAACGTCGGGAGAATTTGGCCGGCCGCCGCCAAAGAAATCGCCGATCAGCGTAGCAGTTTCCCGATTGCCGAGGGGTCTGGTGAAATATGGATGGTGTGGATAAGCCGCATCGAATGCCGGTTCAAGCGTTATTGTAAAAAGCTGTGAGATAGCATGAGATGCAAGGGCATCATCGCCAAAACAGTATTCACGGCCGTTAATTACAAGAACGCCCTCCTCGAAAAGTGCTCTTTTCCATATTTTCTCAACGGCAATTGAATGGCTCTGTAACGATGCAGAAAGATAATCATTAAATCTCTCACGCACATCGTTATTGGTTAGTAAAACATGATACCTTCTCAGCACGTCAATCTCGTCAGGTCTTAGCTTGGCAAGGCGCCATTCGATTTGGAATGCGGCATTCTCCCCGTCGATCTGCGTCGGGCCTGAGTTAACGACAATCGTCCAATCCGTCAATGCGTTACTCGATTGCAGTTTATCGCGGCTTTCGCCATTTGCACTCGCATCCCAGACAATGCGACCCCGGCGGGTGCTGCCGCGCCATAATACTGAACAGTCAGCCGGAAAGGCATTGGTATCATCACTTTTTAGATCGGAAAATTTTTCTGTTGTTAGTCGACGCAGGATAACCGGAGTGACATCGATCGAAACTTCTCTGATCGCTTCTGTCAACGTCGAATTAAGGTCATCCTTTCCCTTCAATGCAAAGCCGAATACCGTTTCTCCATTTTCACGCTTATCGACAGAGATCATGTCAGGAAATTCCGTTTCGCATTTTTTTAATATCTCTTCGATATCTTTAACGGTTTTGTCGGGGCCGGCATCATCGAGGATTAATAAAGAAGCACATAAATCTGACGCCGAAGCTCCGCCGCCGTCGAGTGAAGCAAGCAAAAGGCCCTTAAGGACGAGTTTTGCCCTAAGCCGGTTCATTACCGGTATTTTCGCTATTATTTTGCGTTCGATCGTGTCAAAGGATGCAAATATTTCGCTCAGATCACCAACTTTTCGCAGTTCTTTTTCAACGTTGTCGAAAACCTCGTCCAACGCGATCAATGAATTAGCCGGGCGTCCCATTATTCTTACTCCGGCCTCCGCGGCAAACCCCAACAAAGCAAAGTCACGCAAATACAATCGTATAAACGGAGCTATCTCCATGATTGCCGGATGCAGCGGATATAGTGAGGTAAATCGGGGCTCGCTCCAGGGAAAACCTGGCAATGATTCGCGGTAAAATTCGTAAACATCATGCAAAACCGAACGCATCCCGTCGTGCTTTGGGAAAATGCCGGTCTCAACTATTTTGTATAAATGCTCCTGATCCAGATAGTGGATCGCAAACGTTCTGGTGATCGAAGCATTTACACCATCAGCGCCCGCGATGTCGTCGTCGAGAGCTATACCTACAAAAATATTCTGATTGGATGCAGTTTCCGCGATCTCCCCCAAAACCGCTCCGTCATCGCGAGCCACATGAGAATCACGTCCGGCAGCAGTATCGATCAATATAATAAGAGGCAAATCTCCGCCTTTTTCAGAAGCAAGGAGAAAAAGATCATTTAACGAATCGCTCAAACTGTGTTCCGCGACCGCGACGATCTCAGCGACTGCTATCTTTAGTTCGGCGAGCAGCGAAACGTTGCTGCCGCGTTTAACATTGATGACCGTATATGGGCGCCGTGACAGGTTTTCTGCACAGGCGCGGACGTGATTATCAGATACCTTCACCCGCAATTCAGGACGTGACAGCAGAGCCCCAAATGTCGCAAGAAAATGGCTTTTGCCTACGCCGCGAAAACCTGCCATTGCCAATGCCGCTCCGTGCCCGCCTTTAATACCTGCTATTACATCCAGCCAAACAGACATCAGATCGGCCGTCGTGTCCGTAAAATGATACCCTTCTACGGTCAACTCGGCGGCAGATGAGTAGTCATGTAAAGTTGTGAATGAGCGGACTTCGACAATATCTCTAACTTTTTGCTCGAAACGTTTCATTGGATTGAAAGTTAATCAAAGGAGTCTGATTTTCTGTCTGGAAGTGTTGCAGAAAAAATTTAGCGCTTAGGACATCGATTATGGTGCCGAAGCTAATCAGCACACAGATACATTTTAACAAGTTTTATCGGGAAATAAAACAGATTTTGTGCGGATAGAAGCGAAAATACAAATTTTCTGCAAATCGCTTATAATTTCACAACCAAAGTGATTTTCAATGCATCATAAAAACGTTGCTTATCTATTCATTTTGCGACTACAATTTCTGTAGGTGATTATAAAGGGCTCGGTGGATGATTATGAATAACGGAATTTTTCGAAAAATTGGATCGTCGTTGCTGGTAATGAGCATGTGGGGCTGGGCAATCGCGTATTTGCCGGTTGCGGGATTTGGTCAGGAGCAAAATAAGCCTGACGATACAAAGCAGACGGACAAAAAGGATAAAGATACTGGCGATGCAAAACAGGCCAAAACCACGCCTACACCTGGACCCAATGCACCGCTCAGCGCAAAAGAGGATCCCTCGCAGATCGGTAAAAGAAACATAAACAGCGGCACAGACAAATTTTTTGGCTGGCTCGGCGGCTCGCAGGCAAAGGAAATGCAAATTGGCCACCAACTCGCACTGGAAGTCGAACAGCAGGCAAAAATGGTCGATGACCCGATGATCACCGAGTATGTAAATCGTGTCGGCCAGAATATAGTTTTGCATTCCGACGCCAAAGTTCCCTTTACCATCAAGGTGATCGATAGCGATGAGGTTAATGCATTTGCACTCCCCGGTGGTTACTTTTTTGTAAATAAAGGGCTGATAATCGCAGCCGACAACGAGGCGGAGCTGGCCGGCGTGATGGCGCACGAGATCGCCCATGTTGCGGCTCGTCATGCAATGGAAAATCAGGGCAAAGGCACTTTTCTCAACTACGCTTCGCTTGCCGGCATCATCTTTGGCGGACCGATCATAAGCAATGTTCTCTACCAGGGCGGCGGAATATTGGGCGGGCTCGCCTCTCTCAAATTTTCGCGAAGCGCCGAGACCGAGGCGGACAGACTCGGCGTTCAATATCTTTATGCCTCAGGCTATGACCCAACGGCGCTGTCCACAATGTTTGAAAAGCTGGCGTCGCAAAACAAGAAAAAACCGGGCACCATCGCAAAAATGTTTTCGACTCATCCGCAGTCAATCGATCGCCACGACACAAGTCTCCAACTGGTTGCGAGATTTCCCGAGAAGGAAGAGTATGTGATCAGCACCTCCGAATTTCAACGTGTAAAAAATCATCTCTTGAAGATCACGAATGCCAAGGCGGGAGTTACCAACGATTTCGATCCGTCGGATACAAGGCCGACATTGAAAAAGCGACAGCCGGAAGGCTCCGACCCCGCGGATCAGAAGGGCGATTCCAGCTCAACATCAGACGGTCCACCAAAATTAAAGAAACGCGACCAGCCTGACCCGCAGCCAACGCCCCCTCCGACACCTGAGATGTAAGCATTTTGGCGAAATAGATATATTAAGAGGCCGTCCGAAAAGACGGCCTTTTTCTTGGCGTTGATGGCGGTTTGTGCTAAAGTTTGCGGTGTAATCTTCTTCACCCATGAACAAATTCTTTTACGGCGATAATCTGAATATCCTGCGGCGTTACATCAAGGACGAGTCGGTCGATCTTGTATATCTCGACCCGCCGTTCAATTCGAACCCGCAACTACAACGTGCTTTTCAAAGACGAGAGTGGAATGGAAGCCGACTCGCAGATAATGGCTTTCGAAGACACGTGGCATTGGAAGGGTGCGGCCTCGACCTACGACGATCTTATCCTTGAGGGCGACAAGGTTTCCGAGATGCTCCAGGCGTTCCGCTCCTTCATCGGCGAAAACCAGATGATGGCCTATCTCGTGATGATGGCCGTCCGCCTAAAGGAACTCCACCGCGTCCTCAAACCAACCGGCAGCCTCTATCTCCACTGCGACACCGCTTCCAAACAGTCCAAAAAAGCCGCTGATGATACCCAAAACTTTGGAACTGTGGTGAAATACTATCGTTGCTCGTAGTTAATAAGTTAACGATATGTTCACCGAAGATTTTCTTTTGCAGACGGCACGGTTTATTGGGATTGCGGGGTTGATATTGTTTATCGTCAGCGGAGTTGGCGGGGCGTTGATGGCATCGCGGACGGTGCAGATCATCAATGTTCGATGGCTTCGCGGCAAAATGTTCAAATATCATCGCATCGTTTCGCTCACGGGTGCGGCACTCTTTCTGCTTCATCCGATCCCGATGTTTTTTGCGCCGATGACGACCGGCGGAATGACTATTTATCACGCGCTGATACCCTTCATCGCCCCGAAGCAGGCCGTTACGATCAGCCTCGGCATCATCTCGTTCTGGATACTGCTTATCGTCAGCATTACATCGATCCTGATCAAATACATGCGCCGCGACTGGTGGCGGGCGATCCATTACGGCACGTATATCGTGATCTTTCCGGACTCATTCACGGCCTGTTGATCTCCGGTGAATTTAAGGAAGGCGAGACATTCGAGTTCGGCGAGCCGGAAAAACTGCTCCTTATGGCGATGTCGCTCCTTGCTCTAACGTTACCCGTCTGGCGGATCTTCCTTGCAAAATTCTTCACACCGAGGAGGGCAGCATGAGAATAGTCGCTTCCACATTCTGTATTATCTTTTTGTCTGTCATTACATTTGCTCAGGCGACGCCGACGCCGACGCCGGAGAAACGCTGGTCAGGCGCGTATCAGGCGACGTTTAATGTTTCGGTACTCGGAAGGCCAAAGCCCTCGCTTGGTCACAAACTCGGATTGTCTTATGCTCCGAAATTTGGCGGCTCGTTCGATTCGCGGTTTGAGTATTACATCGACGGCTCATACAACGCCGATCCGCCCGGACAGCTCATCAACAACGTCAACGAGCCCAAATTCGAGGGACAGCTAAACTACACACGCCCGATCAACAAGCGTTTTGCGTGGACAATCGGCCTGCTCTATCATCACAACTTCAAATTCCCCGATGATTACTGGTGGGGCTTGGGCGGCATTGTTTATACCGAACAGCTTGGCAAAAAGTTCACGCTGACAGCCGCCGGTTTAGTTGAAAAGAAACTATCGGGCGGACGAGCTTTCGTTGACGGTTCAGCAACGCTCGAATATCGATTTGCGCCAAAGTGGAACACACAAATTAGCGTTCACCGTTACGAAAACTTGGGACAGTTCGACGCGAGTCCGACGCAAAAGCTAGAGTATGAATTTGGCGTAAATCGCTCATTGAAACACAAACAGGCAATCGGCGTCTCATTTTTCCGGCACATACAATACAACGGGCCAAACGACCAATTTTCATTTTTAAAACTCAAATACAGTATCGGATTTTAGAGAATCGAGTGAAAATAAACAGGCAAAGGCGAAGCGGGTTATCGTTCAGGGGAAGAGCGGCCACGTCAAATCCGGTGACATCCGCGACCTAGTCGGAACCCTCGACCGCGAAGGTGGAGCAATCGGAGTCTTCATAACTCTTGAAAAAGCCACATCTCACATGATCGACGAAGCCGCCTCAGCCGGTTTCTTCACCTCCGAACACTTCGGCAAGTTCCCGCGAATCCAGATACTAACCATCGAAGACCTACTAGCCGGCAAAACCCTCCAAATGCCGCCCTCGCTCGAACGCACATTCAAACAAGCCGAACGTGTTCAAGCTGAAAGCAACGATCAAGGAATGCTAGGTTTCGATTAAGAATGACGCGCTGCGGCACTTTCGACATTGGAATAATTTTGGTTGATATAACTTACAACTAAGCGTATTATCATCGGCATCGGCCTAAATAATTAGATTTGCTGCTTTTTCCTTCCCACGCGAGGCCGAGGTCGCTATTGGCAGTTTTGGCTCGAACTAACACTTTGAAAGGAAGGATACTGAAATGAAACGACATTATTTAAGGGTTTTTGCAAACTTGATCGTTCTCGCATTGGGCGTTTGCTGCATATCCGCCGCCGCTCAGGCGGTCCACAGCGACAAGGACAAGCAATCTGTATTTAAGGGCAACAACGGCGTAAGCGAAGGCGACTATCACCGTCGGGAGATTACTATCATCATCACGGAGCGTCCAATTGGTTACGAGGTGAGTGGGATCTACAAGGATCCTATATACGCCGGGATTATGGGTTCGGAGGTTTGCAAAATTAGCGGGGCATACTCTTATGCGGAAAATAGAGTGCGGGCTTACTGCACCTTTCCCAATAGAGAAAGAATTGAAGTCTCCAGCCTGCACACGGACGACAAGGAGGAATTACGCTTGTCGATCGACAACGCGGAGATCGTCGCCAGGCGTGTCGGGGCTCCGCCCCGGTCAAAGTCAACCGGAAAGTCGACGGGAAAGTCGACGGGCAACGCCGATCTCTGGTCTGGCCATTGGTATGACACCAAATACACGGGCGATCTCAGCTTCGAATTCAATATTACCGGAAGCGGTGAAATATTAAAGGCGTCCTACAAATACAGAGGGACCGACCTGATCGGCGACGGAGCGTTTTTTAATTGCAGGGTCGCCGGGAAGACAGCAAAATGCGACTGGACGGGGGCTCACACAGACGCTACAAAAAAAGGAAGACGGCATGGAACACTTACCGTCACGCTAAATGACGATGACACGATCACCGGCACTATGCTGGAGGGCGCACCCGAATGGGTCTACGCCCCGGGTCGCAATAAGGATAATGTGACGAGCAGCATGTATGACGGAGCGACGTTCGCGTTAAACCTGAAACGGAAGTAGCAGATGGAACACGCGGCAAACCTTGCTTCTTGTATGCATGATAGAACCTTTGAGATCGGCAGTCTCGGAGATGAAACCTCACCGAACGCCGATAAATACAGGCACATTCCCGTAAATCGTTAATCGTAAATCGTGAATAGAGGGGCGGTTTTGCGGGTTTTGTCGGTAAGAGAAGTCATTTTGTCGGTAAGATAAATGGTTTTTCTTATAAGATGAGCTATTTTGTCGGTAAGAAAAATGGTTTTTCTTATAAGATAAATGATTTTGTCGGTAAGATAAATCGTCTTGTCGGTAAGAAAAATAACGGATCTTACCTTCTTTGGCATCAAGTCGGTAAGCGGGGTGGTTTTGTCGGGTTGAAATTTCTCTCAGGATGGGTGTAAGATTCCGATGCTAGTCGAAAGCTATCCCAATCCCAGCCTTCCCGCATTTAACGAAAGCTGAACCCCGACAGCTTTCGCCTTCGCATAGAAATAAAAACTAAATTTGGAGGACACACTTATGTTATTATGTGTTTCATTAGGGTTTGCGAAGCTGCCTGATACGGAGCTTGATAATTTTGCGCAGACCATTATTAACGAACTGACCGGTAACGCGGCGTATCCGACGCCGCCTGTCACGTTGGCTAACTTACAGACCGCCCGCGACGATTTCACTACGAAAATCGCTACCGCACAGATGGGTGGGCCGATGGACACGGCGGCCAAGAACGATTCGCGCCAGACGCTGCTCGGCATGCTGCGGAAAGTGGCGGGCTATGTCCAGATCAACTGCAACGACGACATGGCCGTACTGCTTAGCTCGGGTTTCCAGGCCATGAGCACTAACCGGGCTTCGGTTCCGCTCGATCAGCCGCAGGACCTCAATGTCAATAACGGCAACACGGGCGAGCTAATCGCGAGCGTGAAGCCGCTGGCCAACTCAAGCATGTACGAGTGCCGGGCAAAAGCGGACGGAGGCGACTGGCTGCCAAGCGTCTTTTCGGGCGATTCGCAGCATATCGTCATCGACGGCCTCACGCCCGGCACAATGTACACAGTCGAGGTCCGCGCACTCGGCGGCCAAACCAGGCCAATCCGATTGGTCCGATCCAACATCGCACATGTCCATGTAGCGATGGTCAGTGGTCGGTTGTGAGTGAAAAAAGGCTGCCCGTCTCAGGCAGCCTTATTGTATTCATTATTACGTGTGACCGGAAAGACCGCTATTGCTTTGGCATCTGAGTTGGCAGGGGAACGGGTTTCTGCTGGGCTGCGGGCTGCGGCTGCTTTTGTGAAATGACAGTTGTTAGTGCCTGCGGAATTTGGTTTACAAGGATCTCGCCCTGATTTGCGATGATCTGATCGATCATTTCAAATTTATCTGCGTCAAAGTTTCTCGAAAGCAGAACCCCGTCTTTATCGATGGTCATCGGATAAATACCAAGAAACTGATTCTTGAAATTTTGGATAAAGGACAACGATTCGGGCGGCAGAATGTTCATCCGGGCAGGATTTGCCTCGGGTATCGCGGCTCCGATTATTTTGAGCTGTTCCTTTGACTTATCCACATATTCGCTGTTTGGATAGTCACTGACGATCTGCTGGAAATAACGCGCGGCCTGATCGGTCTCTTCTTCGATAATATAGGTCACCGCGAGCTTGTAAAGAGCTTCGTCCAAAAAGCTAAAATTCGGATATTTATCAAGTATTTCGCGATACCGTGACTGAGCGCCCTTTAGTCCGCCCTTCTGTTGGTCAACTGAAAGCGCGTAATAATAATTGGCAATGTATAGATT
>JBBRQM010000028.1:0-39530 GCA_038226395.1 Pyrinomonadales bacterium | reverse complement strand
GGTCATTTTCTGTGGCGCATAATTAGAGGCCTTAGTAAAAAACCTCGATATTTCTCTGAAATGATCTACCAAATGGATCAGGTCGGCGTCGGATCGCTCGGGCTGGTGATTCTGACAGGTTTTTTTACCGGCGGCGTTTTGATTCTTCAGACGTATCCGACGCTTGTGTCTTATGGTCTGCAAAACAGTGCCGGTCAGGGCGTTGCAACATCGCTGATCCGCGAGCTTGGGCCGGTGTTGACAGCGTTGATGGTTGCCGGCCGGGTCGGGTCGGCGATCTCGGCTGAGATTGGCTCAATGGTCGTCTCTCAGCAGATCGATGCGATGCGAGCACTGGGAACATCGCCCGTGCGAAAACTAGTGACTCCGCGTATATTTGCATTAATGTTGATGCTGCCGCTTTTGACGGTGGCCGGCGATATATTCGGGCTTTTTGGGGCCGGGATCGTCGCCCAGAGATTGTATGGCCTCGACCTTAATGTTTTTATCTCGTCCGTTAAAGAGGGCGTAAATATAAGCGATCTGCTGGGGGGCATAGTTAAACCGTTCTTTTTTGGAATAATCATCGCTGTGATGTCGTGTTATAAGGGACTCTCGACAAAAGGAGGCACTGTCGGAGTAGGCATATCCACAACAAACGCGGTTGTTTTGTCATCGATCTGCGTCATAATTGCCGATTTTTTCCTTTCGAAGATATTAGCCGGAGCATTCAGCAACCCGTTGTTTTAGTAGGGATCTAACAGGTCTATGTCTCTATCAGCCGAGAAACAATCATCTGCCCCCAGCGGCACAGCCAGTAACGCAACGAACAATTCGACTGCGGCGGCAAACAAGATAGAGCCGGCGATAGAATTTCGTGATGTTGAACTCGCTTTTGACGATCTGGTAGTGCTCGATCGTGTAAATTTTACAGTCAGAAAAGGTGAAACCAAGATTGTGTTAGGCGGCTCGGGCGGAGGCAAATCGACGATCATCAATCTGGTGCTTGGCCTGCTGAAACCTGACGCGGGCCACATCCTGATCGATGGCGAAGACATAACCGGTCTCGACGATCAAGAGTTAATGCAGATTAGAAAAAAGATCGGCATGGTATTTCAGGAGGGGGCTCTTTTTGATTCACTTTCAGTATATGAAAATGTCGCATACCGGCTCCATGAAGAAGGCCTTGAGGAGGATGAGATCGAGCACGAGGTAGTGCGAATGCTCAATTTTGTCGATCTTGCGGATGCGATCGATAAGATGCCCGTCGAGCTTTCGGGCGGAATGCGGCGGCGCGTAGGCATCGCACGAGCACTGGTCGGCAACCCCAGCATCGTTCTATTTGACGAGCCGACTGCCGGCCTTGATCCGCCGACGGCTCGCACGATATGTGAGCTGGCGATAAAACTACGCGACCTCGAGGGCGTCTCGTCGATCTTTGTCACACACGAGATGAATAATCTCGATTGCATCGCTTCCGAATATGCTATTGTGGACGAGAACGGACACGTTCATTTTGAAGAAGAGGGTGATAAGCTGTGTCTTATAAATACCGAGGTGATGATGCTGAGGCGAGGTGAGATTATCTTTAGCGGAAAGGATGAGCAACTCCGCATGGCTCAAGATCCATATATTTTGCGATTTATTACCGGAAAATAAGAAATAATGCCGAGAAGCAAACAAAAACTAACGGTAAGCGAGCTCCGTGTTGGCATCTTTATATTGGCAGCATTGCTCGTTTTCGGGTTTTTAATTCTAAACTCCAGCGGAGATTTTAATCCGTTTGTAAAAAAGCTGCGTCTAAAGGCCAGATTTGCGAGCGCCGACGGATTGCATAAAAACGCCGATGTTCAGCTCGCAGGAGTCTCGATCGGCAAGGTCGAGGATGTCAAATTCCTGCCGCCGGACTCGCCTGAAACAGAGCGGATCGAAGCAACTTTTGCAGTTGCAAAAGAATTGGATCAAAGACCTATAAACGAAATTATTCGCACCGATTCGACGGCCCAGCTTGTATCTACATCCCTGCTCGGCAACGATAAAATGATAAATATCGTTCCGGGCACGGCAAAAGGGTCGCCAGTTGGAGAAAATGCGACTTTGATGTCCGATACAGCGATCTCTCTAAATCAACTGACAACAACAGGAAACGACCTTCTAAACCAGATCAACAAGCTTGCTGTGCCGGCCAGCGATATTTTGAATAAGGCCAATCAGGGGGAAGGAACCCTCGGACGCCTTGTCAATGACGAAGCGTTGTATAAGAGTCTGGACGGCGCTGTTAATGACACACGGGCGACTATGACCCGGCTTCAGACAACACTCGATCGCCTCAATCGCGGTCAGGGAAGCGCCGGTAAATTATTTAATGACCCCGCGCTTTACGATAATCTCAATAAGACGGTAATGCAGCTCGAAGCGATCGCAGCTAACATCAAAGCTGGACACGGATCGGCTGGAAAATTAATTAATGATGACGCTTTATACAACGAAACCCGGAATGCCGTAGCCGAGCTCAAGACAGCCGCGACCAAAATATCGTCAATCGCGGACGATGTGAAGCTGATTACGACTGACCTGAATAACGGCAAGGGCTCGGCCGGAAAGCTGCTCCGCGACGATAAATTCTATGATGAAACGCAAAATGCTATAGCAAAGTTTAGTTCGACCGCGACACGCCTCGATGCAATTTTGGCTGATGCTCAGGCCGGCAAAGGAACACTTGGCAAATTTATAACAGACGAGACGCTTTATAACAGCGTAAATCAAACCGCTTCGAATGTGAGCATTTTTACAAGCGAAGGCACAAAACTACTTTACGACTTTCGCCAAAATCCCAAAAAATTCCTGCGAATAAAACTTGCCCTTTTCTAGTTATTGCATAATTTACAAATAATAATTGATTTATTGCATATTATTGTGTATATTTTGCAACTATTAACGTTATATGCATATTGTTTGCATATTATGGATATATTATGCAAAAAAGGGATAGACAAAATGCACTGCTTTCTTTGATCGGATCCTCAAAGATCGGAAGTCAAAGCGAGCTTGTCACCCAGCTTAAAGAGCAAGGCTATAGTGTTACCCAAGCCAGCGTTTCGCGCGATCTCGACGAATTGGGCATCGTAAAGCTGAACGGCTGTTACTCTCAGCCGCGAAAAGCGGAGAACGACTCCGGTTTCGGCCCTGTTATGTTCGACACGTCCGGTGACAATTTGATAATTGGCCGCTGTGCATCGGGGCTTGCCTCTGCGGTCACGGTCAAGATCGATGCAGCCAAAATACATGAAATTGTCGGAACGGTTGCAGGTGACGACACCATCTTTATAGCCGTCAAAAATCGAGATGATCAGAACAACGTTTTGAAGATCATAGCTGAAATATTGAGTTGAGGGCGGACATGAAATATTTAGAAATAGAAAAAATGGGATCGTCGGTATCAGGTTTGATGCTTCCCCGTCGGATCAGTGTCACCAGACAATGCAGTGTTCCAAAGGTTGGCGATGTTGTCGCTGTCCGTGCTTTATCTGAGAGCGCGACCTACGGCAATCTCGAACTCCCAACGGGGCGGCTCGCCAAGATCAACGCCGGTGACGTTTTGCTCGGTGTTCTTGGCAAACGCCGTGCTCTTAAAGGCTTTGTTGGCGATGTGCCGGAAGCCGTAAAAACCGGCGACAAACTTCATCTGCTGAATATGGGCGGCGTTATAGGCGTCTGCAAGGGCCATCATTCGTCTTTTTCCGACGCCATCGAGGTCGAGGTCGTCGGGATGGCATGCGATATGGATGAAAAGATATTGAATATTGCGGATAACGCATTGCAACCCGCAGATTCCCTCTCTCCGTCCGCTCCGATAGTGATGATCGCCGGTACGTGCATGAATTCGGGCAAGACTGTTGCCGCGACTGAGATCATCAGACAGGCGACAAATGCCGGGTTACGTGTCGCTGCGGCGAAGCTTTCGGGGATCGCCTGTCTTCGCGATACTCTGCATATGCAGGATCACGGGGCAGTCGCGACGGCAAGCTTTCTGAATTGTGGGCTTCCCTCGACGGTTGATTGCGGCGATCTGGCCCCTGTTGCAAAGTCGATCCTCAATCACCTCAATACTTTTGAGCCGGACTTGATAGTTGTCGAGCTTGGCGATGGCATCGTCGGCGGATACGCGGTCGATTCCGTTTTGAAAGATATCGAGATCAAAGCGGCGGTATCCTCGTTTGTCTTTTGTGCGTCGGATTATGTTGGGGTGATTGGCGGGATCGCGGTTTTGAAAGATTTCGGGATCGAGATTGACGTGATCGCCGGATCCGTTACCGATTCGCAGATGGGGGAGGATTTTGTACGAGAACACCATGGTGTCGATGCGGGAAATGCCCGGCGTGATGGAAGCCGGTTATTTTCACTGGTTTCCGGGAAGTTGGATGTCGCCGATCGGATGGTTTTAGAAGATGTGTCGGGTGATCTCGTGAACGTTTGATTATGAAGCAAATACGCGTAGCAATTTTTGGCGGATCGGGGTATGGCGGGAGTGAGCTTCTGCGTATATTGCTGTTTCACCCAAACACCGAGATAGTTTTTGTAACAGCGAACGAACATGCTGGTAAGGCGGTCAGTGATGTCCATAAAAACCTACTTGGGCTGACCGAACTGCAATTTACTTCCGCTCCGGACGAACTCTCGACGCTTGAAAAAGTTGATATTGCATTTTTTGCTTTGCCTCATGGTCAGGCATTGGAGCTGATTCCCCAACTTTCAAGTGATATAAAAGCTATCGATCTTTCCGGCGATTTTCGCCTCAATGACGCTGAGGTTTTTAAGGAATTTTATAAACTCGAACAAACGGCGACAGGACTGCAAAAGAGGTTTGTTTATGGCCTGACGGAAACCAATCGCGACGAGATCAAAACGGCACAATATATTGCAAATCCGGGGTGTTTCGCAACGGCTACGCTGCTTGCATTGGCTCCGATGGTGAAAAGCGGCTTGCTGACTGGAAAGATAATTGTTGACGCAAAAACGGGGTCGAGCGGCTCAGGAGCAAAGCCGGCGGTAAATACTCATCACCCGCAGCGTATGAACTCATTCTATGCGTATAAACCGTTTACACATCAGCATCTGCCGGAGATCGAGCAGCATTTACGGCAGGTCGGCGATTTCCCGCAGGATCTTGTTTTTATGACTCACAGCCTGCCGGTTGCGCGCGGGATATTTGCTTCGTGTTATCTCGAAGCAACGGTCAATATGACAAACGAGGATCTTAAAAACCTATATCACCAATTCTACAAAGATTCGTTTTTTGTACGTCTGGTTGACGGCTCGCCGGACATCAATTGGGTCAAAAATACGAACTTTTGCGACATCGCGGCTCACACGAATGGCAAGCAGATTGTCGTCTTTTCCGCGATAGATAATCTGGTCAAAGGTGCCGCGGGGCAGGCTGTCCAGAATATGAATTTGATGTTTGGCCTCGATGAGAAGACCGGTTTGGTTTTCACAGGGAGTAACCCTTAGTCAGAACCACCTGTGGTAATGGGTGGTTGGATTCAACCATCGTTCAATTTTTATCAAAAAAATGAATCTTGAAGAAATTAAAAACATAGAGGATCAATTCCAGATTGCTACTTACGCAAAAATGGGAATCGCTGTCGAGCGTGGCTCCGGCGCCTGGGTTTGGACGAGCGACAGTGAAAAGTATCTCGATCTCTACGGCGGACATGCCGTTTGTGCCACCGGACATTCGCACCCGCATGTCGTCAAGGCAATACAACAACAAGCTGAGAAAATGCTGTTCTATTCGAATCTTGTTTATTCGGAAGTCAGGGCAAAAGCGGCAAAAAAACTTATCTCGATCGCACCTGATTCCCTTAAAAAAGCTTTTTTTTGCAATTCCGGCACTGAAGCAAACGAAAATGCGATGCGCATGGCGCGGTTGGCTTCGGGACGCGAGAAAGTGATTTCATTTACACGCGGTTTTCACGGTAGGACAGCGGACTCTATATCGGCGACATTTCTCGGAAAATACCGTGAAATCGGCAAACCAAATGTGCCGGGTCATGTAGCGGCTGAGTTTGGAGATATTGACAGCGTCAATGCCGTTGCGGACAAGCAGACAGCGGCGATCCTGATCGAACCGATCCAGTCAATGGCCGGTGTTCATGAGGCTGAACCACAGTTTTTTCAGGATCTGCGTGAACTTTGCGATAAACTTGGAATAATTCTGATATTTGACGAGGTCCAGACCGGCATCGGCCGCACCGGTAATTGGTTTTTCGCGGGAAGCGAGTTTGCCGGTAGTGTCGAGCCTGACATTATAACGCTTGCCAAATCTCTTGGAAGTGGTGTGCCTGTCGGTGCTTGTCTGGTAAATGAAAAGGTTTCTGAAAAGATAAAAATTAATGACCTCGGCACGACATTCGGCGGCGGGATGATGGCGATGGCGGCGGTGGTGGCAACGCTCGAAGCAATCGAAAAGGAAGGGATGATAGCCAACGCAAAGGATGTAGAGACTAATTTGCGTGAATCCCTTGCCAATGTTCGTGGAATTGCCTCGATCCGAGGAAAAGGCTGCCTGCTGGGTATTGAATTTGATGAATCCTGCGGCCCCATGCATTTGAAATTGCTTGAAGATAAGATCATTACCGGCACGTCAAGCGATCCGAGAGTTCTACGGCTACTGCCGCCGCTGTGCGTAACTACCGAAGAAATAGATCTTTTAACAAACGTGCTGACATCTGGCTAGAAGCTGGTAGCCGGGAGCGCTAGCAGCTAGTCACTAAACTCATAATTCTAAATTTGTTATGCCCAATGTTCTAAAAACATCTGACTTTGCCCGAGAGGATCTCGATGAAATGATCGCTTCGGCGTTTGAATTTAAAAAAGGGCACATAACCGACAAACCCCTTGCCGGCAAATCGGTCGCTCTTGTCTTCTTTAACCCAAGCCTTCGGACGCGGGCGTCGATGCAGGTTGGGATTTACGAGCTTGGCGGTAATGCGGTGACCCTCGAACCTGGCGGCACGTCGTGGACGTTGGAGCATCGCGAAGGTTTTGTTATGGATGGCGATAAAACCGAACATCTCAAGGAATTTGTGCGCGTTTTAGAGCGATATGTTTCGGCTATCGGTGTGCGGACATTTGCCGAGTTAAAGGATTGGGAAACAGAACGGACCGATCCTATCCTCCGTGCATTTGCAAAATATGCGACGGTACCCATCATTAATCTTGAATCCGCAATGCATCATCCATGTCAATCGATGGCGGATATGATGACGATCCATGAAAAATTAGGCATAGAAAGAAAAAAAATCCTGTTAACATGGGCGTGGCACCCAAAGCCGCTGCCTATGGCCGTGCCTAACAGCTTTGCCCTCGCCGCCGCTCAATTTGGTCACGATCTACGGATCGCACATCCGAAGGGCTATGAGCTTGACGACGAATTGCTGGCCGAAATTGAGCGTCAGGCTAAGCAAAACGGAGGGAGTATTGAGTTTACTAATGACGTCCACGAAGCATTTGACGGCGTCGAGGTGGTTTACGCAAAAAGTTGGGGTGGTAAAAACTTTTACGGCCACGTCGAAAAAGATATTGAGTTCCGGGCCGAATTTAGAAACGATTGGATAGTCAACGAGGCAAAAATGGCCCGCACAAATGACGCGATCTTCATGCATTGTCTGCCGGTGAGACGCAACGTGATCGTCACCGACGCCGTGATCGAGGGACCTCACTCGGTGGTCATTGACCAGGCCGAAAACCGGCTCCATATACAAAAGGCGATAATGTCGCAACTAATTAAATGAACATCGAAACGCTCGACCTTTTACGCGAAGCCCTTCCCTACATCCAGCGATTCCAGGGCAAGACGTTTGTCGTCAAATTTTCCGGCAAGGTGACCGAGGACAAGGATAATCTTGCCTCGCTGGCCGAGGAACTGGCATTGCTGCATCAGGTGGGCATCCGCGTTTGCGTCGTCCACGGCGGCGGCAAACAGTTGAATGATCTTGCCGAAAAACTCGGCGTCGTGCAGACCGTGATACAGGGCCGCCGCGTGACCGACGACGATACGCTGGAGCTTGCAAAGATGATCTTTCGGGGCAAGATCAACACGGAAATTCTGGCGCAGTTTCGTCGGCGTGGTATTCAGGCGGTTGGCCTGTCAGGCATTGACGGGGGGGTCGTAAAGGCGGTAAAAAGGCCGCCAAAGGATATGATAAATCGCGAAACGGGCGAGACTAAGACTATCGATTTCGGACACGTCGGTGATGTCGTCGAGATAGATGCCTCGTTGATAAATACGCTGCTCGACAGCGGTTATTTGCCTGTTATATCGTCGCTCGGCGCGGATGATGACGGCAAGATATTTAACATCAATGCCGACACGATCGCTTCCGAGATCGCCGCAAATCTAAAAGCCGAAAAGCTAATTCTCCTCTCGGATGTCAACGGGATCTACCTCGACGAAGGCGATGAAAGCACAAAGCTCTCACAACTGACAGCATCGGACGCCCGTGCGATGATCACGTCCGGTAAAGCGACTGGCGGCATGGTTCCAAAGCTCGAAAACCTCATCGCAATTGTCGATCGCGGCGTCGCAACGGCCCACGTCATCGGCGGACGCACCCGCAACGCCATCCTCGCCGAGGTCTTCACCGACTCAGGCACCGGCACGATGTTGCAGAAATAACGAACGCCAAAGCCGTGAAGCATCACAAATCTAGGCCGCTATCGAAAATCACAGCTCAACTTCAAAAGTAACGTCAACTGTTTGTGTCTTCCTCATCCGTTCCAGTTCCTTCTGCGACAGGTGATAACCGATAATCCACTTTTGTGTGTGTATATCTATCTCGATGTCATGGAACTTAGGAGCGGTACTAAAAAATAGACGGGGCTTTGTCTTAAACCAACCACTTGGGACCACTTCAAACTCAGGTAAATTGACCGTGCCACTCTTGTCGGTAATGCACTGTGCATTCTCGTATGCATCTTCCCAACACCCCCATTCACAGTTCTCACCAGAAGTCGGATTGAAATACCACCAAGTGTAGTGGACTACGACAAGGTTTCCGCCAATTTGATTTTTTGTACCCGCATCGAGAAAATGGACCCGCACATTTGGCGTGACAAAGGCTTTGCCAAAAATGACAGGTGTCGTCTGCGGGTGACCGACTCCCACGTCTTTGACCGGGCTACAAACAGCATTTAAAGAACTGGAAGAAATGTCCTGTCCCGCCAATGAAATAAGCGCGGAAAGGAAAATCCCAATTAAATAAATGACCTTGGTCGACATTATTTTAATTTTGGTGCTCAGGGCGAGACTCGAACTCGCACGGATTACTCCACACGCCCCTCAAACGTGCGCGGCTACCAATTACGCCACCTGAGCTTTTGTTTTCAAATCGGCAATTTCAAATCTAAAATTTGAGATTTCAAACTACTTTTTGGCCGGAGCCTTTGCGGGGGGCTTTGCCGCTGCATTTTTCGTGGGCACGTTTGATGCCGGAGGTGCGGTGTTTACAACCGAATTGGCAGGCGACGCCACGTTCGCGTTAGTATCGGCCGGTATTGCAATGTTCGCGTCCGCAGGAGCCGCAGTATTCGCATTTGCGTCCGACGTATTTGAGTTTGCCGACGACGTCGTGTCAGCCGGTGCGTCCGGGTTGGCTGACAAAACGGAGACATTTCCTGTGAATGCCGGCATCGCAAGGAAAAGCGCTGACAGCATAAAGGTCGCGGCCGCAATAATCGTCAATTTAGATAACACCGTAGCCGTGCCGCGCGGGCTAAAAGCCGAGCTCGAGACATTACTGGTAAATAATGCTCCCGCATCAGTTTTACCCGGTTGTAGCAAAACTGACGCTATGAGCACAATGCACGAGAGAAAAAATAATCCGTATAAAAAATATGTCATTTTAGTAAATCATGAATCGTGAATCGTGAATCGTGAAGAGGCTTTTTTCTATTTACGATTGACGATTTTCGATTCACTCTCTTCCATAATTCACGATCTGTGCGAAGCTTTCAGCTTCGAGGCTCGCTCCGCCAACGAGTGCTCCGTCAACATCCGTTTGCGACATCAGTGTCGCGATATTGTCCGGTTTTACAGAACCGCCGTATAAAATTCGCACATTTTGAGCCACGTCATTTCCCTGCGTTTCGGCGACAATCCGGCGGATGTGACCGTGCATTTCTTGAGCCTGTTCGGGCGTGGCGGTTTTACCCGTACCAATTGCCCAGACAGGCTCGTAAGCAATAATGATACGTTCCATGCCGCCCAGTGTCAAACCGTCCAGGCCTTTGACCAACTGGCTTTTTACCACGTTTTCGGCGTTTCCGGCGTCCCTTTCAGTTAAGCTTTCGCCGACACAGACAATCGCGGTCAGCCCGGCGGCGAGAGCGGCTTTTGCCTTCAGATTTACCGAATTATCGGTCTCACCATAGAATTGCCGCCGCTCCGAGTGACCGATAATGACGTGCGAACATCCGACATCCTTGAGCATTACGGGTGCGATCTCTCCGGTATGGGCGCCGAAATCGTTTTGAACGGCACAATTCTGCGCCGCGACCTTTATATTAGACCCTTCGAGCCGGTCGGCGACGGTTTTCAAAGCCGTAAAAACTGGCGCAATGACTACTTCGCAATGATTCGCGTTCGCCACCAGCGGCTTTAGCTCCAAAGCCGTATTAACGGCCTCGCCGAGCAGCTTATACATCTTCCAATTTCCGGCAATTACGGGTTTTCTCATAAGCGTCAATAAAAAACAGTTATTTTAACACAAATAAAAAACGGCTTGAAATCAACCAAGCCACCATGCCTATTTTTTCGCGATTTGTGATTGCGTTAAGGTTTTGCGGGCGGCGTGGTCTCGGCACCGTTTTTATCAATATAAAACTCGCGGCCGTTTAGATTGACCTTGGCCTTGTCATTGAAAAAGCTAAATGGTATGTCATAGGCAGGAGAAATTATTTCGCGGCCGGAATCGTCTATTATGCCCCATTTATCGTTAAGTTCGACAGACGTTTCATGGTTCCCCCAAATAGACGAGATATAGTCGTACTTGTATGGCGTTTTTTCGATGCCCGATCTGTCTATCAAAGCAAATTTGTAAGGAGCCGACTCAGTAATGCTGGCGGGCGCGACCCCATTAAAAAAAGGATTTGCCTGAGTAAATCTCGGCTCAATAGCTATTTTGCCGGTTGTATCGATATATCCCCATTTCCCGTGTAATTTGACTGCGGCCAAATGCTCATAAAAAGGACTGGCATCTTCAAATGGGCCGTCGATCATAAAAATCCCTTTTTTATCGATATAGCCAAATGCTCCCAGAAACTTTACCGGGGCGAGCCCATCTCCAAAAACTGAGGCAGAGTCATATTTTAGAGGGATGACCTCGCGACCAGTCGTGTCAATATAGCCATATGTGTTATTTGATGCTACGGAGCACATGCCCTCCGAGAAAATACCAACACTGTCGTATTTTGGCTCGACCACTACCTTGTCGCCATCCTTATCCTTAAAGCCGTATTTTTTGGACTCCGACTGAAAAGACGTCAATGGAGAATAGTATCGGGACGGGTCGTCACTTGAATTTGTGGCGGGATAGAATTTTGTTAACAGCTTTTTGACAGGAGAAGGCAGTAAAGCGCCTGAAAACCTGGAGGCTAAAAAAAGAGCGATGGAGAAAAGAACTATCGTGCCGACCACTAATATGAGTATCTGTCGGCCGGAGCGTGAACCGACGGCTGTCGCATGTGTGGGATCGGCCTGTTTATCTGCCATTGCGGCAAGCGGAGCAATCCCGGCGACCTGGGTGGCGACCGACTCGCCAGGCGAAAATATCTCGATCGGAAGGACAGGTTTTGGATTGACCACCGTTTCAGTTTCGATGGCCTGAGTCCGCGGCACTTCGGAGGGGACCACGGTTTTGGTCTCAATATTTTCAGAGGCGATTGACGGCAGATTTTCGACCTTTAACATCTCGGTTTTGGCGAGTGTCGGATGAGCGATGCCGACAAGCGACTTTTGCAGCTCGTCGCGCATTTCGGTTGTGGTTTGGTACCGGTTTTCGGGCAGTTTTGCCAATGCTTTCTCTACTATTCTTTTAAGATCGAATGGAACTGATTCATCCATCGGTTCAAATTCTTTTGTGAGCACGGCAAACATCCGCTCGGACGGATGCTCCTGCGGGAACGGCAAACTGCCCTTTAACATCTGATAAAGCACAACCCCGACCGACCAGATATCGGTCTGGATGCTGCGTTTGCCGTCAAACGATTCGGGCGACATGTAGGCGTCGGTGCCGATGATCGTCGAGCTGATGGCAGTCGTTTGCATCGCCCGCGATATCCCGAAATCAGCTAGCCGGGGAGTATTGCCTTGCAGCAGAATGTTTTGCGGTTTGATGTCGCGGTGGATAATCTCCTTTCCGTGAAGGAATCCCAGCCCGTTCAGGATTCCGATGGTCATCTCGATGGCCTCTTTTATTGTAAGCTTATCTTCCCTCTTGAGACGGTCGCCGAGCGAGCCGCCATCGGCAAATTCACTGACGATGACGACCTGGCCGTCATAGATATCAGCGTCGATGATCGGCAAAACGTTTGGGTGTCCGCTTGCCTGCTCCCAAAGTGTCGCCTCCTGTCGAATGGCGTCGAAATTTACCTGTTCCTCATGCGGCAGTTTGACAGCGACCTTTTTTGTGACAAAAGCCGAGCGCTTCTCCGCCAGCCAAACCGCGCCAAAACCGCCGCTTCCGAGTTTTTCGATAAGCGTATATCCACCGATCTGTTGGCCTGCACTAAACAAGAGCATATTCTCCTAAAATATGGGTTGATGGGTTTGAATTATAGGCAAGATTTGAAGATTAAGCAACAATTCATGTCTTCGCTAGAGATCATTTATCGTCCAATGAGGCGACGCCTGGCAAGATATCCCCAGCCAAAAACTCCAACGTCGCGCCGCCTCCGGTGGAGATGTGGGTGATCTTGTCTTCGAGACCGGCCTGGTTGACGGCGGAAACCGAATCACCGCCGCCGACAATTGACGTTGCTCCGTTTTCGGTGGCTTTTGCGACAGCTTTGGCGATGGCGACGGTGCCCTCGTCAAAGGGTTTTTCCTCAAACATACCCATCGGACCGTTCCAGACAATGGTTTTTGCTCCTTCGAGGGCGTGTTCGAAGATGGCAATAGTTTCGGGGCCGATGTCGAGGCCGACGAGGCCGGTGTTTGTAAACGTGATCGGTATGACTTTACGTGAATTGAGCGGATCATAGGAATCGACGACCTGATGATCGGTGGGCAAAATAAGCCCGACACCCGCCTCCTTTGCCATTTGCTCGATCTCAAGAGCCTTTGGCATCATATCGTCCTCGACGAGCGATTTACCGACGGTGAAGCCCTGCGCCTTAAAGAACGTATATGCCATTGCGCCGCCGATGAGCAGTTTGTCCACTTTTCTCTTAATTAGCGACTCGATGACTGGGATTTTATCCGAGACCTTGGCTCCGCCGAGAATCGCGATGAAGGGGCGCTCGGGGTCGTGGAGAGCTTTTCCAAGAAAGTTCAGCTCTTTTTCCATTAGCAATCCGGCAACGCAATCATCTACAAAATGTGTAATGCCCTCAGTCGAGGCGTGCGCACGGTGGGCGGTGCCAAAGGCGTCGTTGACATAGACATCGCAGAGGGCGGCGAGCTGTCTGGCGAATTCGGGATCGTTTTTTTCTTCTTCGGCATGGAGACGGAGATTTTCGAGGAGTAGAATGTCGCCGGGCTTCATTGCCGCGGCTTTTGCAGCAACATCGCTGCCGATGCAATCATCTGCAAATTCGACATTCAGGCCGTCCAACTTTGATAAATATTCGAACACGGGCCGCAGGCTGTATTTTGCCGCATCATACGGCATCCCTTTTTCTTCGGCCTTTTTTTTGTCCTTGAGCGGACGACCGAGATGCGAGGCGAGAATAACTTTAGCATTTTGTTCGACGGAATAACGGATCGTCGGTAGAGCACCGAGAATTCGCGTGTCATCCTCGATCTTGCCGTCCTTGATCGGGACATTAAAATCGACGCGGATAAAGACACGCTTGCTATGGAGATCAATGTCTTTGATGGTTTTTTTTTTCATGCGTATGTAAATAAGAACCGCCGAAGGCGGAACTATAAAACTACTGGTCGAAACTCCACATGCCTTTTCCAGCAACGTATTTCACCAAGTCACGCACGCGGCATGAGTAGCCCCATTCGTTGTCATACCACGAGAGAATCTTGATGCAGGTGCCATCGATGACCTTTGTATTTTCGGCGTCGATGATTGACGAATTTGGATTGCCCTTAAAATCGATAGATACAAGCGGTTCCTCGCTAAACGCGAGAATTCCTTTCAATTCTCCATTTGCAGCGTCTTTGAGCACCCGGTTAACCTCTTCGGTCGAGGTCGATTTTTCGACGTTGATAACTACATCGACGAGCGAGACATTTGGCGTCGGAACGCGGACCGAAATGCCGTCGAATTTGCCTTTAAGCTCCGGAATTACAAGCGCGATGGCTTTGGCTGCTCCGGTCGAGGTAGGGATCATCGAGAGGGCGGCGGCACGGGCCCGGCGCAGATCCTTGTGCGGGAGATCGAGTAAATGCTGGTCGTTGGTATAGCTGTGAATGGTGTTCATTAAAGCGCTTCTGATGCCGAAATTCTCGTGGATAACCTTGGCGACGGGAGCGAGGCAGTTAGTGGTGCATGAGGCATTTGAAATGATGTGATGATTTGTCGGGTCATACATCTCCTCGTTGACGCCGAGGACGATGGTTACATCCTCTCCCTTGCCCGGGGCTGAAATAATGACCTTTTTTACGCTGCCGCGAATGTGTTTGGCCGCGTCTTCGGCCTTTGTAAAGCGACCCGTCGATTCGATGACGATCTCGGCGCCGACATCCTCCCACGGTATTTGAGCAGGGTCTTTTTCGCTAAATACGCGAAAACTGTTGCCTTCGACATCAATCGAGCCGTCACCGGCCGTGATGCGGTGGTGCAGATTGCCCATGACCGAATCGTATTTGAGTAGATGAGCGAGCGTTTTTGTGTCTGTCAGGTCGTTGACCGCGACGAGTTCGATGTCGGCGTCGCCGAGCCATGTACGGACCACCGCGCGACCGATGCGGCCAAAGCCATTAATTCCTACTTTGATAGCCATTTTTGTTTCAAATCCCTCCAGTAAATTGCATGTATCAAAACCTCGAAGATACCGTATTAGACCTTAAATTTCAACGACGGCGGTAGGTGTTGTGCCAATGAGCAAAAACGCCGTGACGCGAGATTGTTGAAACAAAGCTATTTTTGACGACGTAGTAAGCGATTGAGTTTGAGAGCTTTATTTTTATTTCAACGGTTTTAAGTTCGGAGCGAATTTATAATGACAGTTTTGCGCCTCAAAGCAGTTTTGATCTCAATTTTTATATCCGTCGGTCTTATGACCGGCTCCTACGCAGCTGCTCAAGAGACGCAACCGCCCGCGACTGGCAATACGGTCGCTGAAAGTTCGCCGGTGGTCATGAAAACATCGTCAACGACCTCCGGAACTGCAAAAAGGGACTCCGCAAATTTGCCGACAAGTATCAACCGTGTCGGCATCCAGACATCTCAGCCGCTGCCTATCTCGGTGGACGAAGCCATCCGCCGCGCGCTCGAAAATAACAATGACGTCGAGGTGACGCGCGACGATGTGCGGTTTCAGGAAACTCAGGTTCGATCGCTTTTGGGAATATACGACCCGGTTTTTACCGCTTCGCCAAACTTTTCGCGAAGCCAAACGACGGGCAATCCGGCGACAAAGGATTTTCGTGTCAATGCAAATGTCACTCAGTTTATCCAACCCGGCGGCGGTAATTACCAGGCCTTTTTTAATAATTCGCGGACGGAGAACGCGTTCGCTCAGGCGCAGCTCAGCTCGGGCTCGGTAACGAGTACCGGCAGCGCGATATATTCGTCGTCGCTGGGCATGACCTATTCGCAGCCTTTGTCTCGCAATTTTCGTATCGACAGCCGTCGCCACTCGCTAACGATAGCGAGAAAACGTCTCGAACAGACCGATACCGATTTTCGTCTTAAGACAACAACCACGATCGCGTCGGTTCAGCGGGCTTATTGGGATTTGGTATTTGCATTGCGCGATCAGCAAAACCGCGTCGCGAATCTAAACCTCTCCAAGGAGAATCTGCGTCAGATCGAGGCAAAGATAGCGGCCGGAGCGGCGGCACCACTGGAGCGGGCCGAGGTCGCGACAGAGCTCGCTAACCGCGAGGGGGACTTACTGCTTGCCACTCAACAGGTTTCTATCTCGGAAAACACTCTCAAGCAGCTTGTGATAAAAGAGCCGCTATCGGATGACTGGTCGCGGTCATTCGTCCCGACGGATACGCCGGCCGTCAGCCTGGATCCGACAAATCTTGATGATTCGATCAAGGACGCGATGGACAATCGATTTGAGCTAAAGCGGCTGAAACTACAGCGTGAGATCAATACATCCGATCTGAAGTTTTATAAAAACCAAATAAAACCACAGATCGACCTAAACACAACATTCTCGTTAAACGGTCTGTCGCGGAGCGGCTCAAACGATGCATTTACTACAAACTTGTTAAGTAATTCGCAAGACATTTTTCTGCTGAATTCGTTGAATTCCACACGAACTACGCTCGGATTACCGGTCTTCACAAATCCGACGCAGATCATACCGGCTTCCCCTGGATTTCTTTTTGGTGGTTTTAACCAGTCGCTCTCAAATATTTTTCGCAGCGATGCTCCGAATTTTTCGATCGGGGTGACTATCTCGTTTCCGTTTCGGAACCGGACGGCAAAGGCAAATTATGACGGGGCTAAGGTCCAGCAGCATCAGTTGGACGCGCAGGTGCGTAGCGAAGAGCAATTCGTGCTCGTTGACGTCAGAAACGCCGTTCAATCGGTCGAAACGTCGCAGCAGCGCGTCTCGACGGCCCGGCGGGCACGCGAAAGTGCCGAGATTCAACTTGATGGCGAGCGAAAATTATATGAGGCCGGCAAATCAACGACATTCCTCCTTTTTACGCGCGAAAACACGCTTGCCAATGCGCGCAACGCCGAGATTCGAGCAGAAACTGACTATAGCAAGGCCGTTGCAGATCTTCAGCGGGCGACCGCCACGTCATTTCGGGCAAACCATATCACCATCGATTCCCCCGTTCCGTTGCCTAAATAAAAGGAGAATTCATTTTCGCAAATCGCCGCATCCGAAAGGCGTTTTGGATTTGGGTTCATCTCTGCGAAAATCCTTACAATGAAAATCTCTGCCGTAATCATCGCGGGTAACGAAGAAACCAAAGTCGGTGACGCGATCCGCTCAGTCGATTGGGCCGATGAGGTGTTGGTGATCGACTCGGAAAGTACCGATCGGACGCGAGAGATCGCCGAATCGCTTGGAGCCCGCGTGATAACGAGAACATGGACGGGTTTTTCCGCGCAGAAGCAGTTCGCTGTCGATGCGGCATCATTTGATCGAATTTTTAGTCTTGATGCGGATGAACGCGTTTCCCCCGAACTCAAAGACGAGATTAATGCAATTGTCACAGGATCGGAAGACGATATTGCCGATGGATACCGGATTCCCAGGCTCACATTTTACATGGGACGTCCGATCCGGCATGGCGGATGGTACCCCGATTGGCAGTTGCGTTTTTTTGACCGCCGAAAAGCCCATTGGAAAGACGTTCTGATACACGAATCGGTTAAAATGGACGCGGGGACCGTGGTCGAAAGGTTGAAAGGGGAGATCATACACTACTCTATCGACAGCGCAGCCGAACATCACCGCTTGATTGGCGAACGTTATGCACCGTTTGCCGCTCAGCAGGCGTTTGCAAAGGGTCGGATGACGAGCAAACTAAAGATTTTTTTTGCCGGCCCTATCGCATTTTTTTCAACATTTATATTGAAAGCTGGTTTTCTCGACGGTTTCGCGGGGTTTTGCATAGCCCGCTTTGCGGCGCATCATGCATTTTTGAAGCATATTTGTTTGTGGGAGCTTCAAAACGACAAGGTGCAAGGCGATTAGTTGACAAATTTACAACTTTATTTCACTTGCTCTCATCAAATCCTTTCAAGATAGTTTGTTTTGCGATATATTCTTAAGTATGGCTATCGTCCGAATGGCAAAAATTTGTATTTTATCCGCATTCGCAGTGGTTGTTTCTTCAACCGTCGTTTTCGCTCAAACGGAAAAAGGGATAGATACGCAAACACAGAAAATAAAGGACGAGGGCAATAAGGTAACTACACGATCCAACGACGCCACTCGCTCTTTTAGCTGGGGTGAAGGGAAAACCAAGGTTCGCGCACCTTTGGCGAATCCTTATAAACTCAATTCTCGCAGGGATGTTCTCCTGGCTACCATCGAGGATGCTCTTCGTGAAAAAAAGATTATTATTGACGACGCGTCTTCAAGACCCAAGGACGGCTTGCTGGTAACGCAGCCCTATGTTTTCGCAAAGGGATCAATAATCGCTCAAAACGAGCTAAACCGATATGCCATTTTGGAATCGAGTGACACGACATTTACGAGGGCTCAATACACGCTGACGATCGAAGTTCAGTCGATCGACGGGGTACAAAATAATGTATCTGTAATCGCAAAGATCGAGGGTCGGGCTGGAACTGTTTTGACCCCGGAATGGGTAACTCTGCGAAGCTCAGGTCTCGCAGAGGATGAATTTCTCGCCAAGCTGGTCGAGCTTGTGACTGGAGTGTCTCCCGATCCGGTGCAGGATACCGGCCATTAATGCGATAATATCTGCAAATTGCTGAAATGCTGCAACGTTTTATTTTTATTATCTTAACAGCTTCGCTTTTCGCGACCGGTTATATGATTGTCGAGGCTCAACAACAACAACAACCCATAGACTCTCCGCTCTTTCACCAAAAAGGGGCGGACAACGAAGATCGAGCATGGGGCATTGAAGAGCGGATGGCTAAAATGCGCATCCAAAAAGATAAGAAAGATCATGAAGAATTGATCGCCCGGGGCTTGGAATTGAACGAGATCATTGGTCAATTGGAAAAATCATTTGAGGCAAGTGGGCAATTGTCACAAGAGGATTTTTCAAAGCTCGCAACAGCCGAGAAGCTCGCAAAAAAAATCCGCAACGACCTGGGCGGAAGCAACGATGGTGATGAAGAAGAGCTGCCTGACGTTGATAAAAAAATGAGTACTCTGGCCGATGCGGTAAAATTGATCCAATCCAAGTCGGAAAAACTGATTGGCGAATTAAAAAAATCGACCAGGTTTACAATTTCGGTGCCTGCAATCCAGAGTACAAATGCCGTGATTAGGCTCGCTAAATTTTTACGCGTCAGAAATTAGCAAATATAAAAAATTTGCCGGTTATTGTTTATGAACCGAACAATATGTCTAACGGGTTGGGTTCTCTGCCTCTGGTGCCTCACATTTTCCATTCCTGCCCAAACAAAAGATGATGAAACGATCAGCGTTGATTCCTCAATCGTAGTAATGAACGCAACCGTCACTGATACGGCCGGCAAAGCCGTGACCGGATTGACGCAAAAACTGTTTCGTGTTTTCGAGGACGGCGCCGAGCAGGAAATCAAGTCATTTGAAGCCGAAGAGACGCCCTTTGCGGCCGTGATACTACTCGACACGTCGGGCAGCATGGAGGAGCGTGTTACTTTAGCACGTTCCGCCGCGATACAGTTCCTGGACGGAATGCGTGCCACTGATGTCGCGTCGATATACAATTTTGACTCAAAAGTTGTGCTCGTTCAGGATTTTTCAAATAGCCGTGACATCCTGAGTGAACATATATTCGACCTCAAGGCACATGGGACGACAGTTTTGAACGACGCTGTCTATAAGGCCGCCGAGATGCTCTCGAAACGGCCCGAAAAGCGGCGGGCGATTATCATCCTCTCGGACGGTGCCGATACAGCCAGCGGCAAGTCGGCCGACAAGGTTTTAAGGGCGGCGTTGTCGGTAAATGCTACGATCTATTCGGTCGATATGTCGGCACCCAATCTAAGCCCGCAGGAGAAAGCTCAAAATAAAGGTGCTCTGACTAATTTTTCCGAAAAAACAGGCGGAAAATACATCTCGACACCCGGCGGAATGGCATTGCGCGATGCGTTTACACGAATAGTTCAGGAACTTGGGGTTCAATACACGATCTCTTACGCACCGGCAAACTTAAAAAAAGACGGTAAATGGCGGTCGTTGGAATTGAGAATCTCAAAGCCAAATCTCACCATCCGCACCAGAAAGGGCTATAACGCGCCAAAATTAAAATAGCTTCTTACGAGCAATTACCCAGAAACTCGCTTGAGACCCAACCGTCTTTATAAGCGATCCTGGACCAAATATCCAACGTCTGGACTAGAGTGCTGTTCGGCAGCTTTCCGACGATGGCTCCGTTTAGCGGGACCGTTCGCACGTTCAGATTATCCCCATCTGTTTCAACATAACCCTCGTTCAAAAACCTGCTGGCGACCCATCCGGTTATAGTCCTGCCCTTTAGCCTGACAGAAATTTTGGTCCATCTGTCTTTGACATTGACACTGGAGCCGTTCCGAAGCCTCCCAATAACGCTTCCTCCTGGAACTGACCGTACCAGCAAATTGTCCCCACTTGTTTGAACCTCACAACTGTCGACAAATCTAAGTCTGGAAACGAAATGGTTGAATTTAATCGAATTTTCAGTGAGATGTGCTCGATCGAGTCTATCGGTGCCAACGGCTGCGACGCGCGTGACAACGTTCGCCGACAAGAAAACCAACATCAAGAACAAAGAACCCACTATTAGTTTCATCATTTTTTTCTCCTTGTGATTTTAGAACACCAACGTAAATCTTAATGCGCGAAAAAACCGTGAACAGTTTCATGGCCGCGAAATTAAATCTCACTGAAATCGTGCGTTTTATGAACGTTAAACCGAATTGCAGGAATTTGCAAACAAAGCAAAGGGCTTCTATCGCTGCCGCTGTCGTAAGAGTGACAGTCCTAGGCATCGATGGATAAATGCCCAAAGGCATCACTCTTACTTACTTGTCTTATTCTTCTTCTTATCGCCATGCCGGGCGATGGCTAACTCGATCAGTTCGTCGATGACCTGCGGAAATGGCTTTCCGGTTCCGGCCCACATTTTAGGGAAGCCGGATGCGTCGGTGAGCCCCGGCATCGTGTTGATCTCGTTGACGAGCAAAGCACCGGTGTCACTGCGCAGGAAAAAATCAACGCGGGCGAGGCCCGATCCGTCGATGGCTTTGAAAGCGGTGACTGCCATCTGGCGGATCTTGTTGGAAAGCTCGTCCGAGACAGGTGCGGGCACGACAAACTCGTTATTGCCGGTGCCGGAGTATTTCTCGGTGTAATCGAGAAACGCTTTCGAGCTATCGCGGATGATGTATTCGCCGGGCAGGCTCGCTTCAGGCTGGTCGTTGCCCATCACGGCACATTCGATCTCACGCATCTCGAGACCTTCTTCGACAATGATCTTGCGGTCGTATTCGGCGGCGAGAGCTATGGCGGCGGCGAGCGATTCCCTATCCACTGCCTTTGAAACGCCGACAGACGAACCGAGATTCGCGGGTTTTACAAAGCACGGAAAGCCGAGTTTGTCGGCGATCTGCGTGAGCGTCGTTTCGCGGTTGCGTTCCCATTCGTCACGCAGGAACCACAGATAATCACAGATCGGTAGTCCTGCATCTTGAAACAGCGTCTTCATAAACGCCTTGTCCATCCCGGTCGAGCTCGCCAGCACGCCGCAGCCAACATACGGCATATCGGCCATCTCAAGCAGCCCCTGAATCGTCCCGTCCTCGCCAAATGTCCCATGCAGCACGGGAAACCCGCAGTCGAGCTTTTCCGTATGCGTGGGACAAGCCTTGCCGCAGTCCTCGCACATCGTGACAAGCCCTCCCATTGTCGCATCGCCGAGCATCGCCAGGCGTTCACTGCCGGGTTCGCCAAAACGCGTCCGAAAAAGCTCCTGCGTCGCATCCGGGAACAACGCAAGCGACGCTGCCGGCGAGAACCACGATCCGTCATTGTCTATCGCAACGGGAACGACATCGTATTTCTCATGATCGATCTGCTCAATAACAGTCTTCGCCGAACGGATCGAGATCTCATGCTCGCCTGACCTGCCGCCAAAAATAACTCCAACGCTTGTTTTCATAGTTGTCAGAAGCACCTGCGTTAGCGGGTGTTTTTAGATGCAGAACATTTAGCTTTGTTCGACAAGATGCTTGATTTTCTTGTTGACCTGACCGAAGAACTCTTCCTTAACGAGACTAAAAGTCTTTAAGATCTTATCTTTATGGATTGTAAAGAGTTTGTGGGACTTAACGACCGAACTTTCCGGCAGAACACCGATCTCAAGATCATCGTTCGAAAGCTTTACCGAGTAGTCATCTTTGCGAAGATTACTGGTTATTACGCAGACCACAACGTCACTGAATTTTTGGTTATATGAGTCGTTTGAAACTATCAGCACCGGTCGTCGTTTGGAGCTGCTCAGGTCTGAGTATGGAAACGGCACGAGAACTATCTGTCGCTGTTTATACATTGTCCCAATCGCTCGCGGTATCGTCCCACGCATTATCAACGGCATAATCCGTCAGGTCGTCCGTAAAATCGCCCATATAAAAACCGTATTTGTCCTGATACAGAAAATCGACCAGTTGATTCACTTTCTTCAAAAGGTCGGAATTCTTAAGCAGGCTCAATTCCTCCTGCATCCTTCGATATTCTGAAACTGGCAATTCTATCGTATCAGTGGTCATGACAGGACTATTTTTACATATAAAGAAATAAACGACAAGAATTCTTAAGGTGTCTTAGTTACCCAACCCGGAACGTTCGAGATCTCATGCTCGCCCGACCTGCCGCCAAAAATTACTCCAACGCGTGTTTTCATAAAGTAATAGTGAAAGCATTTCAATCGTGTGCTTTCTGAGCTTTATATTATCCACTGTCCCTTTGCGGTAATCAATTTGGGCATTGATAGCTCGCTTGTAAACATGTTACATTTGCGGCTGACGCATGAACACCCTCTATTACGGCGATCACCTGAATACACGTCCTTCGCCAATTCCCTATTGCTCTTGATGGGTATACTATTGGGAAAGACGTTCAACAAAGGAAGTATGAATTAATGACAAAAATAAATTTCAGCAGAATCGCTTTCCCGGTTCTTATTATGCTTGTCCTGCTGCCACTGAAATCATGGGCGCAGGATGCTGTTAACAGTTACAAAGTCGGTGAAAGGGTCGAGTACAATGATAATCCGTATAAACCAGTTTGGTACGAAGGCACGGTCGTCAGCCTTTATCCTCCAAGCAATCAAGTCGTCATTCGGTGGGACCCGCGTGCTGATTCTCCAACATATACCCGGAACGGTGTGAGCATATATGAGGCGGGTTATAACATCGACAGAGTCCGCCATATAAAAGCCGGCATTGTAACCAAGCCCGAAGATAAAAAAGCTGGTCCCGATCCCACTGTCAAACCTGCTGATAATACGAAGACCGACAAGCGCGGGACCGCGGACGGCAAAGGGCTGATGACACCTGCGGAAATTCTTGGCTATATGCGAAAAAACGCTTTCGTCAACGGCGTCGCCAAATACGACAAGAAAGTGTGCCTGGATCTGGTCGAACAGATCAAGCTTCGTGGCGTCGAACGCCGGATAGAGGTCTATAAGGACGATCTGTCGCCCATCTATGGAAATGGGTGTGACGGCGATGGCGACGTCGTTAATGCGACCCAATACAATGTCGGGCCGCCGACGACCGTTGACTGGCTATTGGGGACGTGGCGGCTGGGTAAAGCCTCGGCCGACATTCATGTTACTCCGGGGGATGGAAACGTTTACCGTAAGGAAGGTACATATGGCGGTGGACATTCTCTGACCATCAACGGAAATGGCAGCTACACCTGGAAACCGAAAGGTGAAAACTCTGTTCAGGGTACTTGGCGCAATGCAACGAAAAAAGAAATGGACTTTCAGGGCGGTGCGGGAATAGTGTTGTTAAAAGGCTTTTTGGGCCATGATTGGATCGTCCGTAAGGATATGCTTGCAGGTCTCGGAAAAGATCCCGGTCAGCAAATCTATGTTGGCAATTTAGAAGCCTGGGGAGGGGAAAGATGGTTCGGTGCGCGATAGCAGTAAGTGATTCGACGGTTTTAGGGAGATTGAAATGACAAAACAAACTTTGGTAATAAATTTGGGTTTGATTTGTTCGCTTGTTGTTTTGTGTGGCTTTTGCCTGTAAGAGCGGCGACGAAAAGGACGGAACGCCGCAAAGCGGCGCGCCTTCCGAGGCTGAGATCAAGCGAATGATCGAAACAGACACGGCGAAAAACGAATACGCAACCAGAAAAGAAAGTGTCGAATTCCAAAGTGTTAAGGTTTTACCGCCGGAGCAGAGCGACGACCTGGCAATGGACGGAATGCCCGCCGGTAAAAAAACGACTTATTACCCGGTCAGCATTCAGTACACTTACATCGCGAATTATTCGGACGGCTCAGTGAACCGGAAGGAATGGGACGGACTTTACCGGTTTTGGAGAGACCTGGACGGCAAATGGAATTATAACGCGATCAAAGAGTCGTATAAATAAGAAAAATTTAGACGGCGAGTTAAGCAACCTAATTTGACTTATTAAAGTTTGCGATGAATTCCTTCTTCACCCCATGAACACTCGCTACGGCGATGACTTGAGTGCGAGTTGATCGTTCCGCAGAGTAATGAAACCAACGGACCAACGCGCGGATCAATGGTACGGATCTGTACCTGCCGGCCCTTGAATTATGATTTTTACGAAAATTCTCACGGAAGTGTTGTAATTACCAGTGAGTCGTATGACAACTGCGACGATCCCGCCTCAAATATCTTCGCCACGCAATTTAATCAGGGACAGTGAATATAAATTTCTGTGACCCATCCGGTTACGGCACCGCCGCTCCGGCGTCGGGCACGGATCCGGGAATACCCGACACCGGTGGGGTGGTCACGGTGTGCTATTACGGTAACCGGGGTGCCATTGTCCAACTTCGCGATAACCCGGCCGTCCGGCGTAGCGCGTACATTTAATACCCCTCCCTCGGTTTGGACCACGCACTGGGCGCTCGCCGACTTCGTTCCCGCAAATGCCAATACACCGACCAAAAATCCCAAGCATAATAAATATTTCATCTGTCCTCCTGTTGTCTCTCTATGCGCTTATTTGGGCGCGAGTATATGCTATTAACGGAATTAATACGAGCGCGGCCCGGGCATTTCGAAGCGTCGCGAAGAAAAAATTGCCAGGAACACGAATACGACTATAATTCTATGGTTTCGGTGAAGTCGCTTTGATCCGCATGAACACGCTCTATTACGGCGATCACCTGAATACACGTTCTTCCCCAATTCGCTATTTTTTCTCGATGGGTGTACGCTTCCGACAGATTCTATACAAAGGAAGGTAAGGTTGATGCCAAAAACAAATTTTAGCGGGATCGCTTTCGCGGTTCTTATTATGGTTGTTCTGCTGCCAATACGATCATGGGCGCAGGATAATGTTAACAGTTACAAAGTGGGTGAAAAGGTCGAGTACAGAGATCGGAATGATAAAACAGATTGGTTTGAAGGCACCATCGTCAGCCTTTCCCCTCGCTCCGAGCAGGTCGTCATTCGTTTGGACCCGCGTGCGGGGTATGAGGGCTTTACTCACAACGGCGTGAATAGTTTTGAGCAAGCTTACAACATGGACAGCGTGCGCCATTTAAAGAGACGCACCGCCGATAAGCCCGACGACGGAAACGTTGGGGATAATGTTAACAGTTACAAAGTGGGGGAAAAGGTCGAGTACAGAGATAGGAATGATAAAACAGATTGGTTTGAAGGCACCATCGTCCGCGTTTCCCCTCGCGACGAGGACGTGGTCGTTCGCCTGGACCCGCGTGCTGGTTATGAGGGCTTTACCCACAATGGCGTCAATACTTTTGAGGCAGGTTTCAGCATGGACTGCGTGCGCCATATAAAGAGACGCACCGCCGATAAGCCGGGAGATAAAAACGGTGGTGACAAGGACGACCCCGACAAAACGCGGCCGGATGATACCCAAGGCGGGGCAAGGAAGGTCGGCGATAAAGTGGAGTTTTGGAATATCACCTGGTACGACGGCACCATCATCGAGATAGGCTCCGGCACCAACCGGGGAAACTATCGCGTTCGTTGGGACAAGGGCTCCAGCACCGGCGGCGAGTGGGTTAGCGCCAAGCACATTCGGGCTCGGCAAACGACTGCAACGCCGGACACGGGCGGTGGGCCAAGAGCCGGAAAGTACACCATTCGTTCCTACGGAGACGTCACGAACGCGATCGTCATCGGCTACTTCGTGCTGTCGGGGTCCCGCTATCAATACCTGTCCGTCACCGGCGAAACGATCGGCAGCGGCGGATACACATACGATGCAGGAGCGAGCGAGGTTAAATGGACGAGCGGACCCTTCAAAGATGCGGGGTGGACCGGCAAATTCAAGATTGACCGGGAGGGGAAGACCCACACCATCCAGCTGAATTTTGTCACCTTCGCCGACAACAGCACGGACGATTAGATTGGCGGGCAGTCGTCTATAAATACTTCAACGGTAGGATGGAGGTTTTGATTATCCCGGTTAAGGAAGATAGCGATGAACCATTACACGTTTTTCCCAATTTTGATCACCTCGTCCGGTATTTTGTTCGCGGTCATCGGTATTTTGGTTGTGTTCTTGGGTTTCTGCATAGTTGGTGGCAGCGGCTTCTTCCTCTTGAAGAAAAAAGCGTTTGCTAATCGGGCGGTGACCACACAGGGCACGGTTATCCATATTGAACAGACGAGTATGAGTAGATCTGATCCTACTCCTCTGTTTAAGCCAACGGTACGCTTTCAATCAGCTACCGGCAGCATGATTGATTACACGCCGAAAATATTCTCCAACCTGGCGAATTTCCAGGTAGGTCAAATCGTGCCGGTGCTTTACGATCCGCACCAACCGGATAAAATATCTATCGGAAAGACTTCTACTTTCTGGATGCCGGGGTTTATATGTCTATTTGTGGGAGTAGTATTTGCTGCTACCGGACTAGTCTTTCTGGCAATAAGCATAGTGTTTTAGCTGAAAGTGAGCACGAGCGGACTCGAAGCCTATGGCGTTAAGACCGTTTTTACTCTTAACGCATTAGGATGAAGGCTAAAGGATCGTTTTGCCGAGGGCCGAGAGGATTAGCTCGCAGGCGAGTTCGACGGTGATGTTGCTCTGATCGAGGAGCGGATTGACCTCGACGATCTCAAACGAACGCATCCCGCCGCGTGAGGCGATTATCTCAAGGGCGAGGTGGGCTTCGCGATAGGTCGTGCCGCCGCGGACCAGCGTGCCCGAGCCGGGGGCGAAACGCGGGTCGATCATATCGATGTCAAACGTGACGGCGTAACCGCCGGGAGCCTGCGATACAATGGCGACGGCGTCCTCGACGCACTCTGCCATTCCGCGTTTGTCGATGTCGCTCATTGTGAAGAAATTGTCGCGAAGGTCAAGCTTTTCGATCTGTGAGCGTTCGCCGGGATCGACGTCACGTGCTCCGACATGGGCGAAGTATTTGGGATTTAGTTTTGGGGCGTAGCCGCACAGGTTGACGAGTTCCGGGTTGCCGTGGCCGAGTATCGCTGCCAGCGGCATTCCGTGGATGTTGCCAGATGGCGATGTTTCCGGCGTGTTGATGTCGGCGTGGGCGTCAAACCATATCAAGCCGATCTCATCTCCCTGTTGTTTGTAATGCGATGCGATAGCAGAGAACGTCGGGATCGCGATGGCGTGGTCGCCGCCGAGGATTATTGGGATCTCGTTATTGTCGAGGATATTTGTTAGCGCTTGGATAATATTCGCGGAGGAGGTGAGCATCTCGGCGAGGTGTTTGGGGGTTGCACACTCGTTCACACTCGTGTTTCCGCCTTCAGTCGCGTTGGGCTGAACTATTGCGACATCGCCATGGTCGGTTGTCTCGTATCCGAGAGCACGGATATGTTCCGCAAGGCTGTACCCGCGAAACCGCGTCAGCCGCATAGCATTGACTCCTAGCTCGCTGCCTGTTTGCCCGGCGCCGAATCCGAGTGGGATGCCTAATATGCCGGCTTTCGACGAGTTCGCTGAGTTTGTCGAGTTCATTGAGTTTGTTGAGTTCAACCACCCGCTACGTAGGTAGTACTCACTGTTAGTCCTCGCCGAATTTGTCGGCGAACAGCTTTTCTAAAGTCCGCAGGGCCTCTTTTTCGTCAGCACCGTCTGTAATGATCGTCACAACGACGCCAAATGCCGCAGCGAGGTGCAGAACGCTGAGGATCGATTTCGCATTTGCCATTACGCCATTGTCCCGGCGTTCCAGGCTGATGCGGCAGGTGAATTTGCCCGCCAACTGCACCACTTGAGCCGCCGCTCTAGCGTGAAGACCGAGCGTATTTTTTATCCGGACATCACTCTCAAGCATCTTTTTTCATTTTCATCGGCTCGAGGAGTATCCCGGCGCGACAGATAGCCTCTTTTCCCTGTTTCTCGACTTCTTTTGCCAGCTCACGCAGCGACATTTCCTTGTTCAAAGACGCAAGTTTGATGACCATCGGCAGATTGACGCCGGTGACTATCTCAATTTCATTTTCCTTGAGAAACATCGCCGCGATATTAGTAGGTGTCCCGCCAAACATGTCGGTCAGCAGCAAAACGCCGTTGCCTTCGGAAACCTCTGTGATCGCCCTTCTGATCTCATCCTTTGCCATTTCGACGTCGTCGTGCCAGCCGATTGAGACGGCCGTTATGTGGCTCAAATCCCCAACCACAGCCTCGGCAGCCGCAAGCAGCTCATTTGCTAATTGTCCATGCGTTACGATCACGCCACCTATTCTTTTTTGTTCGCTCATATTGTTCTTGATATCAATGTCATCTATGGCTATGCCTGTTATTTCTGTATATCACGATGCGTCACCGACGCATCAAAGCCTTTGCTTTTCAAGTCATTTGTGACACTGTTTGCGACCATCACAGAACGGTGCCGGCCGCCTGTGCATCCAACCCCAATTGTCAGATACGATTTTCCTTCCCGCTTATATTTAGGCAGAAGATAAAACAGCAGATCGTTAAAACGTTCAATTGTCTCTTTTACCTCGGCTTGTTTTAACAGGAAATCGACAATCTCAGGATCGTTGCCGGTCAAATCCCGCAATTCCGCTTGAAAATACGGATTTGGCAAATGACGCACGTCAATGAGCAGATCGAGACCTCTTGGATGACCATATTTATGGCCAAAACTGATGACCTCAACCTTGAGCGCCGCTCCCTCGTCAGATCCGCTAAACTTCTGCACTATCAGACGCCGTAGCGTGTGGACGGTGTGCTCGGAGGTGTCAATGATCAGATCGGCGAGCTTGCGTATCTCTTTTAACGCTCTTCGCTCCCCGGTGATCGCGGCAAGCAGCCCACGGCCCGCGTCAGCCGGGTGCGGTCGTCGCGTTTCAGAAAACCGACGCTGGAGCACGTCGTCCGAAGCCTCAAAAAATACGACAAATGGAGCAAGATTCTTTTTGGCAAGTTTTTTTAATTCACCGGGAAACTCTGATAAAAACTGACGTTCGCGGATATTTATCACAAGCGCCGCCTTTTCGATCGAAGGGTTTCGGCGATCCGCCGGAACGAGCAGACGACCAAACGTCGAGAGCATCGTCAGCGGTAAATTATCGACGCAAAAATAGCCTAAATCCTCAAGCGAATCAGTTGCCGAGCTCATGCCCGAACCGCTGAGACCGGTTATTATCACCAGCTCAGGCAATTTTCCTTTATCACGTTTTTTTTGCGGCATATCAGACTAACTTTTCTTTTAACCGGTATAGTTTTACAGCCGTTTCGATCAAAAGCGGCAGATTGCGTCCGCGCGTCGCCGGCAGCACATATTTCGGAAGCTTTACTGCCAAAAGCTCGAACTCACGAATCGGCGAACTAGCGCGATCGGGTTGATCTGCCGGAATATCCCCCTGCAAATCAAAACAAAGTCTTATCTCACAATGTTTAATCAAATACTCTGCACCGAAAATTTGCCGGATATCGCAAATGCCAATTCCGCGAACCTCGATCAACCCATAAAAATTATCCGGCGACGAGCCGAAAAGGCGGTTTTCTTCGCGTTCTATATTTACAACATCGTCGGCGACCAAACTGTGACCCCGCGAAATCAGCTCAAGAGCACACTCGGATTTTCCCGTGCCGGATTCGCCGGTGATAAGTACGCCTATTCCAAATATCTCGACCAAAACTCCGTGGATAACGATGTTTGAGCGGTATTTTTTTTCAATCGACGACATTCTCTGGATCAAGACCGGGTCAAGCCGTAGTGACCGTCCTTTCGTCGAAATACGAGGGCGATGTCGCCGCCATTGGCATTTCGAAACATTAGAAACTGGTAGTTTCGGTAATCCATCTCTAAAACGGCTTCTTCGACCGTCATTGGCTTTGACGCCAGAGCGTCGGTCTCGATGATTTTTCGCGGCGATACAGACTTTTCTGCCGTGTCTGTGGGCGTTGATTCCACTGCAATTTTGCTGGCCTTATGCGATTTATCGATAACCTTGTCCTTGAGCTTTCGCGCCTGAGTTTCGATCTTGCCGATGGTTTGCGACAAAGACAGATACATGTCCGAATTGCTCGAATTGGCAGTCAGAACCTCATTTCGCCAATTGATGACAATCTCGGAGCGGTGACGTCCACGCTCGACCTCGATAATTATGTGGGCCTTGGCCGGTTTACCGTCAAAAAGGTGGGAGATTTTTTCGAAATGATCCTCAACATGCGAGCGCAAAGCCGGTGTGACCTCAATATGGCGTCCGGTAAATTCAAAGTTCATGATTTTTTAAATTACGGTCTTACGTTCTCTCGAACCGGGAATATTCATCTGATCGCGATATTTTGCAACGGTGCGGCGAGAGAGCTTGACGCCCTCTTTGCTCAAAACCTTAGCTATTTCGTCGTCAGTAAGCGGTTTTTTTGTATCCTCATCCTCGACCATTTTTTTGATCCTGAGTTTTAGGATACGGGTCGAAACCTCTTCACCCTCTTCATTTAACATCCCTTCGCTAAAAAAACGTCTTAACTCTATAACGCCTTGTGGCGTGTGTGCATATTTGCGGTTTACGACGCGGGAGATGGTCGAGAGATGCATGCCGATGTCCTCGGCAATGTCTTTTAACATCATCGGTTTGATGTGTTCAACGCCATGATCGAGGAAATCACGCTGGCGGTCGACTATGCACTCGACAACGCGATAAATGGTCTGGCGGCGATGCTCAATATTGCGGAGCAGATCGACGGCGGAACGCACCTTTTCCTTTATAAAATCCTTTGTTTCCTTTGAGGTATCGTCTTGTCCGACCAGTTTCTGATACGTCGAATTTATCCGCAGACGCGGGCTGCCGTCGTCGGCAAAAAATATGACGTAATCGTCATCCAGTTTTTCTATATAGACCTCGGGGGAAACAAAAACGGCCTCTTCGGACGAATATCGCCGTCCAGGATGTGGGTCGAGCTGACGAATCTTGTCGATCTCCTTGTCAAGGACGTGAATGTCAACGCCGGTGTTTTTTGCAAGATGTTGGAGGCGATGTGGTTGGAGATCTTCCAGATGTTCGCGAACTAGTGTAGCGGCCAGGCTCTCGGATTCGCCACAGTTTTGCAATTGGGTAAACAGACACTCCTTGACGTCAAAAGCCCCGCAGCCGACAGGTTCAAGCTGCATGACCGATTGACGAGCCTTTTCGACCGTCTCAAGCGAGCATCTGCATGACTCTGCGATCTCCTCAACGGTTGCCGTAAGCCTACCGTCCTCGTCCAAATTACCGATCACCTCGATCGCGGCATTTTCATGTCCTTCGCTCAGATTCAGCAGATTTAATTGCCATTCGAGGTGTTCGCTCAATGACGGTGAATGCGACAGGAATTGCTCGAAACTTGGGCTGTCGTCCTTGTATTCGATCTCTTGCGTCCGGTACCCGGGGTCGAGATAATCCTGAAATTCACGGCCAAAATCGACCTCGTCGAAGGAATCCGCATTTTCCGTGTGCGAATCGTCGTCACCGTCTATGTCGGTGTTAGAGCTTTCTGCGTTACCGTTGAGGCTCTCCCCTTCAGGGATCGAACCTTCGATTTCAGCGAGGCGGTCGGTACGGGTTTCGGACACGGCGTCCGCGGAATTGCCGTTAACATTGTCCGCTCCGTGATCCTCACCGTCCGAGTTTTGATCGAGAATGTTTTCGCCAAGTTCCTCGATCTCTTCGCCGGACTGCACTTCTTCGAGCACGGGATTGGCAACCATTTCCAGTTCGATAAGCTCGTTCAATTCGAGCGAGGTCATCTGGAGCATTTCGATGCGTTGACGCAATTGCGGCGTCAAGACCATCTTTTGTTGTAATTGGGTTGTGAGTCTTAAGGACGACATATCATGACCCGCGGCGTCGATTTACGACAGTTCGAACCGGCTTCAAACAAATACTGTGCCTAAATATCGATTATAACGATATGGGAGAAAAATGGAAAATATACGAGCCTATAATGTGAATCTTTCCCCAAGATAAAGCCGTCGCACGTCCGCGTCGTTGATCAAAATTTCAGGCGTACCGGCGCGCAGTATCTTGCCATCCGAAAGGATATAGGCTCGATCCGTGATGCCGAGCGTCTCGCGGACGTTATGGTCGGTTATGAGTATGCCGATACCCTGTTTTTTGAGATACAGGATAATATCGCGCAAATCGTCGATAGCAAGCGGATCGATGCCGGCGAAAGGCTCGTCGAGAAGTATGAATTGAGGCTCGGTGGCAAGGCATCGGGCGATCTCGACACGTCGCCGCTCACCACCCGAAAGGGCGTCGCCACGCGTTTTGCGCACATGGGCAATGCCAAATTCTTCCAATAACTCGTCCAGCCTTGCAAAACGGTCTGTCCTGGATAATTTGCGCGTTTCAAGCACGGCGAGAATGTTTTGCTCGGCGGTAAATTTGCGAAAAATGGACGGCTCCTGCGGCAGATAACCGAGGCCGAGGCGGGCCCGCAGATACATCGGCAGATGGGTCACGTCACGGCCATTTAGCTCTATCCTCCCTGTCTCGGATCGCTCGAGGCCGACGAGCATGTAAAAAGTCGTTGTTTTACCCGCTCCGTTGGCGCCAAGCAATCCGACGACCTCGCCCTGAAAAACGTTTATACTGACGTCGTCAACGACGCGTCGCCCGCCGTAGGTTTTTTGCAGATCGTATGCGGCTAATACATCAAGCGCGACCGGCGGCGGAGGAACTGAGCCATTTGTGACGGCAGGATCTATTGAGTTATTCGAATCTTTCATCGATCACTGGACTTTTACTTTATAGACGGATCTTGATCTGCCACCGGCATTCTGTTTTGACCGGCCTTGCGCAGAAACACGATGATCGCGCATAGATACCGTAATCTCGCCATTTTGCGAGGAGCCGTTTTCGGCATCATTAACTGTCGCTGGATTGCCGCGAATTATCGCAACTTCGTCATCCACCGTATATTGAACCCAATCGCCGGTAGCGCGACAGCTTGGCTGCGTCATCACGACACTCGTCTCCGCAATGGTTTTTGCCACCTCGTTCTTGCTGTTCAAATAAACATCGGCCGAGCCGGCGGTTACACGGTCGGTTCCCTGCCGGATGTCAACATTATCACGGTATCTGAGCAGCCGGGTCTCGCGATCATAAGTCATCGACCGTGATGCGGCAAAAACCGGGACGTTCGACTCTTTTCCGTTCACTTTTTGCTTGGCGTCATAAATGGCGCTTTGAACCGTGCCGTCGGCAAATAATTGACCTTCGCGTTGCTTTATAAAGAGCTTATCGGCGCGAACGTAATTACTGTCCTGCCATCCGCGTGCATTTCCGCTAAAAACCGCAGACTCAGCCGAATGATCGAATTCGGCCGTCTCGGACGTCACAAACACCGGCTTATCTGCGGATGAAAAAGGTAGGGAATCACCAGACTTTTTGCGGCTGTAGTAGGTTGTGCTGACGCCACCTCGAAAATACGAATGTTTGTTGCGGGTGTCCCAATCGATCTCGCGCGCTTTGACCCGTGATGACGTATCCCATGCCGTTGGTTCGCCTCCGCGGAGCCGCACCGTCTCGTCCGTTTTGGCATATGTCATCTGCGATGCTGTCGCATTACGATCATTCTCGGTAAATTTGGCATTGCCAACGGCCTCAAGGCTCTCGATATCCTTCGACTTTTCGCCAAAAGCGGTGTTTAATTGGTCGGCGAGCATCGTCTGTGTACCGTGCCCCTCGGATACAACTGTAGGCACTCGCGACGTTTTGGTTTTTTTACCTGCGGAGCATACACGCGCATTGTTTCCGGCGGGATAAAAATCGCAATCAAATCTGGGAGCAGTGATCGTCGTCCGGTAATTTGCAGCGGCAGATTTGAGGGGTTCGACATACAATTCGGCGTTGCCGACAGCCTCGGCTCGGCGAATGTTCTTGCCGTCATCGAAGAAAAAAGCCCGGACGGTATTAGCGGTGACACGTTTATCGGCTGCGTCAATACGATTATCCGGCACGTCCATCTGTATAGTCGTCCGGCCATCGGCCTCAACATGTTCGATCAATCCCAATCCTTTAAAAACGACGTGAATCGCAATCGGCGCTGAGAACGTTAGATGAGTATAGTCGGAGTCTCCATTAGGCACGAGCTGAACTGTGCTTTGCCCGATTGTGTTAGCGGCCTGCAATTGACGCGTCTCGTTAAAAGCGGCATTTAATTCAGGAGCGACAACCGTAGTCGTGCGTTCTGCGACTGTTTGCCGGAGCACGCCGTTGCCTCGAATGACGGCATATCTGACTTTTTTATCGGCGAAAAGATCAGCATCGACAGTATCTCCCTTTAGATAATCTTCGCCCTGCGTGATTTCGACTCCGCCGGACAATGCCAGCTTAAGAGCGGTTTGGTTATACACAGCCTGCGAGGCTCGAATATCTGTAGTTTTGTCATTTGCCGAAGTGACAATATGCACGCCGTTATTCAACTCAAAGCGATTAGCCTCTTTGTCGAATAGAGCATCTCCGGAGTCGATAGTCGTTGGAGCCGCACCGGATTCTGTCGAAACAATGTGGACTGCATCAAACATCTCAAATTTCTTAACCTGTCCGTTCGTCCCCGATCCCGAGTCGCTATCGAGTACAAAATCAACAGATGCACGGCCGGCGTGGGCATCGATGGAGCGGGCACCACCCGACAAACTCGACTTTGACTGAATGTTAATCGCCACGTTCGAGTTTAGATCGATTTTGTTAGTATTTTGATCGAATGATGCCGAATCGGCATTGATTTTGGCATAATGTACACCGGATTTAGCAAGCTCGGGAGAATCGAAAGTTTCGATCTCGACATTTTTGAGCAGTTCGAGACGCTTTTCAGCCATTTTTATTGTGGCTCCCAGCGATTTACCATGGACATTGCCTCGTTCAAATTCGATAAACTCATCAGCGTCGGCTACTTCATTTGCTTTAGAATAAGTGATGTTGTTTGTTTTTACTTTTAATGAATCCCGAGTCTCAATGTAAACGTCGCCGTTTAGATACGCAGTAAAATTCTTGTCTGCCTCGGGTATATATAGAGCTTTTTGGGCGGTCATAGTGTCGGCCGCATTACCCTCTTTGTCATACGTGCGCACGTAAACGTTATCGAGTTCCTGATGATTGTCGGAGAACGTTTTTGCATAATCCGCTTTGATGTAATATTTCGAGACGCCGCCGTCAGTTTCAAGACGGTCGTAGCCGCTGACCTCGGCAATGACATCTGTCGAAAGCTGTGAATGCTCGCCTTTTAATTTGAATTGTGTCTTGCCGCGTTCTCGGTAAAAACCGGCTATAACCGCAAGCAGCGTCAGGCCGAGCATACCGACCGCTGCATAGCGAAAATATAGCGGCAATTTTGCACGCAGGCTATATTCGCTTTTGCTATGTTCTTTGTTCTCAGACATCTGGTCAATTATCCGCTCTTAAATCTTCGACTACAAGTTGGAGCCGCGTATTTCCCTGCCACGTGTTAGCTTCGGCGACGTATGCTAATTCGATGCGGGAATTGGGTTTGAGCGTTTGCCCCTTTGATCGCTCGACGCCGTCCCACCAAACGGCCTCAAACTGTTTGCCGCTGTCGCCGATGAGTTTTAGCTTGAGATGCTTATCTTTCATCACAAAGGGTTCGTCGCGCAAGTTAAGGTTTTTAGTTACAAATATAGGCTTTGGATTGCCCGCACCGAACGGCTCGAAAGCCTTTAGCTGGTCGATCAGATCGAGGCTGAGCGTCTCAGCGGTGACGACGGCATCGATCAATATCTCCGGCGTTCGTTCGTCAATTGATATTTTTTCGTCAGCATATTTATCGAGACGGGAACGTAATTCCTCTATATTTACTTGTTTAGCCTTCATTCCAGCCGCTGCGACGTGTCCGCCGAATGATTCCAAAAGATCTGAAACTGAACCCAGAGCTTCAAAGAGATCAAATCCTTTAATACTGCGTGCACTGCCAGTTGCAACACCGTTTTCCAGCGAAAAAACGATCGTTGGACGGTGGAATCTTTCGGCGACCCGGGACGCGGCCAGTCCAACGACGCCTTTATGCCACCCTTCGCCAGCAACAACTATAAAATTGGAATTTGTGAAGGTTGTTGCTTCCAAAATCGCTTTCTCGGTTACTTCCTGTTGAACCTTTTGGCGCTCGCGATTGCGGGAATCCAGCAATGATGCAATCTTTCTCGCCTTGCCAAAGTCGTCGGCCTCTAAAAGCTCAACCACGTGGGTCCCAACCTCCATTCGTCCCGCAGCATTGATACGCGGGCCGATGCGGAAACCGATATGCATACTCGTCATATCCGAGCGGCAATCGGCGACCTCCATCAATGCTTTGAGGCCCCAATTATCCGTCTTAACAAGATCTATCAACCCCAGAGCGACGATTGCTCGATTTTCGCCGGTCAGATTGACTACATCGGCAACGGTGCCGATGGCTGCGATCTTGAGCAACCCGGGGATCTCGGATTCAAGGTCGAATTCCCGCAAAAGTGCGTGTGCCAGCTTGAAAGCCACGCCGACGCCGGCAAGATTGTCGTCCGGATATTTGCTGTCAGGGTGAAAAGGATTTATCAACGCGACGGCGGGCGGTAATATTGTATCGCCTTTAATCTCGTGATGGTCGCAAATGATCGTATCCATACCGATCTCTTTCGCCCGCAAAACCTCGTCGAAGTTAGACGTTCCCGTATCGACGCTAACAAGAAGCGTATAGCCTTGACCCCGCGCGGCTTCGAGCGGCTCGAAATTGATCCCGCGATTTTCGGTAAAGCGATTTGTGATGTGGTAACTCGTTTCAAGCCCCAACAGTGAGAAAGTCTTCCTCAGCAAAACTGTGCCGGTCGTGCCGTCAACGTCAAGGTCGCCCCAGATCAAAACCTTTTCCTTTGCCGCAACCGCAGCTTTTACACGATCGACAGCCTCCCGCATTCCCATCATCAAAAAAGGTTCGTGAAGATGTTCGGGCGAAGGATTGAGAAACTCAAAAGCCTTTTCCGGCGTTTCGTGGCCGCGTGAGATAAGCAGGGCGGCGACTAGCGGCTTGACGTTTAGCTCAGCCGCCAGCTTGTTTACCGCCGCGGCGTCGTGTTTGAGGATTGTCCAGCGCTTCAGCATTTGGTCAGAACCCCCTGCGGTAGCGGGTGGTTGAAGATTGTCTTTCAGAAAGCCTTGACGACCTCGGCAGTTTACTTTAAACCACCCGATACAGCAGGTAGTTCCGACACTACACTATAGGGCTGATCACGCCTCTCCAGAGCAGGATCAGCAAAACCGTGCCGAGGATAATGCGGTAAATGATAAAAACCGCAGTCGAATTCTTTTTGAGAAAGGCGAGTAAAAACCAAATAGATGCATAACCAATGATCCCGGCAATGATAGTTGAAATTATCAACGGCGTAATGCTGTCCTGCGGGATAGTGCTCCATGCTTTTTTGAGCTCGAGCAGGCCGCTGGCGGTGATGGCCGGTATGGAAAGAAGAAATGAGAATCTCGCAGCAGTAGCGCGTTTCTCGCCCGCAAAAAGCCCCCCCATGATCGTCGAGCCCGAACGACTCGCTCCCGGCATTAGTGCCAAACATTGTGAAAACCCCATGACGATCGCGTCCAGGATCCCAAGATGACGGATATCTTTGCGCTGTTTACCGACCATTTCTGCAATGCCGAGTAAAACGGCGATTACAATTAGCATTATGGAAATCGTCCAGAGGTTTTTTGTGCCGGAACCTTCGATAAAATCCTTAAGCAAAAAACCTATCACGCCGATCGGGATTGAACCGATAATTATCAGCCAGCCGAGCCATGATTCCTCGGAAAGCCAAATTGGTCGAATACCGTCCGTGCCCGAGAACCGCATGCCCCTTCTCCCGGTCAGCAGTGCGAAATGGTCGCGGATGAATGCAGTCGAGATACTCCAAATATCCGCCGCGAAATAGATAAACACGGCGGTAAGTGTACCTAACTGAACAACCGCCATCGTGGCCGTAAGATTTCCTGGATCGCCTGGGTACATGTTAGTCAACCGGCTGACAAAAACCATGTGGGCACTTGAGCTAACCGGAATGAACTCTGTCAAACCCTGCACGATGCCGAGTATTATTGCTTGTAATAGATTCATAACTTTTAGGGCAGAAACGCGAGTGTTAACGAGCGTGCCGGTTTGAACTGTGAGAATGCACGCTCCTTTACAGTCGCGTTTCCGCACTCAAAAATGACAATTTAGCACATTAACTGTTCATAGACTATTCACGATAGCGAGCCCGGCCTGCAATGCGGTCGTAAAGCGACGAAGGCATAAATTTCCCAGCCCTGACTATGGTCGCGAGCTGCCACGGAAACGCGGCAAACCTTTTTTTCTTCTCTATGGCACGGATAAAATGCGGGATCGCGTCTTCGAGATCCATCAGGAATGGCATATTTGCCGTGCGGCCCTCGGTTAACGGCGTGCGGATAAAGCCGGGTTGGATGATCGTCACATCTAGGCCTTTAGGTTTGACATCGAGGCGGACACTTTCAAAAAACGCAGTCATTCCGGCCTTGCTGGCGGAATATGCCGCTGATCTCGGCAGCCCGCGAAAACCGGCCAGACTGGAAACACCGACAATGTGGCCGGAGCCGCGCCTGAGCATTTGCGGCACAACGGCGTGAATCGCGTTGACCGCGCCCATTAGATTTACATCAACGAGTTTCTTAACTGCTGTCGGTTCGTATGTCCGCGTCGCATCGTCATTGCCACCGATCCCGGCATTCGCGATCATAATGTCGATATAGCCAAATTCATCGCGGAACTTCTCCGCTGCGGAGTGAACAGCTTCCGAATCGACAACGTCACACGCGAATATTCGAGCTTTTCCGCCGGCTACCTCACATCGTGCGGCCAAATCAGCC
>JBBRQM010000027.1:0-39564 GCA_038226395.1 Pyrinomonadales bacterium | reverse complement strand
CAATACATTCTGGTGTCAAGGCAGAAACGCAAATGTGAATGAGCGTGGGGATCGTCGGCGTAAGAAACACGCTCGATATCTGCCTGTTTCCGCCCATAATCACCGCCGTAAGTGAACGTTTGTCATACTAGGCGGTAAGTTATAGAATTTGTTTGCCCGCGCGGCGATTTTCGTTACGCCCTTACTAACGTGCGGGCTTCTTCAAAAACCCGCACGCCGATTCTGATGAAATACAGGCTTCTTAATATTGCCCGCAAACTTGGCCTAATGCTGCTCGTGATCTGGACGGTGGTCTCGCTGGTGACGCTGTTGATCGAGCTGGTGCCTGGCGATCCGGCGACGGTCATTCTAGGCGAGACGGCGACGCAGGAGCAGATCGAGAATTTCAGAGCAAAACACGGTCTCGACCGCCCGGCTTTTTTCTTTTCTTATACATCCGAGCAGGGTTTCAAATGGAACGGCTCTGACAATCGTTATCTCGATTATTGGAAAGGGCTGCTGACGGGCGATCTTGGCACATCGTTCCGCACTGACCGGCCGATTCGCGAGATGATATTCGAGCGATATCCGGCGACGATAAAGCTTGCCATCGCCGCAATGCTCGTCGCCATCGCCATCGCCATCCCACTCGGCGTCGTCGCCGGGTCGAACAAAAACAAACTGATAGATAATTTTGCATCGTTTTTTGCCCTTTTGGGCATATCGCTGCCAACATTCGTGATGGGGCCGTTTTTGGTTTATATTTTCGCAGTGCAATTGGGCTGGTTTGCACCAACCGGCAGCGCGCATCCTGAGGACATCGTCCTGCCGGCCGTTACGCTCGGTGCCGCGCTCTCGGCAATTCTGACGCGAATGGTCCGCTCCAGCGTCATCGAGGAACTTGGCGAAGATTACGTCCGCACCGCCCGCGCCAAAGGCCTCAGCGAACGGGTCGTAATCTACAAACACGTGCTCAAAAACGGCCTGATACCGGTCGTTACGATCCTCGGCTTGCAGCTCGGCGTCCTGCTGGCGGGATCGATCATCACCGAAAAGATATTCAACTGGCAGGGTCTCGGCCTTTTGCTACTCGAGGACGGCATCGGCAAACGCGATTACCGGCTCGTGCAGGGCTGCGTTTTGGTGATAAGTATCACGTTTATTGTCGCAAATTCGCTAACGGACTTTGTATATCGAAAATTGGATCCGAGAATAAGACTTTCTTAACCTAATAGCTAATAGCTGTTAGCTAAAAGCTGATAGCTAATCTTTTGAATGACCAGACTCGCTTACATCGGCATCGGCATTGCGGCTTTATTTATTCTGGCCGCGATCTTTGCGCCGTTTATTGCGACTCACGATGTCACGATACAAAATCTGGCGGTGCGATATGCCTCGCCGACAGGTGAGCATTGGTTTGGCACCGATGCTTTGGGCCGCGATGTGTTTTCGCGCGTGGTTTTTGGCGCTCGGATCTCGCTTGAGGTGGGGATCTCGGTGGTCTTTGTTTCCTCTATTATCGGGACTGTGATCGGAGCTATCGCCGGTTTTTACGGCGGTCTAGTGGACAAATTTCTATCCGGTTATGTCTTTAACGTTTTTCTGGCATTTCCCGGTTTGCTACTGGCTATTGCGCTGGTAGCGTTTTTGGGGGCCGGTATCGGTAAAATGATCCTTGCCCTGTGCGTGATCGGCTGGGTCGGCTATGCCAGGGTGATTCGCGGCCAGGTGCTGAAAGTTCGAGAATATGATTATGTCCAGGCAGCACGGGCACTGGGTGCGAGCAATATGCGCATATTGTTCATACACATCCTGCCAAACGCCATTCAGCCGCTAATCGTTCAAGCATCGCTCGGCATGGCCGGTGCGGTTTTGTCCGAGGCTTCGCTCTCGTTTTTGGGTCTCGGTATTCCGCCGCCAGCACCGAGTTGGGGGACGATGATCGAAGAAGCACGGGGCTTTGACATACTCTACAATGCCCCCCACGTAATGTTTTTTCCCGGTATCGCGATAGCCTTAACCGTCCTCGCGTTTAATTTTATAGGCGACGGACTCCGCGAATATCTCGACCCTAAACAACGGGCACGATAACAGATGGACGAAAGACCGGTCAGAATATTCCCGCTTGGCAACTCGGCTTTAACGGTCGAATTTGGCAACGTGATCAACGAGGATATCAACCGCCGGGCAATTGCTCTGGCCGAATATTTAGAGCAAAACAGATTCCCGGGATTTGTCGAATCAGTCCCGGCATACGCATCGACGACTATTTTTTACGATCTGGCCACAGTTCGCTCCCATTTCCCTGAATTTGAGACCGCATTTGCAGCGGTCGAGCAGATCGCGCGAAATGCAGGGCCAAAATCTAACCCATCGTCAACGGCAGAAATACGAATCATCGAAATTCCCGTGCATTTTGATTTCGAAAACGAATTTGATCTCGCATTTGTAGCAGAAACTAAAGGGTTGGGCATAGAGGATGTTGTGGAGATCTTTACCTCGAAAACATATCTTGTTTTTATGCTCGGATTTCTGCCCGGATTTGCTTATATGGGGGAGGTTGACGACCGTATCGCTATGCCAAGAAAAGAAACGCCTCGAATCTCGGTGCCAAAAGGGAGCGTCGGGATCGCGGGAAAGCAGACCGGCGTTTACTCGCTCGAATCACCCGGCGGCTGGCAGATAATCGGCCGAACGGAAACTGAAATGTTTACACCAAACGCTGAATCGCCAAGCCTGCTGCAGCCGGGCGATCGGGTGCGTTTTGTCGCTGTTAAATGAGCATGTTGTTTCAAAAGGCCGGAATTTTGACGACGGTTCAGGATTTGGGCCGGCAACGTTTTCGCCGATTTGGGATAAATCCGAGCGGCGCGATGGATCGGACCGCTGTGCGTTTGATCAACACTCTGCTTGGCAATGACGCGGGCGAGGCAGTTTTGGAAATGCATTTCCCTGCCCCGCAGATCATTTTTGAAGCTAACGCGGTTGCGGCGATCGGCGGTGCTGACTTTGCCCCAACTCTGGATGGTCAGCGTCTGGAAAATTGGCGGCCTTTCATCGTAAAAAAAGGCAGTGTTTTGAAATTCACTGGTAAAATAACTGGCAATCGCGCGTATTTGGCTTTGAAGGGCGGCTTCAAAACGGATGAATGGCTCGGCAGCGCGAGCACAAATCTTGCGGTTGGCATCGGCGGGTTTAAGGGTCATAAATTGGAGCACGGTGACAGCATCCCGATAAAGGCAAAAGTAAAAAGTAAAAAGGCAAAAGCCGACTACCGAATATCAAATAGCCTGATTCCGCATTACAGCAGGTTTCCGACGGTCCGTATTTTGCCCGGCGCGGAGTTTGAATTTTTGAGCGAGCGGGGCCGCGAGATGCTTCTGCATCAGGATTTCACTATCTCGACGAATTCAAACCGGATGGGGTTTAGACTCACAGGCGAGCCGATCACTCTTGCCGAGCCGTGCGAATCAATCTCGTCGGCAGTTGATTTCGGGACGATCCAGCTTCTGCCAGATGGCCAATTGATCGTGCTTATGGCCGATCATCAGACGGCGGGTGGCTACCCTCGGATCGGACACGTGATTACACGTGATCTGCCGCTGATGGCCCAATTAGGAGCGAATGACAAGGTCGCGTTTCACCTCGTCAAAACCGCTGACGCTGAAAATCTGGCACTCGAATTTGAGCGCGAGGTGAATCTCCTTAAGGTCGCCGTAAGACTTAAAACAGATTTCTAACTCAAAGAAGCTATTTAACAGGATAAAAAGGATGAACAAGATTTTTAGTAGATCTCACCGGATCAACAAAAAATATCCTGAATATCATGTACGTCCTGTTTGAAAAAACTTTTGCGTCTTTGCATCTTCGCGACACCAGCGTTAAATTGTTTTTCATTGAATAATTCCGAAATGCTTTCCGTTGATCTCAATTGCGACATGGGCGAGGGTTGCGGCAATGATGCCGTTTTGATGGACTATGTTTCATCGGCAAATATCGCCTGCGGTTTTCATGCCGGCGACGCGGCGACAATGCGAAAGACCGTTGAGACCGCCATTGAAAAGGGCGTCGCAATCGGCGCCCATCCCGGCTATCGGGATCGTGAGAATTTTGGCCGCGTATCGATGTCGCTGCCACCCGATGAGGTTTATGACATCGTCATCGAGCAAATCGTCTCTCTTCGTGACATTTGCGAGGCCGCGGGCGGCAAATTGCGGCACGTAAAGGCTCACGGAGCGCTTTATAATCAGGCGGCAAAAGACGCGGAATTAGCAGGTGCAATCGCGAGTGCCGTCCGAGACGTGGATGATAATCTAATGCTATTCGGTCTTTCGGGCAGCATTATGATCGACGAGATCGAGAAATTCGGCCTGCGTTCCGCATCGGAGGTTTTTGCCGACCGGACATATCGCTCGGACGGCAGTTTGACGCCGCGAAGCGAGCCAAATGCCCTAATCCATGATACGGATGCAGCAGTCGCGCAGGTTTTGCAAATGGTCAAAAATCAAACAATTACCACCACCGATGGTATTACAATACCGATAATCGCGGATACGATCTGCATCCACGGGGACGGCGAAAATGCTGTGGATTTCGCTCAAATAATACATCGTAAGTTGATCGATGACGGTATAAATATCGGACCGGTATAGATTTTACAGATCTTCCACGTTTTATGATCCTTTAAAATAGTCAGAGCAGGAGGAGATGTTATGACGCAGGAAAACGGGGATGATGGCAAAAAACTTTTTCGTGGTCTCAGTCTGACCGATGCGACGACGATCGTCGTCGGCTCGATGATCGGCAGCGGCATATTTATCGTTTCGGCCGAGTCGTCGCGGCTGGTTGGATCTCCAGGCTGGCTGATAGTCGCGTGGATTCTCGCCGGCGTGATGACGCTTTGCGGTGCTCTCTGTCTCGGCGAGGTTGCCGCCATGATGCCGCGATCGGGTGGCCCATACGTCTTTCTTAGCGAGGCTTACAGTCCCAGCGTCGGATTTTTGTTTGGCTGGTCGCAGTTTCTGGTGGTTCAGACGGGCACGATCGCGGCGGTCGCGGTTGCCTTTGCCAATTTCAGCGGCGTCTTGATACCTCAAGTATCGGGCACATCCTACTTGATCCAGCCAGTTATAGTTGGAAATTATGCATTTAGCCTCTCGACGCAGCAGATAGTTGCAATCTCCGTGATCGTGATACTGACGCTTGTCAATACGCGTGGCCTCGAACTCGGCAAGATCATCCAAAACACATTCACCTTTACTAAGGCAGCGGCGCTCTTTGGCCTCGTCGTCCTCGGTATTTTTGTCGGATGGAATGCCGGAAGTGCTGCATACACGTCCAATTGGTGGAACCCATCGGTAAATGGATGGGCGATGGAAACCGCTCAACCCGCTGCGCTCGGCGCGGGTGCGTTTGCATTTTGGCTGGTGCTGGGCCGGGCGATGACCGGGCCGCTTTTTGCACAATCGGCCTGGAATAACGTCACATTCACCGCCGGCGAGGTAGAAAATCCACAGCGAAATCTGCCAAAAGCTCTCCTTATCGGCTGTCTGATCGTCGTGGCCCTTTACATCACGGCAAATCTCGCCTATGTCGTCACGCTGCCGCTCAACGGAATTCAAACCGCCCCGCAAAATCGCGTCGGAACCGCTCTGATGGAGCATATTTTTGGTGCCGGCGGAGCAATCGCGATGGCTGTCGCGATAATGATCTCGACGTTTGGCTGCAACAATGGCCTGATCCTCGCCGGTGCACGCGTTTACTACGCCATGGCAAAAGATCGTTTGTTTTTTGCACCGCTTGCCAAAACCAATCGTTTTCACGTTCCTGCCGTAGCTTTGATCGCACAAGGCATTTGGGCCTCGCTGTTGGTTTTGCCGCGTACTGTTACCGTCAATCCCGCGACCGGCGCAACGGAATTCGGCAATGTTTATACTCAATTGCTCGAATATATCGTCTCGGTCGAACTCGTTTTTGGCGCTCTGGCCGTACTTGCCGTGATTGTTCTTCGATACCGTCGTCCAGACGCCGAACGACCATATCGGGCATGGGGCTATCCGGTGGTTCCGATCATTTTTGTCGTCCTTTCTTTACTTTTAATAATCAATCTCGCATACCTCGCCGGCACGACATCGGGGATCGGCTATCTAATTGCCTTGACGGGCATTCCGGCCTATGTTATCTGGCTTATCTGGCGAAAGCGGCGAGGATCGCTCGAGGAAAATGAACGATTTACAGATCAATAGGTAACCTTTTCTGCTTAGAGGTGCATCTAAAACTCAGATCGTAGTCAGGAGTTACAGTTGACCCAAATAATGAAGCATATTCTTATTGCCCTATTATTCTTTTTGGCCATCACCGGCAGCGTTCTTGGACAATCGGGTAGAAAGATCGCGCCAAAACCCACGCCCCCGCCGGAAGCCAAGCAGGAAACGGACGAATATTCCGATTCGAAACCTCAGGCTCCGAGAACGATGCGCGTCACCGACCGGTTTCCCGGTATCGGCAATGGCGGCACCATAAAATCGCCGGCCAACGGCAATAAAACTTCTACGACAACCACGGGATCGGACGACGATGTGCTCCGCGTCGAAACTAATCTGATTACGATCCCTGTATCGGTATTTGACCGAAACGGCCTTTACATATCAGGTCTTCTGCAAAAGGATTTTAAGATCTTCGAGGATGGCATCGAACAGGATGTCGCGTATTTTGGCACCATCGATAAGCCGTTTTCGGTGATCCTGCTTATCGATACGAGCCCGTCAACTGCCTATAAAATGGAGCAGATTCATCAGGCGGCGATCGATTTTGTCAATAATCTGGAGCCGCAGGACAGCGTCAGTGTTATTGAATTTGCACAATCGATCCACGTATTAACCGAGGCCACAAACGATCGGCAAAAAATCTACGAGGCTATAAAAAAAGCCCGCTTTGGCGGCGGAACCTCGCTCTATGATGCGGTCGATTTCTCGCTTAGAAAACGTTTGAGCAAGATCGAGGGCCGCAAGGCCATCGTGCTTTTTACCGATGGAGTAGATACAACCTCGCGTAATAGATACGAACAGACCGTTAGCGAGGCCGAAGAGTCAGACTCGCTCATTTTTCCGATATATTTCAACACTTTCTTTGGTAGCTCAGATGGCGGCGGCCTTGGCGGTATAAACGGCGGAATAATCCCCGGAAGCAACGGCAACCGCGGCTCTGGTGACTCAGCGGAGGAATATGCCCTCGGCAAACGATATCTCGAAGACCTGGCGGCCGTCACGGGCGGACGTGTTTTCCGTCCCGAGTCAACGCCGGGTGGTCTGTCAGCCGCATTCGAGGGCATCGCCGAGGAGCTTCGACGACAATACAGCATCGGCTATATTCCAAAGGACGAAGGCAAGCCCGGACAGCGAAAACGCATCAAGGTTCGCGTCGACCGCCCAAATCTCGCCATCCGCGCCCGCGACAGTTATATTGTTGGTGCAACCGCAAAAACACAGCCTGTCGAACCGGCTAAACATCCAAAATAGTCTTATCAGTTCAGGTTGATTTCATTCTATGCCAAAATCGGTTTCGCCACTTACGCTGGCTGTGATACCCTTGCGTAAATCTAAATTTTGAGGAAATCGATATGATGAGCTCCAGCATTGTCGCGATCCAGTTCAAAAAAAATGTCCGAAAGGTCATTGCTTATTTACTCATAAATACAGTCTTGTGCGGAATCGCCCTGGCATTTGATACCGGGTCGCATTTTGATCTTACGCAAGCTGTATTGTCGGAGCGCGGCTTTGGCGATGATGCTATAAAGATCACACAGGTCGAGAATTGGCTGACGGATTATTATTCAAGCAGCCCGACCATACCAAAATCGAAGCGAGAAGAGCTCGAAAAACTGCATTTTGATAATCTGTTTACCACCGGCCAGGTAATAAATTACTGGTCGAGGTTGATAAATAATGTCAAAACTGAGACGCAAAATGCCGCCCATAATAACGATCCGCTTGCCTCATTGACAGTGCTCGGCATCGCCCTTCATGCCGTTCAGGATTTTTATACCCATTCTAATTGGGTCGAAACTCATCCGCGACCGGCTGACGGCCCATATCGTACCGATACCTATTCGCAGTTGGTCAATTCAAAAACACCGATCGGCTTGACGCTTTTTACGGGCAAATACCCCACGGATCGCACGTCGGGACCGGGACCCGATCCGATTCCTGCAAATGTACCGATCCACGGTGATTATGAAACGGGGCTGAATCACGACTCGCTCGTCAGGCCCCGCTGGGACGAGGCATATGTTTTCGCTTACGTTGCATCGCACGAGCTCGTCGAGGCAATCGCAAACTGGGCTGATGAAACGCGCCCAGGATTTTGGCAGACCGTTAAGTCTTATGCCGTCGATACAAATGCAAGGAAAAAACTAAATTACGACGTTTCGGCCCTTCGCAATATGTCGATGTGGATAAACGGCAAAGGAGCGGACGGCCATTGGAAAGGAAACAAGAGCGGCTCAAAACGCTTTTTTTCGGCATTTTCGACCAAATGGATCGGCTCCGATTCATCCGTTTTTGTCAAACAAATGAGAGATGGAACCACTTCAGGGGCGTTAAGCGCTAATCTGTATTCCAAAGCGACTCCGCCTCCAATGCCCGACCTGCCAAAATTCTCGCTTCGGCGAAGAGCGATCGTCGTCCGGGCTACGCAGATCAAACAACTGTCAGACTTTGGCAACCTTCGATCCGCAATTGGTAAGCTCGCCGCGCCGGATTATTATGCTCGAATTAGGATCGGGATGCAGGAATTTTGGAGCCGGACAGTTCAAGGTTCGAGCGAATTTATCGATCCCTGGCAAGAGATCTATTTTGTCGCTATGGATGACCTAAACGTGCCGATTCGAATCTCTGTTTGGGACGAAGACAATATCGATTCCGCAAAAGATCAACCAACCGACATTAACCCGGTAACAGGCAAAAGTACGCTCGACCTCATCTTTAACACCGCCAGCGGTCAAATATCAGGCGATCTCACCGGAAAATTCAATTCGCCGGAAACAGTTTTCACATCGTCCGGTGAGAAACCCGACAAGAAACGCTCCGCCATCACCGCATACGTTACGCAATACCCACTTAAATAAAAAAGGCAGCCGACTAAGCTGCCCTTCCTGAAAATTGGTGATCCGAGAAGGACTCGAACCTTCGACCCAATGGTTAAAAGCCATTTGCTCTACCGACTGAGCTATCGGACCACAAACGAAGATACTACAATGTAAAATTGAAAATTGAAAATTGAAAATGCTAAGAAATCAGAAACTTGCTGATTACCTATGATCCGACGCTCCTAAATCTCCCTCTGTAATTTTCCATGCTCAATTCTCAATTATCAATTATTTGAACCATCCTTCCATCACCGAATTCTTCAAAATGATCGTCTGATCGCGTTCGGGGCCGGTTGAGATGAGGCCGATCTCGACGCCGATCTGATCGGAAAGGAATTTGACATACTTTCGCGCATTTTCAGGCAATTTATTGAAATCTGTAGTTCCAACCGTGTCGCTCAACCAGCCCGGCAGAGTCTCGTAAATTGGCTTTATCCGGCTCAGTTCGGACGACACCGCCGGAAATGTATCAATCCGCTGGCCGTCGATCTCGTAGCCAACGCAGACCTTGATCTCGTCGAGAGTGTCAAGCACATCGAGTTTCGTAAGGGCGACCGAATCAAATCCGTTCAACTCAGCTGCATATCGCGTCGCGACCGCGTCAAACCACCCGCACCGTCGCGGACGTTTGGTAACCGAGCCGTATTCGTTGCCGCGTTCGCGGATCAGCTCGGCCATTTCTGCCTCGCCCTCGACCATCTCGGTCGGAAACGGGCCTTCGCCAACGCGAGTCGCGTATGTACGAACGATGCCGAGTACGCCTGTAATATGATGCGGCGGAATACCGGCTCCAACCGATGCACCGCCGGAGGTTGGGTTTGACGAAGTCACGTAAGGGTAAGTGCCATGATCGACATCGAGCAGCGTTGCCTGGGCTCCTTCGAGGAGAATCTTTTTGTTCGCTTTCCGTGCTTCCGCGAGGAAATGCGAGGTTTCGCAGACGAACGGCTGCAGACGCTCGACGAGCGGAGAAATTTCTTCTAATATCTCGTCTGCACGCAAAGGCTGCTGGCCAAAGAGGACAATTATTCGGTTTGCTTCCTCGAGATTGCGTTCTATGCGGAGTTTCAGCAGCTCCGGCGACATCGCATCCGCCACCCGAATGCCTCTCCGTCCGGCTTTGTCCTCATACGCAGGGCCGATGCCGCGAAGCGTCGTGCCGATCTTCTCATTTCCCAGCCGTTCTTCTGACGTATGGTCGAGCGCTTTGTGGTAAGGCATGATCAGGTGCGCCCGACTCGAAACCTTGAGCCGTTCGGTCGTAACTGAAATTCCCTTTTCGGCGATCTGATCGACCTCTTCGAAAAACGCCTTTGGGTCGATAACCATGCCGTTACCGAGCACACACGTTTTGCCGGGGTGGATGATGCCCGAGGGCAAAAGCCTTAGAACAAAGGCTTTATCGCCAACATGGACACTGTGTCCGGCATTATGACCGCCCTGATAGCGCGCCACAATATCAAAACGATCCGCCAGCAGATCGACGACCTTTCCCTTCCCCTCATCGCCCCATTGGGCGCCAATAATGACAATGATCATATTTTGCCCGCTTCCCACTCGCTTTTCAGAAGGCCATACATGGCCCAGTTTCCCGACTTGTCCTTGAGAATCTCGGTTTGCCGCAGAGTTCCTTCCAATGTGAATCCCAGCCTTTCCGCCACGGCTCGGCTGCGGAGATTTTCGACGGCGCAATTTATCTGTACCCGGTTGAGGTCCATTGAGTCAAACAGATAATCGATCAGTTCCCGACAGCACCGTGTAATTATTCCGCGCCCCTCAAACTCCTGATCGACCCAATACCCAATCGCTGCATGCTTATTTTTTAGGTCGAGATCATGAAAGCCGATCGTGCCTATGAACCGGCCGTCAAACAAAATGAGAGCGTTGAATCGTCCGTCCAAGGCATATTCATCCCGGCTTCGCTTGATCCAATCCATCGCATGCTCATCCGAATATTCATCCACCGCCCACGGCATCCATTCCTGTAAGCGGCCGAGGTTTTTGCGCACCGCCGCCGTCACCGTTTCCGCGTCGTGCTTTTCCGGCAGCCTTAAGATCAAATTGTCCTCTATTCGAAATGAAAACATTGCGAGAAATAGGATAGCGGTATTGCATCGATTATTCTAGTTTAGTGTTCGGTGATATAGCTCGACATATTTGCGCGCCGCGTTTTCCCATGAATTATCAACCGCCATTCCGTTTCGCTGAATTTTTGCCCATACATTCTTGTCTTCATAAGCAAAGCGGGCTTCGTATATTTTTTCGAGCAATTTATCAGCTCGGTATGGCCCAAATTTGAAGCCGTTTCCCATCCCGCTCACGGCATCCCAGTTTTGCACTGTGTCGTCCAGACCACCAACTGCCCGAACGATCGGGACAGTGCCGTATCTGAGTGAATACATTTGATTTAGCCCGCACGGCTCAAACTTTGACGGCATCAGGAACATATCCGCTCCCGCCTCGATCAGATGTGCCAAACGCTCATTATAACCGATGTAAACGCCGACCCGCGAGGGTGCGTAATCATGAAGTGCCTGTAGAAACTGTTCAGAATCTCGTTCACCTGACCCCAGAGCAATAAAAAAGCCGCCCGATGCCAAAATATCGCCCGCTCCCTGCCGGATCAACTCGACGCCTTTTTGCGATGTCAGGCGTGTAATGCTTGCGAAAATAGGGCGATCAAGCTCGACCGGCAGATGAAAGTATTCAAGCAGAGCACGCTTGCATTCGCGTTTGCCGGCGAGATCGTCGATGGAAAAGTGTGCGGGCAATTCCGGGTCTGTTTCTGGGTTCCAGACCTCATAATCGACGCCGTTCGTTATGCCGATCAGACGGTTTCCCCGTTGGCGCGTCAGCCAATCGAGGCCGTATCCGTTTTCGGGGGTCTGTATCTCGTGAGCATAGCGCCGAGAGACTGCGGAAAGCGTGTCAGACACTTCAAGTCCTGCTTTCATCGCCGAGGCGTAACCATTGAAATTAAAGGCATTGCGGGCAAAGTCGCTAGTAAAGCCAAGCGAAGGCAATTCATTTAAGCCAAAACCGCCCTGGTAGACCATGTTATGGATCGAATATACCGTTTTTGTGCTCTGCCAGTACTGCTCATGCCGTCGTCTCGATGCGATCTCGACCGCCGCAAAACCGCAATGCCAATCGTTCAGATGAACAATATCTGGCGCAGCCCCGATCCGCTCCAAAAGAGCCAAAGCAGCGTGGTTGAAAAAGGCAAAACGTTCATAATCCTCGGTATAACCGTAGATCGAATCGCGATGAAACAGCGAAGGGGCGTCGATCAAAAACGTCGGTGATTCGTTCGCCTCGCTGTAAAAAGCCTTGGCATGATACGGCTGTCCACGCCACGTCACCCACAGATCGTCGATCGCCATACTCCACAGATATTCACCCTTCGTCTGCAAATAGCAGGGCGTTATCAAAAGCGAATCGACGCCGATCTGCTTCAGAGCCTTTGGCAAAGCCCCGGCGACATCGCCTAGACCACCCGTCTTGGAATATGGAACTGCCTCGGCAGATAAGACTGCTACACGCATAAAACAATGAAAAATTGAGAATGCAAAATATAAAATTAAGAACGAAAATTTTTCATCAGGCAGGTTTCATTATCCATTATCCATTATCCATTATCCATTTCCGATAGTGGGTCAGTATGAAATGCAGAGGGTTCGCACGGTTTCCAGGGCGTTCTCCGCGTCTTTCTCTACGTTCCCACGTTGAAAAATTCTCAACAAACATATAAAGCGGAGGGCACAGAGGTTTTCGCGGAGGACATAGAGAAGAAGTTAATTTCAAACTGACCCAATACCCCTTTTCCTTTCTTCTTGACTTTTATGTCCGTAAAGGCTAATTAAGTAGTGCCGGTAAAATAGGTAAATCCATAATTTATGTTTCACGAAGGAGAACAGATCGGGCCATATATGCTTGTCAGAAAACTGGGCAAGGGAGGTTTTGGCGAAGTTTGGCTGGCGGAGAAACGGTCGCAATTCCTAGCAAAAAAGGTCGCCATCAAGCTGCTGGACGGCGGTCAGGTTAATTTTGAAACCATCCAGCGTGAAGCGGTGCTTTGGGAAGCGGCGAGCGGCCACCCCAACGTTTTGCCTATCATTGACGCTGACGCCTACGATGATCAGGTCGTGATCGTAAGCGAGTACGCCGATGGCGGGTCACTCTCCGATAGATTGCAGACTGAGGGCAAACCTACTGTCAAAGAGGCCGTAGAATTAATTATCGGTGTCCTGAACGGTCTTGAGTTCTTGCATGGCAGAAAGATCATCCACCGCGACATCAAGCCACAGAATATCCTATTGCAGGGCAAGACGCCGCGTCTCGCGGATTTCGGCATCTCGCGGGCGATGCAAACGGGCGCGGTCAGCTCGACGATTATCGGCACCGACGCCTATATGTCGCCCGAAGCATTTGACGGCAAACGAAGCGTCCAATCAGACATTTGGTCGGTCGGCGTCGTGCTCTACCAGCTTCTTAATGGCAGCCTGCCGTTTCCGCAGGATCATCCGTCCGAGCGAATGTTTGCGGTGCTTACAAAGGATTTCGAGCCTTTACCTGCCGAGATTCCGGGTGGCCTGCGAGAGATCGTGCAAACTGCATTGGCAAAACTTCCCGAAAATCGGTTTCTATCGGCTGCCGCGATGCGCGAGGATTTGCAGAAGGCACTTGTCGGTATTGATTATCCCACCCATGCGAGGACAGAGGTTTTCGATCCTTCGTCGTTGCCTGCTTCCGTGGGATCACAGCCAAACCGCGATTCCGAAGCGACGGTCACTCAAGGAAATTGGGAGGATCCAGACGCAACGTTTGTTCGTCAAAATTTACCTGATGTCGAATCACCCCAAATTGAGTCGCCCGGCAGCCTCAACCCTTCGATTCTAACCCAGATCAACCCGTCGGGTTTGTCAGTGGATGCACCCGTAGAGCACGAACGTAATACGACTTCTACAAAAACATTTCCATTGATAGTTATAGTTTCGAGCATCAGCATTTTCTTGATTGTCGTCGTTTTGGGCATAGGCTTTTGTTCCGGGGGACCAACCAATACCACAAACACGGCCTCCAATAATACTAATACGGTGAGAGCGCTAAATACGGCGTCAAATACGACAAATGCGACGGCAAACCCGGCAAAGAATATGTCGAATTCCAGCAACTCCAACTACGCCTATAACACCAACTCGCAGCCGTCTAACATTTACTCCGTAGTGGGCAATCAGAAGATCGTGTCAAATGACGTACCTTTTTGCGATGGATGGGTCTTCGGTTGGAATGATACCTATCAGAAGAAATACGGTGATACGTACAAACCGCCTCCGCCACCCAAGTGCCCCGACCCGACGGACTTTCGCGAGAGCATGAGAAACGGATTTGGAGGCCAGCTCATGGCTAGTATCGAGGCGAACCGACGAATAAACGGAACAAAATGACCGCGGGCAGGGCCGCGGTCACTTGTATACCAATTGTTGTATTTGACTAGGTCTGCATCGACGCCAGGAATTCGGCGTTTGTTTTTGTGGATATGTATTTAAGCCGCTTCTTCGGTGCGGGGGACGATCTCGAAAACGGGCGCTTTTCGCTCGATCATTTCGCGGGTTACCAAGATTTCCTTGATCTTTTTATCGGTCGGCAGGTGATACATCGATTCGAGGAGCACCTCTTCGAGGATCATCATCAGGCCGCGGGCCCCAACCTTGCGTTTGTGTGCCTGGTGAGCGATGGCATTGATCGCGCCGTCGGTGAATTTCAGCCCGATATTATCAAACTCAAACTTTTTCTGATATTGCTTGATGAGGGCATTTTTGGGCTCGGTCAGTATCGTGACCAGGGCGGACTCGTCAAGCTCGCGTAAGATCCCGATCACGGGCAAACGTCCGACGAATTCGGGGATCAAGCCATAATGGATCAGATCCTCAGGCTCGAGTTTGTTGATAGAATCGATATGCCGTTGCCGGTTGGTCTTGACATCGGCCTGAAATCCGAGCGATTTATTGCGAAATCGTTTTTCGATCACTTTTTCGAGACCGATAAATGCTCCGCCGCAAATAAAGAGGATATTCGTCGTGTCTAACTGCTGAAAATCCTGCTGCGGGTGCTTTCGGCCACCGCCGGCCGGGATATTTGCGACCGTGCCCTCGAGAATCTTTAACAAAGCCTGTTGAACGCCCTCGCCCGACACGTCACGCGTGATCGACGGATTGTCATCCTTGCGGCAAATCTTGTCAATCTCGTCGATGTAAATGATTCCTTGCTGTGCCTTTTCGAGGTCGCCGCCGGCCGATTGGAGCAGGCGGAGAAGGATGTTCTCAACGTCTTCGCCGACATACCCTGCCTCAGTCAGGCTCGTCGCATCGACAATGCAAAACGGCACGCTCAGTTGCCGTGCAAGCGTCTGTGCGAGCAGAGTCTTGCCCGTTCCGGTCGGCCCGATCAGTAGAATGTTAGATTTCTGAAGCTCGATATCCCCGCGCCGTTTTATGAGCTCGAGCCGCTTATAATGCTGATAAACCGCGACCGAGAGGCGTTTCTTGGATTCTTCCTGACCGATCACGTATTCGTCCAGAAAGGCTTTGATCTCCTGCGGTTTTGGGAGATGCGACCGCACCGGTGCGGCGGCTGTTTGCTCGTCGTCGTTGATGATCTCGTTACAGATGTCGATGCATTCGTTGCAAACATACACGCCGGGGCCGGCGATCAGCTTGCGCACGTCGTTCTGCGATTTACCGCAAAACGAACATGTCAGAAGCTCCTCTGGTCGGCGAAATTGGCTCATAAATGTTAGTTTGATGTTTGTGGCCGGTTGTTAGTCGAAAAAATAAATCGGATTCTTCAACGAGCCACTAACAACTATCAATTACTTTTCTCTATGTTCAATAACCTCATCAATAAGGCCATATTCCTTTGCCTGGATCGGCGTCAGGATGCGGTCGCGTTCGACGTCAAGCTCGACCTGCTCAAACGACTGGCCGCTGTGATGGGCGATAATTTTAGACGTCAGTGACCGCATGCGGATGATCTCCTCGGCCATTAGGCGAACGTCGGTCGCCTGTCCCGAAGCACCACCCGACGGCTGGTGAATCAGTACGCGAGCATTTGGCAGCGAAAATCGTTTCTTGGTGGCACCCGCGCAAAGCAGTAGAGCCGCCATCGACGCACACTGGCCGACACAGATAGTAGTTACATCGTTTTTGATAAACTGCATTGTGTCATAAATCGCCATTCCGGCTGTGATCGACCCGCCCGGGCTGTTGATATACAAATTGATGTCGCGCTCCGGATCCTCGGCTTCGAGAAACAGGAGTTGAGCAACGATCAAATTAGCGATCTGATCGTCGATCGGTGTGCCGATAAAAATAATGCTGTCTTTGAGCAGACGCGAGTAAATATCGAACGCACGTTCGCCCCGCGACGTTTGCTCGACAACCATTGGTACTAATGCCATATATTCTCTCTTACAGAAATAAAAATCACTTTAGACGATACTTGAATTAAACGATGATAAGTTGTTGAAAATATGGCGATTGCCACGTCGGGAATTGATTTTACAACTTTTCACATAAAAATCAAGCATTAAATTAGATGTCGGTTGTCAGTAGCCAGTGATTGCATAATTCCTTGTATTTTCCGAAAACTGACAACCGACTAATGACAACTATCTTTTAGCCGCTTTCTTCTTCGCAACCTTCTTTGGCTTTTCAGCCGTTTCAGGTTGTCCAACCATTTCGTCGACCCATTCGCCATTTGTTACTTTTGCTTTTGCAACAACGGCCTCGATGGCTTTACGCGTTTTGAGATTGTTACGAATATTCTCGACGCCGCCGCCCTGTTTTTCGAGCGATCCGCGAATCTCCTCGGCTGAAGCCTTGTAATATTCAGCCATTTTACCGATCTCTTGGTCAACTTCCGTCTCCGGAACGTCAACCTTTTCGATTTCGGCTACCTTATCGAGCAGCATCGCGCCGCGAACGTCACGCTCAGCCTGTTGGCGCATATTGCCATACGCCATCTCGATAAACTGCGGCTCGACCTGGTTGAGATCGACGCCCCGCTGCTGCATATCCTGGGCAAAATTATTGAGCAGGTTGCGTGCCTGATTCTCGATTAGCGTGTTTGGCACCTCAAACGAGTTGTCCTCTATCAGCTTGGCAATAGCGTTGTTCCGCAATCGGGCGTCGGCGTCAACCTCGGCATATTTTTCGAGATCGGCTTTTAATTTTTTGCGTAGATCGGCAAGGGATTTATAGCCTTCGTCCAGGCTTTTGGCCCAGTCGTCGTTTAGATCGGGCACCTCGGTCTTGCCGATGGATTTGATCGTGGCCTTGTAATGGACGGTTTTCCCGGCCAGTGCCTCGGAAGAGAATTCCGCCGGATACACGACCGTAAACGCTTTTTCATCGTCCTCTTTTACGCCGACGAGATTATCCGTAAAAGACTTTTCTATGACCTCATCACCGAGCACGATCTCGAGATCGTCTGCCCGGATTGGCTCGCCCGTCGGATTGTCGTCAAACGAGCCTTCGAGGTCGGCGATCACCGTGTCGCCTATCTTCGATTTGCGTCCCTCCACAGGGATAAGCGCGGCTTCTTTTTGCAGACGCTCGGCGATCAGATCCTCGATCTCGCCGTTTTCGACGGGTTTAACACGCCGCGTTACCTCGATGCCGTCGTATTTTGGCTGAGGTATCTCGGGCATCACCTCGACGTGGACATTGAGTGAAAGCGGTTCACTGCCGTTAACTTTCACAGTGTCCTGATTTTCCAAATGCAGGTGAGGCTCGGCCAGCGGATGCAGTTTGTGCTCCTGAATGGCCTCGGAAACAGCCGCCGGAACCACTTCTTGCAGCACTTCACTCCTAATCTCTTCTTTAAACCGCAGACGAACAACATCGAGCGGAGCATAACCTTTGCGAAAGCCGGGCACGTTCGCCCGTTTCGCGTATTTCTGGCTGACTTGTGCGTACGCCGCTTTTAACGACTCGGCGTCGATCTGCAGATGTATCTCTTTTTGTGTAGGTGAAACTTCCTTTAATTCGCTTTTCATTTACAAAAAAAGCATAACGAAGCTGAGAAGAAATGTCGAATTATGAAATTCTGTGTCGAATAGCATGGAATGAGCGACTACATACCTGATTGCTGGCAAACTAACTGGACATCCACAAAAATTTTGTAATCGCATGGTCTGAAACCGGCGAAGAGCAAGGGCCTTTTCTTTTCTATCACGACCTCATAACCGTCAACATTACATTGCCAGGTATGAGTCAACTTGAGGAAAAATGGGTCAATGGATTAAGTGGGCTCTGTAGTTTAATGTTCCCTTGCGGCGTGAGAAGTTCAGCCAAACCTGTGAATGAATCTCGCTTGAATTCCACCAGTTTGTCACCGACCGGAAATTGTATCTGCATAAAATTTGGTGCCGAGGGCGAGACTCGAACTCGCATGTCTTTCGACGCTAGTTCCTAAGACTAGTGCGTATACCAATTTCGCCACCTCGGCATGTCAGTACCGTCTGCGGTAGCGGACGGTTGAAGAAGAATAACATTCGAGATGGTTTCCTGACAATTCGACTCAATTCCACCCTTGTATATTTGCCTAATTAAACCAACCGCTACCGCAGGTAGTTCTGACTATTTATGCAGATACTTCTTGTCGTATTCGTCCCACGACATATTTATATCCGTGCCGCTGCCTATCCCGGTCGAGTTTCCCGCTCCCAGCGCTTTGTCTTCGAGCTTGCGGAACAGCCTGTAACCGCCATAGCCGACTAGTCCGATCAGGCCAAGCCAGAATACCCACGAGAGCAGCGCCCCGATCCAGCCGATCGCCCATAAAAGCAGCATGCCGACAAATACAAGGCCGATCGCACCGAGGATTAATTTGATGATGTTCATATCGTTTTACCTCCGACTATGATGGTTTATACGAAATCGCCGCAACGATGTTCGCAGGAATTTTGGTGTTGTCGTATAATTCACGTTCGGAAGATTATCAACGATTTTGAGCACAGGCAACCTTACAACACAGGAAATAGCGAAACAGTTAGATGCTGTATTATCCGGCGACGGTTCGGGCATCACGTCAGATGTGACGCATGATTCGCGCAAGGCGCATGATGGCACTCTTTTTGTGGCCATCAAAGGCGCGACGATGGACGGCCATCGCTTTGTAGAGGATGTGATGCGACGTGGTGCCGCCGGCATAATCTCTGAATCCGATCCGCCCGCTGATTTCAACGGTGCGTGGCTCAAGGTCAACGACGCCCGTGAGGCCCTCGCCAAAGCCGCTGCCGTCATAAACGGCAATCCGTCACACGATCTCGATCTCGTCGGCATCACCGGCACGAACGGCAAAACCACGACGACTTATCTAATCTTTGCCCTGACCGAGGCGGCCGAGCAAAAACCTGCGATGCTGACAACGGTCGAATACCGCATCGGAAAAAAGAGCGAGGAAGCCGTGCGAACCACGCCGGAAGCGTCGGATACAAATCGCTTTCTTCGCGAGGCAGTCGATGACGGCTGCACCGTGGCCGTGATGGAGGCCTCGTCTCAGGCGATTGACCTTCACCGCTGCGACTGGCTCCGTTTTAAGGTCGCCGTTTTCACAAATCTAACGCGTGATCATCTCGACTATCACGAGACGATGGAGAATTATTTTGACGCCAAGAAAAAGCTGTTTGACGGGCGTCTCGGCGAAAAACCCGGGTCGAGTATCATAAATATCGACGATGAGTGGGGCGCGAAATTGGCCAACGAATTGAGAGCGGCTGGAGAGCGGGTAGTCACATTCTCTCAATCGGGCGAAAATCCCGATGTATCGGGAAACGAGCGTGCCAACATTACGGCCCGCAATGTTGAGGTTTCCCTTATACGCGGGACATCATTTCTGCTCAAAACTTCTAATACAGAATTACAGGTCACGTCCCCTCTCGTCGGCAAACCTCATGTTTATAATATGCTTGCCGCGACCGCGACTGCTCTTGAGCTTGGCTACGATCTTGACTCGATCGTTAAAGGGCTTTCGACCTGTGTCGGAGCTCCCGGCCGTTTCGAACGTGTGCCGCACGATGGTGATTTCGCTGTCGTTGTAGATTACGCCCACACAGACGACGCTTTGCTAAACACGCTCAAGACTGCTCGTGATCTAACTGACGGGCGAATAATTACTGTCTTCGGCTGCGGCGGCGACCGCGACCGCTCGAAACACATCCCGATGGGTCAGATTGCGGGTGAATATAGCGATCTTGTCATCATCACATCTGACAATCCGAGAAACGAAGATCCGCTAAAAATAATTTCCGAGATCGAAGTTGGAGTAAAAGAGAAAAAATCGGATTTTGAAGTCATTCCGGACCGGCGTGAGGCGATCTATCGTGCGATAGCATATGCACAAACTAATGATGTGGTCATCATCGCCGGAAAAGGTCACGAAAATTACCAAATTGTCGGGTCTGAGAAATATCACTTTGACGACCGAGAGGTTGCGGCCGAAGCCCTTGTAAGGCGAGCCGAAGATTAATTCTCTTCGACGTTTCTGACCAGTTGAATCAGAAGTTCACGCTGTGCGGCCGAGAGCTGACCAAATTTTACGCCAAAACCGATCTCGTACACGTGATTTGCGACCCGCCCGTCAAATTGCACCTTCATCCCGTCGGCAAGCGGCACAAATATCTTGACGGTCTCGCCATCTTCAATATCGCCCGAGCTAAGCACAAAACAGCCGTCGAGGCTGACGTCGCTGATGGATCCGGCGATGCGTCCGGCCGGACCTTCCCATTCGACCTCAAGCTCGACCGAATATCTGTTTGTCGCGCGACGTTCCTGGCCGCTGCGTCTGTCTCTAACATTCATTCCGGTCAATCCTCACTAACATTAGATTTGCCGCCTTTTAAAGTTAAGTAGTAATAAACCGGCAATCCTAGAATAATTAGCCCAATGCCAGTAAACGATTGCGTCGGACTGTTTATCATCGTGCTTATTAAAAGCCAGCCTGCGACAAACAAAAATACAACCGGTACGACCGGATATCCCCATGCCCGGTAGGGACGCTCGAGATCGGGATATTTGCGGCGAAAGACAAATATGGACGACGTGACAAGTGCATAAAATATCCACGAACCGAATATCACATAATCCGTCAGCGTATCGAATGATCCCGTCAGAGCCAGCAGACACGCCCAAACGCCCTGCATCAAAACGGCGGTCACCGGCACGTGATTTACCGAGAGTTTACCAAACGACTTGAACATCAGGCCGTCATTTGCCATCGCATATGGCACCCGCGAGCCTGAGAGGATCGATGTATGCAGTGTCCCGAGCGACGACAGCATTAATCCGACAGTGAATACTGCGACAGCGATACCGGTCGCAAAACTTGCAGCATTGCCGCCAAAAAACATGCTGACAACGACCTTGGCAACCGATGATTTTGTCGAAACCGACGCGATAGTGGTTGGATCAAGCACGTAAAAATAGCCAACGTGCACGAATACATACAGCACAATGACAAGGATCGTGCTGCCAATGATCGCAAGCGGGATATTACGGTTAGGATTTTTTACTTCACCGGCAACAAAGGTCAGATTATTCCAACCGTCATAGCCCCAAAGCGCCGCCAGCATCGCCGCAGCAAAGCCGCCAGAAAAACTGTAACCCACCGCTCCCACCTTTACCGAATCGGCCACTCCCTCGCACGCACCGCCCGAGTTTAACAGCGAAAAATGAGCGAAATCGCCTGTAACCCAGATAAACGCCCCGACGCCAACAAAGACGATCAAGGCGATCTTGACGCCCGTCAAAACCGTTGCTATTTGGCCACTGATGCTAACCGACGCGCAGTTTAGCGTCGTAAAAATTATTATCACCATCAACGCGACGATCTGGAGCGTTGTGATCTCAAACGGCATACTGCCGATGTGAAAACTGAGCAGCGTCTGCTCGAGTTTTTTATCGAGAAAGTCATTTAGACCAATCGCAAAGGCCATTCCAGCAGCGGCCTGCGAACCCGGTTTGGCGATAAACATCTGCATCCAGCCGAACAGAAAACTCGATATCCGACCGTAAGCATCACGCAAAAAAACATATTCGCCGCCGGCCTGCGGCTTCATCGCGGTCAACTCGGCGTAAGTCAATGCTCCGGCCAGCGACAGCAATCCGGCTGCGATCCACGCCATCAAAACCCACGTTGGGCTGCCGACATTGCATGTCATCACGCGGGCTTTCAGGAAAACGCCGGTGCCGATGACGTTGCCGATAATGACCGAAACCGCCGCGGCCAAGCCGAGGCCGCGTATCAATGTCTGTCTATCACTAATCTCAGGATTCATATTTTTTGCAGATTTGACTGGCATCATCTTACGCGAAAACGGCTTTTAAGTGAAATTTTGTCGTGTGATAAAATCGCCGCAATGCATGAGATCAATATAACTGGCGACGAACTGGTTTCGGCTTTGCTCAATCTGGCATCGCGCGAAACCGTCGGCATCCTCGACAGTTGCGGGGTCGGTCACCTCGGCTCACATCTGCTTATCGCCGGAATCAAGCCTGTCGAGGTATTGGAAATTTCTAATGACGATCCGAACGCAACGCTATCGATTCTCGATGAAAAACTTTCAGGCGAATTCGCGGCGGTCTTCACGATCTCCTATGACTTTGGCCTGAAATTGCTTGGGATCGATTGCAAAAGCCCGCGCGTAAGCAAGGGCGTAACACCCGACATTGCGAATAACGCCCTTGTTTACACGCTGGCTTCTGCATGTGAACCGGACATATTTCTCGCTCGATTCGACGCTCTGATAATTCATGATTACGACACTGGAAAGACAAATATTGTTGGTGATTCAAATAAATTTGATACGATCAGTCGCAAAATCGAACGGAATATATCAAATCTCAGATCTGAAATTTCAAATAAACAGACCTCCATTACTTCAAATTTTACCAAGGACGAATATCTCGCCGCGATCGAAACTATAAAAGAACGAATCCGTCGCGGCGAAACTTATCAGACAAATCTGACTCAGCAGCTAGCTGCAAAATTACCCGATGGACTAACACCGGAGATCATTTTTCAAAGACTGCGTCGCGATCATCCGGCGCCCTTCGCGGCGTTTATAAAACGGCGCGATTCGACTGTTATATCGGCCTCGCCAGAGCGATTCTTTCGTGTCAGTAGCACGCGTGTCAGTAGCCCGCACGTAAGTAAGGGCTCGTCGCAAACTATTACAACATCCCCCATCAAAGGCACACGACCGCGGGGCCAAACGCCAGCCGAAGATGCGCAGTTACGACAAGACTTGCTTCATAGCCCAAAAGACCGTGCCGAAAACACAATGATCGTCGATCTGTTACGCAACGATCTCGGCCGCGTTTGTGAATATGGCAGCGTCGGGGTCGAAAAATTATGCGATCTTGAGGAACATCCAACGCTTTTTCACCTGGGTTCAACAATTAGCGGCGATCTGCGGCCAGATGCGAAACTCTCTGACATTCTGCGGGCCGTTTTCCCCTGCGGCTCAATCACAGGTGCTCCAAAGATCAGCACAATGCGGATCATAAACGGGATCGAAACCGCTGATCGCGGCCTATCAATGGGTGCGATTGGGTATTATGTCCCCGGTTATGACCGGTCTTTGGACTTTGGACTTTGGACTTTGGACTCGATTTACGACTTGAGTGTCGCGATTCGCACAATGGTCATACGCGACCAAACCGCAACTTTCAACGTCGGCGGCGGTATCGTCATCGACAGCGACCCCGAAAGCGAATACGAGGAAACTCTCGTAAAAGCGAAAGCATTACTCGCCGCCGTCAATGGACAATTTTAGTAAGTTTGCCTCATCCGGGAACAAATCGGCATCCTCGGTGTTTAATTCTCCAGACCGCTAAAAAGGAGAATGCCGATGAACAAACCAAACATTAACGTCACGCCGCTGATCGATGTCCTACTCGTTCTGCTCATTATTTTCATGGTCGTCGCACCGATCAAACCCAGTGGATTCAGGGCTCGTGTGCCATCAGAACCTAAGTTTATCGACAAGGTCGTTCCAAATCCTAAAACATTGGTGGTGATCGTCAGGGCGGACTCATCGCTGAAATTGAACAAGGAAACCAATATGGGAACCTCAGGGGACCCGACGAATCTGATTCGCCGGCTCAATGACATTTTTAACCAGCGGATCGCCAATGGTGACATCTCCGAGTCATTCGCCGACGATCCAAACCGTCCGACAAACGACCGCATAGAACGCACCGTGTTTATCAAAGCTCCGCTCGGTCTCAACTATGGCAGCGTGGCTTACGTAATAGATGCCGTTAAGCTCGCCGGTGCTTACCCGATCAGCCTCCAGATCGACAATCTTGATTAAACCGTGTGAAGCAAAACAAGCAATTTATGTTATAATCCGATTATTCAGAGACTGTTTGTCTTTGGATTCCGGACGATCTGCTTCCCAATAAATTACTTGTTTCGATGGTGAATTACTACGACATCCTCAAAGTGTCACCAAAGGCGTCTGGCGCCGAGATAAAATCGGCCTACAGGCGTTTGGCGCGAAAGCTGCATCCCGACCGCAATAACGGTTCGGAAGAAACAGCCTTAAAATTCGCCGCCATCGCCGAGGCCTACGAGATACTCGGCAATGCAAAGGAACGTGTCCGCTACGACCGCCGCATTATCGATCTGCAATATAACGGCCATGGAAGCGCCGACTCTGTCTTTGATTCCACAAATCGCCATGCCCGTCGATGGCGGAAAATGGTTTATGAAAAGCGTTACAACGACATCATCGACCGGATGATCGAGGAAGAGCGTCGCGAGGCGATGGCTTTTCAAAAGGTGATCTATCCGGCTGTGGCGTTATTTGTTTCCGCTGCATTGTCCACCGCTCTCAGGCCTAAGATATTTATTGAATCGGCTACTATTGGAAAGATCATCATCGTCTCGCTATTCGTTGTCAGCATTATTCATATCATTGGACGCATACGCGATGGATTTGAGCGTTTCACCGATCCCGAAGACGACATCCACGATTCGATCCTCGACGAAAACGAACGAAAAATTAAGCCGTTTTCGCGTGTCGCGGCAGCGGCGATACTCGGCGGCGGATTCCTGATCTGTCTTGGTATTGGCTACGTGATAGGATCGCAAATCAACTTTGCGGCAAAGGCACTTCCCGATATGTTTTCAAAGACTTTCGAGCCTGAATTTTTTCTTTACCCACCGATTGTCACCCTTTTTGTCGACCTTATGCATACTCTTGCGTCCAGATTTGAAAGATAGCCGGGTTTGACAAACACCTCCATTCTGCGTAAAATTTTGAGTTTGTCTTAAGAGGACAATTAATAACGATGGCAAATCATAAATCAGCAGAAAAACGTGCCCGGCAAAACATCAAGCGTAACGAGATAAATCGCAGCAATCGCAGCAAATTGCGGACGTCGATTAAGAAACTTCGCACCGCAGTCGTGGCACAAGACAAAAAAGAGAGTGGTGTGCTGCTTCAGCCAACCGTGTCGTTGATCGACAAAGCCGTGAACAAAGGCATTATTCACAAAAATACGGCTGCTCGTTACAAATCACGTCTCACCAGACACGTCAACGATTTGGCGTAACAAACTTTTCGCTATTTTTCCCTAAGGAAGCTATCCAAATAATGGACTGGCTTCCTTTTTTTGTTACAATCCTCGCTGATGACCGACACCAGACAATACAAATACTTTGACCTTATCATGGCCGCATTTGTCGCCATTTTGCTCTGCTCCAATCTGATCGGCGTGCAAAAGGTCTCTTATGTCACATTGCCTTGGATCGGCGAATACATCTACGGCGCCGGCGTGCTCTTTTTCCCGATCAGCTATTTTTTTGGCGATATTCTGACTGAGGTTTACGGCTATAAACGCTCACGGCGCGTAATATGGGCCGGTTTTGGAGCGTTGGCATTCGCATCGGTGATGTCCTACATCGTCACGAGTCTCCCGCCCGCTCACACGATGTCGGCGGAGAGTAATGCGGCTGTCAATATGATCTTTGGCCAAACATGGCGGATAGTGCTGGCGTCTTTGCTAGCATTTTGGGCCGGAGAATTTGCAAATTCATTTGTCCTTGCAAAGATGAAAATAGCGACCGATGGTAAATACCTCTGGACACGGACGATCGGCTCAACTGCTCTCGGCGAGGCCGTCGACAGCCTCATCTTTTACCCGCTCGCATTTCTCGGCACCTGGTCTAACGAACAAGTCGTCAGCGTGATGATCGGCAATTATCTTCTTAAAGTGCTCTGGGAAGTGCTCGCCACGCCGCTCACATACAAGGTCGTCGCATTTCTAAAACGTGTCGAGCACGAGGACTATTACGACCGTGACACTGATTTTAATCCGTTTACTCTAAAAACGTAGGATGTGATGACGCTCACGCTGGATACGCCGATCATCGAACTCCACAGCCACGACGTCGCGCGGCTCTCGTCGGCTATGTCGCGAAAGCTGGCGGTCGCCATTGCCGGATTTGTCGCAAAAACCGACGTGGCTGACGCGACGGTCGAGAATCTGCTCAATTACTTCCCCGCGAGATACGAGGATCGTTCAAAATTTCTCTCGATCGATCAATTAGAGGACGGAATGGAAGCCGCCGTCGAGATCTACGTCCGGGGCTCTGTCGGCATACAAGTCGGGCGAAACCGCGATCCGCGAAAACCCGCTCTCTTCCTTTTTGAGATCAATGGAGGCGACGCCGAACGCCGATTTAAGCCCGTTGCGATCAAATGGTTCATCTCTGGCAAGAATGCCAAGTCGATTGTTAGTTGGTACGAGGAACGGTTCCCGCGTGGAACGCGATTCGTAGCGTACGGCAAATGGGAACAGGATAAACGAGGACAGCTAACCCTCAAGCTCACAAAACCCGAGGAACTCGAGATACTTTCAAGTAAGAAGGACGTCGATTCCTTCGGCCTCTTAAAGGACGGGAATCCGAATAGTGGTAAGGAATCGCGGGCTAAGACGGAAGATGACGATCTCGACGACGACACCGGCGATCCCGCGCTTGCAACGGTCCATACCGGCAAGGTTCCGATCTATCGCAAACTTGGACCTTTTCAGACAAAACGCCTCCGCGAGATAATTCACGGCGTCTTAAGAATCCTTGACCGCTCGTCGGTTGCCGACGATCTACCGACCGAACTGCTCGCTCGCCAAACCCTCATCGAGCGATCCCAGGCTTTGGCCGAGATTCATTTTCCACCCGACGATTCATCGATAACCGACTACGAAATGTTCCGAAGTGCGGCACATAGACGTTTGATCTTTGATGAGTTTTTTTGGTTGTCGTTTTCAATGCAGCTTCTGAGAGGCGAACGCCAAAAGGAACCAAAAGGCACGGTGATCGAGATAACCGACGCGACAAAACAAAGGCTAAAACAAATCTTGCCATTCACGCTCACCGCGGCGCAGAAAAAAGTGATTGGCGAGATTTTTGGCGATCTCAAATCGGATGCTCCGATGAATCGGCTCATCCAAGGTGATGTCGGGAGCGGCAAGACGATCGTCGCGTTTCTGGCTATCTTTGCCACAATGGAAAATGGTTATCAGGCCGCACTGATGGCCCCGACCGAAATTCTCGCCGAACAGCATACGCGTAACGCACGGGCGATCTTTGCCGACACCGGTTACCGGGTCGAGATGCTCATCGGCAGCACAAAAGCGGCCGAAAAACGAAAGATCTACGAAGCCCTGGCATCAGGCGAGATAAACCTAGTCATCGGCACCCACGCGGTCATTCAGGAAAGCGTCAAATTTGACCGCCTCGGCCTCGCCGTCATTGACGAACAGCATCGTTTTGGCGTGCTTCAGCGTGCCCAATTGCGAGCCTCTGGCTTTAATCCCGATGTTCTTGTGATGACCGCGACCCCGATCCCCCGTTCGCTCGCGATGACCGTTTACGGTGATCTTGATGTTTCGATCATAGACGAATTACCACCCGGGCGCACGCCGATCAAGACCGTCGTCCTCGGTGAGGATCAGCGCCACGGTGTTTACAAAGGCATCGAACGCGAGATAAAACTCGGCCGTCAGATCTACGTCGTCTACCCGCTGATTGAGGAATCGGCAAAGGTGGATCTCAAAGCCGCGACGATCATGTACGAAGACCTGCGAACACGCATTTTCCCGCAATACACGGTCGGACTGCTTCATGGCAGGATGAAACCGGCGGAAAAAGAAGAGATCATGAAGGATTTTGTCGCCGGAAAGCTCGATATTCTCGTCTCGACGACAGTGATCGAAGTGGGTGTCGATGTTCCAAATGCTTCTCTGATGGTCATCGAACACGCCGAGCGGTTCGGCCTCTCGCAGCTTCACCAACTGCGCGGACGCGTCGGCCGCGGTGCCGACCAGAGCTTTTGCGTTCTGCTGACAGACTTCAAAAAAACCGCCATAGCAAAGGAACGGCTTGGCATAATGGAGGCCACCTCCGACGGCTTTAAGATCGCCGAAAAGGATCTTGAATTACGCGGCCAGGGCGAGATACTAGGCACACGGCAATCGGGCATTCAAAATTTCCGCATCGGCAACATTGTCCGCGATCTTGATATTCTCATCGCCGCCCGAAATGAGGCCACGGAATATCTCACAAAACGCCGAATGTCACCGGAAACCTCAGCGATGGTCAAAGTCGTTCGCTCCGATAAACGAATGCACCTCGGCGGAATTGGATAGTTGTTCAGAGTGCAAGCTTTAGCTTGGGCTTTTTATTATCATTAGACAAGAACAAGCTAAAGCTTGCACTCTGAATCTTTATGCGAGTGATCTCCGGACTTTATCGTGGCCGTGTGCTCAAAAGCCCCCTTGACAACAAGACGCGGCCGACATCCGACCGTTTGCGCGAAACTTTATTCAATGTTCTCGCTCCGCGCATCGACGACGAAACTCGCTTTCTCGATCTCTGCGCCGGGACCGGCGCGATCGGCATCGAAGCTCTGTCTCGCGGTGCTGCCTTTGTCACGTTTGTTGACCGTTCAAAAAAGTCCTGCGCGTTGATCGAAGAGAATCTCGATAAACTCGACATTCCCGAATCAAGCACCGACATCCTCGGCCTCGACGCCGAAAATTTCACCGGTCGAGAGCACGCAACCGGCTGGGACATAGCATTCTATGATCCGCCATACGAAGCCGATTATTCGATCGTCTTGCACGAATTTGGATTTAACACAACGCTGCTTAATGACGTCGGCGTGCTCGTCGTCGAGCATCACACAAAGAAAAATATGCCCGATCTGGTAGGCCGCGTACGCCGTTGGCGAATCCTTAAACAAGGCGAAACGTCGCTCAGCTTTTATGAAAACTCCTGAATTGTTAATTTTAAACTGTTCCATTGTAAATTGGCTAGGAATATCCATTTACCAATTAACAATTATTCAATGGACAATTAACAATTTCGAACGATGAAGATATTTGTTTGGCTCATTCTATGCCTGATCTGGGGCACTACATGGATATTTATCAAGGTCGGCCTCGACGATTTGCCGCCGATGGCATTCGCGGCGTCGCGGTTTCTGCTTGCGGTTGCGATTCTCTTTGTCGTTATTCGCGTCCAAAAAATACCTCTGCCAAAAACAGCGAAAGAGTGGCGTCTGATCGCTCTCACCGGCGTGCTGCAATTTTCGGTCAATTACAGCATGGTCTTTTGGAGTGAACAATACATTACATCGGGGCTTGCGGCAGTTTTGCAATCAACTATAACGGTGTTTGGACTGATCCTTGCGTGGATCTTCCTGCCAAATGAACGGATCACCGGACTAAAGATCTTCGCCATCTGTATGGGGATCGTTGGCGTCACTGTGATCTTTTACGATCAGCTAAAGGTGCAGAGCCTAATGGCGTTTTTCGGCTGCGTCGCTGTTGTAATTGGCTCGTACGCGGCGGCACAGGCATCTATACTCGTCAAAGCAAAGGGCGGTGCGTTTCACCCGGCCGCATTAGTTTTTGGCCAGATGATTTGCGGGCTGCCGATAATAATCATTTACAGCCTCGCACGCGAGGGCAACCCGCTTACATTTCATTGGACTTGGGGTGCGGTCGTCTGTCTGCTTTATCTAACGATCCCCGGCACCATCGTTACGTTTTGGCTTTATTACTGGCTTTTGGATAAAATCGAATCGACAAAAGCGATGATGATCTCGCTCGTCACGCCGCTGATCGCGGTAGTCATCGGCTGGCTTGTGCTCAGCGAAAAGCTGCCCCCGCAAACCGGTCTCGGTGGGTTATTGATTATCGCGAGCATCGGCTTGATAGTTTTCAGAAGGAAGATTCACCACGGAGGCACAGAGAGCACAGAGGAAGAAAACTTAAAGATGGATAAAGCAAAGCATTTATCCTGATTATCCTGTTATTGAATCTCTTTGTTCTCTGTGACTCTGTGGTGAAACAATCTTATGTTCTTTAAATTCACAACCGCAGGCGAATCGCATGGCAAGGCGCTGGTCGCTATAGTCGAAGGCGTTCCCGCCGGTCTGCCCATTGATATCGCCGCGATAAACCACGAACTTTGGCGGCGTCAGCAGGGCTATGGACGAGGCGGCAGGATGAAGATCGAGACCGACACTGTAGAGATACTCTCCGGTGTCCGTCACGGCAAAACTCTCGGCTCGCCGATTACCCTGACCATCGAGAATAAGGATTTTGTTCATTGGCAGGATGTGATGTCAGTCGAAAGTGTCAGTAGCCCGCACGTAAGTAAGGGAAAGCTAACCACAAAAAACACGCGAGAGGTAAAAAGACCGCGTCCTGGCCATGCCGATCTCGCTGGTGGCCAAAAATACGGTGCCCGCGACCTGCGCGATATTCTCGAACGCGCCTCTGCCCGCGAGACCGCCGCCCGCGTCGCTTGCGGGGCTATCGCTAAACAGCTTCTCGCGGCTTTCGGCGTCGAGATCCGCAGTCACGTTGCAAAACTCGGCAGCCATCCCAGCGCGCCGCTTGAAAAAACCTGGGAAGAGATAGCCGCGATACCAAAAGATTCCCCGCTGAACTGTGCCGATGCAAAAGCCGAGATGGAAATGATCGCCCTCATCGACCAGGCCAAAACCGACGGCGACACGCTCGGCGGCATATTCGAGGTCGTTGCAAAGGGTCTACCCGTCGGCCTCGGTGCCCACACATCGTGGTATGAAAAGCTCGACGGCCGGATCGCTCAGGCAATAATGTCGATTCATGCAATCAAAGCGGTCGAAATAGGAACCGGTGTCGCCAACGCCGGCAAGCGCGGCTCCGAGGTCCACGATGAGATCTTCTGGTCAGAACCCCCTGCGTCAGCGGGGGGCCAGATCGTTGAACAAGAATCGACAAACTGGCCGCCCGCTCACGCAGGCGGTTCTGACAAGACCTTCACCCGCAAGACAAACAGAGCCGGCGGTCTCGAGGGCGGGATAACCAACGGCGAAGAGCTTCGTGTTCGAGGCTATATGAAACCGATCTCGACGCTTCGCAAACCGCTCCACTCCGTCGATATAGATACAAAGAAAGAAGACCTCGCCGCTTTCGAACGCTCCGACATCACCGCCGTCCCCGCCGCCGGTGTCATCGGCGAAGCAATGCTCGCCATCGTCCTCGCGGGCGCCATGCGTGAGAAATTCGGCGGTGATTCATTGGACGAAATGAAGCGTAACTTCGAAAGTTACTTAAAGTCGATTGACGAATATTGACACCATCCAGGTCCGCGCCCTCGGCGGCTCCACCGGTCAATCCGACTGGTCCAACCCCGTCACGCATATGTCCCTGTAGTGGTTCGAGGTAAAAAGCAAAAAGGACGGTCTCGTGCCGTCCCTTCAGTCCGCCGTGAACTGAAAGTTTAGGACTCTTAACCGCCCGTTGATTTTGATAAGTGTTAAGTCAAAAAAAGGAAATTCTACCCCAATCATTCGCGTGCCCTTAGAGAAACCGTAGCAAGCCGAATCACACACGCTGGCCCAAGGTTTATAATAACGATCGTTTGGCATTTGGCTGCGGGTTTTTCTCCAAGTGGCATTATGTCCCGCCCTTATTTTGATCGCCTCTCTGCGGAGTAGAGGAACTGTTTTCTCCAATAGTCTCAACGCATTGTCAAAATATCTGGTTGCTTCGGCGGTAGTGTCGAAATATTTGACTTCATCCATAGCTTTCCAAGTATCAGGATCTTTCTCTATGATCCTTTTTACATGTGGCGGAAAGTAAACATCATCGTCATCTTTTAAGCCAGTCTTGCTTCCCTGATAAAGCATTAAGAGATACAGCCAGTTGGTTTCTGCAACATAAAACCGCGGAAGTTCAGGGCGTCGCTCTGGGGTTATCTGACGCTTATCGAGAAAGCCTGAGTCATAGTCTAAACGTTGAATAAAATCACGAACAAAATATTCCTTTATCAAAGGCTTTACGTCCTTGGTTTGCAACAGCCGGGTAGTAAACCGGTGGGCAAGCAGATTCGCCTCGCGATTTTCCTGAGGCGTGATCTTCGCCGTATCACTTTGCGCGTATGACCCAATCGTCGAAGCTGCGAGCAAGAAACTAGCAAGAATAATTAATTCGATACTGAATAATCTCATTGGACATCACTTCCCAATATCCCTTCGATACTGCATTCCTTCAAAGCTGATCTTACTGACCGCTGCGTAGGCGCTTGCTAATGCAGCGGCAAGATCGTCGCCGGTTGCGGTTACGCCGAGGACGCGGCCACCGGCGGTGATAAAGTCAGAACCGCCTGCGTGAGCGGGTGGCCCGTTTGTCGGCGATAATTCAACGATCTGGCTCCCCGCTGACGCAGGGGGTTCAGACCCTGTACCAGCATGAAAAATTTCGACGTTCGCGACGGCTTTCACTTCGTCGAGGCCATGGATGATGTCGCCGGTCTGCGGCTGACCCGGATAGCATTTTGAGGCGAGGACGACGCAGGCGGAGCTGCCCGCACGCCAATTGATCACGAGACTCGCCAGCGTGCCGTTCAGCATCGCTTCGCAAATATCCACGAGATCGGTGTCGAGGCGGACGAGGATCGCCTGGGTTTCGGGGTCGCCAAAGCGGACGTTGTATTCGAGCAGTTTAGGGCCGTCGACGGTCATCATCAGGCCTAGAAAGAGGATGCCGCGATAACGAAAGCCCTCGCGGATGCAATTATGGAGCGTCGGGCGGATGATCTTTTCGGCGATCTCGGTCAACTGGTCGTTAGTAAGCAGCGAGGCATCGGTGATCGCTCCCATGCCACCGGTGTTTGGGCCGGTGTCGGCTTCGCCAATGCGTTTGTGATCGCGGACGGGCGGCATCAACGCGAAATCTTCGCCGTCGGCGAACATCAGCAGCGAAACCTCCTTGCCGATAAGACATTCTTCGAGCACGATCTTTTCGGCGGCATCCGCACCGACGCTTGTTTCGAGATTTTTTATCGCCGCGACGGCTTCGGCCCGGTTCGCGGCGACAACGACGCCCTTACCGGCAGCGAGACCGTCAGCCTTTACGACGACCGGCGAATTCGCGTCGCCAAAATCGCCGCTTTCAAGTTCGTCAACCGCAAACTCAGGCGTATGCGCGACCGTGTAATTCGCCGTCGGTATTCCGTGACGGGCCATGAAATCTTTTGCAAATGATTTGCTCGATTCAAGCTGTGCCGCCTCCCTGTTGGGTCCGATGATCTTTAGCCCGCGACTCTCAAACTCATCGACAATACCGAGCGCGAGCGGCGTCTCGCCTCCGACAAACGTCAGGTCGATAGCATTCTGCGACGCAAATGCGACAAGCCCCGCGATGTCGTTGGGCTTAATCGGCACACACTCGGCAATCTCAGCAATCCCCGCGTTGCCATTCGCACAAATCAGCTTCGCCACCTTTGGACTTTTACTAAACGAGCGGCAGATCGCATGTTCGCGCCCGCCCGATCCGACAACCAAAACTTTCATATTTATTCACTCAACTATATGTTGCCGCACCACCGCCATTACAAAACTTGACACTCCAAACCGATAGTTGTAAGGTCAAATATATTCACCCTTGGAATAAATCGCGTGATTTTGCGACTCCCCAATTGTAAAATCTACTACATAAATTCTATTTTGCCGAAGTTAGCGTGGATAGAACGGGAGCCAGCGGTTATGTCAGACAGCGATTTTGAGAAAGCAACGAACGCCTCATTACAAAACGTTGAAATAACCAACGACTTCGATGACTCTTTGATCGTCTGTATAGATTGCAGACAGGAATTTGTCTGGACAGCAGGCGAACAGGCCTTTTACTTCGACAAAAACCTGCTAAATCCTCCAAAACGCTGCAAAGAATGCAAAAATGCGAAAAATCACAGGCTGGCTGCCATCGAGATCGGACGCTTAACTGGTAAGCGCCAGCGGATCGAGGTAAAAGCCGATTGTGCCCGATGCCTGCAAACGACGACCGTACCATTTTACCCTTGTCAGGGACGCCCAGTTTATTGCCGGGCATGTTTTATTGAGATGAATTCGGAGATCGCCAACGGGGCCAACGGCACATCTTAGCCGCCTACGTGAACGTTAGGCCGCATCTCGGGGTCTTCTTCAGCTTGACGCAATATCTCACGCGTGACGGGAGCTGTGTCGCCCTCGCCAAACAAAATATAACGAGCCAGATACATTATCGGATTGCCCTCGCTCCATCCAAAATAGACGTGCGGTATCTTGCCGGTTTTGTCTCGTAGATACAGCAGAAAGGCGGCGATCGCATTAGGCACGGCGGGTGCCTGAGTGCGCAGTATTTTGTAGCCCTCGACATCGACGCCGCGGATAAAGAGCTTGCCCTTAAATTCCGATGAATCTCCCGGTTCGATCTCATAGAACACAATCGGATCGGATGATGGAATGTGATTATCAACGCGTTTCTCGTGTTCCTTGAAACGATATTCGGTCATATCGCCTGTCTCGCGGCGGTTTGTGACGACGCGTATCTCACCCTCGTCGTTTAGATCATCGATAAAGGCTTGGGCAGCTTCGTCAAGCTCTATTTTATCGATTCGTATCTCGGTCGAGCGCATCGCCCGCGAAATAAACGACGTAGCGATGATCGCAAATATAAAGAACGAAGCGATCTTAATGCCGTCAGGCCTCTCAATGACATTTGCGACTGTTGTGTAAGCAAAAACAGCCGAGATCACCCAAAAAGCCCACGTCCATTTACTTTTTCGCCGCCGCGCCGACAGTGATACGGCAATCGCTGCCGATGACATTAGCACCAAAACGCCGGTTGCATATGCTCCCCCCTGTGCGTCAACATTGGCGTCGAAAACCCACGTTATCGTAAAGCATATCGCCATAAACACCAGCACCAGCGGACGTGTCGCCCGCGACCATTCGGGCGCCATTCCGTATCGAGGTAGATATCGCGGAACAATATTCAGCAAACCGGCCATCGCCGATGCACCGGCAAACCACAGGATCAATATCGTGCTCAGATCGTAGAGCGTTCCAAACCATTCGCCCAGATACAGGTGAGCGATGTAGGCAAGGGCGCGGCCATTTGCCTTGCCCCCGTCGGTGGTGGCTTTGGCGGTCGTTTGATCGGGCGTGCAGGCGCAAAATGCGGGCGGCTCATGAGCTGTCGATTCGCCACTGCAATCGACGCGGGGGCAAAACTCTTCACGCGGAATCAGGACGCTGGTCACAAAGCTGCTGGCAATGAGCATAAAACTCATTATCAAGGCAGCAGTAATCAGCAGTTTGCGCGTGTTGCCGATGCGGTTTGGGCGTTTGACCAGCGGCATCACCGCAACGCCCGTCTCAAATCCCGAAAGGCCAAGCGCCAGCCTCGGAAAACTCGTTATCGACAAGAGTATAATTGCCGCAAAACCCGCAAGCTGAAACGGGCCGGCTGACATCTTTGTCGCAAAAAGAGCCGTCCTCCAATTCACAAGCAGGTCGGGGTGATTTACGACCTCGATGACCGCCCGGCCAAGGACAACGATGTTCAAAAGCAAATAAGCCGCAACAAGCACGACGGCGATGCCAATCGCCTCCTTAAAACCTTTGAGGAAAACGACCCCGAGAAGCGCTACCAGAGCCAGCGTGACAATAACCGGATGCGCGAGAAAGGGCAGCGTGGACTGGACGAACGGGTTTTCGAGAACGTGAGCCGTGGCGTCAGCCGCTGAGAGGGTGATCGTAATGACAAAATCAGTGGCGACGAAACCTAGCAGAACAAGCACAAAAAGCTTGCCCTTCCAACGTGAAAGCAATGCTTCGAGCATCGCAATCGACCCTTCGCCATGCGGGCTCTCCTTGGCGACGCGGCTATAGATCGGTAGGGCGCCGAAGAGAGTCAATAAGACGAGGATTAGCGTTGCGACCGGCGAGAGTACTCCTGCGGCTAGAAAAGCGATCCCCGGCTGGTAACCGAGCGTCGAAAAATAATCGACGCCCGTCAGGCACATCACCTTCCACCACGAATGGCTGTGATGTTTGCCTTCGGGCGCCGCAGGTCCTTCGATCTCACTCACGCTGCCGCTGTAGAGCCATTTCTTGAATCTGCTGGGTTCGACAGACTTCATATCTCCAAAAAACAAAAAGACCGCCGGGCGTGTTGCACCCGCGGTTTTGCAAATTCACAAGAGATTATTATCGCAATCAATACAGTCCTGAGAAAAATGACAATTCATTTTTCTGTTGGAACAAATAAATTTTACGCTGATGATTTCTAAGGTCAAGTTCCCATAGAAGCAAATTAAATGGGGCGACGTCTCCCACACCGTCGCCCCGTGGCCACCGAAGTGGCCGATGTTCACCGGGAGGTGAACAAAATCATTATCCACAGGAACAAATTAAAAAGCAACCGGCTGACTAAGTAAAGTTCAATCTTTTAAAATCGGGCCGTCCGACACTGCATTGACGGATTTGTTTATCGTCAATCCCCCGATGAGACATGCTTTTTCTCCTCGATCACCGGTTACAAAAATGCTGTAATCACCGGGCGGAATATCCGCATTGACATTGATCTCAAAACTAATGACCGAGATGTCGTCACCATAATCATGCGAGATGATTGAGTTTTTGGAAACGGACAAAAAGGGTGATTTAAACTCGATAGACAAACCTTTGGCCTTTAAGTTTTGTCCGCCAAGATACATGGTATATGATCTCCCCGCACTCAATGGAACCGCGAGATCCGCGAGCTGTCCATTAAATCCGACCTGTGTTAACGCAAGCGCAGACGGTTCATTTACGATCTTTCCGGCCAGGCTACGACTCTCGCCGGGTTCGAGAGAAATCGTGCCAACTTGACCAAAGGACGATTTGGACCGGTTATCAACAGCTTTCCAATATAGGGCATAATTTCCTGCACGAAGCCCTCCAAGACTGAAACTCCCGTCGCTTGCAGTATTTATTTGGGCAGCAATACGGCCGGTCTCTACCTCTTCTGCCCAGACATTAATATTACTCGAAGGGCGTCCCGTGAGTCCGGTCAACTTCCCGTTGATTCGGGCACAACAGTCGTCAGTTCCCGTCTTTGCCCCGTATAATTCGCGTATCGAGGCAATGTCACTCTCTGCCAATGAGCGGCCGCCGGAATCCCGGATACCAAAAACGCCGTTCATCCCCATGCCGTCAAGCATCGCCGCACCGAGAACGCTGGAATGCCGAAGACCCAGTAGATGGCCGATCTCGTGGGTCAAAACCGATTCGAGGTCAAAAGTGCCAAACGTGCCGTCAGTCGAGAATTGCTGAAAGGGGTTTAATACTATATCGGCCTCGGTAATAATGCCGCGGCGATTGTAAAAAACACGTGTTTTCGCCGAGGTTGTATTGGCGTCCTTGAGAAAGAAAAGCACATTTTCCGGTGTTTGAGCGATGGTAATGAGGCTGATGCCGTCACCGGCTACGCCATTGGGGCTGACGCTCTGTTTGTCCGAAACATCCTGTAAGAACTCAATATCGGCTGTGTCGGCCCATTTTTCAAGGCTCCGGCGTATCGCAACTGCTACGTCGCTGTTTAGCTTGATATTTGTGCTTTGCTGAAGGAGCGAGTTTGATACAGCGATTTTGATAGTCCTATTATTCCAGCGCAGATGTTGAGCCTCGGCATTTACGGCAGAGTTTGCAAATATATTTACCGCCGCGCAAGCAGCCAATATCCCCGCAATTACTATTATCAGAAACTCCTTCATCTGATAAATCTACGTCTCCGAACCGGATGTTTCGCTATCAGTCCTTTTTACGCCTTCGAGATCGGCAAAGCCCACGATCAACAGCAATGTAACCAGGGCCAATGTAGCCAATACATAAAGGATCGAGATCTGCTCAAAATAGATCAGCGTTCCAATAACAATGCCAACCAACAAAAGCCAAAAAAGAGCGATTGTACGCCGTCCAAATTTTTTATTTTTATTTAACATCTATTGTCCAAATACTAATTCAGTAACTCATTAAATCGAAAACCTAATCAATAACCCTGAGCGGTGGATTAGCCGATCTCGGCTCGTTTAACAAACCGGGATCCAAAACCGGAGGGTATTGTCTTTTACCCGCGCCTCTGCGCGGAACATCTATTATATCAAATGGCTTCAAAACCTCGTCAATTAATTCTCCGCTCTTTACCTTGGCGAGATTTACCCCGATCACACGCGATTCTCCATTTTCACGCCGAAAGATCGTGATATCGTCTATGGCATCTTTTGCTGATCCGCCCGCGCTTGCGATTGCTCGCGTCAATGTTATCTCCGAACGCGAATAAACTTGCCGTGGATTGTTTACAGCGCCGATAACGTAAATCGGAACTGCCTTTTCGACGCTGATTATGTCGCCGCTTAGGATCAAAGGATCCGCCGCTAACGACCCGCTCAATAGTGCACTGATTGTGATGTTTAGCATTTGCGAGCCGTTGCCATTCGGTGCCAACAATGCATTTTCTGTTTTTTCGGATGATGTAGACCTGACACAGCCTAAGTTTCCCGGCCTGAAGACGGTTATTTCCCCACTAGCCTCGTCCGTAACCCCGCCGGCGATAACAAGCAGTTCTCTAAGGTGAACCGAACGCTTTATCTGAAATCGCTGATTAAACTTTACAGCCCCGCTCAACCGAACAACCGCCCGGTTCGAACGATCCAGGATCCTGACCTCGACTTTTGGATTGCGCAATATCTTGCCATAAATCTTTGATATATTATCCGCGATTTCTTTCTCGCTGCGGCAAAGGGCGTAAACGCGTTCGCCGAGACCGTCCAATCCGTCGAGAAACCCCTCAGGTGTAATGCCTCCACGCCAGTTATATTCGAATCCATTTGCGAAATTGACGTCGATGAGGTCGCCAAAATGCACGAAGTCGGCTTCGTCCTGTTTTAGAAGGATGTCTTGCGGAGGTTCAGGAGACTGGGCACTGGCGGGCACGACACCGATGATGACACAGAGAGCGAAAATACAAAATAATCCTGCCCGCGCTGCTAACACGGTCATTATATTT